>NZ_CP088930.1:3217080-3927111 GCF_027594825.1 Serratia liquefaciens | reverse complement strand
CGGTTGCAATGCTTGCTGGAATTGCAACAGGCATAGTAATTATCCCCCCAAGCCCGGAAACAAACCCGGTAGTCGCAGATTTGGTGTTTTGCCATCTGATGAGAGAATTAACCTTATCCGCTAAGTCCGCCTCACCCTTTTGGTAGTTTTCAGCCATTTCATAAGAAGAATCCGTTCCCGGAATAGTACCATCCAATGCTTTATCGTAAGCCCAATTAAGGGCTACCATTATTTTTCCTTCGCTAAGTTTTTCAGCCATTTTATTTCCTATTAAAATAGAAATGAAGAGTTATAAGCTTATCGACCACGATTTGATTTTCTTGATATTTAAATTATTCTTAGGCTGTTTTTTTACTCTTGGCCGCCAGTCGTTATGCCCCTTTTTGGCACCAAGCTGACTGTCAGATTAGGTTTCTCTGAGACCTGCAACGATGCCAATTTCCGGTATGAACCAGCATACAAAAAGGGCGCAGCATGCTGCGCCCCTACATGAAATCTCAACGCCGTACTAAACGTTAACCCCGAACCAAATCGTCGCCGTAGCCGATCCACTTATAGGTGGTCAGTGCGTCCAGGCCCATTGGGCCGCGGGCGTGCAGTTTCTGGGTGCTGACCGCCACTTCTGCGCCCAAGCCGAACTGGCCGCCGTCGGTGAAGCGAGTGCTGGCATTCACATACACCGCGCTTGAATCCACCGCGCGAACGAAGTGCTCGGCGCTGCTCAGTGAACGGGTGAGGATCGCGTCGGAGTGGCTGGTGCCGTGGGTGCGGATATGGTCGATGGCCTGATCGATATCGTCCACCAGCGCCACGTTCAGATCCAACGACAGCCATTCGTCGTCATAATCCTCTGCCGCGACCGCCACCACCGTTGCCGGGCCGTCTTGCAGCAGCGGCATGGCATTCTCCGCCGCGTGCAACGTAACCCCCACCGCTGCCATTCTGGCACTCAGCGCCGGCAGGAACTCTGTGGCAATGCTGCGGTTCACCAGCAGCGTTTCCAGCGAATTACAGGCGCTTGGGCGCTGAATTTTGGCGTTTTCTATCACCGTCAGCGCCTTGTCGAAATCAACGCTGTCATCAACATAGGTGTGGCAAACGCCGATACCGCCAGTGATCACCGGAATGGTCGACTGTTCGCGACACAGCTTGTGCAGGCCCGCGCCACCACGTGGGATCAGCATATCGACGTAGCGATCCAGGCGCAGCAGTTCATTCACCAACGCGCGATCCGGGCTGTCGATAGCCTGCACCGCCGCCGCCGGCAGGCCGCACTGTTCCAGCGCCTGCTGGATCACTTTCACCGTCGCCTGATTGGTGTGGTGGGTTTCTTTACCGCCGCGCAGGATCACCGCGTTGCCGGTTTTCAGGCACAGGCTGGCAACGTCGATGGTGACGTTTGGCCGTGCTTCATAAATCACGCCAATCACGCCCAACGGCACGCGACGGCGTTCCAGTTTCAGCCCGCTGTCCAGCAGGCTACCGTCCAACACGTGACCGACCGGGTCGTTTAAACGGCACACCTGGCGCACATCGTTGGCGATCGCCGCCAGTCGCGCCGGGGTCAGTAGCAGACGATCGAGCAGCGCTTCGGTCATCCCGCTGGCGCGTGCCTGCGCCATGTCCTGTTCATTAGCCTGTAAAATCACTTCGCTTTCGGCTTCCAGCCGGTCGGCGATAACCGACAACACCTGGTTTTTCTTCGCCGTGCTCAGCACCGCCAGTTGCCAGGAAGCCTGTTTGGCGGCTTTCCCCATTTGCTCTAGCATGCTCACTCCTTAACTGACTATCATATCGTCGCGGTGCACTGCCACCGGGCCGTATTCATAACCGAGAATTTCGCTGATTTCCTGCGAGTGATGGCCGGCAATCATGCGCATTGCGTCGCTGTTGTAGCGGCTGACGCCGTGGGCCAAATCGCGCCCCGCCAGGTTACGGATGCGGATCACTTCGCCACGGGAGAAATCACCTTTCACTTCGCGAATGCCCTTCGGCAGCAGCGAACTGCCGCGCGCCATAATCGCATCGACCGCGCCGTCGTCGACGGTGATCTCACCGGCCGGCGGTGCGCCGAAGATCCAGCGTTTACGGTTTTCCAACGGGGTTTCCAGCGCGTGGAAACGCGTGCCCACCGGTTTACCCTCAATAACGTCCGCCACCACGCCCGGCTTGCTGCCGGCGGCGATGATCACGTCGATGCCGGCGCGACAAGCCACGTCGGCAGCTTGCAGCTTGGTGCCCATGCCGCCGGTGCCCAGGCCGGAAACGCTATCGCCGGCGATTGCACGCAGTGCATCGTCGATGCCGTGCACTTCACGGATCAGTTCCGCCTGCGGGTTATTACGTGGGTCGGCGGTGTACAGGCCTTGCTGATCGGTCAGCAACAGCAATTTGTCTGCCCCGGCCAGGATCGCCGCCAGCGCCGACAGGTTGTCGTTGTCGCCTACCTTGATTTCTGCGGTCGCTACCGCGTCGTTCTCATTGATTACCGGCACGATACGGTTGTCCAGCAGCGCGGTCATGGTGTCACGCGCGTTGAGGAAGCGTTCGCGGTCTTCCAGATCGGCGCGCGTCAGCAACATCTGCCCGACGTGGATGCCGTAAATGGAGAACAGTTGCTCCCACAGTTGGATCAGCCGGCTCTGTCCGACCGCCGCCAGCAGCTGCTTGGAGGCGATGGTGGCGGGGAGTTCGGGGTAACCCAAATGTTCGCGCCCGGCGGCAATTGCGCCGGAGGTGACGATAACGATGCGGTGACCCGCTGCATGCTGTTGTGCGCACTGGCGTACCAGTTCGACAATGTGAGCACGGTTAAGACGCAGCGATCCGCCGGTCAACACGCTGGTGCCCAATTTCACAACCAGTGTCTGGCTGCCGTTCATAGTATTTCTGCCGTGTAAGATGAGAAGAATAATGCAAAGGACTTTGTAACAGGAGAGACGCGTTATGCCAACAGGCACAACGCGAAATCAGCAGAATACTTGTGGTCTAACGGGGTCAGGCGGAAAGTTTAATCAGTTTTTCTTTGAAATTCTCGGCCGGTTCAAGCGTCAGTTCCATGGTGGTCAGCAGCTCGCCCAGACGACGGTGGAAATCACGCAGGGTGGTTTCCAACTTGGTTTTCACTTCAGCATCCTTAATCTTTTCCGGCGTCCAGTGCCCATCTTTATCAAACAGGCCAAACTGATAGGCGTAGGTGAAACGCGTATCTTCGGCATGCAGTTCGATCCACCAACCCCAGAACTCACGCTTCTCTGGAGCAGGCTTAACATTGACGCACACGGCTAAACAATCAAAGAAAAAACGGTCGTTCTCACACTGCCCTTCACGCAGGTACGGCCCCAAGCTGGCGAAACGTTTCATTAGTCGGCTTTTAGGGTGACCACTCGGTAACGTCATTCTTTAACCTCCTCAATGTAGACCACTCTTTTTAACAAATTGTTAAAATTTAGCAACTAATTAACGCATTTTATCTTTCATCCAGTGGGTCATTTGCAGCAATGCCTTGTGGAAACTGCTGTAAACAGGCGCGCGCGGTATGGCGATCAGTTTGCCGTCCAACGAGGATGAAGCGATCAACTGCGCTTCTTCTTTCGGGCTGAGCGGATCCTGATCCCAGTAACCGGCCAGCATTGGCGTCGGGCAACGGCGGCCCAGCAGCCCTTGAGTTTTCAGCGAATAGCTGTTCAGTTCTACCTTCAGCACGTTATCCGATGCATTGGCCATCCCCATCCGGCTGGCCAGCACGTCCATGTACATGTCTGGCACGTGCTGTTGCGTTTTGCTGTCGCACAGCAGGCGATGCACCACCGGCCCCAGACAAGCCACGCCCCGCAGCCGCTGTGGCTCCAGATAGGCCAGACGCACCGCCACGTTGGCACCAAAACGGAAGCCAAACGCGGTAACGCGCTGATGATCGACCCACGGCACCGAGGCCAGTTGGATCAGCACCTGCTGATGCAGGAAACTGGAATCTTGCGTCAGCTTCCACTTGTAAGAGGAGCCGATGGAAGGCATATCGATGGTCAGCATGGCGATGCCGTGCGGTGCCAGATAATCGCGGAACAGGCGGTGATAGTCAGTTTGCAGCGTATCCAGGCTGCCGCACATCAACACCGTCGGGAACGGAGCCTCGCCCTTTTCCGGCAGGTGCAGGAAGCCATTGATGCTGCTGCCACCTTCAATGCGGAACTCCAGCTCTTTCAACTGATAAGGCAGCAACAGCGCGGCTTCTTCGTAAGCCCGGCAGGAGAGCGCCTCGGCCTGCTCGGCCAGTTCGTCCCCTTTCAGGTGCGGGTAGCCGGCGATGCTGTAAAAATTGGCGGCGTTGAGCCAGTGCTGGCCGCCGATCAAAGGATCCTGCTGTTCCAACGCGCTCTGTTGCCAGCGCATGCCCTGGTGTACCCATTCGTAAATCCAGTTGCCGTTACGGTAACCGACCACGGTATCCAGCCACTTGTCGTTGGTGTGCTCCACATCGGCGACCGCGATGCGCGCCAGCACTTCGTTGATTTCGATCGGATCAACGCCGCGCCAGGCCCACAACAGCGGGTTAAGCATGCGATACCAATTGCTGACTGTGTTGCCTTCCAGCGTGGAATGCAGATCGGCGCTAACTTTGTTGCGCGCGCGCATCACCAGCGTCGAGGTCTCAGGATGTTTAAATGAGGGTTTGAACAGAATTTCAGAAAGGTTGGCTTGTGCCATGGTAACAACAGCCTCCGTAAATCTGGCTATAGGCCGCAAACAGCCTAATCAACTGGAGGTAGTGTACCTAACTCTGGGGCGATAAACCAAAATAACGCAAACGCCCGGCGAAACCGGGCGTTTTAATGGAACAGCCTGTCGAACTTAACGACCGCCGATCGGTGGCACGAAGGTCACCGCCATGTCCCATGGCTGCTCGATCCAGGTATCCTGTGGGATATCAACCACATAATCGTCCACCAGTGGACGACCTGCCGGCTTGGCGAAGATGGTGACGAAATGCGCTTTCGGGTACATCTCGCGGATGGCTTTCGCAGTACCGCCGGTATCCACCAGATCGTCGATGACGATAAAGCCTTCACCGTCGCCTTCAGCGCGCTTGAGCACTTTCATTTCGCGTTGGTTGTCATGGTCATAGCTGGAAATACACACGGTATCCACATGGCGAATACCCAGTTCACGCGCCAGTAAGGCTGCAGGCACCAGGCCGCCGCGGCTTACGGCAATAATTCCTGTCCATTGGTCTACGGGCAGCAGGCGGTGAGCCAGTTTGCGCGCTTGCATTTGCAGCATGTCCCAGGTAACAACGTATTTTTCGCTCATAGAATGGTGTCCCAGCCAGCCAAGGTGTGGCTTATTCAGTAATCAGGGGAAAAAAGGTTGCGCGAGATTATAGAGACTGGACGCGACGAATACCAGTTGTACCGTGGAAATCATAAGTATTTCCTCTGGTGATTGATGCTGAAAAAATGAGCTGCGGCGCAGCAAACTAGTGTGATCAAGCGCTTAAACAGCACAATTCGGGACGGGCACCGCCCGGTAGAAAGTGATATTCTCTGGAGATCGTGCCAAAGCCGCACAGATGCCCCTAACCCTAACCGAGCGGCATTCCCGCTATGCCGAGAATGCCGTTACAGGAGACTTATTGTGTCTGAATTGTCTCAACTTTCGCCACAGCCGCTGTGGGATATTTTTGCCAAAATCTGCTCTATTCCGCACCCTTCTTATCATGAAGAAGCGCTGGCGCAGCACATCCTCGAATGGGCCAAAGAGAAAAACCTGCACGCCGAGCGTGACCAGGTAGGCAATATCCTGCTGCGCAAGCCGGCCACCAAAGGCATGGAAAACCGCAAGCCGGTTGCCCTGCAGGCGCACCTGGACATGGTGCCGCAGAAGAATAACGACACCGTGCACGACTTCACCAAGGATCCAATCCAGCCGTATATCGACGGCGAGTGGATCAAAGCGCGCGGCACCACGCTGGGCGCCGACAACGGCATCGGCATGGCCTCCGCGCTGGCGGTACTGGCAGACGACAGCGTCGAGCACGGTCCGCTGGAAGTGCTGCTGACCATGACCGAAGAAGCCGGCATGGACGGTGCGTTCGGGCTGCAGGCTAACTGGCTGCAGGCGGATATCCTGATCAACACCGACTCCGAAGAAGAAGGCGAGATCTACATGGGTTGCGCCGGCGGTATTGATTTTATCACCACCCTGCCGCTGCAGCGTGAAGCCGTACCGGCCGGTTACCAGACTCTGAAACTGACGCTCAAGGGCCTGAAAGGCGGCCACTCCGGCGCGGATATTCACGTCGGTCTGGGCAACGCCAACAAGCTGCTGGCGCGCTTCCTGTTCGATAATGCCTCTGCGTTGAACCTGCGCTTGCTGGACCTGAACGGCGGCACCCTGCGCAACGCCATCCCGCGTGAAGCTTCTGCCGTGGTTGCCGTACCGGCGGCTAAGGCCGATGAGCTCAAAGCACTGAGCCAGGCGTTCCTGGCCACCCTGCAAAATGAGCTGTCCGCTAAAGAGAAGAACATTACCGTACTGCTGGAGCCAACCACCAGTACGTCTCAGGCGATGACCGCCGACAGCCAGCAACGTTTCCTGGCGCTGCTCAACGGTACGCCAAACGGTGTGATCCGCATGAGCGACGCGGTGAAAGGCGTGGTGGAAACCTCACTGAACGTGGGCGTAGTGACCACTAGCGACAGCGAAGCAGAAATCATCTGTCTGATCCGTTCGTTGATCGACAGCGGTAAAGATTACGTGGTCGGCATGCTGACCGCGCTGGGCCAGTTGGCCAACGCCAAAGTGGCACCGAAAGGCGGCTACCCTGGCTGGCAGCCGGACGCTGACTCACCGGTCATGCATTTGGTACGCGAGATCTATCAGGATCTGTTCAACAAGACGCCGAACATCATGGTGATCCACGCCGGGCTGGAATGCGGCCTGTTTAAAAAGCCTTATCCGAATATGGATATGGTGTCGATTGGGCCAACCATCACCGGGCCACATTCGCCGGATGAGCAGGTGCATATCGAAAGCGTGGGTCTGTACTGGAAGCTGCTGACGGCGCTGCTGAAGGCTATCCCAGAGCGCGCGTAATCTGCCGGGTTCGGCACGCTGAACCCCAGAAATGACCGAGCAGTTCAGATAAGGGCGCAATTGTACATTGCGCCCTTGTTATTCCCACGGCAGCAACAACTGGCGCTCCAGCTGCGGATCCAGCAGCGTCACGTGCAAACCTACCAGCCGCACCCCTCGTCCTTCACGCCGCTCGCTCCATGCCTGCCGCGCTACGTTGATCAAATCGTCTTTGTTCAGCACCGGCCAAACGTGTTCCTGCGTTGTTTGCTGGAAATCCTGAAACTTCAGCTTCACACCTTGGCGGGCGATATGCAGATCCGGTTTTACCTTACGCAAGCGCATTTCCAGTTCCGGGTAGAGTTTTTCGACGATCAGCGCTTCGCACTCTTCCCAGGCATGAATGTCCTCCGCCAGCGTGCGTTCTACCCCCACCGACTTGCGCAGCCGCTCAGGCGAAACCTCACGCAGATCGATGCCCTGACAGCGTTCCCAAAGGACGCGGCCAAATTTACCAAAGCGCTTTAACAACGCTGCCAGATCGTACTGCTGCACGTCGGCGCAGGTGATCAACCCCACTTCTTCCAACCGTTTGGCGGTCACTTTTCCCACGCCCGGGATTTTACTCAGCGGCAGTTGCTGTAAAAACGCGGGAACCTGCGCCGGGGTAATGACGTATTGGCCGTTCGGCTTATTCAGCTCCGAGGCTATTTTGGCGAGGAATTTGATGGGCGCGATACCGGCAGACGCGGTGAGGTTCAGTTCATCGGCTATCGCCTGACGGATTTGTTCGGCGATCAGCGTCGCCGAGCCGTTGCACTGGCTGCAGTCGGTTACGTCCAGATAGGCTTCATCCAGAGACAGCGGTTCGATCAGCGGGGTGTAGCGGGCAAAAATTTCACGGATATGCAGCGAGGCTTCCTTGTACGCCGCCATGCGACCGGGCAGCAGCTTAAGGTGCGGACAAAGCTTGAGCGCCATCGCCGTCGACATGGCACTGTGCACGCCATAGCGACGCGCAGGATAGTTGGCGGTGCTGATCACCCCACGCCGGTCGGCGCTGCCGCCAATCGCCAACGGAATATCGCGCAGGCTGGGATCGTCGCGCATTTCTACCGCCGCGAAGAAGCAGTCCATATCGACATGAATGATTTTACGCATCGCCCCTCCAATAATACTGTATAAGTATACAGCCAATAATGGAAAGCTCAAGCCTCGGCAAAACTCGGATCAGCTCGGAGAAAACAGGGTTTCACCCAATTATCTTCGACTTGTTAAAAAAGCGTAATTTTTGAATAGTACGCTGTGGCAAATTAATCGCCTCAATTACTGATAACAATAAACCTTACGCACAGGAAGGTGCCCTACATGAAAACATTCTCGGTCTATTTATTCGCTTCAGCATTATCCCTGATCTCCCTTGCCGCGAGCGCAGCCCCTGCCATTATTGCGCACCGCGGTGGCACTGCCGACGCACCGGAAAATACCCGCGTCGCGATTGAAACCGCACTGAAAAACGATGCCGACGCCATTTGGATCACCCTGCAGGAATCCAAAGACGGCGTTATCGTGCTGTACCGCCCTTCAGATCTGAAGGCGCTGACCAACCAACAGGGTCTGGTCTCCGCTTACACCGCCGAACAACTGGCAAAAGTTGACGCCGGCTGGTCATTTGCCAAAGGGGAAACGCATCCGTTCCGGGGGAAAGGCATTGGCATTCCTCGGCTGGATGAAATACTCAACGACTTCCCCAAGGTTAATTTCTATCTGGACATCAAGTCACCGGATGCCAATCCGGCCCAGTTCGGTAAAACCTTGCTGGCAACGCTGGAGAAAACCGACAGCCTGAACCGCACCCGCGTTTACTCCACCGATGCCAAATATTTGCAGGCGTTACCGCCGGCTATCAAGCATTTCGAAACCCGCGATGAAACCCGCGACCTGCTGGCGAATATCAGCCTGTCGCACCTGTGCGAACTGAAGCCGGATAACCAGCAGCCACGCTGGTACGGGCTTGAACTGAAGCGGGAAGTGGAAGTGGTGGAGAAATTTACCCTGGGCGAGGGGCGCTCCAAGGCGTTTCTGACCTGGGACAAAGAATCGATCGACTGCTTCCGTTCGCAAGGCCCGGCGCACATCGTGCTGTTTGGTATCAATACCCCGGCAGACTACCAGCAGGCGCTGGCGCTTGGGGTCGACGGGGTGATGGTCAACTCACCGGCCGACGCGAAAAACTTTCGCCAGGCCAAATAACCGATAGAAAAAGGGGCGCCGCATGCGCCCCTTGTAGTCAGATAATCCGATGCTTTTCCAAGTCAGATAATCCGGTGCTTTTCCAACTGCTGCTGGCGCAACGCCTCTTTCTCCAGGCGTTTTTTACGCGCATCGCAAGGTTCCGGACAGTCGCAGACCTTATCCATCCCCAGCGCCGTAATGCCGCCGCAGCTGCCCTGCAGGCTTTTACGTTTAAACACGTAGCCCAGGGACATGCCGCCGACAATCAGCAGAAACAACACGAAGGTGGCGACAAATATCGTCAACATAGCGACCTCACGAGTGCTTGTTCAAATAGGGTTTAAACGCCTCAGAGTAGCGTTCTTCAAAACCGGCGGCGGTTTTCACAATCATGAACACCGGGATCCCCATCAGGTTCGCCAATGCCATGCCGCGTTCCGGCCCCAGTACGTTTAATCCGGTCGACAAACCGTCTGCAGCCATGCAGGTTGGGCTCAACACCGTGACCGACACCAGATGGTGATGGATCGGGCGGCCGGTGATCGGATCTATGGTATGCGAATAACGCACGCCGTCCTGTTCGAAATAGTTACGGTAATCCCCGGAGGTGGCTATCGACATCTCACCGGGCTGGATCACCAATTGCGCTTTCTGCTCCATGCCGGCGGTCGGCCGCTCAATGGCGATGCGCCACGGTTTTTTCTCACCGTTATGGCCGCGAGTGCGCACCTCGCCGCCAATATCGACCATATAGTTTTTCACCTGCTGCGACTGCAGGTACTGGGCAATCACATCCACCCCGTACCCCTTGGCGATCGAGGACAGATCGACGTACAGCTCCGGAATGCGTTTGACCAACGCGTTGCCCTGTACCGACAGCTTGTCGATACCGGTCCAGGCGCGGCGCTGTTCCAGTGCGGCGGCGCTCGGCACCTTGTCCGGCCGCCCTTCCGGCCCGAAGCCCCACAGGTTAACCAACGGCCCGACGGTCACGTCCAGCGCGCCGTCGGTAACGCGGTTGATACGCAGCGCCTCCAGCACCACCTCGGCCGTGGCCGCCGACACCGGGAAGGGTTTATCCACTGCGCGACTGGCGTTGAAGCGGCTCAGTTCCGAGCCCGGCCGATAGGTGGACATTTGGTCATTCACCAACTCCAGCCGCTTGTCGATCTCCGCCTGTATCTTGGCGGCGGACGGCGTGTCGTCACCGGTGACGTAGCGGATCGAATAGGAGGTCCCCATGGTTTTACCCTCGAGATTCACCTGCTCCGGCCCGCAACCGGTCAATAACAGGGTGGCGCTCAGCACCACCGTCGTCATCCAGCCCTTCATAGCCCCTACGCGCATTTAGCCACCAAAGTCATCCAGCATGATGTTTTCGTCTTCGACGCCCAGATCTTTCAGCATCTTGATCACCGCGGCGTTCATCATTGGCGGACCGCACATGTAGAATTCGCAGTCTTCCGGTGCCGGGTGGTTCCGCAGATAGTTTTCCAGCAGAACATTATGGATAAAGCCGGTGTAACCCGTCCAGTTATCCTCTGGCTGCGGATCGGAAAGCGCCACGTGCCAGGTAAAGTTTTCATTCTCTTCCTGCAACCGGTTGAAATCGTCCTCGTAGAACATCTCACGCAGCGAACGCGCGCCGTACCAGAAGGTGATTTTGCGCTTGGACTTCAGGCGATTGAGCTGGTCAAAGATGTGTGAACGCATCGGCGCCATGCCGGCACCGCCACCGATAAAGATCATTTCGGCGTCGGTGTCCTTGGCGAAGAACTCGCCGAACGGCCCGGAGATGGTCACCTTGTCACCGGCCTTCAACGACCAGATATAGGAAGACATAATGCCCGGCGGCACGTCAGGATCGCGCGGCGGTGGCGTAGCGATACGCACGTTGAGCATGATAATGCCCTTTTCATCCGGATAGTTCGCCATGGAATAGGCGCGCACCGTGGTGTCATTCACCACTGAGCGATAGCGGAACAGGTTGAATTTGTCCCAGTCACCGCGGTACTCCTCCGGCACGTCAAAATCGGCATAGCTGATGTCGTGCGCCGGCGCTTCGATCTGGATAAACCCACCTGCACGGAACGGCACGTCTTCACCGTCAGGAATTTTCAGCTTCAGCTCTTTGATAAAGGTGGCTTTGTTATCATTGGAGATAACTTCGCACTCCCACTTCTTCACGCCAAAGATTTCTTCCGGCAGCTCGATTTTCAGGTTTTGCTTCACGTTCACCTGACAGGCCAGGCGGCAACCCTCTTTCGCTTCACGCTTGTTGATGTGCGACAGTTCAGTCGGCAGGATATCGCCGCCGCCCTCTTTGATCACCACCCGACATTGCCCGCAGGAACCGCCGCCGCCACAGGCGGACGACACGAAGATCCCCTGGCTGGAGAGCATATTCAGCAACTTGTCGCCCGCCGGAGCGGTAAAGCTTTTGTCCAAATCGCCGTTCACTTCCACCGCAATGTCACCGGTGTTCACCAGCTTCGATTTGGCGAACAGGATCAGCAGTACCAGCACCATAACGATGCCGGTAAACATCGCGACGCCTAAAATAATTTCCATAAATTCTTCCCGCCTTTACAACTGAACACCGGAGAAGGACATAAAGCCCAACGCCATCAGCCCGGTGGTGATAAAGGTAATGCCCAGGCCGCGCAACCCTGCGGGGACATTGGCATACTTGAGTTTTTCGCGGATCCCCGCCATCGCGACTATCGCCAACATCCAACCGGTGCCGGAACCGAAGCCGTACACCACCGATTCGGCGAAGTTGTAGTCACGTTGCACCATGAAGGACACGCCGCCGAAGATGGCGCAGTTCACGGTGATCAGCGGCAGGAAAATGCCGAGTGCGTTGTACAGCGACGGGAAGAAGCGATCGAGGATCATCTCCAGAATCTGCACCAGCGCAGCAATCACGCCGATAAAGGTGATGAAGTTGAGGAAGCTCAGATCAACGCCTTCCACCAGTGCGCCATCACGCAGGATCAGGTTGTAGACCAGGTTGTTCACCGGCACCGAGATGCCGAGCACCAGGGTAACCGCAATCCCCAAACCAAAGGCGGTCGAGACCTTCTTCGACACCGCCAGGAAGGTACACATCCCCAGGAAGAACGCCAACGCCATGTTCTCTACGAACACTGCGCGTACAAACAGGCTGATATAATGTTCCATCGGCCATTACTCCTTTTCGATCTGCGCTGGTTTCAGGGTGCGGAGCGCCCAAATCAGCAGGCCGATGATAAAGAACGCGCTCGGTGCCAGCAGGAACAAACCGTTTGGCTGATACCAACCACCGTTCTGTACTGTTTCCAGCACCGGGATGCCAAACAGCTTGCCAGAACCGAACAGCTCACGCAGGAAGCCAACCAGCACCAGGATCACCCCGTACCCCAGCCCATTGCCGATACCGTCCATGAAACTCTCGATGGGCGGTGACTTCATGGCATAAGCTTCGGCGCGCCCCATCACGATACAGTTGGTGATGATCAGGCCAACAAACACCGACAGCTGCTTGGAAATCTCGAACGCATAGGCACGCAACAGCTGATCGACCACGATCACCAGCGAGGCGATAATCGCCATCTGCACGATGATGCGCACGCTGTTCGGAATATGGTGACGGATCAACGAAATAAAGAAGCTGGAGAACGCCGTGACCAGCGTCACCGCGATGGTCATCACCACCGCCGTTTCCAGCTTGGTGGTCACCGCCAGCGCGGAGCAGACGCCCAACACCTGCAGGGCGATCGGGTTGTTGTCGAACAGAGGCCCTAAAAGGACCCGTTTAATCTCTTTGGAATCAGCCATTTTTCAGCGCTCCTTCACGAACTTTTTTCAGGAACGGGCCAAAGCCGTGCTCGCCCAACCAGAAGTCAAAAGTATGCTGTACGCCGTTGGAGGTCAGCGTGGCACCGGACAAGCCGTCCACCCCGTGTTCATCTCCCTGACGCGCTCCGCCTTTCACTACGCGGATCGCCGGTTGCCCGTTATCGTCAAACAGCTTTTTACCGATCCACTGCTGACGCCAGCTGGCATTCTCTACTTCCCCTCCCAGACCCGGAGTTTCCCCTTGCTGGTAGTAAGTAATTCCTTTCACCGTGTTACCGTCATTATCCAATGCAACAAAGGCGTACATCATTGACCACAGGCCCGTACCGTAAACCGGCAGCACGATTTTGTTCACCGCGCCGCTGTCGTCACGCACCAGATAGATTTCCGCCTGGTTACTGCGGCGTTTGATACCCGCCGGATCGTCAGCCGCCGGCAACGCCGCGCTTTTGCTGTCGTCACGCAATGCCGCAGCCAGGTCAAACGCCGCCGCCTTGCCGGTAACAAACTCACCGCTGTTTAAATCCAGTAACCGGGGTTCGATGCGTTGGGTGAACAGCGTTTTGACCTGCTCGCCCTCCATTTTCGGTTGCAACAGGCCGGCCACATCGAGGATATTGCGCTGCTTGTCGAGCAGCTTTTGCTCCTGCTGTTTGGACTTCAGGCCGACGGCGGAACCCGCCACCACCACAGAACACACCAGACACAACAGCAGTACCACCAGCAGCGTTTTACCGATGCTGTCGTTTTTAGATTCATTCGCCACGGGCTTTTCTCCGCTT
The DNA here is from genome assembly GCF_027594825.1 of Serratia liquefaciens. Taxonomy (NCBI): domain Bacteria; kingdom Pseudomonadati; phylum Pseudomonadota; class Gammaproteobacteria; order Enterobacterales; family Yersiniaceae; genus Serratia; species Serratia liquefaciens. Next base: position 3,913,180 of record NZ_CP088930.1, on the reverse strand, counting down.
GATGTTGGCCTGCACCACCAGGTAATCGAACAGCGGCGCGAACAGGTTGGCGAACAGGATCGCCAGCATCATGCCTTCCGGATAGGCCGGGTTGACCACCCGGATCAGCACGCACATCACGCCAATCAAGATGCCGTACCACCATTTCCCCTTATTGGTGAACGAGGCGGAAACCGGATCGGTGGCCATAAAGATCATGCCGAAGGCGAAGCCACCTAACACCAGGTGCCAGTACCACGGCATGGCGAACAGCGGGTTGGTGGTAGAACCGATGGAATTAAACAGGAAGGCAGTGGCCATCATGCCCAGCATCACGCCGGCGACGATGCGCCAGGATGCCACACGGCCGAACAGGATTATCGCCCCGCCAAGCAGGATCATCAGCGTGGAAACTTCGCCGACGGAGCCGGGAATGTTGCCGAGAAACGCGTCCATCCAGCTGATTGACTGACCGGTAGCGACGTTGCTCAGGCTGTGCGCCCCACCCGCGCTCCATTGCGCCAGCGGCGTCGCGCCGGAGAAACCGTCGGCGGAGGTCCACACCAGGTCACCGGAAATCTGCGCCGGGTATGCGAAGAACAGGAAAGCGCGCCCCGCCAATGCCGGGTTAAGGAAGTTGCGCCCGGTGCCGCCGAAAATTTCTTTCGCTACCACCACGCCGAAGCTGATCCCCAGCGCGGCCTGCCACAGCGGCAGCGTGGGCGGCACAATCAGCGCAAACAGAATCGAGGTGACGAAGAAGCCTTCGTTAATCTCGTGCTTGCGAATGATAGCGAACAGCACTTCCCAAAATCCGCCGACCAGAAACACCACGGCGTATATCGGCAGGAAGTAGCAGGCACCCAGCACCATTTTACTGACCCAACCTGCATCCGCCGTCAGAGAAGCCCCCAACCATTGCGCCAGCCGGTAGTGCCAGTCGCCCGCCAATACCTGTTGCAGCTGATCGCCGCTGTAAAGATGGTGCAGCGCCGGAATGGCCTGCTGACCAACGTTGTACATGCCCCAGAACATCGCCGGGAAAACGGCCAGCCATACCAGGATCATCATGCGTTTCAGATCGATGGCGTCGCGCACGTGCGAAGCGCCGCGAGTCACCAGACCCGGGGTGTAAAACACCGTCGTCGTGGCTTCAAACAGCGGGTACCACTTTTCCAGCTTGCCGCCCGGAGTGAAGTGATGCTCAATCTTGTCAAAAAAGTTCTTCAGGCCCATCGGTTATCCTTCCTGCTCAATCTTGGTCAGCACGTCGCGCAGCACCGGAGCGTATTCATACTTGCCGGGGCAAACGAAGGTGCAAAGCGCCAGATCTTCTTCATCCAGTTCCAGACAGCCCAGCGCCTGTGCACTGTCGCTGTCGCCCGCCAGCAGGTCACGCAGCAGCAGCGTCGGCAGGATGTCCAGCGGCATCACCCGCTCATAGTTGCCGATCGGAACCATGGCGCGTTCGCCACCGTGGGTGGTGGTCGAGAAGGCGAACAGCTTGTTTTTCAGGAAATGGCCCAGCGTGGTGCGGGTGATGGAGAATTTATCCGGCGACGGCGCGATCCAACCGAACAGCTGTTTATCGCGCCCTTCTTCCAGCACGGAAACCTGCGAGTGGAAACGACCAAGATAGGCGTTCGGGCCGGCGACGTGGGTACCGCTCAGCACCGAGCCGGAAATCACCCGGTTTTCACCGGCTTTAAGACGGCCGGCGGTCAGTTCATCGAGGCTGGCGCCCAGGCGGGTACGCAGCAGCTGCGGCTGTTCCACCTGTGGGCCGGCCAGCGCCACCACCCGATCGGTATCGAGCTTGCCGGTAGTGAACAACGTCCCTATAGCGATCACGTCCTGATAACCGATATGCCAGACGGTTTTTTTCAAACTGACCGGTTCGAGGAAGTGGATGTGGGTGCCCACCAACCCGGCAGGATGCGGGCCGACGAACTCGTTATAGGTTACCTGCGCATCCGGCTGCTTGCCCAGGCTCGCACCTGGTGCGTGACAGACGTGGACTTTACCGTCGGTCAAACGTGCCAATACCGACAACCCGGCGTTGAAGGCCGCCAGTTGTTCGGTAATGATCACCAACGGATCGGCAGCCAGCGGCTGGCTGTCCATGGCGGTAACAAAGATGGCACGCGGCGTTGTCCCCGGTGCCGGGGTTTTGCTGAAGGGGCGGGTGCGCAGCGCGGTCCACAGGCCACTGGCGATCAGTTCGCTTTCGACCTGCTCACGCGGCAACATGGCCAGTTCCGCCATCGGGTAATGGGCAAACTCCAGCTGTTCGTCACCGCCATTTTCGATGGCGATCACCACCGACTGCAAGACGCGCCGTTCACCACGGTTGATGGCTACGATGCGACCGCTGGCTGGCGCAGTGAAGAATACTCCAGGGGTCTTTTTATCTTCGAACAGCGCCTGACCTTTCTTAACGCTATCGCCTTCCTGCACCAGCATGGACGGGCGCATTCCGACGTATTCTTCCCCAAGCAGGGCGACATGCTGAATGATTGGGCCGTCATGAATTGCCTGAACCGGTGTTCCGGCAATGGGCAGATCTAACCCTTTTCTGATTTTAATCATAAGATTTATACGATGTTGGTTAGTTTCACACGTCTTACCGGCCCCAGAGGCTGGTGCTGACGATGCCTGGATGATGAGACTGCATCTGCAGCCTCTGGGTTAAGCGCAACGGCATCACGCTCAACATGAAATCTTTCGCACTGACAAAATGGGGTCGCGAACATTCCGTTGATTAACTCCTGGATCCATTTTTTGCGTGCTAAAACGCTGTTAAAACTTTGTTGCCGCGGGGGCAATTCAATACCCCGAGAGATAAGCTCAACACCTCATTCTGCGGACGTAACAGCAGATTAATTCGAGCCGGGATATTAACATTTTTCACAACATTTTTCTGCGCTGGGCAGTGACCTGAGTCAAGCAAACGCAATTAAATTTCCGCTGTTTTACACCACCAATCGTTAAAATCTGCCTGTCGATTCACTTTTATCGAAGTTTGTAGTTTTTTTATACACATCGCATATTGCTAAAAAAGAACACGCTGGTAATCTGACGGAGTTTTAACACCGTAAAACAATAATCAGTGGCATGTTGGCCATGTCTACATTGAGCCAGCAGATAAATATAAGCAGGAATAATAATGAGCAAAATCGCGTTGTTGTTTGCGATGCTTTTTTCTATGCCGATGATCACGGCCTGCAGCGCCAGCGAGCAGGTTCCCGAGGCACCGGTCGTTAAGCAGCAATTAGTGGGTTCACCGGTTTATATTCAGATATTCAAAGAGGAACGCACGCTGGAGTTGTATGCCAAAATGGGCAACGAATTCCGCCTGGTGAACTCTTTCCCCATCTGCAATTTCTCCGGCGGTCTCGGCCCGAAACGCCGTGAAGGTGACTTTAAAAGTCCGGAAGGCTTTTATAGCGTCGACTCGCGCCATCTAAAACCCGACAGTAAGTATTATCGGGCAATAAATATCGGCTTCCCTAATGATTACGATAAATCACAGGGGTATTCCGGCGCTTATCTGATGATCCACGGTGAATGTAAATCAATTGGGTGTTATGCGATGACCAACACCTATATGGATGAGATTTACCGTTATGTCGAAGCTGCGTTCGCTTATGGTCAGAGCCGGATTGATATCAGTATCTACCCGTTCCGCATGACCGAGCAGAACCTCAAACGCCACAGTTCGTCTAACTACATCGCTTTTTGGCGCCAGTTGAAGCCAGGTTATGACTACTTCGTCAAAAACCATCAACCGCCAATGGTAGGGGTATCCAACGGTCAGTACGTGCTGGGCCAACCGTTGATGAGCAGCAGCCAGATGACGCAGTATGCGTCAACCACGGCTCCCGCCGTCAGCACCAATCCCTTCGCCCAGGCCAAGCCGCTCACCGAAGTGAAATAACGCGAATTCACCTGGTGCAATCTTGTGCCAGGTTTCATTCGCCGTCAGCGGTTGGGTGGCAATCACCGTGACCACATCGTTAGGTGTGGTCTGCTGCTGGAAATCAATCTCCACGTCCTGATCGAGCAGCGTAGCTTTGCCAAATGGCGCGCGACGCGTGATCCAATACAAATTGGTGGAACAGTACGCCATCACAAAGCGCCCGTCCGACAGCAGCATGTTGAAGACCCCTTTCTGGCGCAGTTGATCTGCCAACAGCGCGATATAGCGGAATACTGGCGGCCAACGGCTCGGAGTCCGTGGGTACTTCAGGGAAAGCTGGTGCAGCAACCAGCAGAAAGCATATTCGCTGTCAGTCTGGCCGACCGGGCGGAAGTTGCCGGTTTCCAACTGGCGATAACCTTTCAATTGGCCATTGTGCGCGTAGGTCCAGTTACGGCCCCACAGCTCACGGGTAAAGGGGTGGGTATTTTCCAGCGCCACTTCACCGCGATTGGCCTGGCGGATATGCGACACCACCGCGCAGGACTTAATTGGATATTCTTGCACCAGACGGGCGATCGGCGAGTCGAAACTCGGCTGGGGATCTTTAAACGTGCGGCAACCGTTCCCTTCATAGAAGGTAATGCCCCAACCATCTTTATGTGGCCCGGTACGGCCACCGCGCTGAACCAGCCCGGTAAAGCTAAAGCAAATATCGGTCGGTACGTTTGCGCTCATCCCGAGCAGTTCACACATCGCTTGCCACTCCTTAACCACCCTGACGCCGTCTATTGGAGCGCGGCACGCGCACCCCAATGCAATATTAGCGGGGGCAGTACGCCCCCTAAAGCCGTTAAGCCTTAACCATCTCTTTTTCGATCAGCTGAATCAAGATGTGGATCGCTTTGATATGAATTTCCTGAATACGGTCGGCGTAACCGAAGTGCGGTACGCGAATTTCCACGTCTGCGGAGCCGGCCATTTTGCCGCCGTCTTTGCCGGTCAGGGTGATCACTTTCATCCCTTTGGCACGTGCCGCTTCAATAGCTTTAATGATATTGCCGGAGTTACCTGAGGTGGAAATCCCCAGCAGTACGTCGCCTTCGCGGCCTACCGCTTCCACATAGCGCGAAAACACATACTCGTAGCCGAAGTCGTTGCTGACGCAAGACAGGTGGCTGACATCGGAAATGGCAATCGCCGGATAACCCGGACGGTTTTCACGGTAGCGGCCGGTCAGCTCTTCGGCAAAGTGCATGGCGTCACAGTGGGAGCCACCGTTACCGCAGGAAATGACTTTCCCGCCGGCTTTGAAGGAGTCGGCCAGCAGCACTGCCGCGCGTTGAATGGCGTCGATATTGGCATCGTCATTGATAAATTTCGCCAGGGTATCGGCCGCTTCGTTCAGTTCACTGCGAATAAGGTCGTGGTACATGAGGAACCTCTTGTTATCGTCAATCTTCCGCCCCGCAGTGTACCGGATCGGGGAAAAACCGAGAAGCACTCTGAGTCAAACAGCGCCTTCGTTGAGGTGCCGCTGAGGTTTTTGATGATTGATGCGGTCAGATTGTGACTTAAGTTGTAATTAAACTGTAAATGCATTGATAAAAATATGGGCTTGTACTAAAACCTATTACATACACACAACAGGTCAGACCTCTTGCCACTTTGGAGCTTCTTATGATGGTTCTTAGTATTGTTGTTTTACTGGCACTCATTGGTGTGGTGTTCTATCACCGAGTGAACCTCACCCTCAGTAGCCTTATCCTTCTGGCATACACCGCTGCCATGGGCGCCATAGGTCTTTGGACCTTCTGGATGCTGCTGCCGCTGGCGATTATCCTGCTGCCACTGAACATCACGTCACTGCGCCGTTCGATGCTGTCTGCACCGGCGCTGCGTGCGTTCCGCAAGGTAATGCCCCCTATGTCCACCACCGAAAAGGAAGCGATCGAAGCCGGTACCACCTGGTGGGAAGGCGATCTGTTCCGCGGGACGCCGGACTGGAACAAGCTGCATAATTACCCGAAACCGCAGCTGACCGCCGAAGAGCAGGCGTTTATTGACGGCCCGGTGGAAGAAGCTTGCCGCATGGCCAACGACTTCCAGATCACCCACGAACTGGCCGATTTGCCGCCGGAACTGTGGGCATACCTGAAAGAACACCGTTTCTTCGCGATGATCATCAAGAAAGAGTACGGCGGCCTGGATTTCTCTCCTTATGCTCAGGCGCGCGTGCTGCAAAAACTGGCTGGCGTTTCCGGCATCCTGGCTATCACCGTCGGCGTACCGAACTCCCTCGGCCCGGGCGAACTGCTGCAGCATTACGGGACTGACGAGCAGAAAAATCATTATCTGCCGGGCCTGGCGCGCGGCGACGAGATCCCTTGCTTCGCCCTGACCAGCCCGGAAGCGGGTTCCGATGCCGGCGCTATTCCGGACGTCGGTACCGTCTGCATGGGTGAGTGGCAAGGCGAACAGGTATTGGGCATGCGCCTGACCTGGAACAAGCGCTACATCACGCTGGCACCGGTGGCGACTGTGCTGGGCCTGGCGTTCAAACTTTATGACCCGAACCACCTGCTGGGCAATAACGAATCGCCGGGCATCACCTGTGCGCTGATCCCAACCAGCACTCCGGGCGTTGAAATCGGTAACCGTCACTTCCCGCTGAACGTGCCGTTCCAAAACGGCCCTACCCGCGGCAACGACGTGTTCGTGCCGATCGATTACATCATTGGCGGACCAAAAATGGCCGGTCAGGGCTGGCGTATGCTGGTTGAATGCCTGTCGGTAGGCCGCGGCATCACCCTGCCTTCCAACTCCACCGGTAGCGTGAAATCCATGGCGTTGGGCATTGGCGCTTACGCCCATATCCGCCGTCAGTTCAAAATCTCGATCGGCAAGATGGAGGGCATCGAAGAACCACTGGCGCGTATCGCCGGTAACACCTATGTGATGGATGCTGCGGCTACGCTTATCACCAGCGGCCTGATGCTGGGCGAGAAACCGGCGGTGCTGTCGGCCATCGTGAAATACCACTGTACCCACAGAGGCCAGCAGGCAATCATCGATGCAATGGATATTGCCGGCGGTAAAGGCATCATGCTGGGCAAATCCAACTTCCTGGCCCGTGCCTATCAGGGTGCGCCTATCGCCATTACGGTGGAAGGCGCGAATATCCTGACCCGCACCATGATGATCTTCGGTCAGGGCGCTATCCGTTGCCATCCTTATGTGCTGGATGAAATGGCGGCAGCGCAAAATAACGACCTGAACGCCTTCGATAAATCGCTGTTCGGCCATCTGGGCCACGTGGGCAGCAACAAGGTGCGCAGCTTCTGGCTGGGCCTGACCAACGGCCGCACCAGTGGCACACCAACCAAAGACGCGACTCGCCGTTATTATCAGCAGTTGAACCGCCTGAGCGCTAACCTGGCGCTGCTGTCGGACGTTTCTATGGGGGTGCTGGGCGGCAGCCTGAAGCGCCGCGAGCGTATCTCGGCGCGTCTGGGGGATATTCTCAGCCAAATGTACCTGGCTTCCGCTACGCTGAAGCGTTTTGAAGACGAAGGCCGCCAGAAAGAAGACTTACCGCTGGTTCACTGGGGCGTGCAGGACAGTCTGCACCAGGCGGAACAAGCGTTGGACGATCTGCTGCGCAACTTCCCGAACCGCTTTATCGCCGGTGCGATGCGCTTCGTGATCTTCCCGTTCGGCCGCGTGCATACTGCACCTTCTGACCGTCTGGATCACCAATTGGCCAAGATCCTCCAACAGCCGTCTGCCACCCGCAGCCGTCTGGGGCGCGGTCAGTATCTGACGCCGAGCGAGCATAACCCGGTCGGCCTGCTGGAAGCCGCATTGGCGGACGTGATTGCCGCTGAGCCCATTCACCTGCGTCTTTGCAAGGAGAGTGGTAAAAACCTGCCATTCACCCGACTGGATCGTTTGGCACAGCGGGCGCTGGAGGAAGGTAAAATCAGCGCCGATGAAGCGAAGATCCTGGTGAAAGCCGAAGAGAGCCGTCTGCGTTCGATCAACGTGGATGATTTCGAGCCGGATGCGCTGGCGGCCAGTAAGCCGGAAAAGTTGCTAAAGCAGGATAAGCGCCAGAAGCACACCGAAGCCGCTTAATTGCAATAAACACATTCACCCAGGGGCGATAATCATCGCCCCTCTTTTATTTCTACTGAGAAATGCGCCGCCGTTCGCAACGTTAACAGAACGGCTAATTTAACCCTGGGGATTATCGGATAGACTGCTGGTGGGTGCTCTGGATCTTTTTATCCGGAGCTTCAGTTTAGTCGAGGATAGAAAGAGAAAGGCCCCGAGTCGATACATCAACCCGAGGCCACTCTGAACGTCTAGCAACGTCAGGTTAGCCTCTTACCCGCCGGAAGGCAAGGATAAGGAGGTCAAAAATGCAGCAGGAACGGGTCGTTCTTAGGCTGATGATTATCTGCATAACGCTTATCGCGTTGATGTGGATCACTCGCGGTTCACTGTGTGAATTGCGCATCAAACTGGGGGACACGGAGGTTGCAGCCATTTTGGCTTACGAACCCGAACGGTAAGGCAACCCAACGGCGGGGCTTGCCCCGCCTGTTAGTTGTTACGACAGATCCATGAGCACCCTTCCTCCCGTATCCGTCAAGCTACTAGCCGTTTTGGCGGATCCGCGCCAGCAGCGCATCGATATGTTCGATCTGCGACGCATTAACGATCAGCGCGCGGCCCAGACTCAATGCGTGGCGCTGGCATTCTGCACGCATCTCGGCATCGCTAATACTGTCCAGATCGGCAACGTGTGCCAGACCAATAGTGCGGCGAATCAGTTCGCTGCCACAGTAACCGACTGCATCCGACCACACCTGCTGCAGGAACTGCTCGGCGTAACCCGGCACCGCCAGCGCCGGCTCACGAGTGTATTGGTGACACAGCGCCAGGAAGCGATCGGCAAAAATCAGCCAGAGTTCGCGCACATCCTGCAGACGTTGTTCTCGCCCGGCAGCGGCGTCACGCGGCCCTAACAACCCCGGCAGGCCGCAGTAGTTCAGCAACAGATTGCCCAAGGCGCTACCAACGTCAAACCCGATCGGGCCATAGAAACCAAACTCGGCATCTATCGCCTTCAACTTGCCTTCCGCAACAAAGATTGAGCCGCTGTGGATGTCGCCGTGCAGCAACGCTTCCGCCTTGCTCAAAAAGCGGTGTTTCAGTCCTGCCACCGCCAGCTTCAACGCTGAATCGTCACGCAGCTCTAGCACCTGGGGCAACAGCGCAGGATCAAACTGATTACGCTCATGATCGATATAGGGATCGGTAAAGAAAAGATCTTCGGTGATCTGACACAGTTCTGGGTTGGTGAAGCGGCTGACTTCGGCTTTTTTCGCCTGTGCCGTCTGATAAAAATCGGAGGTATGAAACAGGGTCTGCGCCAAATACTCTGCCAATTGCCCGGCCGCCAGAGGGTAATAGTGGCCCTTGAGCAATTCACTGCGCCAGATATGGTGGTCGGAAAGATCTTCCTGCACCATCACCGCCAGCTCGGGATCGTGATGCAATACTTTTACCGTATGCCTTGGGCAAAAACCGCCGTGGATCAACAGAGTTTCCGCTTCAATTCGCGCCCGATCCAGGGTCAGCGGCCAGGATTCGCCCACGCAGCGTACGTACGGCAGCGCCTGTTTAACGATCACCCTGCTCACGCCGTCGCGATCGCGGATCTTGAACACCAGGTTCAGATTGCCGTCACCAATCTCGTCAGCGCTAACCAGCGCCAGCGGATCGGCTAACTGCCCGTATTGGCGGGCATACTCAACGGCATCGGCAGCAGTAAACGTACGATAATGCGACATTCCCAACCCCTCTTTCCTGTCTCTCTGACACAACGATTATTATTTTTTAGACGTAAAAGCATTTGGACGTCTATACATCCGGAAATCATGTTGGCAGAATAGCTTTCCAGATGCAATAACTACGCAACAAGGAATTAACCGCCGATGCAAGCGCTTAACACCACCAGTTTGACCCTGAGTGACAACCGACTTTGGATCCTCGATCAGCAGGCTTTGCCGCAGGAAAAACAGTGGCGAACCTGCGACAGCGTAGAGGAGCTGGTTGAGCATATTCACAGCTTGCGGGTGCGGGGCGCACCGCTGATCGGCCTGTCCGCCAGCCTGCTGTTGGCCCTGTTGGCAGAGCGTGGGCTGCCGCGTGAACAGCTTGAGCAAGCGCTGATCACTCTGCGTGCTTCAAGGCCGACGGCGGTCAATCTGATGAACAATCTGGACCGCATGAAGCTGGCACTAGCGCAACCACACTGGGTGCCGGCGATGGTGGAAGAAGCCTTGCGGTTAGTGGAAGAAGACCGCAAATTGTGCGATCGCATTGCCGACCACGGGGCCGAACTGGTCAAGCCCGGCAGCCGTCTGTTGACCCATTGCAACACCGGTGGGTTAGCCACCGCCGGCATCGGTACCGCCATCGGCGTGCTGTTGCGCGCCCATCAGCAGGGAAAAGTGCAACAGGTGTGGGTGGATGAAACACGACCGCTGCTGCAGGGTGGCCGTTTAACCGCCTGGGAGCTGGGCGAGTTGGGTATTCCTTATCGGTTGATTTGCGACGCTATGGCCGCCAGCCTGATGGCGCAGGGCCAGGTCGACGCCGTCTGGGTGGGTGCCGATCGCATCGCCGCCAACGGTGACGTCGCCAATAAAATTGGCACTTACAGCCTGGCGGTCCTGGCGCATTACCACAACATCCCATTCTACGTCGCCGCCCCGCATACAACGCACGATCCCCACTGTCCGAACGGCGCAGCCATCCCTATCGAGCAGCGCGCCGCAACTGAGGTGACCGGCGTGTCGGGCAGTTTTGGCTCATGCCAATGGGCACCAACCGGTGCGCCGGTTTACAACCCGGCGTTTGACGTCACACCGGCGAAGCTTATCAGCGGTTGGGTATTTGACAGCGGCGTGATTTCGCCACAGCAGGTCAATGATGGGATTTTACAGCGGGCGTTAGGCTAACGCCCGCGCAGTATCAGTTGAGACGCGGATAAGCATCGGCGATTTTATCGCCGGTGAAATGCGCCACCCAGCCTTCCGGGTTATCGAACACGCGGATCGCCGTGAAATTCGGTGCTGATCCCATATCAAACCAATGGCGAGTGTCTGCCGGCACGGAAATCAGATCGTTCTTCTCGCACAGGATCTGGTAGATCTTGCCGTTCAGATGCAGACAGAACAGCCCCGCGCCTTCGACAAAAAACCGCACTTCATCTTCACCATGGGTGTGTTCGGAAAGAAACTTCTCGCGCAGCACTTCGCGCTGGGCGTTGTCCGGACGCATGCTGATCACATCCCAACTCTGGTAGCCTTTTTCCGCCACCAGACGGTCAATTTCATGCTGGTAGGCGGCAATCACCGCCGCCGGCTCCGGGTTGTCGCCCAGTTCACGATCGGCCTGCCAGCGTTCAAAACGCACGCCGATTTGTGCCAATTGCTGCTGAATAGCTTCGGCATCGCGGCTCTGCCACAGCGGCTGCTGCGGCTCTTTATCGCTGAAAATCGTCAATCCACTCATGAGGCAAACTCCCCTAAATCGATGTGATCAAAACGGTTAACCTGCGGGTGCCGGCTCTGCGCATCGGCGTCGTCGCGGATCAGCTGACAGGTGTGCCAACCGGCGGCTCGCGCGGCATCCAGCTCTTGATGAATATCGGAAAGGAACAGCAGCTCGTTGGCGGCGATACCGATTTCATTAGCAATATTGCGGTACGAGGCGGTGTCACGCTTGGCCCCGACGTGGGTATCGAAATACCCGCTGAACAATGGCTGCAGATCGCCGGCATCACTGTTGCCGAACAGCAGTTTCTGAGCTTCCACCGAGCCGGAAGAGTAAACGTATAGCTTCAGTCCCTGCTGCTGCCAGGCGCTCAGTTGCCCGGCCACTTCAGAGTATAAATGCCCGCGGAAATCACCGTTGTGGTAGCCGCTGCGCCAGATGATGCCTTGCAGTGCCTTCAGCGCGGTGGATTTGCGATCTTCGTCCATAAAACGGTAGAGCGCGGCAATAAGTTGCTCAATATCCGCCTGCGGTTGGTCAATCTCATGTCGCAGGGCAGCCAGCGGCGCAGCCACCTCTGCCTCTGCCTGGTGCTGACGGATAAACGGGGCCAAACGTTCACGCGCATAGGGAAACAGCACCTGATGAACAAAGCGGATATCGCTGGTGGTACCTTCAATGTCAGTGACGATGGCGCGGATCATTTTGCCTCCAGTAAACGGCGTTGCAGTTCGCACTGGAACAGGAATTCCAGCCCTTCAAGGTGACGACGAGCCTCCGCAACCTGGCGGCCCCAGCAATACAGGCCGTGACCCCGCACCAGAAAACCGTACTGCAAAGGCGTCACTTCGGCATAGGCCGCGACGCGCGCGGCCAAGCGCGGAATGTCCTGATCGTTGTCGAAAATGGGGATCGCTACGGTATCCAGATGAGAGCTCTGCCCGGCGAGAGATTTTTGCATCTCATAACCCTGCAGCACCAAACGCTCACTGGATTCAACGCGTGACAACACTGTCGCATTCACCGAATGCGTATGCAACACCGCGCCAATCTGCGGATACAGCCGGTAAATCAGGGTATGCAGGCCGGTTTCCGCCGAGGGCGTGCGGCCGCTCGGCACATGGTTGGTGGCCGTTTCCACCAGCAGGAAATCCGATTCGCTCAGGCTGCCTTTATCCTTGCCGGATTCGGTCACCAGACAGTGCCGGTCATCAAGACGCAGCGACATGTTGCCGCCGGTCGCCGGGCACCAGCCCTTTTCGCCAATCCAGTGACAGGCAGACAACAGCGCTGTAAGTTGCGGATTTTCGGTCATTATCGTTTCCCGATCAGTAAGGTCGTTCAGCAGGTGAAGCTTAGAATGATTTGATTAATGATTAGATTTTTTCTTCATTTAGCCATCTAAGCGTCTTGATTGCCAAATACTAACATCGTGTTATATTGACGGCAACACAAGCGCCAGGAGTATTAGCCTGCTATGAGCACTTCAGCATTGATTCCCGAAAGCAAACTGCCCGCTCTGGGCACCACCATTTTCACTCAGATGAGCGCGCTGGCAGCGCAGCATCAGGCGATCAACCTGTCGCAAGGCTTCCCCGATTTCGATGGCCCGGACTACCTGAAAGAGCGTCTGACCTGGCATGTCAGCCAGGGCGCAAACCAATATGCACCGATGACCGGCGTCGCGCCCCTGCGCGAAGCCATCGCCGAGAAAACGGCGGCGCTGTATGGCTGGCTGCCGGATGCGACCACCGAGGTTACCGTCACGGCGGGGGCTACCGAAGCGCTGTTCGCCGCCATCAGCGCGCTGGTGCGTCCCGGTGATGAAGTGATTTGCTTCGATCCCAGCTATGACAGCTATGCGCCGGCGGTCACCTTGTCCGGCGGTACGCTGAAACGCATTGCGCTGCAGCCACCGGCCTTTAGCGTCGATTGGCAACAGTTCGAAGAATTATTGTCGCCCCGCACCCGCCTGGTGATCCTCAATACGCCGCACAACCCTTCCGCCACCGCCTGGCAGGCTGAAGATATGCAGCAGCTGTGGCATGCCATCGGCGATCGTGAAATCTATGTGCTCAGCGATGAAGTCTACGAGCACATTTGTTTCGCCAAAGGGGGGCATGCCAGCGTGCTGGCCCACCCGCAGCTGCGCCAACGCGCCATTGCGGTGTCATCTTTCGGTAAAACCTTCCACATGACCGGCTGGAAAGTGGGTTATTGCGTCGCGCCGGCAGCGCTGAGTGCGGAAGTGCGCAAGGTGCACCAGTACCTGACCTTCTCGGTTAACACCCCGGCACAGTTTGCGCTGGCCGATATGCTGCGCAGCGAGCCGGAACACTGGCAGCAGCTCTCAGCGTTTTACCGCGCCAAGCGCGACCGTTTCGTGCAGGCGCTGTCCAATAGTCGACTGGAAATTTTACCCTGCGAAGGGACATACTTCTTACTGGCGGATTACAGCGCCGTCTCGGATCTGGACGACGTGGCATTTTGCCATTGGTTAACCGAGCACGTAGGCGTGGCGGCTATCCCGCTGTCGGTCTTCTGTGCCGATCCTTTCCCTCATAAATTGATCCGGCTGTGCTTCGCTAAACAGGATGCCACGCTGGATGCAGCTGCGGAGCGGTTATGTCGACTTTAAAAATTACCCTGTTGCAGCAACCCCTGGTGTGGCGCGATGGCCAAGCCAATCTGCAACATTTTGACGCCTTGCTGGCCCCCTTGAGTGGCCGCGATCTGATCGTATTGCCGGAGATGTTTACTACCGGTTTTGCTATGGATGCCGGGGAAAGTGCACTGCCGGAACAGCAGGTAATTGACTGGCTGCACGGCTGGGCGAACAAAAGTAACGCTCTGGTTGGCGGCAGCGTGGCGCTGAAAACCGCCGAGGGCGCGGTTAACCGTTTCCTGCTGGTGGAGCCCAACGGCCGGGTACATGCCTACGATAAGCGCCACCTGTTTCGCATGGCGGGTGAACACCTGCACTATCAGGCAGGCAAACGGCGTGAAATCTTCGAATGGCGCGGCTGGCGCATCCTGCCACAAATCTGCTACGACCTGCGTTTTCCGGTCTGGTCTCGCTACCAGCAGGATTACGATCTGGCGCTGTACGTCGCCAATTGGCCGGCACCACGCAGCAAACACTGGCAAACGCTGCTGGCGGCACGCGCCATTGAGAATCAGGTCTATGTGGCCGGTTGCAACCGCGTCGGCGAAGACGGCAACGGTCTGAACTACAGCGGTGACAGCCTGATCCTCAGCCCACAGGGCGAAACGCTGGCGCAGGCGGAGCCCGGTATTGCCGCACGGCTTGACGCGGAACTGTCGCTGGAAACCCTGCAAAGCTATCGCAGCGCCTTCCCGGCCTGGCGAGATGCCGACAGTTTCCTGCGCCACGATTAAGCATTCCGGGCGCGGTACCGGTACACCGCGCCCGTTGCTTCATGAAAGCTCTTCTTCCGCCGTTTTTTCTTCTGTCCCCTCAATGCGGTTAAACAACAGGTTCAGCAACAGCGCCACCAGGCACGAGGCACTGATGCCTGAATGCAGCAAAGTGCGCACCCAGTTCGGGAATTGATCGTAGAAGGTCGGCATCACGATCGGGATCATGCCAAAGGCAATCGCCGTCGCCACCACCACCAGATTCATGTTGTCCTTGTACTCGACCTTGGCCAGAGTGCGGATGCCGCTGGCGGCCACCGAGCCGAACAGCACCACACCCGCGCCGCCCAGGACCGGCAGCGGAATGCAGGCCACCAGCCGTCCCAGAACCGGCATCAACCCCAGCAGCACCAGAATCGCCCCGCCGGCGCTGACCACAAAGCGGCTCTTCACGCCGGTGATCGCCACCAGCCCGATATTCTGGGCAAACGAGCTTTGCGGAAACGAGTTGAATACCGGCGACAGTGCGCTGGACAACATATCGGCACGCAGCCCATTGGCGATACGGCGCGCATTCACCGGCGAACCGACAATCTCGCCGACGGCCATCAGCCCGGCGGTGGTTTCCGTGAGTAATACCAGCACGATCAACAGCATGGATAGCACCGCGCTCAGCTCAAAGGTTGGCCAACCGTAGGCAAAGGGCGCAGGGAATGCCAGCCAGGGCCCGTGGCCTACGGCGGCGAAGTTCAGCTTGCCCACCCACGCTGCCACCACACAGCCGACCGCCATCGCCAGCAGCACCGATAACCGTTTTAACGCCGGGGAACCCACCTTGTGCAGCAACAAAATAACCGCAAGCGTAAAAGCCGCCAGGCCAATATTCCCGGTTGATCCCCAATCTGCCGCCCTGGCGTTGCCGCCCATCGCCCAGCGCACCGCCACCGGCATCAGCGACAGCCCAATCACCGTGACCACGGTGCCGGTCACTACCGGCGGAAAATAGCGAATGATCTGCGAGAAAAACGGCGCAATCAGTAACCCAATCAACGAAGCCGCGATCACCGCACCAAACACCGCAGGCAACCCGCCGTCGCCAGTGACTATGGTCACCATGGTCGCGACCCCCGCAAAGGAAACGCCCTGTACCAACGGCAAACGAGAGCCGAAACCCGGCGCACCAAGCGTTTGCAATAACGTCGCCAAACCGCTGACAAACAGCGCTGCCGTCACCAGCATGCCAATTTGCGCGGCGTCTAAACCTGCGGCAGAACCTATGATCAATGGCGGCGCAATGATGCCGCCATACATGGTCAGAATATGTTGCAGGCCGTAGGCGAAGGTTTTTACCAGCGGCAGTTTTTCATCTTCCGGGCAGCACGAAGCCGCGCCCTTATCCTGAGACAGAGCCATAGATACCTCGTCAATGCGGGTTAACCGCTAAGGGCGTTTAGCTGCCCCGGTAGGTTGAATAGGAATACGGGCTGATGAGCAGCGGTAAATGGTAATGCTGCGCCGCATCCTTGATGACAAAATCGATGATCGCCGTGGCGTACAGCGTTTCGCGCTGACCAGCGGTAAAGTAACTGCCCACGTCGGCATGCAGGCGGTAATGCCCCGCGGGCAGCTCATTCGGCGTTAGTTCACGGGCGCGGCCATCGGCATCGGTGGTGCTTTCGGCTATCGCCCGCCATTGCCCCTGCTGTTCCCGTTCCAGCCAGACTCGCACCTTTGCCGCCGGTTTCCCCAGGGAAGTATCCAAAATATGGGTGCTGATATTACTCATCGCTCAGTAACTCCTTAAAACGCAGCATCACGATTTCGCGCAGCTGTTCGGCGGTTTCCTGCCGTTCCTGCTCCACGTCGTTGTTCAAGCGTCGTTCCAGCTCACTCAGAATGGCTCGCCCATCTCGACCGGCGGCACGGATCAAAAACACCTGACCAAACTGCTGTTCATAACGCCGGTTACCCACCAGCAGCGCCTGAGCCAATTCCGGATCCCGGGCATTGACCGCCGACTGTTCACGCTTGGAGAACTGCGCCTCTTGCCCCTGGCCTGCGGCACGTTCGCCAATGCGCGGGTGCTGCGCCAATGCCTGGCTGACCTCTTCAGGTCGCCAACGCTGCGCCGCCTGCCAGGCCACCGCCAACGCGGCATCGCTGCTGCTGAACGGCCGGGCCGCAATCACGGAGGCTATCCAGGTTGCAATGTTCACGCAGGGCCGCAGCAAACGCTCGGCTTCCGCCACGGGCAACTGATTAAACTGCTGCAGATTCATCGGGACTCTCCCAACTGGCCACGGTCTGGCAGTAGGCTTGAATAGCCAGCGCCACATCAGCCTGGCTTACGGCTTCGGCCGGATGATGGCTGATGCCGCGATCGCAACGGACAAACAGCATACCCACCGGCCAGCACGCCGCCACGGCAATCGCGTCATGCCCGGCACCGCTGGGCAAAGCCATGCTGCGACCCTGCACCGCCTCCACGCTCTGCTGCCAACGTTGCTGCAAATTTGCATCACATTCCGTTGCATTTATGCGATAAAACTCCTCGCTGGCAAACCCTAATCCGCGACGAGCACAAATTTCCTGCGCCCGCTCCAACAGTTGTGCAAGCAACGCTGCCAGCGGGCCATCTTGCGGACCGCGAACGTCCAGCGACAGTTTCACCTCACCGGGAATGACGTTGACCGCCCCCGGAAGGCTTTCGATACAGCCGACAGTCGCCACCAAATGTTCATCGCGGGTGCGGGTTATCGCTTCAACCGCCACCATCCACTCCGCCGCGGCCGCCAAGGCGTCTTTGCGTTGCCCCATCGGCACCGTGCCTGCATGGCCCGCCTCGCCGCTAAAGGTGCAATGGAGTCGACGCGCGCCGTTAATCGCCGTCACCACGCCCAGAGCCAGATCGGCGGCTTCCAGGCAGGGCCCCTGTTCAATGTGCAATTCCAGATAGGCGCAGATATCACCTGGCGCTCGCCGCGCCTCAACCACCGCCGCCGGATCCAGGCCAAACTCGCGCAACGCCTGCGCCACGCTGATACCCTCGGCATCGGTGCGATCCAACCAGTCGGCCGGCCACTGGCCGGTAATGCCTCGGCTGCCCAGCAGGGCGACGCTAAAGCGCGTCCCTTCTTCATCGGCAAAGCCAATCACTTCGACCGCCACCGGCAGGCGCCGCCGCTGCTGATGCAAATGCGCCACCACCTCCAGCGCGGTCAAGACGCCGAGCATGCCATCATAACGGCCCGCATTACGCACCGTATCCAAATGCGAACCGAGCAGCAGCGCGGGTGCATCTGGCGTTTGACCTTCATAGCGGCCACAAACATTGCCAACGGCGTCCTGCCAGACCCGCATACCGACACTGCGCATCCAATCGCCCACCAACGCGTTGGCGCACCGATGCTCCGGCGACAGATAAACCCGCGTCAGTTGGCCCGGCGTGGCGCTGATCGCCGCCAGCGCATCGCAACGAGCCATCACCCGTGCGGCCGCCTGTTCCGCCTCCTGGGCGGTTAACCGCACTGCCATCACCGGCTCCCATCGTCGTAGGTGTTCCAGGCTGCCTGCAGCGCTTCCCCCTGCTTGCTGGCGAAGCCCAGACGGTTCAGCACCGCTTCCAGCGCGGTCAGGGTTTGCAGCACACAGTCTTTACGCGCGTTGTAACCCATGGTGCCGATGCGCCAAATCTTGCCCTGCAACGGACCGAACGAAGTGCCGATCTCAATGGCGAAATCGTTGAGCATCATCTGACGAACCTGTTCGCCATGCACCTGCGGCGGGATCACCACCCCCAACACGTTGTTCATGCGGTTTTCGAGATCGCCGAACACCTCAAGCCCCATGCCCTGAATGCCGGCCAGCATCGCCGCACCATGCAGATTGTGGCGAGCTATTGTGTTGTCCAGCCCCTCTTCCAGGATCACCCGTGCGCATTCGCGCGCGGCGAACAACATGCTGGTGGCTTCGGTATGGTGATTCAGACGCTCGGGGCCCCAGTAATCCATGATCATGCCGAGATCAAAATAGTTGGAGTAGATCATCTCATCGTCACCGTCGGCATGATCGGCAGTACGGATCCCCTGCTCCACGCACTTGCGGCGGCGCACAATCTCTTCGAACTGCGGGCTTAGGGTGACAGGTGAACTGCCAGACGGGCCACCCAGGCATTTCTGCAGGCCTGCGGATACCGCGTCCAGCCCCCAGGCATCGGTTTCCAGCGGGTTACCGGCGAAGGATGCGGTCGCATCGGTATAGAACAATACGCCGTGGCGGCGGCAGATATCCCCCAGTTGATCCAGCGGCTGCAGCATGGTGGTTGAAGTGTCTCCCTGCACCGTCAACAGCAGACGCGGACGTACCTTCTTGATCGCATCTTCAATCTGATCGGCCCTGAACACTTCCCCCCACGGTGCCTCGATGGTGTGCACTTCGGCACGACAGCGGCGGGCAATTTCACACAGCAAATGGCCAAAGCGGCCAAACACCGGCACCAGCACTTTGTCGCCGGGGCGGATGGCGGAGACCAGCATCGCTTCGATGCCCGAACGGGAGGTGCCGTCGATCAGCATCGTCCAGCGGTTTTCGGTACGAAACAGCGCGCGATACAGCTCCATAACCTGATTCATGTAGCCGGTCATCGCCGGATCATACTGCCCAATCAACTGGCTAGACATGGCACGCAACACGCGCGGATCGGCGTTGATCGGCCCTGGCCCCATCAGCAGACGGGCTGGTGGGTTAATCTGATCGAACTGGGTAATATCTAACATGTTAATTCCTTACCAGCTTAATAACTCAGTAAACTCAGCTCGCGGCCCATGGCGTGTCACGCCTCAGACAGGCCGCGAACTGAAGCAATAAACTGTTTCAATTCCTGCGTTTGCGGGTTAGCGAACAGCGTGCGGCTGTCGCCTTGCTCCCACACTTTGCCCTGGTGCATAAACACCACCCGGTCACCGACCTCACGGGCAAAGTTCATTTCATGGGTCACCAGAATCAGCGTCATACCCTCTTTGGCCAACTGCTCCAGGACTTTCAGCACCTCGCCCACCAGCTCAGGATCCAGCGCCGAGGTGATCTCGTCGCACAGCAACACCTTCGGGTTCATCGCCAGCGCCCGGGCAATCGCCACCCGTTGCTGCTGCCCTCCGGAAAGGTTAGCCGGGGAATAATGCATCCGCTCACCCAGCCCAACCTTGTTCAACATCTCTTCCGCCAGTTCGCGGCATTCCGCCGGGCTTTTCTTCAATACCCGACGCGGTGCCAACATCACGTTTTCCAACGCGGTCATATGGGGAAAGAGATTGAAGTTCTGGAACACCATGCCAATGGAGCGACTGATCTCACGCGCCTGCGAATCACGGTCGGTGATGGTCATGCCGCCCAGTTTGATGCTGCCTTCCTGGTAACCTTCGAGCCCGTTGATACAGCGCAACAGGGTGCTCTTGCCCGATCCGCTACGGCCAATAATCGAAATCACCTGGCCCATATCGATATCCAGATCCACGCCCTTCAGCACGTGGTTCTGACCGTAATATTTCTGAACCTGATTAATTGTGATGAGCGGCATGGAACTTCCTCTCCAGGTAATGGCTGTAGCGCGACAGCGGATAACACATCAGGAAATAGCCCAACGCGACCAGGCCGAACACTTTAAAGGGTTGATAAGTGACGTTGTTTAGCATGGTGCCTGCCTTGGTCAGCTCGACAAAACCAATGATCGACGCCAACGCGGTGCCCTTGATCACCTGAACTGAAAACCCGACGGTCGGCGCAATGGCAATGTGAACCGCCTGCGGCACCACCACCCGTACCAGGGTCTGGCTAAAGTTCAGCCCAAGACAGCGCGACGCTTCCCATTGGCCTTTGGGCAAGGCAGCGATGCTGCCAGACCAGATATCCACCAGAAAAGCGCTGGTAAATAACGTCAGCGCCAGTGCCGCAGCGGTCCAGGGGCTGACATCAATGCCGAACAGCGCCAGCCCAAAGAAGGCCAGAAACAGCTGCATCAGCAGGGGCGTGCCTTGAAACAGTTCGGCATAACAGCGGACAAAACGCAGCGCCCACCGGCGCTTGCTCAGGCGCAGCAATAGCAGCGGCAGCGTCACCAGCGTGCCGCCAAAGAACGCCGTCAGCGACAGCAACAGCGTCCAGCGCGCGGCCAGCAGCAGGTTGCGTACAATGTCCCAATCGGTAAAAGTCAGCATCAGTTCTGGCTCCCTAAAAAGCGGCGGCCGGCGGCCAGTAACAGCTGGCGCATCAATATCGATAACAGCAGGTAAAACAGCGCCGTCACTAAATACACCTCAAAACTGAGGAAGGTGCGCGACTGGATCAGGTTGGCGGCAAAGGTCAATTCTTCGAACGACACCTGCGACACCACCGATGAGCCCAGCATGACGATAATGCACTGACTGACCAACGCCGGGTAAATGCGCTGCAGCGAAGGCGGCAATACAATGCGCAAAAATGTCTGACTGCGGCTAAAACCCAGTACCCGCCCGGCTTCCCACTGCCCTTTCGGCGTCACCTGAATACCGGCGCGTATAATTTCGGTGCTGTAGGCACCCAGATTAATCACCATCGCCAGCAGAGCCGCCTGCCCGGCGGTCAGCTTCCACCCCAGGCTCGGCAGACCAAAGACGATGAAAAACAGCTGCACCACAAACGGCGTGTTACGCACCACCTCGACATAAATCCCCCAGGTACGGCTAAACAGGTTGGCTTTGCCGCTGCGGATCGCCGCCCCGAAAATCCCCAGCGCAACGCCGATCAAGGTGGCCAGTGCCGTCAACTCAATGGTGGTCAGCAAACCGGCCAACAGCTCAGGCAGGTAGGGCCGCAGCGCAGGAAAATTTAGTTGATAGGTCATCAGGCGCTCCCGTTATGCGCCAAGATGGGCGGGCAACGGCGCTTTCAGCCATTTTTCCGACAACCCATTCAGGGTGTTGTCTTTCAGCGCTTGTTCAATCAATTCATCCACTTTGGCTTTCAGCGCCGGCTCGCCCAGGCGCAGGCCGACGAAGCACGGTGAATCCTTCAACATGAACTTGGCCACCGGCGCTTTAGTCGGATTCTGTCGCGCCAGAGCGCTCACCACCAGATTGCCGGTAGCAATGTATTGCACCTGACCGGACAGGTAGGCCGACAGCGTGGTGTTGTTGTCTTCGTAGCGTTTGATCTGCGCGCCCTTCGGGGCAGTGTCGCTCAACACCATGTCCTCCACCGCCCCGCGCGTCACGCCAACGGTCTTGCCTTCCAATTGAGCGGCATCGCTCAACGCGGTGTCTTTAGGGCCAAACACCCCCAGGAAGAACGGCGCATAGGCACGGCTGAAAGCGATTGCCTTTTCGCGCTCTGGGTTTTTGCCCAGGCTGGAAATCACCAGATCCACTTTGTTGGTCTGTAGATAAGGGACACGATTGGCGCTGGTGACCGGCACCAGCTGCAACTTAAGTTTCATCTTGTCAGCCAGATACTGCGCCATATCGATGTCGTAACCCTGCGGCTGCAGATCGGTACCTACCGAGCCAAACGGCGGGAAGTCTTGAGGAACTGCCACCCGCAACACGCCGCGCTGCTGGATTTCTTGTAGTTGATCCGCCATCACCGACGTGGCCTGCGCCATCAACAGCACCGCCCCTAACGCCGCTACCCCGATTTTCTTGAAGTTCATAGACTATCCCCGATGGTGAAATGATGAAACAAAAGATTCTTTGATTATCACTTTGCAACTAATGTGCCAATCGGTAGCGGCAGCAAGGTTAGCCTTTGCTGTCTTTAACTTAGGGGCCAGAGAGAAAACTCCTCTGCCATGACGGTGGCAGGAGGAAGGGATATCACGGAGAAAAATGCGCACCATCAAAGTGCGAAAGCACCAAAATGGCGCGGAAATCAACGTTGCTCCAGCTCATCCAGGTCGCCATACAGATCGGCGATCTGATGGATCCTTTGACGCCCTTGCGCCAGCGTCTCATGCAGCAGCGCATTGCTGAGCAGATTGACCAGGCTCATGGCGGCAGAATAGCTGTCAAAGGCGGAAACGCTATCCAGCGGCGCCGCCAGATGCCAGTTCGCCAATGGGATCAGCGACTGCGCCTGCGGCTCGCACACCAGCAGCGTCGGTACCTGCTGGATCTGCAACTGCGTCAGCAAGGCTCGCAGCTGACGCGGCCGACGGCGAAAAGCCACAACTACGGCCACGTCTCCGTGGTCCAAATCGACCAGCTCTTCCGCCAGCGTTTGCCCGGGCTGCGGCATCAATAACACCTGCTCACGTACCTGCATCAATTGCTGGCGAAGGTGCATAGCGATCGGATAACTGTTGCGAAATCCCATCAGTACCACACGCCGAGCCTGCACCAGGGCGGCGATCACCGCATTGAACTGGCCGGCGTCAATATGGTTCACCCACTGGGTAAGGTTGGCCATTTCCTGCTTGTAATGCCGCGCCAGCAGGGTGTTGCCCTGCACCGCGTCACGATTATCGGTCAGCGGCATACCGCTCTGGCGCAGGGTACGCAGTTCGCCACGCATTGCACGGTAGCTTGGGTAGCCCAGGCGTTTGAACAGGCGGCTGACGGTGGCTTTGGATACGCCGCTCAGGCGTGCCAACTCGGCGCTGTTGTAGCTGATCAGGTCGTCAAAGTGATCGAAAATGAAGTCGGCTACCCGCTGTTCCTGCGGCGTAAGTTGCGAATATTCCCCGCGCAGGCGTTCATCGATCTGCTTCATTGCTGCTCCTGCTTGTAACCTTTGTTTCAGCGGAACATAGCACGGCCAATCTACCCGCTGGCAAGCGTTTATTACCGCTGAAGAAAACATGGAACGCCTCTTGCTTGTCTTTGAGACAGAAGCTGACCTCAAACAAGGGCCAAGAAATGATTAACAGCAATACCGCGCCATTGGGCATGGCCGTCACGCCTCACCACCTCGCCAGCGAAAGCGCGCTGGCGGTTTTGCGTGAAGGGGGGAACGCCATCGAAGCCATGGTGGCCGCCGCCGCGACTATCGCCGTGGTTTATCCGCACATGAATGGCCTGGGCGGTGACGGCTTCTGGCTGATTGTTCCTCCCCAGGGCGATCCGGTGGCGATCGACGCCAGCGGTGCCGCCGGTTCGCTGGCCACGCTGGATTTTTATGCGGGCGAAAGCCACATCCCACATCGCGGCCCCAGAGCGGCGCTGACCGTTGCCGGCACCGTAGGCGGCTGGCGCGAAGCGCTAGACTATTCCAGCGAGCTGGGCGGCGAACAGCTGCCGCTACCGCGCCTGCTGGCCGATGCCATTCGCTATGCGGCGGACGGCATTCCGGTCACCGCCTCGCAGGAGGCCGCCACACGCAGCAAATATCATGAACTGGCGGATGTGGAACATTTTGCTCGCACTTATTTGCCGCAGGGGGAAATCCCCCTTGCCGGGCAGCGTTTCTGCCAGCCACAGTTAGCGGATACCCTGATTGCCCTGGCCGAAGACGGATTAGACAGCTTCTATCGCGGCCCACTGGCACAAAGCATCGCGACCGACATGGCCCGGCTGGGCATGCCGCTCACCGCACAAGATCTGGCGGATTATCGGCCACGGCGGCGCACGCCGTTGCGACTTGAGCACCAGAAAGGCGAGGTCTTCAATCTCACCCCCCCCACTCAGGGCCTGGTGTCGCTGGCGATCCTCGGTTTGACCGATCGCCTGCCCCTTGCCAGCAAAAGCGAAGGCGCAGTAGTGCATGGCATCGTCGAGGCCACCAAGCTGGCTTTCGGTCTGCGTGACCAATTCATCACCGATCCACGCCAAATGACGCAGGATCCGCAGGCACTCCTGACGACCGAACGCCTGGATGCGCTGGCACAGCGTATCGATCATGAGCATGCCGCAGCCTGGGGCAAAGGCAAGGGGCCTGGTGATACCGTCTGGATGGGCGTGATGGACAGCAGCGGTCTGGCGGTGTCCTTTATCCAAAGCATTTACCACGAATTCGGCAGCGGCGTGGTATTGCCGCAAAGTGGCATCCTGTGGCAAAACCGCGGTGCTTCCTTCAGCCTGGATGCCGCCCATCTGCTGGCACTGGCACCGGGCAAACAACCTTTCCACACCCTGAACCCAGCGGCGGCTCGCCTGTATGACGGGCGCACGTTGGTGTATGGCTCCATGGGCGGCGATGGTCAGCCGCAAACCCAGGCGGCGGTGTTTGTTCGCCATGTGGTGCAGGGTCTGCCGCTGCAGCAAGCGATCAGTGCGCCGCGCTGGCTGCTGGGCCGCACCTGGGGTGAAAGCTCTGACTCACTGAAGCTGGAAGGTCGCTTTAGCGCGGAAACCGTCGACTACCTGCGCCAACGGGGCCACGACGTGGAGTTGTTACCGGACTTTAGCGAAGCGGTCGGCCACGCCGGCGCCATTGTTCGCCATACGAACGGCATGCTTGAAGGGGCTTTCGATCCCCGCAGCAACGGCAGTGCCGCCGGCTTCTAGCCGCCATTTTGATTGGGGAGAAGTAAAATGAAAAACCAACCTGCCGTCGACTGGGCGGCCTATATCAGCCAAATGGAAGCGATACTGGCGCTGGAAATGGATGACGCGCGCCGTCAGGAACTGCTGATCCAGTTCAATCGCATCGCTGCACTGGCGGAACCCTTGATGGCCTTTCCGCTCGATCCACGCATGGAGATCGCAGGAGTGTATCGCGCATGAATTCGTTAAGTACCCTATCGATCGCCGAGATCCGCGCGGCCCTGAAGCAAGGTGCGATTTCTGCACGTGAGATTGCCCAACAAACGTTAGAGAATATTGACGCACTGGATCCGGCGCTGAACGCCTATACCCATATCACGCGCGAACGCATGTTGAGCGAAGCCGATCACCTCGATCGCGCACGTGCCAAAGGTCTTCCATTGCCGAGCCTGGCGGCGATCCCTTACGCGGTAAAAAACCTGTTCGACGTCACCGGCGAAACCACCCTGGCGGGTGCCAGCCTGTTCAGCGATAACCCGCCGGCCAAACAGGACGCCTGGGCGATCGGCAGACTGGCCGGACAAGGCGCCTTGCTGTCAGGCATGCTGAATATGGACGCCTATGCCTACGGTTTTACCACCGAAAACAGCCACTACGGCGCGACGCGTAACCCGCACGACACTACGCGTATTGCCGGTGGCTCCTCAGGCGGTTCAGCGGCGGCGGTCGCTGCCGGGCTGGTGACATTTTCCCTCGGTAGCGACACCAATGGGTCCATACGCGTACCCGCGTCGCTGTGCGGCGTCTTTGGGCTGAAGCCAACCTTTGGCCGTCTGTCACGCAGCGGTAGTCAGCCATTCGTCGCCAGTCTGGATCATCTCGGCCCCTTTGCCCGCCGGGTACGCGATCTGGCGGCGGTGTATGACGTGATGCAGGGCACGGATATCGAAGACCGTTTTCAGGCGGATAAACCGGTCACGCAAACCGAATCGCTGTTGCCCCGTGGCCAACAAGGCCTGCGTTGCGCGGTGCTGGGCGGGTATTTTCAGCAGTGGTGCAACGATGACGCTAAAACCGCCGTAAGGCAGGTCGCGCAGGCATTGGAGGCCGTGGCTGAAGTTGAATTTCCGCAGGCCGAACTGGCCCGCTCGGCGGCGTTTATCATCAGCGCCGCCGAGGGGGGCAATCAATATCTGCCGCTGTTGCGCAGCCAGCCGAACCGCTTTGAACCGCTGTCGCGTGAACGCCTGCTGGCCGGCGCCATGCTGCCCTCCGCCTGGTATGTACAGGCGCAGCGCTTTCGTACCCATTTTCAGCAACAGGTGCTGCCGTTGTTCGAACGCTGGGACATCCTCATCGCCCCGGCAACGCCCTGTAGCGCCACGCCGATCGGCCAGGAAACCATGCATATCAACGGCACGGATCTGCCGATCCGCGCCAGTATGGGCATGCTGACGCAGCCTGTCTCTTTCCTCGGCCTGCCGGTAGTGACGGTGCCGCTGAGAACCGCCTCTGGCCTGCCGATAGGCCTGCAACTGATTGCCCCGCCCTGGCGGGAGGATCTGGCACTGCGAGCCGCTTACGCTCTGGAACAACGAGGCGTGGCGAGATGTGTTTTACCGGGAAAACAGGACTAAATGATGAAAAGTGAGTATATCGATCGTCCGGCGGTGCTGGCTGAGGTGAACGCCGCCTTTTACCGTTACGAACAGGCGCTGGTCGGCAATGATATTGAAGTGCTGGATGAGTTGTTTTGGCACGATGGTCGCACCGTCCGTTACGGCGCGACGGAGAATTTGTACGGCATCGATCAGATCCGTGACTTCCGCCAACAACGTCCTTCCAAAGGGTTGGATCGCCTATTGGAGAACACCGTTATCACCACCTACGGTGACGATATGGCCGTCGCCAGTACCGAATTCCGCCGCCCCGGCAGCGAAAGCGTTGGCCGCCAGATGCAAACCTGGGTCAAACTCCCCTGCGGCTGGCGTATCGTCGCCGCGCACGTGAGCTTGATGGCTTAAGGCAAACCGGGCGCACAAAAAATGGACAGCCTGGCATATTGGGCCTTATAGTCGTCAGAGGTATTACCTTTAGCTAACCGAGGCTACTTATGACTACGGCTACATCGATAAAAATTGATGATGAGCTCAAGCAACGGGTGCAACAAATCGCGACCACGCGTCAGCGAAGTGCGCACTGGATTATGCGTGAGGCGATCCGTGAATACGTCGAGCGAGAAGAAAAGCGCGAAGCGCTGCGCAAAGACGCACTACAAGCCTGGGAAACGTATCAGACCAATGGTAAACATCTGACCCAAGACGAGGCTGATCATTGGCTCGCTAACCTGGAAAAAGGTGATGATACGGAGATACCGGAGTGCCACAACTGATATGGACGCCTGCCGCACTGCTCGATATTCAGCGCTTGTACCGATTTCTGGCGGCCAAAGATCGCCAGGCTGCGCAAAAGGCCATCGCATCCATTCGTAGCAGCGTCAATATCCTGGCCCATCATCCTCAGGCCGGTCGGCCCGTTGAAGATATGGAAATTGAGTTTAGGGAATGGCCGATCGATTTCGGCAACAGCGGCTATATTGCCCTGTATCACTTTGATGGCAGCACCGCTGTACTGCTGGCGGTGCGCCATCAAAGTGAAGTCAGTTATTGACGGGGCCCCTCAACACCAGTACGCCATAAAGTTAACGGTGGAGCGATCGAGATCGCGTTCGCCAATCAGATAACGGCGCAACGCCTTCACCGCGGAAGACTCTGCCGCAACCCAAGCGTAGAAACTTTTCGCCCCTTCGGCTCGTTCCCACAGCAGATCGCCGCCCAAACTGTTTTCCGCCAGCGACTGCGCTTGCGTCCGTGCCGATTCGGGAATATTTACCCGCTGGCGCACCGACTCCACCAGCAGCGTGCCGTGCATCTGCTGATGCCCGACGTCGCGCGGCAACCAATACACCTCGGCAAACGGGAAGCGGTCCATATTCAGGCAGTCGCCTGCCACAGGAACCTCGAAGAAAGCCTGTACCTGCGGTGGATTGGCCCGCTGCGCCAGCTGTTCCAGAATGCCTACCGCCGCCGGTACCGCCGTCTCGTCGGCGATCAACAGGGCCTGCTGCAGCTCGCTCGGGGGCACCCACTCGTAACCGCCGCTGTCACCGTCAAAATCGGCATTGGGGGCAACGGTTTGAATAACATCCCCCGGTTTGGCATGGGTCGCCCACGCAGAGGCCGGGCCGTTCACGCCATGCAGCACAAACTCGACGTCCATTTGATTCTGTTCGGCACGCAGCGCCCGCAGCGTATAGGTGCGCATCACCGGGCGTTGCTCTTTCGGTATTGCCATATAGTCGCGATACCAGTCGTCGCTGTTTTCCAGACGCAGGATCTGCCCCTCTTGGGCCGGGAACAACAGTTTGATGCGCTGATCCGGCGCTTCCAGCTTCATGCGATGGACGTCCGGTCCCTCGAAAACGCAGCGCAGCAAGGAGGGAGACACATTTTCTTTGACTTTCAGTGTGATATCAAAAATTCTGTAGCTTGATGCACCGGACATTCTTTTACTCTCCTGCAGAATTTACGCTGATGCGGTGCTGGCGCCACAGCCAGCTGCTGATGCCCCCCAGCAGAACCGCCATCATCAGAGCCGCGGCGATCAGCTGCGACTCACCATAAAATTTGGCCACCACCGGCACCATCAATGCGCTCAGGCCGTAACCCAGCGTATGACTGGTAGCAATGACCCCCGACCCTTTGCCGGTAGACAATTTATCGTTCAACATCAGTTGATAGCCCGGCGTCGCCATGGCCGCGCCAAAAGAGGCCAGTGCGCAACCGACATAGAACAGCGCCAAAGGCTGAGCGCACATCAGGCCCAGTCCCACCATCATCAGCACGGCGGCAATCAGCAGCAGCTGCGGCGCGCTAAAGCGCTGCGGGCGCACCACCAGAAACTGAGCCAACAGCGTACAGGCCGCCGCCACGCTCAGCAACACCGCCACGTGATGACTGACGGTGGTAGCGGAATGACTGAATAAACCGGTCAAATGCGGTGCCAATCCCAATTGCATCAAGCTGACCGATGCGGCCAGCAGCAGAGCGCACAGCAGGTAAGGCACCATATTGAGGCGAAGTCGGTTTTGCTGATGGGCAACCGGCGGTAGCGGCGGATCGTTATGCTGGCGGCACACCACCAATAGGGCGATCAATGGCGCAAGCGCCATCAACCACAGCGGCGCCATCGGATGAATCGACAACGCCAGCGCGGCGCACAGCGGTCCCAACAGTCGCCCGCAGCTCAGCCCGGAACTGATGGTCGCCAGCGCTGACATACGCTGTTCATAGCCGGCACGCTGTAGCGCCCAGGTCTGGCTGGCAGGCACCATACCGGACACCGTCAGCCCGTAGATAACGCGTGCCACAATCAGACCGCCCAACCCCAGCGTCGATGAAAGCCAGCCAGACGCCAGCCCCCAAACCGCCAGTGCCAGTAAAGCAAAACTGAACAAATACCCTGCTAACGCCATGGTTACCACGAACTTGCAGCCGCGAATTTCAGACTGCCTGCCCCACCAGGGTGACCCCACCAGAAACAGCATCGAGCCGAGCGTCAAAAGTCCGGCCCAGACTGAAAGCGACAGCTGGGTCATGCTGACCAGCACCGGCAACGCCACCAGCAGGCCGTTTTGCCCGATACCCAGCAGCCCGGCGCACAAAGCCAGCGGCCAGTTGGAAGGAGACGTATTCGCCATTGGCGGTGATTCAGGAGGAGAAGAAATATGCATCAAACGTAAATTTACCGTTAATAAAATTATAAGGTTATGTTCAATTCATTGAAAAATTGTATCATACGGCGATTGATAACAATAAATATTATTGATATAAGAATCATTCTCAATTGATTCAATAGTGAAATGGGATCATGACAATCCAGTTTGAAACCGCGACGACCGACGTGGCTGCGCAATGTTTTCTCAACGCGTTGATGCGTGAAACCCGGGACTGGCAAATCGTTCCGGCGGCCAACAACCAACAGTATCCGCAGCTTCATATTCCACTTTCGCCTTCTCAGGCTATCCGCATCACTTTACGTCACACCTCCCCCACCCAACATCACCAATATCTGTTCCCTGCCCGCTTGCATCAGCAAGACGACGGCGCTGGTGTTGCATTGAGCGTGGAACAATGGGTGACTTTATTGCTGGAAAAACCGTCGGTGAAGGGAGAACTGCCGGATGAGGTCGTTACCCGTTTCCGCCAGCGCGTGCTGGAGAGTCATGACAATACCCAACAGGCGATCGCAGTGCGCCTGGACTGGCCAACGCTGCGCGACAAGCCGCTGAACTTCGCTCAGGCGGAACAGGGCCTGTTGGTAGGCCACGCCTTCCACCCGGCTCCCAAGTCCCATGAACCTTTCGACGAACAGCAGGCGCGCCGTTACCTGCCAGATTTTGGCGTCCGTTTCCCGCTGCGCTGGTTTGCCGTCGATAAACACCACCTGTGCGGCGACAGCCTGAACCTGACGCTACAGCAGCGCCTGCAGCGTTTTGCCGCAGAAAGCGCACCGCAACTGCTGGCGCATTTTACCGATGACGTCTGGCTGTTGCCGATGCATCCGTGGCAGGCCGACCATTTGCTGACGCAGGCCTGGTGCCAGGAACTGGTGACCCAAGGATTGCTCAGCGATCTGGGCGAAGCCGGCGAGCGCTGGTTGCCAACCAGCTCTTCCCGCTCGCTGTACAGCGCCAGCAATCGTGACATGATCAAATTCTCCCTCAGCG
Source organism: Serratia liquefaciens (assembly GCF_027594825.1). NCBI lineage: Bacteria > Pseudomonadati > Pseudomonadota > Gammaproteobacteria > Enterobacterales > Yersiniaceae > Serratia > Serratia liquefaciens. The sequence goes on along the minus strand of NZ_CP088930.1, from coordinate 3,882,093 downwards.
TGCGCCTGACCAACTCGGTGCGTACCCTGTCGGTCAAAGAAGTGAAACGCGGCATCCGTTTGGCCCGTTTGGCGCAAACGCCACGCTGGCAGCAGTTGCAGGCACGTTATCCCACCTTCCGCGTGATGCAGGAAGACGGCTGGGCCGGGCTGCGCTCTGCGGACGGAACGATTCAGGAAGAAAGCCTGATGGCACTGCGCGATAACCTGCTGTTTGAGCAGCCGGAAAGCCAGACCAATGTGCTGGTCACCCTGACCCAGGCCGCACCGGACGGCGGCGACAGCCTGCTGGCAGCAGCGGTGCGGCGTTTGGCCACCCGACTGAACCTGCCGGTGCAACAGGCCGCTCATACCTGGCTGGATGCTTACTGCCAACATGTCTTACTGCCGCTGTTCAGCACTGAAGCCGATTACGGACTGGTGCTGCTGGCCCATCAACAAAATATTCTGGTGGAAATGCAGCAGGATCTGCCGGTCGGCATGCTGTACCGCGACTGTCAGGGCAGCGGCTTTACCCGCGATGCCGGACCCTGGTTAGCAGAAATTGGCGAGGCCGAGGCGGAAAACCGCTTCAGCGAACAGCAGTTACTGCGTTACTTCCCTTACTACCTGCTGGTGAACTCCAGCCTGGCGGTCACTGCGGCGTTAGCCGCGGCCGGTTTCGACACTGAAGAACAGCTGATGGCCCGGGTGCGCGATGCGCTGAGTGGCCTGCGTGCCAGCGCCAAAAACACCCTGTGTCTGGACTACGTCCTCGACAGCAGCCACTGGAACTGCAAAGGCAACTTCTTCTGTTACCTGCATGACCATAACGAAAACACCATCGTCGATCCGGCGGTGATTTACTTCGACTTCGTCAACCCGCTGCGCCAGGGAGCCGCTCAATGATGCCGCAAGCCAAACTGACGCATGCCGACAACGGTTTTTGCTGTGAGCAGCTGGGAAAGGCGCTGCAACTCGGTCTGGGCCTGGACGGCAGCGCGGTGTTGCACTGTCCGGGACCGCTGCCGCAGGGCTGGCTGGTGCAGGCGCTGGACCAGTTGTTGGTGGCAGCACCGCAGCTCAGCGGCGTCACCCTGCCTTATGCGCAATGGTGTGAAGAGCCGCAGGCACAGACGCTGTTCGCGTTAGCCAGCAGTGACTATCTGGCGCGCGAAACCTTTTACCAGTTACCGCTGTGGCTCGGTGCCGAACGCCACTCCGCGTCCGAGAAAATGCAGTATGACGCGGAGCGTAGCCTGTGGTTCCCGCAGCGCCCGCCCCGCCCCAGCGGCGAGGTCTATCGTCGTTACGACCCGCAGCTCAAGCGAACCCTGAGCTTTCGTCTACCAGAAGTGGAGCACGATGCCGCGCAGTTCACCCGCTGGATGAATTCACCGCGCGTAGATGCCTTCTGGGAAATGAGCGGCCCGCTCGAAACCCAGGCCGCCTACCTGCAGCGTCAGTTGGACTCCAGCTACTGCTATCCGTTGTTGGGGTGCTTTGACGATCGCCCGTTCGGCTATTTCGAAGTCTATTGGGCTCCAGAAGATCGCATCGGTCGCCACTACCGCTGGCAGCCTTTCGACCGTGGGCTGCACATGCTGGTCGGTGAAGAAGACTGCCGCGGCGCGCAATACATTCGCAGTTGGCTACGTGGCCTGACGCATTATCTGTATCTGGATGAACCGCGCACCACGCGCGTGGTCGCCGAACCGCGCGCGGATAATCAGCGACTGTTCCGTCACCTGCCGGCCGCCGGCTACCACACAGTCAAAGAGTTCGATTTCCCGCATAAGCGCTCGCGTTTGATTATGAATCAGCGTGATGAATTCTTCCGGGGGGCTTCAGTATGAACACCGTAGATTACGCCGACTGGCAGCGCGTAAACCGTCAGATGATCGCCAAGATCCTTGCCGAACTGGAATACGAACGCACGCTGCATGCCGAGCAACACGACGGACAATGGCGCATTCTGCTGGGCGACGCTCAGTATAGCTTCAGCGCCGAACGCGGTATTTGGGGTTGGCTGCACATCGACCCGGCAACGCTGGCCTGCGATCAATCGCCGTTAGCCGCCGACCAAACGCTGCGCCAACTGGCTCAGGTGTTGAAAATGGACGATGCGCAGGTCGCCGAGCATCTGGAGGATTTGTACGCCACGCTGCGCGGCGATATGCAGTTGCTGTCCGCCCGTCACGGCATGAGCGCACAGGATTTGATTGCCCTGGATGCTGACGCGCTGCAGTGCCTGTTGGCCGGACACCCCAAGTTTATCTTCAATAAAGGTCGTCGTGGCTGGGGCCTGACCGCGCTGCATCAGTACGCGCCCGAATACCAGGGGCAGTTCCGACTGCACTGGGTCGCGGCTAAACGCGGCAGCTTTGTCTGGTGCGCCGACGAAGAATATTCACTGGATAACCTGCTTAACAGCGCGATGGACAGTGCCGAACGCCAACGTTTCGAACGGCGCTGGCGTGAGCTGAAACTGAGCCATGACTGGATCCCGGTGCCGCTCCACCCCTGGCAGTGGCAACAAAAGATCGCTTTGCACTTTCTGCCACAGCTGGCCGAAGGGGAGCTGGTGGAACTGGGTGAATTCGGCGACAGCTATCTGGCGCAGCAATCGTTGCGCACGCTGACCAACATCAGCCGCCGCTCCGCTTTCGACATCAAGCTGCCGCTGACCATTTACAACACCTCGTGTTATCGCGGCATTCCAGGCAAATACATCAGCGCCGGACCGGCCGCTTCCCGTTGGCTACAGCAGATTTTTACCGAGGACGATACGCTGAGCGCCAGCGGCGCCGAGATCCTGGGCGAGCCGGCGGCAGGCTATATGACCCATCCGACCTACGCCTCTTTGGCCAAAGCGCCTTACCGCTACCAGGAAATGCTGGGGGTGATCTGGCGTGAGAACCCTTCTTGCTACCTGCAGGAAGACGAACAAGCCATCTTGATGGCGACGCTGATGGAAACCGACAACCACGGCCAGCCGCTGATTGCCGCCTATATCGCCCGTTCCGGCCTGAGCGCTGAAGCCTGGCTGCAACAGATGTTCAGCGTGGTGGTGGTGCCGATGTACCACCTGATGTGCCGCTACGGCGTAGCGCTGATCGCCCATGGGCAAAACATCACGCTGGTGATGAAAGATCATGTGCCGCAGCGCGTGCTGTTGAAAGACTTCCAGGGCGATATGCGCCTGGTGGATCAGGACTTCCCCGAAGCGGCATCGCTGCCGAAAGTGGTGAGAGACGTCACCGTGCGCCTGTCCGCCGACTATTTGATCCATGATTTGCAAACCGGGCATTTCGTCACCGTGCTGCGCTTTATCTCACCGCTGATGAAGGCCTGTGGGGTCAGTGAACCTCGCTTCTATCAACTGCTGGCACAGGTGCTGAAAGGCTATATGGCACAGCATCCGGACATGGCGGAACGCTTTGCGTTGTTTGATCTTTTCAAGCCACAAATTATTCGCGTGGTGCTCAACCCGGTAAAACTCACCTACTCAGAGCAGGATGGCGGCAGTCGCATGTTGCCAAACTATCTGCAGGATCTGGATAACCCTCTCTACTTGGTCACCAAGGAGTTTGCCCAATGAATCAGCCCCTGGATTTCATCGGCATTGGTATCGGCCCGTTCAACCTCAGCATTGCCGCACTCGGCAGTGAAGTTGCCGGTTTTAACAGTAAATTCCTCGAACGCAAGCCGCACTTTTCCTGGCATCCCGGCATGATGGTGCCGGATTGCCATATGCAGACCAGCTTCCTGAAAGATCTGGTCAGCGCGGTATCGCCAACCAATCCCTACAGCTTTCTTAACTACCTGGTGAAAAGGAAGAAATTTTATCGATTTCTGACCACTGAACTGCGTACGGTATCGCGCGAAGAGTTCGCCGACTACCTCGACTGGGCCGCCAACGGGCTGAAGTCGCTGGAGTTCAGTCAGGATATTCAGAGCGTGGATTTTGACGACCAGCAGCGCCAATTTGTCGTCACGACCCAGCGTGCGACTTACCGGGCGCGCCACGTCTGCCTGGGCATCGGCAAACGCATCAAACTGCCGGACTGCGTTACCGAGCAAAACGATCGTTGCTTCCATGCCAGCGAGATGACGATGCGCAACCCGAACCTGGCCGGAAAACGCGTCACCATCGTCGGTGGCGGCCAGAGCGGTGCGGACCTGTTCCTGAACATTTTCCGCGCCGAATGGGGCAAGCCTGCGCAACTGAATTGGATTTCGCGTCGCAATAACTATAACGCGCTGGATGAAGCCGCCTTCGCCAACGAGTACTTCACGCCGGACTACGTTGACAGCTTCTATGGCCTGAACGACGGCGCCAAGCAGCGCATGCTGACCGAGCAGAAGATGACCTCCGACGGCATCACCAGCGATTCGCTGCTGGCTATTTACCGCGCGATGTATCACCAGTTTGAAGTGTTGCGCGAAAAGCCCTGGGCGCACCTGCTGCCAAGCCGTTCGCTGGCGGCAATCCAGGCCGCAGGCGATGGCTGGCAGTTGGTTACCCATCACCATCTTGATCAGGGTAAAGAAACCTTCGACACCGACGTGGTGATTTTCGCCACCGGCTATCAGCAGGATCGCCCGGCGTTCCTCGAACCTCTGGCTGACCGCCTGCTGACCACCGCCGATGACCAGTTCCGCGTAGCCCCCGACTTCAGCCTGGAGTGGGAAGGCCCCAAGGAAAACTGCCTGTTTGCCGTTAATGCCGGCATGCACAGCCACGGCATCGCCGAACCCCAGCTCAGCCTGATGGCCTGGCGTTCGGCACGCATTCTCAACCGGGCTTTAGGACGCGACCAGTTCGATTTAACGTCCACCCCGGCGGTGATCCAATGGCGTAGTCGGCAGCCGGGTATCCCCTCCCGCGCCGAGCACGTCATGCTCAATTACACCGAGTTTTAACTACACACCAATATGGGACACACTGGAAAATAACGATGAAACGCAAACACCTCTGGGTATTAAACCCTTGCCTGCTGGCGATGCTCGCCCCTACGGCCTGGGCAGAAGAACAAAAAAGCGAAGAGCAAATGGTGGTTTCCGCCAGCCGTACGCACCGTACAGTGGCAGAAATGGCGCAGACCACCTGGGTGATTGAAAGCCAGGAAATTGAGCAGCAAGTCCAGGGCGGCAAAGAGATCAAGGACATGCTGGCGCAGTTGATCCCGGGCATGGACGTCAGCGGTCAGGGGCGTACCAACTACGGCATGAACCTGCGCGGCCGTTCAATGATGGTGATGATCGACGGCGTACGTTTGAACTCATCGCGTAGCGACAGCCGCCAGCTGGATTCGATCGATCCTTTTAATATCGATCACATTGAAGTGATCTCCGGTGCTACCTCGCTGTACGGCGGCGGCAGCACCGGCGGCCTGATCAATATCGTCACCAAAAAAGGCCAGAAAGAGCAGCAGGTTGAACTGCAGATCGGCGGTAAAACCGGCTTTGGCGGCCATAACGACCACGACGAGAACGTGGCGGCAGCGGTCAGCGGCGGCAACGACAACGCCTCAGGCCGGTTGTCGGTTTCCTATCAGCGCTACGGTGGCTGGTACGACGGCAAGGGCAACGAAGTCCTGATTGATAATACTCAGACCGGCCTGCAGTACTCCGATCGCCTCGACGTGATGGGCACCGGCACCATCAATATCGATGACCACCAGCAGTTGCAGCTGACCACTCAGTATTACAAAAGTCAGTCCGATGGCGACCACGGCCTGTTCCTGGGGGAAAATTTCGCTGCGGTGACCGGCAACGCCAAGGCTTACAACAGCGGTAACCTCAATTCGGATCGTATTCCGGGGACCGAACGCCACCTGATCAACCTGCAGTACTCCAACACCGACTTCCTCGGTCAGGATCTGGTGGCGCAGGTCTACTATCGCGATGAGTCGCTGACCTTCTACCCGTTCCCGACCCTGACGGCCGGACAGGTCACCAGCATCGGTGCTTCCCAACAGAAGACCGACTTTTACGGCGGCAAACTGACGCTGAACAGCAAGCCGATCGATGCCCTGACGTTAACCTACGGCATCGACGCCGAGCATGAGACGTTCAACTCCAACCAGCAGTTCTTCGATCTGGCCAAAGCACAGCAGTCTGGCGGTATGGATCTGCAAAACGCGTATAACACCGGGCGCTACCCGGGCTACAGCACCACCAATCTGGCGTCCTTCCTGCAGGCCAGCTACGACATCAACCCTATCTTCACCCTGAGCGGCGGCGTGCGCTACCAGTACACCGAAAACAAGATTGATGACTTCGTTGGCTACAACCAGCAGCAGGCTATCGCTACCGGCGCCGCCACCTCGGCCGATGCCATCCCAGGCGGGAAAACGGACTACAACAACGCCCTGTTCAACGCCGGTCTGTTGGCTCACCTGACCGAACGCCAGCAAACCTGGATCAACTTCTCGCAGGGTTACGAGATCCCGGATCCGGGAAAATATTACGGCAACGGTACCTATGCGCTGAACAACGGCCACTACCAGTTGAACAAAAGCGTCAACGTTGGCGACTCCAAGCTGGAAGGTATCAAGGTTAACTCCTACGAGCTTGGCTGGCGTTACACCGGCGATAACCTGCGTACGCAGATTGCCGGCTACTACTCCCTGTCCGATAAGAGTATTTCGATCAACAAAACCGACATGACCATTAACGTCAACTCGGACAAACGCCGCATTTACGGGATGGAAGGCGCGGTCGATTACTTCTTCGAAGACAGCGACTGGAGCGCAGGCACCAACTTCAACTTCATTCGTTCCGAGACCAAGGTCAACGGCGAATGGAAAAAGCTGGTGGTGGATACCGCCAGCCCATCCAAAGTGACCGCCTACGTCGGCTGGGCACCGGGCGACTGGAACCTGCGCCTGCAGTCACAGCAGACTTTCGACGTATCGGATGACGGCGATTACACCAAGGCCGGCTCGACCCAGGGGCGTAAAATTGATGGCTACAACACCATCGATTTCCTCGGCAGCTACGCGTTGCCGGTGGGTAAACTCAGCTTCAGCGTAGAAAACCTGCTGGACAAGGAATACACCACCGTTTGGGGCCAGCGCGCGCCAATCCTCTATAGCCCGACCTACGGCTCACCCGAGCTTTACAGCTATAAAGGCCGCGGCCGCACCTTTGGTCTGAACTACTCTGTACTGTTCTGATCCATACCCGAGCGCAATCCTGCGCTCAAACACAACGAAAAGGGCCACATCGGCCCTTTTTTACTTCTTAAACGGATGCTGTGCCAGCCAGTGGTCAGCAATATCCTGGCGTCGGCACACCCAGACCCGGTCATATTGCTCGATATAGTCCAGGAAACGCTGCAGCGCGCGAAACTTGCCCGGACGGCCCAATAAACGGCAATGCATGCCGATCGACAGCATCTTCGGCGACTCCTCGCCTTCGGCATACAGCACGTCAAAGCTGTCTTTCAGATAGGTAAAGAACTGCTCGCCGGTGTTAAAGCCTTGCGGCGAGGCGAAGCGCATATCGTTGGCCTCGAGGGTATAGGGGACGATCAGGTGCGGCTTGGTTTCGCCATTGGCGCACTGCACCTCGGTCCAGAACGGCAAGTCATCGCCGTAATAGTCGCTGTCGTACTGCAGGCCCCCGTGCTCTACCACCAGCCTGCGGGTGTTAGGGCTGTCGCGGCCGGTATACCAACCAAGCGGTGCCTGGCCGAACAGATCCCGCAATACCGTCATCGCCTGCTGCATATGCTGCCGTTCGGTCTTTTCGTCCATCTGCTGATAGTGGATCCAGCGCCAGCCGTGGCTGACCACATCGTAGCCGGCATTTTTAATCGCTTCGACCACCTGCGGGTTGCGCGCCAGTGCCATCGCCACGCCAAAGACCGTCAATGGCAGGCCTCGGCGCTGAAACTCATCATGGATCCGCCAGAACCCGGCGCGTGAACCATATTCGTAAAGGGAATCCATCGACATATGCCGCTCAGGATAGCTGGCCGCGCCGATGATATCAGAGAGAAACTGTTCGGAACCGGCATCGCCATGCAGCACGTTGTTTTCAGCCCCTTCCTCATAATTGAGGACAAACTGCACCGCGATGCGCGCCTGACCAGGCCAACGAGCATGCGGTGGACGACCGGCGTAGCCGATCAAATCACGGGGATAATCTTTATTGAACGCGAAATCACTCATCGTTGTTTCCCTTTACCGATCACCCGTTAAAATGACTGAACATGCCGGACAAAGGCTTTGCCCGCGGAAAATCCAGATCGCCGTGCTTGCTGGTGCTCAGACCGAGCGCGCTTAGCGACTCGATCATTTTTACCGCGGCGCTGACGCCGTCGATCACCGGGATCCCCAATTCCAGCGTCAATTCTCGCGCCAAATCGGCCATGCCGCCGCAGCCAAGCACAATCGCGCCGCTGCCATCCTGTTGTTTAGCCCGGATGCACTGCTCACGCACTTTTTGCTGAGCCCGACCGCTGCCGTCCTCCAGCGCCAGCACCGGCAGATCAATCGCATGCAGCGCCGCACAGTGCCGCTCAAAACCGTATTGATGCAGTAAATGCCTTGCAATCACCAACGTACGCGGCAGCGTGGTAACAATGGAAAAACGCGTCGCCACCAGCGTTGCCATGTGCATTGCCGCCTCGGCGATACCGACCACCGGTTTGTCGGCCAGCTCACGCGCGGCCAGCAAGCCCGGATCGCCAAAGCAAGCAATGACATGACCACTCACACCGGCCTCCCGGCCGGCTTTCACCTGCTGCAAGACGCCAATGGCAGCAATGGCTTCGTCAAAATGCCCCTCGATTGATGGTGCCCCTTCTTGTGGGCAGACCGCCAGGATCTCGGTGCCCGGCGCAGCCACCGCTCGCGCCGCAGCGGCGATGGTTTCGGTCATTGCCTGGCTGGTATTCGGATTGATGACCTGAATAATGCAGCGAGTTGTCATAGCGTCTCCCGCAGGTGGGCTTCGGCAAAAATATGGGCGAAATCCGGCGTTTCATTCGCGTCGTGGTTAAACCGTAAATTCGCCACAATATCGTCAAAATGGCGGACCATGTGATCTGCCAGCGCCGCGCTGTCTTTCCGCCTCAACAGCGCCAGCAAATCGCTGTGATCGTGGCAGCGACACCCCTGCTGCCAGGGTGAACCATAAACGGCGATCGCCAGCGACGATCGCAAAGTTAGCTGTGACACCATTTCAGTCAGCACCTGATTGCCGGCGATGGCCTGCAATTGAACGTGAAATGCGGCAGACAGACGGATCGCCGCAGCGCCGTCCTGATCGCGGTACGCCTGCTGTTCCTGCGCCACGATCTCCTCCATCGCCAGCAGATGATTTTCGTCGCAGTGGGCAAGCACCTGCGGCAGGTTGGTGCATTCCAGCATCTTGCGCGTCTGGAATACCTGGGTTGCCTCGTCCTGCCCGGGCGTAGCGACCTGTGCACCACGTTTGGGCAGTTGGGTCACCAATTGCACTGCGGCAAGGCGCTGCAGCACCCGCCGGATCCCGGTTCGGCTTACGCCGAAGGTCTCGGCCAAGGCTTCTTCCGGCAATTTGCTGCCGGGCAGCAACCGATGTTCGACAATCGCTTTCACCAACGAGTTGTAAATATGATCGTCTTTATCTTCAATGAAATAAGTGGCCTGTTGCCCATGCCACGCGGCGTTGCTACCGATCGTCGTGCCGACCATTTTTCTGCTCCCCGTCCCCTTGAATAGTCAAATCGTATACAAGAAGAAGATATTTTGTATACAAAAAAGAACAGTCTGGCCTGGATCCTGCAAAAGCCCTCTCAGCAACCTTTGCCAAAAAACAGATCACAACATCCGGGTGACGTTCTTGAGAGGAGCACGATTTATGCCAAACCCTAATGAAAACTACAGTCCCAAACTGTGCAACGACGATCTGGCACCTACGCGTGACCAGAACTGGAGCTGGTACAACATTTTTTCTTTCTGGATGTCCGATGTACACAGCATGGGCGGCTATGTGGTGGCCGCCAGCTTCTTCGCCCTCGGCCTGTCGAGCTGGCAGGTCCTGATTTGTCTGCTGGTGGGGATTTGCATCGTGCAGTTTTGCGCTAACCTGGTGGCCAAGCCCAGCCAGCTCGGCGGCGTGCCCTACGCCGTATTAAGCCGCCAGGCGTTTGGCGTGTTCGGCGCCAATATCCCGGCGGTGATCCGCGGCATGATCGCCTTCGCCTGGTATGGCATTCAAACCTATCTGGCCTCCAACGCGCTGATGCTCACACTGCTGAAATTCTTCCCGTCGCTGGAGCCGATGACCCAACCGCATTTCCTTGGGCTGTCGCAGCTTGGCTGGGTTTGTTACATCACCATGTGGCTGCTGCAGGCGATGGTGTTTTGGCACGGTATGCAGGCGATTAAGCGTTTTATCGATATCGCCGGGCCGGCAGTTTACATAGTGATGTTCGCACTGGCCGGCTGGATTGTTTACCGCGTCGGTTTCTCTAATCTCTCCCTGACCCTGGCAAGCAAAAACCTGAGTGCCGGCGAGCAAGGCTGGCTGATGCTGACCGCCACCGCGCTGGTGGTCTCTTATTTCTCCGGCCCGCTGCTTAACTTCGGCGACTTTACCCGTTATGGCAAAAGTTTTGCCGAGGTACAGCGCGGCAATCGCTGGGGTTTGCCGTTCAACTACCTGTTGTTTTCTTTGGTAACCGTGGTGATCGTTTCCGGCACCCTTCCGCTGTTCGGACAGCTGATTACCGATCCGATCGAAACCGTCACCCGCCTCGATAGCGATATCGCCGTAGCCCTCGGGCTGCTGACGATGATCGTCGCCACTATCGGCATCAATATCGTGGCCAACTTTGTCTCGCCGGCCTTTGATTTCTCTAACTGTTCACCGCAGAAGATCAGCTTCCGTACCGGCGGGATGATTGCCGCCGTCGGCTCGTTCCTGTTGACCCCCTGGAACCTGTTCCAGTCACCCGAGCTGATTCACTACACGCTGGACGTGTTGGCAGCCTTTATCGGCCCGTTGTTCGGTATTCTGTTGGTGGATTTCTACATTATCAAGCGCGGCGAACTGCACGTCGATGACCTGTACAATGCCACGCCGGACGGCCGTTACTGGTATAAAAACGGCTTCAATCCGAATGCGATTTGGGCGCTGGTGCCTTCAGTGATTATCGGCTTGGCAATCAGCTTCACGCCGAGTCTGCATCAGGTGGCTAACTTCAGTTGGTTTATCGGGGCAGCGCTGGGTGGGGGATGTTATCGGATCATTGCGCGCCGGGAGTGGGCAGCCAATCAGGCGGTGACCTTCGCCAAAACGCAATTGAGCAAAGATTAAAAACAACGAAGCCCTGAGTTATTGCTAACTCAGGGCTTCTGAATGTTGGCGGAACGGACGGGGCTCGAACCCGCGACCCCCTGCGTGACAGGCAGGTATTCTAACCAACTGAACTACCGCTCCGCGCCGTTCTTCTCTTGCGAGAGGAACGAGGCGCATATTACGGTTGAGCCACTATGCCGTCAATGCCTTTTTCTTACCAAATGAACCGTTTGCACAGTTTTTCAGCTAACGGAACGCAAAGGGGATAAAGCCCGGATTATTTACGTCGAAAATACCGTTATTCCGCTTCCGTGCGCCACAGGCAACTGCCGCCCTTTTTCGCCACCAAATCCAGACGCGCCTCATGGGCCATCACTTCTTCATCGCTGGCGTAGACCACTTTCATGGCCGTTGCCGGACGCACAATGCGCTGAATGTCCTGCGTCGAATTGTTGTTTTGCGTATCTCCTTCCATCTGGAAGGCCATCGACGTCTGACCGCCGGTCATCGCCAGATAGACTTCCGCCAGGATTTCGGCATCGAGCAATGCGCCGTGCAGCGTACGCTTGCTGTTGTCTATCTCATAACGACTGCACAGGGCGTCGAGGTTGTTGCGCTTGCCCGGGAACAGGCGACGCGCCATTAACAGGCTGTCGGTGATGGTGCAGAAGGTATCGGTCTTCGGAATCCCCTGCTGCAGCATGCGGAATTCGTGATCCATAAAGCCGATGTCGAACGCTGCGTTATGGATAACTAACTCGCCGCCGCGGATAAAGTCGATAAACTCATCGGCAATTTGGTCGAACGTGGGTTTATCCGCCAGGAACTCGTCGCTGATGCCGTGAACCCCATAGGCCTCCGGATCCACCAGCCGGTCCGGCTTGATGTAGACATGGTAGTGACGGCCGGTCGGACGACGGTTAATGACTTCGACCGCACCAATTTCAATGATGCGATGACCTTCGTAATGCACCCCGAGCTTGTTCATACCGGTGGTTTCGGTATCGAGGACAATCTGTCTGGTGGTTGTAGTGATCATATTGCAGTGCTCACAGCGTTCGTTTATGTCAGACTTGGCTTTTATAAAACTGATAGGAAGAGTCTACCAGAGATGCTCAAACAGGTAGAAATTTTCACCGACGGCTCCTGCCTTGGCAACCCGGGCCCCGGTGGTTACGGCGCCATACTGCGCTATAAGCAGACGGAAAAAACCTTCAGCGCGGGCTTCCGCCTGACCACCAACAATCGCATGGAGATGATGGCGGCGATTGTCGCATTGGAAGCGCTGACCACGCCTTGCGAAGTGATCCTCAGCACCGACAGCCAATATGTGCGCCAGGGCATTACCAGTTGGATCCATAACTGGAAAAAGCGTGGCTGGAAGACCGCCGACAAAAAGCCGGTCAAGAATGTCGATCTTTGGCAGCGTCTGGATCTGGCCATTCAGCGCCACACCGTTAAATGGGAATGGGTCAAGGGCCACGCCGGCCATCCGGAAAACGAACGCTGCGACGTGCTGGCACGCGATGCGGCCGGTAATCCAACGCAGGAAGACGTGGGTTACAAACCGGAAAACTAAGGCTGCTTGCGATAACTCTTGGTCGCGCCGACGGCGCGGCTGAGAGAAGGCTTTCGCGCCCCGAGCTTCATCGGCGTTGGCGTTAACGGCAAAGTACGCTTACGTGCCACAATCACGCTCATACACCCCAACGCCGGTAAATGAGTGCACAAAAACTTCCCGCCTTTACGCTGCCAAGGCAGCACGTGAAAACGCGACTGATGCAACACCTCATAATTCAGCAAACTCAGCCAGTCTAGCAGGCGCATTTGAGTAAACATCCGGCTGACGTAGGGCTGGCGGCGGCGTAACCCTGGCACCAGTTTCCCCAACCCCAACAGACTGAACGGGTTGAAGCTGCTGATCACCAGCCAGCCGTCGTCGATCAACACGCGATCGACTTCACGCAGCATGCGGTGCGGATCGTCAGCATAGGATAGCGTGTGTGCCAGTAAACAGGCATCCACCGACTTGGCGGCGAAGGGCAATTGGTAAGCATCTGCGACCACTTGCAGGTTGTCGCCTACCAGACTGACGTTGACCTGGTGGGAAATGGCGCATTTATCCGTAGCCAGACTGGCGCTGAGATTACCGATTTTAAGCAGGTGGAAACCAAACAGCTTCGGCCACCAGGGTTGCAACTGCCGCTCAAGCGCCTCACGATAGTATTCCCCCCACGGCAACTCGGCCCAAGACTGTGGGCTGGTGAGCTTTTGTAGAGTATGGGCTGGTTTCATGATTTATTATCTTCTTTCAAGCCGTTGCCAACGAGAGGTCCAAGATGAATCTTATCAGCATTCCCGCCTTCCAGGACAATTACATTTGGTTGTTAGATAACCAGCAGGGACACGGCATCATTGTCGATCCCGGTGAGGCGCAGCCGGTGCTTGATGCGCTGGAACGCCTGAATTTGACGCCTGACGCGATTCTGTTGACCCACCATCATCACGATCACGTCGGTGGCGTAGCGCAGATTGTGGCGCGCTATCCCGGGCTGAAGGTCTATGGACCGCAAGAAACTGCCGACAAAGGTGCTAACCGCATCGTTCATGACGGAGAAACCCTCGAAATCAATGGCCAAAAATTCGCTGTAATCGCGGTTCCCGGACATACGCTTGGCCATATTGCATTCTATAGCGCACCTTATCTGTTCTGCGGAGACACTATTTTCTCTGGCGGCTGCGGAAGGTTATTTGAAGGGACCGCCGAGCAAATGTACGACTCATTTCAACAACTCGCGCAACTTCCCGATAACACCTTAATTTGTTGCGCGCATGAATATACACTTTCAAATCTTAAGTTTGCGCGGGCTATTTTGCCGGAAGATCGAGGAATTGAAACATATCAGCAACAAGTTGAAGCGTTACGGGCAAAAGACCAGCCTAGCGTTCCCACTCAGCTACAATTAGAGCGTAAAATTAACCTATTTTTACGCTGCCATGACACTGATTTACAAAGAAAATTAGGATTTCACACGCCACCACAACACCTTCATTCGGTTTTTTCCGAATTACGCCTGCGAAAAGACAACTTCTGAGCTTTTAGTTGTGTTATTTGACGAAGCAAAGTATGATTGCTCGTCTTTTAAGCAACTATATTGACACACACATGAAGGCTAAAGCGATATTTCTCGCCTCAGTCTTGCTAGTGGGGTGCCAGTCGTCCAGGCAGGACGCACCGGCCCCAGAACAGCATGCACAGAGTTTGTCTTCGGCAGGTCAAGAGAGTGAAGCAGGAGAGTACACAGCGAATGGTCGAGCGAGCTCGGCGCGGTGGCTAGATAATAATAGTGGTGCCGCGCAACAGAACCTGTGGAACTTCATTAGCGACGAGCTGAAGATGGAGGTTCCGGAAAATTCCCGGATCCGTGATCAAAAAAGAAAGTACCTAAAAAGTAAGAGCTATCTCCACGATGTAACATTACGGGCAGAGCCGTACATGTACTGGATAGTCGGGCAGATTAAGAAACGCAATATGCCGATGGAACTGGTACTGCTACCCATAGTGGAGAGCGCTTTTGACCCACACGCCACGTCAAGTGCCAACGCCGCAGGGCTATGGCAAATCGTGCCGCAAACGGGTCGCAATTATGGTTTGAAAAACAACCAGTGGTATGACGGGCGACGCGATGTCGTCGCCTCGACGACTGCTGCGCTTGATATGATGCAGTATTTGAACCGCATGTTTAACGGTGACTGGTTACTGACCGTTGCCGCTTATAACAGTGGTGAAGGCCGTGTCATGCAGGCGGTTAAGGCGAATAAACGCCAGGGTAAGCCAACCAATTTCTGGGCATTGTCGCTTCCGCGTGAAACGTCAATTTATGTTCCGAAAATGCTGGCGCTGAGCGACATCATTAAAAACAGCAAGAAGTACGGTATCAATCTTCCGAAGACTGATAATACCCGTGCACTGGCGCGTATTGATGTTGGGCAGCAAATACAGCTAACTCAGGCGGCTGAGATGGCTGGGCTTTCAATCACCAAGATGAAAGCTTATAACCCGGGCTACAAAAAAGGCGTTACGGCACCCAACGGGCCCCATTACATCATGGTTCCCAAAGGTCATGCCGATCAGCTGAAAGACTCGTTGGCCGATGGCCAGATCGCAGTGACTCAGCCAACCACTCAGTTGGCGAAGAACAGCGGTTTGACAGGCGGTAGCTCGTATAAGGTTCGCTCCGGCGATACGGTATCGGGCATTGCCAAGCGGTTGAATATTAAGTCCAGCGATTTGCAGAGTTGGAACAACTTACGTGCCAAGAGCACCTTAAAAGTTGGGCAAACCCTGCAAGTGGCCAGCAACACCGGCAGTAACAGCAGTATCACCTATCAGGTTCGCAAAGGTGATTCGCTGGCCAGTATTGCACGTCGTCACGGCGTCGATATTAACGACGTGATGCGTTGGAACTCAACGCTAGCCAAGGCTAATAATCTGCAACCGGGTCTGAAATTGACCCTGTTTGTCAGTGACAAGTCATCGCCGGATACCTAAATTTTCGGCACAAAAAAAGCACCCTTCGGGGTGCTTTTTTATTGTCTGAATAAGGACGATAATCACCAGTGAGGTTTATCAGCCTCGGGATGAAACTCCACCAACAGCGGATTATGGTCGGACGCGCTGGTCACCAGCACCGAAGCCTCCGCCACGCCCATATTGCGATAAAACACAAAGTCCAGCGGTCGGCCAAAGGCTTTGCGACGATGATCGTCTGTGAAGTTTACCTCACGCAGCGCCATATCGCTGGCGAACTGGTACAACGCATTGATTCGTTTGCGGCTCCAGGCATTAAAATCCCCGGCCATGATCACCGGCCCATAGTGATTGGCAATCTGCTCACCAATCGGCCCCAGTTGCTTACTGTAAACGTCCACGCCCAGGCTGAAGTTCACCGCATGAATATTTACCACCATCAAAAGCTGGCCGTTAAACAACGGGTAGACGGTGATCAAGGCCGATTTGGCCAACCGCAGCAGCGGTTCACGCTCACGTAGCGGGCAGCAATACACCGGATGCGCCGCCGCGAGGGTCATCACGCCCGAAGGGTGTTGCGGCAAAACAAAGGCCGGCACCTGATCGGCAGCCAGATAGTTTGACGTGGCAAAGCTCACCAGTTCTGGCGTGGTTTGCGCTTCCTGCAGCAGGACCAGTTGCGCATCCTTGCCATAGTTTTTCAACACCGAGAGCCAGTCTGCCCGTTGCTGTTTAAAGATGTTCCACACCATCACTCGCAACGCGCCGGACGTAGGCAATGCAGCCCCAGGCGGCAGCGGTTGATTAATGGCGCCAGGGAAAATTCGCTCAACTGGCTGGCCTGCAACATACCTCATTGCATAAGTTCGTTTCGGCACGCTATTCGCCTATTTCCCATTAGGATGAAACTGGCGGTGACATTCCCGCCAACATTGAATCGATTATACGCCGGCCCTCACCTGACGGCATGGCTTTTACGGGGTATATCCTTTCCAGTTATAGGGGCGTGGTGCAGGGATTTCAATCTTCTGACAGTATATGTGTGTAAAGGTTAGCGATGGTCGATGATAAATGCGAAAAGGCCCGCAAAATGCGGGCCAGATAAGGGGAAAGAGTGGCGATCAAGCCCATTGCCGCTGATACTTCTTATCCAAACGCCCGCTAACCCCCACCAGCAGCAGAGCCACCAGCACGATCAGCGCGCCAATCCACGGCGTTTGCGCCAGGCCCAATGTGGATACGGTCTGGCCGCCGATGACTGAGCCCAGAGCAATACCTACGTTGAAGGCCGCGATGTTCAGACCGGAAGCAACATCCACCGCGTTCGGCGTGTATTGCTCGGCTTTCTGCACCACGTAAACCTGCAGCCCCGGTACGTTACCGAAGGCGAACACGCCCATCACAACCACCGTCATCAGCGCTGCGATGCTATGGCTGGCGGTGAACTGGAATACCAGCAGCAAAACGGCCAGCGCGGCAAAGATAAAGCTGAGGGCACGTACGGCACCATGGCGGTCCGCCAATTTTCCGCCCCAGATGTTGCCAATCGCTACCGCAATGCCGTAGGCCAGCAGGATCCAACTGACCGCGGGGGCGGAGAACCCCGCCAGTTCCTGCATCATCGGTGCCAGGAAGGTGAAGGTGGTGAATACGCCGCCGTAACCCAGCGCGGTGATTGCGTAAATCAGCAGCAGGCGCGGATGAGTCAGCACTTTAAACTGCTCGCCAATGCTGGCGCTGGCCTGATTTTTAATGCTGTTGGGTACCAGGATGACGCTGGCCACCGTGGCAATCACGCCAATAAGCGACACCGCCAGGAAGGTTTCACGCCAGCCAAAATGCTGGCCGATAAAGGTCCCCAAGGGTACCCCTGTCACCAACGCCACGGTCAGGCCACCGAACATGATGGCGATCGCCGAGGCGGCTTTCTCTTTCGCGACCAGGCTGGTGGCGATGGTAGAACCGATGGAGAAGAACACCCCGTGGGCCAGGCCGGTCAACAAACGGGCCACGACCAGCGACTCGTAGCTCGGCGACTGCCAGGCCAGCAGGTTGCCGAGGGTAAACAGCACCATCAGGCTGATCAGCAGCAGCTTGCGCGGTACACGGCCGGTTAAAGCCGTAAGTACCGGCGCGCCAATCGCCACGCCGATAGCATAAATGGTAACCAGCAGCCCGGCGGACGGTACTGTCACCCCCAGCTGTTCCGCGATGGTCGGGATGAGCCCGACTATCACAAACTCGGTGGTACCGATAGCAAAGGCACTGATGGTCAATGCAAGTAATGCGAGAGGCATCTTTTTTACTCCAAATAGCGTTCAGGTTGATGGCGACTATTATCGGCCCGTGCTTAAATGATAAAAATGCTCAAAATATCAAATGAATTTTGCCAATGGAGCAACAGTGAAAGCGAATTCCGATGAGTTGATTACTTTCGTGACCGTGGTGGAAAGCGGCAGTTTCAGCCGCGCGGCTGAACGACTTGATCAGGCCAACTCGGTGGTTAGCCGCACCGTCAAAAAGCTGGAAACCAAGCTCGGCGTTACGCTGCTCAACCGCACGACGCGTCAGATCAGCCTGACGCAGGAAGGGGAAAACTATTTCCGCCAGGTGCAGAAGGTACTGAGTGATATGGCCGCGGCGGAGAATGCGCTGATGGAAAGCCGTCAGCGTCCACAGGGGCTATTGCGCGTCGATGCTGCTACGCCAGTCGTGCTGCACGTATTAACGCCGCTGGTGGCGGAATTTCGGGCCTTGTATCCGGAAATGTCGCTGTCACTGGTGTCGTCAGAGAACTTTATTAATCTGATCGAGCGTAAGGTGGATATTGCCATCCGCGTCGGTGAGTTGACCGACTCCAGCCTGAAGGCACGCAAACTGATGACCAGCTATCGACGCGTGCTGGCCTCCCCCGCCTATTTGGCACAATACGGCATGCCGCAAAAGGTGGAGGACTTGGCGCAACACTGCTGCATCGGTTTTAACGATCTGCCCAGTTTGAACCGCTGGCCGCTGGCTTGTGCCGATGGTCGCCAATTGGAAATCACCCCAGGCCTGACCACCAACAGTGGTGAAACTCAGCGTCATCTGTGCCTGCATGGCAACGGCATTGCCTGCCTGTCCGATTTTATGATTAGCGCAGACATCGAGCGCGGCGATCTGGTGCCTGTTTTGGTGGAGGAAACGCTGCCGGTCGCCATGCCAGTCAATGCGGTGTACTACAGCGACAGCGCCGTCAGCAACCGTCTGCGTAGCTTTATCGACTTTCTCAGCAAACATCTGGGGCAATAAAAAAGGCGCCCGTCTGGGCGCCCTGATGCAGAGGTACGAAAATTAATCCCAGTTCGGCGCCAGGCCTTCCGGGCTGACCAAACGGCCATTGTTTTCCAGCTTGGCGATCTCCGCCATTTCCTCACGGGTCAACGTCAGTTTCTGAGCCAACAGATTGCTCGCCAGGTTTTCACGTTGGGTCGATGATGGGATCACCGCGTAACCCAGCTGCAGCGCCCAGGCCAGAATAACCTGCGCCGGGGTGGCATTGCGACGTGACGCAATCGCCTTGATGGTCTCATCCTTCAGCGCCTGGCCATAGGCCAGCGTCATGTAGGAAGTGATGGCAATGCCATGCTGCTGGGCAAACTCCACCACTTTACGGTTCTGCAGGTAGGGCGAAAGCTCAATCTGATTTGTGGCGATCTGCTCTGCCCCAACGGCGTCAATCGCTTGCTGCATCAGATCCAGAGTGAAGTTGGAAACGCCAATCTGGCGCGTCAGTCCTAGTTTTTTCGCCTCCAGTAGCTCGGCCATAAACTCGGCAACAGGAACTTCGTCGTTCGGCGAAGGCCAGTGAATCAGGGTCAGATCAACATAGCCGGTTTGCAACTTGTTCAGGCTCTCTTGCAGGCTCGGGATCAGCTTGCCTTTCGCCAAATTGGCGATCCAGATCTTGGTGGTGATAAACAGCTCTTCACGCGGTACGCCGCTGGCGGCAATCGCCTGCCCCACCGCCGCTTCGTTTTCATAGATTTGCGCCGTATCGATCGCGCGGTATCCCAGCTCGAGTGCCGTAGTGACCGAGTCGATCACCACCTGATCCTGGAGACGGAAGGTGCCTAAACCAAATGCAGGGATGCTCATAATTTTATTCTCTCATTAGGATGTTGAAGCGATATGGGAGGATTATGGCAACTGTTTTGTTGATCAAAAACGCCCTATTGCGCATAAGACTTTTGATTAGATAGCAACAATTGCCGGAGAAAACCTCCGGCAATGCAAGATTACGCCCAGCGGCGCAGGATCAGTGAAGTATTGATGCCGCCGAAAGCGAAATTATTCGACTGCACAAACTCAGTATCAATCTGGCGGTAACCGCCCATGATGTAATCCAGATCGCCACAGGCGCTGTCCGGTTCGCTCAGGTTAATGGTAGGGGCGAAGCTGCCTTCGCGCATCATCTCCAACGTCATCCAGGCTTCCAACGCACCGCAGGCGCCCAACGTATGGCCAAAATAACTTTTCAGCGAGGAGATCGGCGTTCGATTGCCGAAAATCGCCGCCGTTGCCTGACTTTCAGCGATATCGCCACGATCGGTCGCCGTGCCGTGGGCGCTGATGTAGCCGATATCGCCGGTGGTCAGCCCAGAAGCCTTCAGCGCCTGCTGCATGCAAATCTGCATGGTTTCCTGCTGCGGTTGGGTGATGTGTGCCGCATCGCAGTTGGTGGCGAAGCTGATAACCTCACCGTAGATGGTCGCCCCCCGTGCCAGGGCATGTTCCAGCGACTCCAGGATCAGCGTGCCTGCCCCTTCGCCAATCACCAACCCATCACGCTGACGATCAAACGGACGTGGCGAAAACTCGGGGCGATGGTTCTGCTGGCTGGTTGCAAACAGCGTGTCGAACACCGCCGCCTCCGAAGGGCACAGCTCTTCGGCGCCGCCGGCCACCATCACCGTCTGATAACCGTGGCGGATGCTCTCATAGGCATAACCAATCGCCTGACTGCCGGAAGTGCAGGCACTGGACGTTGGGATCACCCGGCCCCGCAGGCCGAAGAACAGGCCAGTGTTTACCGCCGCGGTGTGAGGCATCATCTGCACATAGGTGGTGCCGGTGATATTGCCGGTGTGCTTTTCGGTGAGCATGGTGGCAAATTCGCTGACCGGCTTGGTGCTGCCGGTCGAAGAACCGTAGGCGATGCCGGTCTCACCGTTGGTCAGCACCGTTTCACCCAGCAGCCCGGCCTGTTCTAGCGCCAGCTCCGTCGCCCGGGTAGCCAACAGTGAAACGCGGCCCATGGAACGAATACGCTTGCGCGTATAGTGATCCGGCAGCACGAAATTCTCGATCGGGGCGCCAAGATGGGTATTCAGTCCCTGATATTCTTCCCATTGCGTCATGTAACGCACCGCATTCTTGCCCTGCTTCAACCGGCTGGACACCTCTGCCCAGCTATTGCCGAACGCCGTAACGCCCGCCATGCCGGTGACGACCACTCGTTGCGTCATACCATTCCTCCATTAATGGAAATGACCTGCCGCGTTACATAGCCGGCGATATCGGACATCAGGTAGCTGGCCAACCCGGCCACCTCTTCTGCCGATCCCATACGCTTGAGCGGGATAGCCCGCATCGCTTCATCCAGCGCGGCCGGCTCGATGTCGATCATGCCGGTGTCGATCAAACCTGGGGCGATGCAGTTAACGGTAATTTTGCGTTTCGCCAGTTCGATAGCCAATGCTTTACAGGCACCGATCACTCCTGCCTTGGCCGCACTGTAGTTTACCTGCCCACGGTTGCCCATAACGCCCGACACCGACGACAGCGCGATGATACGCCCGCCTTTGCGCAGGCCAATCATTGGCATGACACAGGGGTGAAGCACATTGTAAAAACTGTCGAGATTGGTATGGATCACCCCATCCCAATCCTCGTCGCTCAGCGCCGGGAAAGCGCCGTCGCGGGTGATCCCCGCATTATTCACCACGCCGTAGTACGCACCGTGGGTTTCAATATCCTGCTCCAACGTCTCACGGCACTGAATGCGGTTGCTGATATCAAACTGCATCAATCGCCCTTGCCCGCCGGCACTGACAATTTGCTGCAAGGTGTGTTCTGCCCCGGTCTTATCGCTGTGGTAGTGAACTACAATCAAAAAGCCATCCGCAGCCAGGCGGCAGGCGATGGCCTGACCGATCCCTTTACTGGCGCCGGTGACTAAAACGGAACGCATCATGCGTCTCCCCTTAAGGTCGTCAATTGAATAATTTCTTGTTGATCAGGTTGATAGGTGTTCAACCTGCCCTGTGCGATCGGCACATTATCGATACTGATTTCACACTCAAAACTGGCTAACTTCTCGTCTTTCAACAACTGCTGCACGCTAACCACCAACTCGCTGCCGGCAGGAAAAGCGGGCAACGCACAGTGAATGGCCCGCCCGCCAAGCAACATGCCAAGCTGCGGCGGCTTGGCACTCTGGCGACCGTGCCAGCCACTCCAAACCCCAATTGCCTGCGCCATCAGCTCAATCCCGTACCAACCCGACAGCGCCCCCTGCTCGTCGAGAAACGGCGCCAGCACGCTATTCGTACTGACCTTGACTGCGCAGCGTGCATGCTCTTCACCCACTTCCAGCACCTGTTCCAGCAGCACCATCGGTGAGGCATGAGGTAAGTAATATTCTGCCGTCCGGTAAGCGTTCATGGAGCATCTCCCAACAACAGGCAGGCATTGTTGCCGCCGAAGGCAAATGAATTGGAGAGGATAGCGCGCGATCCCAATGCCTGGGGCTTGCACACCAGACCGATCGGTGCCAGTTCGGCATCGCGGGGGACGGTTCTGAAATCTTGCTGCGGCAGTGGCAACGGGTGCGTCAACAACAGCCAGCTCAACGCGGCTTCCACTGCCCCGGCGGCACCCAGCGTGTGCCCGGTAAGGTGCTTGGTCGAACTGCACGGTGTCCGTTCGCCAAACAGGCGGTTCACCACCAGGGCTTCAACCTGATCGTTAAGTCGTGTAGCGGTGCCGTGCAAATTAATATAACCGATTTGTTCGGCGCTCAAGCCGGCCTGCCGCAACGCCATGGCCATGGCCCGTTCGGCACCTTCTCCTGCAGGATGTGGCGCCGACATGTGCCAGGCATCGGAAGATTCGCCAACGCCCAACAACGCCACCGGCGCAGGTTCCCGCGTCAACAGCATCAGCGCCGCCGCCTCACCGATATTAATCCCGCTGCGTTTTGCGGCAAACGGCGTGCAGCGCTCCGCAGACAGTGACTCCAGGCTGTGGAAACCGTTAATCGGCATTTGGCACAGGCTGTCGGCCCCGCCCACAATCGCTGCGTCCACCAACCCGGCTTCAATCAGACGTTTACCGCTGATAATGGCCCGCGCGCTGGACGAACAGGCCGTCGACAGGGTATAGGCCGGACCGCGGGTCGCGAGAAAGGCGCTGAGAAACTGGCTCGGATCGCCCAGTTCCTGCTGGTGATAATGGTAGCCCGGAGGCCACTGCCCCGCCAGATACTGTTGCAGCGCCAGTTCGCCTTCGTGGATCCCGGAAGTGCTGGTGCCCATAATCACCGCGACGCGATCGGCGCCGTAGCGGGTAATGGCCTCGCGCACCGACGTCTCGATCTGTGCCAAAGCGGCCAACAGCAGGCGATTATTGCGGGAGTTATGCCGCTTGAGCGGCTCGGGGATCGCCGGTAACTCCCCCTGTACGTTGCCAAACCAGGATGGCGCACCGCCGATCAGCCACTGCGTCTGCTGCTGCATGCCGGGCGAAATACCTCGCGCCAGATTTTGCGCGATTTGCGGCAGATCGTTGCCCAGTGCGTTCACCATCCCTACGGCGGAGAAATAGATCATTATTCGCTCCCCAGCGTTTGAATGGTTATGCGGTAATGGAAGGCTGATTGAGCGATCGACACCGGCTCTCGCGTCCCGCCTACCTGCTGATAACGGATTTCATTGATCACCGCCCCACGCTCGTCATACAAGCGACGCACCAGCGCCTGATCTTCCAGCCGCCACCCTGCTGGCAGCAAGGGTTGCCAGTCCTTCACCGGCCAGTAGCTCAACATGATATCCGCCAACACCTGGCTGGCTGGCGGCAGTTCCCCCACCTTGATCAATTGTTCGGTGTGGATCCCCTGACGATCGTAGGTCAGGTTAAACAGGCGGATACCGAGCGGTGACATGCCCACCAGTTGCAAGCGCTGACCGTCTGCATTGAGCAGCACCAGCATCGAGTGCTGCTGCCCTTTGACTTCGGCGGTCAGCAACTGTTGCTGATTAATCGGCTGAGCCAGCACAGGGGGAGGTAACGTCACCTGCGTACCGGGTTTTAGCCACGCCTGCGGCAGCGTCGGATC
This sequence comes from Serratia liquefaciens, assembly GCF_027594825.1. Classification (NCBI taxonomy): domain Bacteria; kingdom Pseudomonadati; phylum Pseudomonadota; class Gammaproteobacteria; order Enterobacterales; family Yersiniaceae; genus Serratia; species Serratia liquefaciens. The sequence goes on along the minus strand of NZ_CP088930.1, from coordinate 3,857,906 downwards.
CTGCTTACCGGCGCAGCCGGCCAGCACGACAATCCACATTAACAGCACCCTTCGTAAGCCACGCATCAGGCTTTTCCTCTTTTTCTTTTTGTTGCTAACGTCAGCGGTGCCAATAAAAATGCCACGGCAATTCCGCTGCTCAATACGATACCAAAGCTGCTGATGGCCTGAGTGTGGCTCAGTACCAGCATGCCGAACGTCAGTTGGGTAGTGAATACCGCCATAAAAATGGCGAACATCGAGGTGGTCGGTGTGCCCCGGGGATTGGTAAAGAACAACGTATAGTTAATGCCGATCCCCAAAACCAGCACCAGCGCCAACAGCGAAAACAGATTCAGCGTATGGCCACTCAGTGCCAATACCGCAATACCGCTACCCAGTGACAACAGCGTCGGCACCATGCAGCGCAAGCCATGACGCAGGCCAAAACGCCACAGGTAAATCAGCGCAATCGCTGCAACCGACAATGCCAACAAATATGATAGATACAGGCGATATTGACCAAACAGCTCACTGAACTCGGTTTTCCGATCGATCCAACCGGTGCCGGGAACCTGCTCCGCCAGTGTCTTCATCATCGCACTGTTCTTCACGCCGTTAACGGGCACCAGCGCTGCACTGCGTCCATCGGGCAACGTCAACCACAGCAGACGCCAACCTTCGCTCACCACGCTGGCCAGCCACTGCTGCGGGCTCACCCATTCAGGCGTTAAATCTGGTGTACTCAGCGCCAACTCTGCCTGCTGCAGATTGTTCATCACCTGCGGCGCCACGCGCTGCAATAAAGCGATGTTTTCTTGTTGGCGCTGGAGAGAAGGCAGAGGCAACAGGCGATAATCCGCCAGCACGCCTTGCCGTTTGGCCTCAGCCAGTTTGGGTTGCAACAACTCGATGCGTTGCAACAGCTGCTCGGCATTGGCGCCGTAGACCACCAGCCACTTCTGATCGTTATGTTGACCCGTCAGTGCAGCGATACGCTGCTCTTGCTGCTGCAACGCCGCAGGTAGTGCCTGCAGTTGGCCAATGTCGTCATCTACCTTTAACTGGCTGAACCCCGCGACCACCAGCAACAGCACCGCACCGGGCAACCCATAACGCAACGGTGGCCGATGGCGCCAGGCATGCAGCCAATTCAGGATCAGCGTTAATCCCGGCGCTGGGCGTACCGGCAGCCGTCGCGACAATTGTGGGTACCAGCAAATAACGGTAATGCAGGCGGCACTCAATCCGGCAGCGGCGAATACTGCCAACTGCTGCAGACCGGGGAACGGCGCAATCAACAGCGCCAGATAGGCCACTACGGTGGTCAGCAACGCCATCGACAATGCCGGCAACAGCTTTTGCAAACTGGCTAATGGCGCCGACTGCCGACCATGCACCATACGTTCCGTCAGGAAATAGAGCGTGTAGTCAGCCGAAATGCCGACGATGCTGATGCTCAGCACCAGCGTCATCAAATGTATTTCACCAAAGGCCAACAGCGTAGCGACGGTGCCGGCCAGAGCGCCAATACCCACCGACAGCGCGCACAACAACAGCGGCAAAGGTGAGCGGAACATGAACAACACCAGTAAAAACACGCCCGCCACCGACGCCAGGCCAATCGTTGAAATATCCTTTTCGGCCTGTTGGCTGGCGTAGTTGCTGTAAAACAACGTGCCGCGGTTGAGCACTTCGGCTCCCGGCCAGCGCTGCAGCTGTTGCTGCAGCGCTGTCAGTTTATCTACCGTTCGCCGGGCACTGCTGATGTCATAGGATGATGCGCTAAGCTCGGCGTGCAACAAATACCAGCTGCGTCCCTGCGCATCACGCGCCACCAGCCAACCCTTGGACAGGCTCAGCAAGCCGCCGTTCTGTTGCTGCGCCAACTGTGAAGCGCGTACCAGCATCAGCGGATCGTTCGCCAGCTCTTTGCCGCTGACGCCGGCGAAAGCAGAATAGAGTTGGCCGAGGATCCACTGGCTCTGCGCTTCCGCACCCTGCTGCAAACGTTGCCGGGTGGCATCATCCAGCAGCACATTGCGATGCTGGTAGAAAAAACGCCCCCACTGCTGCTGACGTTGTGCATCCATAGGCCCGCCAACCTGCTGCAGCTCAGGCATCTGACGTAGCTGCTGCCACCACCAATCCACTGCGGCGTTGTCCGCCCCCGGCGGCGGGCTGACCAGCCACATCAGTTGACGATCCAGGCGGCGGCTGAAGCCGTCGGCCAATTCATCCGGCACGCCAACCAGTTGCTGTTTCGGCAATAACGCCAGGACGCTGCTGTTGATCTGACTGCGCGGCAACAGCCAGTACAAGGCCGCGATCAGCAGCAGGCAAATCGCCAGCCAGCCAAACGCCAGCCGCCGATGCAGTTCAGGACGCAAAACGCTGTTGCTCCTCGTCAGTCAGCGCCTGCGGCACCGTACGTTGATTAAAGAAGCGAATATGGGTGGCGTCACTTTGCATGTCATCAATATCAATGGTGTCCAGGAACTGTTCGCCGTTGAGGGTGATGCGCTTGAACAGTTTGTCGAGCGGCGTGGTTTTCGGCGTCAGCACCAGCCGCCAGCGGCTATGCCCCAAATCGGTGAACTGCAGAGCAAAGTTTTGTTCCAGCGCCTGGCTGTCGGCATGAAACAGCGCGGTCAGCAGGTGATTGAACTGGAACATCTGCGGGTTGTTGTCCGCCGTTACCACCTGCGGTGGCTGGCCAGCCAGGGTTTGCACCATGCGTTTATCATCCAGCAACAGGGTCAGCGGGAAAGGTTTCTGTTGCGCCCACCACAATCCTTTCTGCTGGGAAATCAACAGCTCGCCGCTGGACTTCAGCGGTTTTGCCATGCCGCTGATACTGCGCTGCTGCTCAAACTCGGCGCGCAGCACCGGCTGTTGGCTAAATCGCTGTTGCAACTCCGGCAGCGTTACCGCCTGCACGCCCAGACTGAAGAAGGTCACAACAGCCAGCATCCAAAATTTCATTGTGCCCCCTCGATGTTATCCAGCAGTACCTGCGGCGAGACAAAGCACATTTCTTTGCTGTCGGCGTCCACCGCGACCTGAATAGTATGGCCGCGGGTGGTGGTTATTCCGCTCTCTGCATCCAGAATGCGGTAGCCAATGCGCAGGCGGTTTTCATACTCTTCCAGCTCTGCACAAACGATGATGCGCTGTTCAAACAGGACTGGCGCAATGTATTTCACCCGCGTATCTACGATCGGCCAGACATAGCCCGACGCCTGCATCTGCCGGTACCCATAATTGAACTGTTTGAGCAAGGCTTCGCGGGCGATCTCGAAATAACGGAAGTAGTTGCCGTGCCAGACCACGCCCATGGCATCGGTATCATGGAAAGGGATGGCGATTTCAACCCTGACGGAGAATCGCGGATTGTCTTTTAGCTTCATGTCTCAGGCCCCTGTTGCGTTGGCGGCGGTGCCGCCAACTGCCAGAAATCGAAAAAATTAAACCAGTCGAGCGGCGCCAGCAGGCAATAATGCTCCAGCCGGGCGGCATAGCGGTCCACCGCATCCTGCAACGCCTGTTGGCGCTGCTGCCGGGGTAATGACAGCGGATCGGCAAACGGTTCGAAATAAACGTTCAGATACCCCTGCTGTTTGAGGCCGAACATCAGGTACACCGGACAACGCAGCGCAGCGGCCAGAACAAAAGGCCCCTGCGGGAAGGGCGCCGGTTGACCAAGGAAGCGGCTCCACACCACCCTCGGTTGTTCACCACGCTGATGTTTTCCGGCCGACGTGCGATCGCCAACGATCGCCACCCACTCGCCGGCGTCGAGTTTGTCCTGCAGACGCATGGCGGTTTCAGGCCCCAACGACGTCACGGGGATCAGGTTAAGATTGGCGCGAGGATTCACCTCTTTCATTATCTGGTTGAAACGTTCGGCATGTTCGGTAAATACCAGGGCATTCACCTTGACGCCAGAGTCCAACTCACCCAAAGCGCGGCAGGACTCGATATCTCCCAGATGCGACGCCAGGATCAGCGTACCTTTGCCGGAAGCGATCTGCCGTTCACAGGCCGCGGAATCTACCAGCCGAACGTCACGAAGTTCACCACGCCAGCTCGCCAGCTTGTCGAGCATCGCATCGCCAAAACGCATAAAGTGCCGAAAGCTGCTGAGCGGCGTGGGTAAAGGTTGTTGCCGACCACGGGCAAACTGCTGCAAACGTTGCAGATAATCACGCGAAGCTTCTCGTTGGGCACGCCCGGTCAGCCAGAAATAGCCGATCACCGGGTACAGCAGCCATTGGAAAGCCCGGCGGCCAAACACTCGGTAAACCTGAAGCATAAGTCGGATCCCCCACAACCCATGACGCTCCTGAGTTGTCGACCAATGCTGTGCTTTCTTCACCTGTTGGCGCTGACGCAGTAAGCGCGGAATGCGGGGCAACATGCCGAAAAACAATCGGGTGTGCATCCAGGAAATGCGCAAGTTATCGCGCAGCGCATCGAAATGCGAAACGCCATCGACAGGATAAGTGACGCGTGTCGGCAAGAAACGGCTTTGCACCCCCTGCCAATACAGCCGAACCATCACTTCGGTATCGAAATCCATGCGTTTGCCAAGCGGTTGGCGTGCCGTCAACGCCAGCGTCGGTGCCACCGGGTAGACACGAAAACCGCACATACTGTCCTTTAAGGACAGCGACAGGGTTTCGATCCACACCCAGACATGAGTGACGTAGCGACCATACAGGCGAGCTTTGGGTACCGAGCTGTCATAGACTGGCCTGCCGGAAATCAGACAATCCGGGTGTGCGCGTGCTTCTGCAATCATTGCCGGTATATCACTAAGTTGATGCTGACCGTCGGCATCCACCTGCAAAGCATGGCTGTAGCCCTGTCTCTGAGCCCACTGCAGGCCAGCGATGACCGCAGCACCCTTCCCCTGGTTTTTTTCCAACCGCAACAGGCTAACCCAGGGCAGTTCGGCGGCCAGCCGCTGTAGCGTTTCGGCGGTGGCAGCGGCGCTGCCGTCGTCCACCACCAGGCAAGGCAGGCCATAGCCAGCCAGCGATGTCAGCACCGCTGCCATCATCTGCCCGTGATTGAAACAAGGGATAAGAAGACAGGGGGAGAAAGGAGCGCTTACTGACATAACGAGATCTTGCCGCTGCTGGCGGTCGCCTCACCGACTTGATAACTGAACAACAGCTTGTGCCGTTCCGGTTGCCATTCAAGCTGCAGCAACACCCTCTGCCCCGGCAGTAACGGTTGTTGAAACTTGACCACCTCGATCCCTTTGAATCCGGCCTCGATAGCCAGCAGCTGACGGGCATACTGCATGACCCAGTTCAGTTGCGTAACCCCCGGCAGGATCGGATGTTGCGGAAAGTGGCCGCGAAACCAAAACAGTTCAGCGGACAAATGCAGCTGCAGGCTGGCATGGGTGGCATCGCTCACCTGCTGTTGCAGCACCTCAGGTTGCATCATAAGAACAGCTCCTGTAGCTCAGCATAGGCGCGCTTGCCCTGCGGATTAAGCGGAATGGCGTCGATAATGCGCCAACTGCGCGGCAGAGCCACCGGCTCAAGCCAGTCTCGCAGCGCCTGATGCAGTTCACGGGTAAAAGCCCCTTCGGACAAGGTTTGTCGGCGGGACTCGCCGTACGGAGATAGCACGACAACCGCCACCAACAGTGTGCGCCCTCTTTGCTGCTGCGTTAGAACGGCAGCATCGGCGACCTCCGGCAGGGCCATCAGGCGACGTTCCACCTCGGTTAACGACAACCGTTTCTCTTCCAGCTTGATAATACGGTCGGCGCGGCCATTTAACTGGAATTGTCGACCATCCGGCGCCAGTTCGATAATGTCGCTCAGCAATGTTTTACCCGTATCAGGTATCAAGGGCGACTCAACCTCAACCTGGTTGTCTGCATCCAGCCTTAACCTGACGCAAGCAAACGGTTGCCACAGGGCGATGTCCCGGTTTTGCCTGCGCCAGGCCAGTGAACCGGTTTCCGTGGTACCGTAGATTTCCAGTGGCAATACCCCCAGCATTTGCCGGGCAAGCCGTGCTTCCACCTCGGATAACGGGCCGCCGGCGGAAAAAACCTCAACGCACTCGGCCAGCGTCAAACGATTATCCAGGCGCTTGAGCCATGCCGGGCTGCTGACAAACACTAAACGCCGGCCCTGATGTCGGGCAATCAACTGCTCTTGGTATTGCGTCAACTGCGCATCAAACGGCAGACCAAAAGCCAGCGGCAGAAACAGCCGGAAGCTAAGGCCATACATATGCTGATGGGATACCGATGCAACGACGCAGCACCCTCGTAAGGCTTCACCAAAAGCGGCTGCCAACAGTTCGCTTTCATGGTCCATGCAGGCGACGGATTTGCACACCGCCTGCGGTTGGCCGGTCGAGCCGGAAGTGTAAAGAATAAAACGAGGATCCTCAGGCCAGGCGGGCAGCGCGATATCCTCACCGCCGCCTTCGCGCACCGCCAAAACGGGCACGCCGGGATTGAGAGGCAAATCGGTCAGCAGCGCATCGTAATCCGCTCGTTGCTCTTTGAGGATAGCTTCTCGCTGGTGACCAAAAATCACCGGTAGCCTGCCGGCATACAACGACGCCAGCAAGGCGACGGCAAAGCGATAGCTATCATCAAAGCACAGCGCCCAGCGACGTTCTTCCCTGCTAGTCAGTACTGCGGTCAATGTGGCAACGTCACGGCGAAATTGGCCGAGACAGAATATCTGATCGCCACGCCAGGCGATCGGCGCCGAATCATCGCGCTGCGTGCTGAGCCAGCGGTTCATTGGCAAACTCAGGCGTGCCGGATCCTTTTCCTGACTATCCATTCAATACCCATTAATGCCCCCATCAGCAGATAGCTGATGCCGCCGTTATACAGCGTCCAGAGTGTGATATCACCGGACAGACAGGTTGCCAGCGCTATCGCACCGTTAACAATAAAGAACCCGCACCACACCTGAGTCACCCGGCGAGTATAAGCAATGCCGGCAGCGTCCAACTGCGGTTCCGTTATCCGGGCCAATCGCTCCACCACCGTAGGCGGCGCAAACAGCGAATAGGCAAACAGCAGCAGCAGTATTGCGTTGACCAACACCGGGTAATACAGCAGCCAGTGGCTCTGTTTTAACGCCCAACTGGCGAGCGCCAGCAAGATGCCCACCATGGCCAAGGCTTTCCCCAGCCACATCTGTTGGCGCAGTTTTCCGCGCAACATCAGCAAGCGCAAGCTAAAGACACCCACCAACAGCGGTGCCAGGAGAGCGGTTCCCCAATGCGTCAGGCCGACCCAAACCGCCAGCGGATACAGCAACAGCACCAGCCAGACTGCGCCCTGCAGCAACCGCAACAACGGGGTCAGAAAACGACTCTCCACCTTGGCCCGCAGCCTTAGCTGTCTGACTTCAGCAGTTCATCAATGGCGTCAACTACGTCTTGTACGGTTCGCACCGACTTGAACATTTCCGGCTTGATCTTTTTGCCGGTCGTTTTCTGCAGGTGCACCACCAGGTCCACCGCATCGATGCTGTCTAGCTCCAGCTCTTCGTACAAACGCGACTCTGGCTTGATGTCATCGGCATCCAGCTCGAACAGTTTGACCAGCAGCGCCTGAATTTGCAGGTAAATTTCTTGCTTATCCATGAAAACCCCTTATTGGCTACGCTGTGCAGAAACAAACTTCGCCAGCGTTTCCACGGAATAAAAGTGTTGGCGCATATCCTGGCTTTCAGCCGACAGCACCACGCCGTAACGGTTCTTTAAAGCCAGCCCCAGCTCCAATGCATCAATGGAGTCCAGACCCAGTCCATCACCAAACAGCGGCGCTTCGGCGTCAATCTCCTCCGGTGTCATACCTTCAAGATTGAGCGTATCAATGATCAATTGCTTGATTTCGGTGCTCAATAAATTCATTACGCTATTTCTCATTATTTATAGGTTCTGACTGTAAAGCGTCAGTTAAATGCTGGGTTAATCTTCTTGCCGCAAGGGCGGGCGAAACATCATTTGCATGAATGAATGCGCGGGTGTCGATCTTATCCTGAACGGTGATCCGGAACTGCGGTTTTACCGCCGGGATCTTATACCATTTACCCTGCTTCGTCAGCATGGGGGGCTGGCAGTGGATATGCACAATACGGATGCTACACTGACTACGCAGCGCAATATTGGCCGCTCCTCGCTGCAGCGCAAGAGCCTTGCCTGGTGTGGTGCGGGTGCCCTCCGGGAAGATTAAGATTGTCCCCCCTGCAGCCAGTCTTTGTCCGCACTGTTCCAACAATATATCCGACTGTGCATTGGCCAGATACCCGGCGGCCTTGATCACTCCGCTGACAAACACATTGCTCAGCAAAGCCTCTTTCACTATGCAGTCGCAACGTGGCATTTGCGAAGCCAATAACACGTAATCCAACAGGCTGGGATGATTGGCGATCACCAAACAACCGCGATCTTCGCGAAAGCGCTCCGCATTGTCGAAATGGTAGTCCAGTACGCCGAAAAACCTCGTGGTAGCCAGGAAGAAACGGAAACTGTGACGGATAGAACTTTGTGTCAGTTGATTGCGACGAGCAGGATCTCGCACTATCAGGCGCATAAAATTAAACCAGACACCGGACAGCAACAGACCGCCCAGGCCAAACAGCGAGAAACAAAACCCCGTAGCTATAACCCGCCAACAACGGTTAAACCATGAGGATTGTTCCGGCGTACTTTCCGCAGGCATCGCCTTTTCCATCAGCGCTCCCACACCCAACCGTGCCGCTGACCGGGGACAGTGAATGCATCATCAACGCCAAGCCAACCCCGCAAGAATGCCAGACTCTGAGGCTCCTGACGGTTAGCCTGAATCTGCGCCGACTCAGCAACCTTGCAGTGTAACGAGCCACCGTTTTCCAGCAACAGGGCGACGGCATAAGGGAATGTATTTTTTGGCGCGAAAGGCCGATAGACATCCGGTACGGTACCGTCGAAATCAATTAATAACACCCGTTGCGCACTGCCCGTAGCTAACAAGGCCTGAGCCTCTATCATGCCCTGCTGAAAACTGTCTTCGCCAGCAGCCAACGAGGTAGTCGGCAAGGTGTTCTTCGCTATAATCGTTAACCATCCCGCTGCCGTATTATGCACCGACATGGCAAAATCCGTTGGCGATAGCGGCTGTTCCTGATGCAGATGTTGAAGGATCTTGTGCGTCCTCTCCAACTCACCATGCCGACTGGTGAAGATCGCCATATCTGCCTGGTGGTCCTTCAATAAGATCAGTCCGCTCTCTACTGCCAAACGCGCTCCGGCGCTCATTCGGCGCAGCGACATCATGGGGATATGAGAACAGGCAGGCAACGAGCCCTGATAATCGGAGGCGAGAAAGTCATCTGATGCCCATTGATGCCATGCTTCACGCGTTCCACGATCGGGAGCCATTGCCCACCAACTGAGTATATTCATGTCGCCCGCCATTAATGGTATTACCGGTCAGAAAAATTCCGTGGCTAAATCTATTATATTTAATCCTGGATTGCATTCCCAAAATTCCTATTTTTAGCTGAAATACTCGATTAAACGATTAGGGTTATTTATCGACATAACGTCGTGAGACTTGAGCGCAGAGGGAATTATCACGATGAAAAGCAGCAATATTTGTCGAAAATCTCCCGGAGGAGTATCTTATTGAAGGTAAGCATACATAACATCTCATGTATGAATATTACACATCTTAATAACGAACACTCATGGAAAAGAGTATGAAACCTTTAAAACTCATTTTAACTGGTGTATTCGCAGCGATTTTGGTCAGTGGTTGTGCAGGCACAGCGCCAGTAAAAAACGTCAGTCAAAACGTTGCTGGTAGTCACAGTAATGCTCAGGTGCGTCAGGCCATTCTCGCCGCCGGCTTGAATCGTGGTTGGATCATGAACCCCGTCAATGACGGTGTGATCGATGGCAAGATCTTACTGCGTGGCCATAGCGCCGATATTCGTATCAATTACAATTCGAATAGTTATCAGATTAAGTATATTGCCAGCAGTAATATGGATGCCAAAGACGGAAATATTCACCCGAATTATAATCGTTGGGTCGCCAACCTGGATAAAGATATTCAGCTGGAACTGACCCGCCAGAATATTAAATAACAATAAAGAAAGAGATTGCCCGGCGAGAATAATATTGCCGGGTATATTATCCTTTATATTAGCGTTTAATTAAGATAATTATTTATCAAAGCATATTTTCACCGCATAAATCACGCAGCGATCGGCATTTCCTTGAATTTTGCATATGAAAAAGCCCTGAGTCAGAGACTCAGGGCTTATCAAATAAGTGGCGGAACGGACGGGGCTCGAACCCGCGACCCCCTGCGTGACAGGCAGGTATTCTAACCAACTGAACTACCGCTCCACCGATTCTTTTACGTCACATCTTTCGATGTCGGCAAAACCGCGCTTGGCGATCCTGCTCATTACCAGTTGTCAGGCTGATAACGTTTAATTGATGCCTGGCAGTGTCCTACTCTCGCATGGGGAGACCCCACACTACCATCGGCGCTACGGCGTTTCACTTCTGAGTTCGGCATGGGGTCAGGTGGGACCACCGCGCTATTGCCGCCAGGCAAATTCTGTTTCATTCTAACCGCTACTCACGTAGCCATCAGAACCAATCTCGGAACTTCGCTGAAAATCTGTCTCTCTAAAACACCTTTGGTGTTGTAAGGTTAAGCCTCACGGATCATTAGTACTGGTTAGCTCAATGCATCGCTGCACTTACACACCCAGCCTATCAACGTCTTAGTCTTAAACGTTCCTTCAGGGGCCTTAAAGGCCCAGGGAAGACTCATCTCGAGGCAAGTTTCGCGCTTAGATGCTTTCAGCGCTTATCTTTTCCGCACTTAGCTACCGGGCAGTGCCATTGGCATGACAACCCGAACACCAGTGGTGCGTTCACTCCGGTCCTCTCGTACTAGGAGCAACCCCTCTCAATCTTCCAACGCCCACGGCAGATAGGGACCGAACTGTCTCACGACGTTCTAAACCCAGCTCGCGTACCACTTTAAATGGCGAACAGCCATACCCTTGGGACCTACTTCAGCCCCAGGATGTGATGAGCCGACATCGAGGTGCCAAACACCGCCGTCGATATGAACTCTTGGGCGGTATCAGCCTGTTATCCCCGGAGTACCTTTTATCCGTTGAGCGATGGCCCTTCCATTCAGAACCACCGGATCACTAAGACCTACTTTCGTACCTGCTCGAGCCGTCACTCTCGCAGTCAAGCTAGCTTATGCCTTTGCACTAACCTCACGATGTCCGACCGTGATTAGCTAACCTTCGTGCTCCTCCGTTACTCTTTGGGAGGAGACCGCCCCAGTCAAACTACCCACCAGACACTGTCCTCACCCCGGATTACGGGGCCGAGTTAGAACATCAAACATTAAAGGGTGGTATTTCAAGGTTGGCTCCACGCAGACTGGCGTCCACGCTTCAAAGCCTCCCACCTATCCTACACATCAAGGCTCAATGTTCAGTGTCAAGCTATAGTAAAGGTTCACGGGGTCTTTCCGTCTTGCCGCGGGTACACTGCATCTTCACAGCGAGTTCAATTTCACTGAGTCTCGGGTGGAGACAGCCTGGCCATCATTACGCCATTCGTGCAGGTCGGAACTTACCCGACAAGGAATTTCGCTACCTTAGGACCGTTATAGTTACGGCCGCCGTTTACTGGGGCTTCGATCAAGAGCTTCGCCTTGCGGCTGACCCCATCAATTAACCTTCCAGCACCGGGCAGGCGTCACACCGTATACGTCCACTTTCGTGTTTGCACAGTGCTGTGTTTTTATTAAACAGTTGCAGCCAGCTGGTATCTGCGACTGGCTTCAGCTCCGAGAGCAAGTCTCTTCACCTACGCGCCAGCGTGCCTTCTCCCGAAGTTACGGCACCATTTTGCCTAGTTCCTTCACCCGAGTTCTCTCAAGCGCCTTGGTATTCTCTACCTGACCACCTGTGTCGGTTTGGGGTACGATTCTGTGTTACCTGATGCTTAGAGGCTTTTCCTGGAAGCTTGGCATCAACTACTTCTGCACCGTAGTGCATCGTCATCACGCCTCAGGGTTGAATAAGTCACCGGATTTACCAGGTCACTCCCCCTACACGCTTAAACCGGGACAACCGTCGCCCGGCTAGCCTAGCCTTCTCCGTCCCCCCTTCGCAGTAACACCGAGTACAGGAATATTAACCTGTTTCCCATCGACTACGCCTTTCGGCCTCGCCTTAGGGGTCGACTCACCCTGCCCCGATTAACGTTGGACAGGAACCCTTGGTCTTCCGGCGAGCGGGTTTTTCACCCGCTTTATCGTTACTTATGTCAGCATTCGCACTTCTGATACCTCCAGCAACCCTCACAGGTCACCTTCAACGGCTTACAGAACGCTCCCCTACCCAACAACGCCTAAGCGTCGCTGCCGCAGCTTCGGTGCATGGTTTAGCCCCGTTACATCTTCCGCGCAGGCCGACTCGACCAGTGAGCTATTACGCTTTCTTTAAATGATGGCTGCTTCTAAGCCAACATCCTGGCTGTCTATGCCTTCCCACATCGTTTCCCACTTAACCATGACTTTGGGACCTTAGCTGGCGGTCTGGGTTGTTTCCCTCTTCACGACGGACGTTAGCACCCGCCGTGTGTCTCCCGTGATAACATTCTTCGGTATTCGGAGTTTGCATCGGTTTGGTAAGCCGGGATGGCCCCCTAGCCGAAACAGTGCTCTACCCCCGAAGATGAGTTCACGAGGCGCTACCTAAATAGCTTTCGGGGAGAACCAGCTATCTCCCGGTTTGATTGGCCTTTCACCCCCAGCCACAAGTCATCCGCTAATTTTTCAACATTAGTCGGTTCGGTCCTCCAGTTAGTGTTACCCAACCTTCAACCTGCCCATGGCTAGATCACCGGGTTTCGGGTCTATACCTTGCAACTATTCGCCCAGTTAAGACTCGGTTTCCCTACGGCTCCCCTATACGGTTAACCTTGCTACAAAATATAAGTCGCTGACCCATTATACAAAAGGTACGCAGTCACCCAACAAAGTAGGCTCCCACTGCTTGTACGTACACGGTTTCAGGTTCTATTTCACTCCCCTCGCCGGGGTTCTTTTCGCCTTTCCCTCACGGTACTGGTTCACTATCGGTCAGTCAGGAGTATTTAGCCTTGGAGGATGGTCCCCCCATATTCAGACAGGATGTCACGTGTCCCGCCCTACTCATCGAACTCACAATTAATGCATTTTAGTGTACGGGACTATCACCCTTTACTGTGCGACTTTCCAGACGCTTCCACTAACACAAGAACTGATTCAGGTTCTGGGCTCCTCCCCGTTCGCTCGCCGCTACTGGGGGAATCTCGGTTGATTTCTTTTCCTCGGGGTACTTAGATGTTTCAGTTCCCCCGGTTCGCCTCATACGACTATGTATTCATCGTATGATAGTGCAACGAATTGCACTGGGTTTCCCCATTCGGGTATCGCCGGTTATAACGGTTCATATCACCTTACCGACGCTTATCGCAGATTAGCACGCCCTTCATCGCCTCTGACTGCCTAGGCATCCACCGTGTACGCTTAGTCACTTAACCTCACAACCCGAAGGTGTTTCTGTAAACAGAAAACACTGTCGTGCTGTTTATTTGAGAGACTCTATGACAGGTTAATCCTTACCCCAATAGTTCTACGGAGGGATAAGTTTCAGCTGTCATGTTTCAATTTTCAGCTTGTTCCAGATTGTTAAAGAGCAATATCTTAAACACGACTCGCAAGAGTCATCTTTAAGATGTTTTCGGTTATTGCTAACCGGTGATAATGTCTTTCACTCATTATCGGATGGCGTCCCCAAGGGGATTCGAACCCCTGTTACAGCCGTGAAAGGGCAGTGTCCTAGGCCTCTAGACGATGGGGACACAAAATCCGATTAAACCAGGGTTTAACCGTTTCTCGTATCAGCATGAGTCAGTGACTCATTACATCAACAGGTAGCGCTTTGCTCGTTACTTTTCATCAGACAATCTGTGTGAGCACTTCACGCAATCAATATCATTAGGTAAGGAGGTGATCCAACCGCAGGTTCCCCTACGGTTACCTTGTTACGACTTCACCCCAGTCATGAATCACAAAGTGGTAAGCGCCCTCCCGAAGGTTAAGCTACCTACTTCTTTTGCAACCCACTCCCATGGTGTGACGGGCGGTGTGTACAAGGCCCGGGAACGTATTCACCGTAGCATTCTGATCTACGATTACTAGCGATTCCGACTTCACGGAGTCGAGTTGCAGACTCCGATCCGGACTACGACGTACTTTATGAGGTCCGCTTGCTCTCGCGAGTTCGCTTCTCTTTGTATACGCCATTGTAGCACGTGTGTAGCCCTACTCGTAAGGGCCATGATGACTTGACGTCATCCCCACCTTCCTCCGGTTTATCACCGGCAGTCTCCTTTGAGTTCCCGCCATTACGCGCTGGCAACAAAGGATAAGGGTTGCGCTCGTTGCGGGACTTAACCCAACATTTCACAACACGAGCTGACGACAGCCATGCAGCACCTGTCTCAGAGTTCCCGAAGGCACTAAGCTATCTCTAGCGAATTCTCTGGATGTCAAGAGTAGGTAAGGTTCTTCGCGTTGCATCGAATTAAACCACATGCTCCACCGCTTGTGCGGGCCCCCGTCAATTCATTTGAGTTTTAACCTTGCGGCCGTACTCCCCAGGCGGTCGACTTAACGCGTTAGCTCCGGAAGCCACGCCTCAAGGGCACAACCTCCAAGTCGACATCGTTTACAGCGTGGACTACCAGGGTATCTAATCCTGTTTGCTCCCCACGCTTTCGCACCTGAGCGTCAGTCTTTGTCCAGGGGGCCGCCTTCGCCACCGGTATTCCTCCAGATCTCTACGCATTTCACCGCTACACCTGGAATTCTACCCCCCTCTACAAGACTCTAGCTTGCCAGTTTCAAATGCAGTTCCCACGTTAAGCGCGGGGATTTCACATCTGACTTAACAAACCGCCTGCGTGCGCTTTACGCCCAGTAATTCCGATTAACGCTTGCACCCTCCGTATTACCGCGGCTGCTGGCACGGAGTTAGCCGGTGCTTCTTCTGCGAGTAACGTCAATGCACAGTGCTATTAACACTGAACCCTTCCTCCTCGCTGAAAGTGCTTTACAACCCGAAGGCCTTCTTCACACACGCGGCATGGCTGCATCAGGCTTGCGCCCATTGTGCAATATTCCCCACTGCTGCCTCCCGTAGGAGTCTGGACCGTGTCTCAGTTCCAGTGTGGCTGGTCATCCTCTCAGACCAGCTAGGGATCGTCGCCTAGGTGAGCCATTACCCCACCTACTAGCTAATCCCATCTGGGCACATCTGATGGCATGAGGCCCGAAGGTCCCCCACTTTGGTCCGAAGACGTTATGCGGTATTAGCTACCGTTTCCAGTAGTTATCCCCCTCCATCAGGCAGTTTCCCAGACATTACTCACCCGTCCGCCGCTCGTCACCCGGAGAGCAAGCTCTCCTGTGCTACCGCTCGACTTGCATGTGTTAGGCCTGCCGCCAGCGTTCAATCTGAGCCATGATCAAACTCTTCAATTAAAAGCTTGATTTGCTTCAACTCGTGAAGCGATGCTCGAAAATTAACTTTCGTAATAATCAGACCGTTGACGAATCAACCGACTGACTTATTGCTTGGTCACTCTTCAAGACTTGATATTTTTTCGAACCCGAAGGTTCTGGATATCGTCTTGTGGAGTGCCCACACAGATTGTCTGATAAATTGTTAAAGAGCAGTGAGTTAGGTTGCTAACTCGAGGTGGCGTATATTACGCTTTTCACCTGAAGAGTCAAGCTTTTTTCTTATTAAGAAACGGTGTTTTCACCGGCTTGAATCTTTCTGGCTGGGCGACTGGTTCTCGTTAGAGGAGTCGTTGTTCCCGGTCAGTGGAGGCGCATTATAGGGAGTTCTCAGAAGGCCGCAACCCCTAAATGCAAAAAACTTTTCAAGCGCTCAAATAACCACCAATAAAGCCATTTTAGGATATTTATTAGACGAAATTACGGGGTTTTCGCGCCATTGCCAGGGCAAACAGCTTGAACCTATCGAAAGCAGATAAAAAAAGGGAGCGGTCACCCGCTCCCTTCATGACTATATAGTCGTTACTGTTTGGCGACGATATGCTCGTCTTCCACATCCAGCGTCACCGGTATACCCGGAATCAGCTTGCCGGAAAGGATTTGCTGCGCCAACGGGTTTTCGATCTCCTGCTGAATAGCACGTTTCAACGGACGAGCCCCATATACAGGATCGAAACCGGTCTTGCCCAACAGCTCCAACGCCGGTTCGGTCATAGTCACTTCGTAACCACGCTCTTCCAAACGTTTGTACAGACGCGCCAACTGAATCTTGGCGATCTCGGCGATGTGTTTCTGGCCGAGCGGGTGGAACACTACCACCTCATCTATACGGTTGATGAATTCCGGACGGAAGTGGTGTGTGACCATTTCCATTACCGACTCTTTCATCTGCGTATAGTTCATCTGACCAAAGTGCTCCTGGATCAGATCAGACCCCAGGTTGGAAGTCATGATCACCACAGTATTGCGGAAATCGACGGTGCGACCCTGGCCATCGGTCAGACGACCGTCATCCAATACCTGCAACAGGATGTTGAACACATCCGGGTGCGCTTTCTCCACTTCATCCAGCAGGATCACTGAATAAGGTCTGCGACGCACTGCTTCGGTCAGATAACCGCCCTCTTCATAACCGACATAGCCTGGAGGTGCGCCCACCAGCCGCGATACCGAATGTTTCTCCATAAACTCGGACATGTCGATACGCACCATAGCGTCGTCGCTGTCGAACAGGAACGAAGCCAGCGCTTTACACAGTTCGGTTTTACCTACCCCGGTCGGACCGAGGAACAGGAACGAACCGATAGGCCGGTTTGGATCTGACAGCCCGGCACGGCTACGACGGATCGCGTTGGATACCGCGCTCACCGCTTCGTTCTGGCCAATGACCCGCGAATGCAGCTCTTGTTCCAGACGTAACAGCTTATCCCGTTCGCCTTCCAGCATTCTGGCGACAGGAATACCGGTAGCACGAGCCAGCACTTCCGCGATTTCTGCGTCGGTCACCCGGTTACGCAGCAGCTTCATGGTCTTGCCTTCGGCCAGGGTGGCGGCGGCAAGCTGTTTTTCCAGCTCTGGGATCTTGCCGTACTGCAGCTCCGACATCCGCCCCAGGTCGCCAACGCGACGCGCCTGCTCCAGGCTGATTTTGGCCTGCTCAAGATCCGCTTTAATATTTTGCGTGCCGGAGAGCGAAGCTTTTTCCGCTTTCCACTCTTCTTCCAGCTCTGAATATTCGCGTTCTTTCTGCTCCAGCTCACCGCTGAGCATTTCCAGGCGTTTCTTGCTGGCGTCGTCCGACTCTTTGCTCAACGCCTGCTGCTCCAGCTTGAGCTGAATAATGCGACGCTCAAGGCGATCGAGCGATTCCGGTTTGGAGTCCATCTGCATGCGAATGCTGGACGCCGCCTCATCAATCAGGTCAATGGCCTTATCCGGCAACTGACGATCGGAAATGTAGCGGTGCGACAGCGTCGCCGCAGCAACGATTGCCGGGTCGGTGATCTGCACGTGGTGATGCAGTTCATAACGCTCTTTCAAACCGCGCAAGATAGCGATGGTGTCTTCAACACTGGGTTCCGCCACAAACACTTTCTGGAAACGACGTTCCAGCGCCGCGTCCTTCTCTATATATTGTCGATATTCATCCAGTGTCGTCGCACCAACACAGTGCAGCTCACCACGAGCCAACGCCGGTTTCAACATATTGCCGGCATCCATGGCGCCATCGGCTTTACCCGCGCCTACCATAGTGTGCAGCTCATCTATAAACAGGATGACGCTGCCTTCCTGCTTGGACAGATCGCTCAATACGGCTTTCAGACGTTCTTCGAACTCACCGCGATATTTAGCACCGGCGATTAACGCCCCCATATCAAGGGACAACACGCGTTTATGTTTTAGGCCTTCCGGCACTTCACCATTAATGATGCGCTGCGCCAGACCTTCGACGATGGCGGTTTTACCCACGCCAGGTTCACCGATCAATACCGGATTGTTTTTGGTACGACGTTGCAGCACCTGAATGGTACGGCGGATCTCTTCGTCACGGCCGATAACCGGGTCCAGTTTGCCCTGTTCAGCACGTTCGGTCAGATCGATAGTGTATTTCTTCAACGCCTGACGTTGGTCTTCAGCACCTTGATCTTCCACGCTATCACCGCCTCGCATTTGCTCAATGGCCTTACTGATTTTATCAGTCGTCGCCCCTGCGGCCTTCAGCAGATCGGTCAGGTTGCCGCGATCTTCAAGCACCGCCAGGACAAAGAGTTCGGATGAAATAAACTTGTCCGCCCGCTTTTGTGCCAGCTTGTCGCACAAATTCAGGACGCGCACCAGCTCATGGGACGGTTGAACGTCGCCACCGGTACCTTCAACTTGAGGCAGACGAGACAAGGCCTGTTCGATCTCGGTGCGCACGCGCCCGGCATCGATACCGGCAGAAGTTAATAATGGACGAACCGTGCCCCCATCCTGATTAAGCAGAGCGCTCATCAGATGTAACGGTTCAATAAATTGGTTGTCGCGCCCAAGGGCTAAAGATTGGGCATCGGCGAGGGCAAGCTGGAATTTGTTGGTAAGACGATCCAGACGCATAACACCTCCAAGATTGGTCGAAATTGCTACTGGAGATTAAATGAGGTCATCCCTCAAATTTTCAAGGTTATTTCGACTGTATATTTTCGGTACTACATCATGCGCCGTTGGACCGTCCTAATTCAATAGGTTATATCAGCCAGATTAAACTTGCCAGACGTCCGGTTATTCCGTCGCGTCGATAGGAGAAAAAATGACTGATTTCGCTCACCGTACAACGATCACCGCCGTAGATGACATCGACCCCTGCACGTTGTAGACGCTGACGAGCCAATAAATAGATATCTGCGAGGTATTTATCGCCACGGGGCGTAAAAGCCAGCTCAGCGGCGGCATCAACGGCAATAAATGCCGCACGAACTTCCGGCCCCACCTCAAACTGCTGCGGGCCGATCGCCGCGCCGAGCCAAACACTGATGCCTGCAGGTTCAGCGGAAAACGTCGCTAAAGTCTGCTCGAGCACGCCGTTACACAACCCACGCCAACCGGCATGGGCTGCTGCTACTTCATCACCAGACTGCGAGCAGAATAAAACCGGCAAGCAGTCTGCTGTCATTACCGCACACACCTGCCCTGGCACATTGCTGTAAACCGCATCCGCTTGCAGATCGGCAGGCGTTTGCCCATCCAGCCGAACTACGCGCGTGCCATGCACTTGCTCCAGCCAAACCGGCATCTGCGGCAGATTCGCCGCCGCGACCAGACGTTGACGGTTATCCGCCACTGCCTGAGCCTCGTCACCCACGTGAGTGCCGAGATTGAGTGAACCGTACGGCGGCAGGCTAACGCCACCATTACGGGTGGTGCTGCAGGCTTTAACTCCTGCAGGCAGTGGCCAATCGGGCAGGATAAGCGAATCCATTACCAGTTCATCTGATCTTTGAATTCTTCGGTATCAAGCTTCAGCGCGTTAATCAGATCGACCATATCCTGCGGCAGCGGCGCATGCCACTCCATCTGGATACCGCTGATGGGATGATATAAACGCAGCATGGTGGCGTGCAGAGCCTGGCGATCAAAACCGCGCAGCGTAGCAATGAATGCCTCCGAAGCCCCTTTTGGCGGGCGTGGACGGCCACCGTATAGCTGATCCCCCACCAGCGGGTGGTTAATATGCGACATATGTACACGGATCTGGTGAGTACGGCCTGTTTCCAGACGCAAACGCAGACGGGTATGTGCGCGGAAGTGCTCCATAATGCGGTAGTGCGTCACCGCCGGTTTCCCCATCGGGTGCACCGCCATATGGGTACGCTTGGTCGAATGGCGCGAAATCGGCTCTTCGACGGTACCGCCGGCGGTCATGGTGCCAATGGCGACAGCTTCATACTCGCGGGTGATTTCGCGTGCCTGCAGCGCTTCTACCAACCGGGTTTGCGCAGGAACGGTTTTTGCCACCACCATCAGACCGGTAGTGTCCTTATCCAAACGGTGCACGATGCCGGCACGAGGGACGTCGGCAATTTCAGGATAGTAATGCAGTAGCGCATTGAGCACCGTGCCGTCCGGGTTACCGGCGCCAGGGTGCACAACCAGGTCACGCGGCTTGTTGATGACCAGAATATCACTGTCTTCATAGACGATATTCAGCGCGATGTCCTGCGGTTCCCAACGGGCCTCTTCTTCAATCTGTGCATCAATGGCGACCGTCTCTCCCCCCAGCACCTTCTCTTTCGGTTTGTTTATCGTTTTGCCATTGACCTGCACCCGATCGTCCAGGATCCAATCTTTTATGCGAGATCGTGAATAATCAGGGAACAATTCGGCCAAAGCCTGATCTAAACGTTGTCCGAGTTGAGATTCGGCCACCGTTGCGGTGAGTTGTACTTGTTGTGCCATATGCAGCTTCTTCGTTAACGTTGGGTTTTCACGGCGATGCCGTTTAATATAATGTGCTATTGTAACTGGTCTTTGTCGGGAGCTTAACGGACAGTCTCCCGGAATAACACCCTGAGGATAATCAAAACGTCATGACGCGTATGAAATATCTGGTGGCGGCAGCCACGTTGAGCCTGGCGCTGGCAGGTTGCTCCACATCCAAGGATGCGGTTCCCGACAACCCGCCTTCGGAAATCTATGCTACTGCCCAGCAAAAACTGCAGGACGGTAACTTTAAGGGCGCGATTACGCAACTCGAAGCGTTAGATAACCGCTATCCTTTCGGACCTTACTCTCAGCAGGTACAGTTGGATCTGATTTATGCCTACTATAAATCTGCCGATTTACCTATGGCTCAGGCATCTATCGATCGTTTCATGCGTCTGAACCCAACGCACCCAAACATCGACTACGTGATGTATATGCGTGGCCTGACCGATATGGCGTTGGATGACAGTGCACTGCAAGGCTTCTTCGGGGTCGATCGATCAGACCGCGATCCACAGCATGCCCGCGCTGCATTTCGCGATTTCAGCCAGCTGATTCAGCAGTACCCGAACAGCCAGTATGTTACCGATGCCAACAAGCGTTTGGTGTATCTGAAAGACCGCCTGGCCAAGTATGAGCTTTCGGTGGTGGAATACTACACTAAACGCGGTGCCTACGTCGCGGTCGTTAATCGTGCCGAACAGATGCTGCGTGAATTCCCTGATACTCAAGCGACGCGCGACGCGCTGCCGCTGATGGAAAATGCGTACAAGCAGTTGCAACTGAACGGCCAGGCCGACAAAGTGGCCAAAGTGATTAGCGCCAACCCGGCTTAGTCTGGTGAGTAACGGCAGAAAAACAAAACGGCAGCCTCGGCTGCCGTTTTTATTGGCTGAGCATCTAGCCAGCGCAGGATAAATACTCAAGCAAAAACACGATGTTAGCAAGAGTGCGACACCGCTTATCCTTTCAATAATGCGCGTTCCGCTGCCAAGACTCAAGCGTTAGATGACCATTTCAAATGCTGAATCACAGATTGAACTAACTTTGCAAAAAGTGACAAAAAAACGTGATTTTCATCACGCATTTAAGCAAAAAGCGCGGTATGCTGGACTCATCCAAGACGGAAAGACAGAGAGGTAAGTTATATGACATTGAACATTACCAGCAAACAAATGGATATCACTCCCGCAATCCGCAGTCACGTCGAAGACCGTCTCACCAAACTGGAAAAATGGCAGGCCCAACTGATTAACCCTCATATCGTCTTATCCAAAGAACCGAAAGGGTTTGTTGCCGATGCCACCATTACCACCCCTAACGGCCCGCTGGTCGCCAGCGCAAAACATGAAGACATGTACACCGCCGTTAACGAACTGATCGCCAAGCTGGAGCGTCAGTTGAATAAGGTGCAGCACAAAGGCGAAGCTCGCCGTGCCGCCGCCAGCGTGAAGGACATCGTTCCGGAAGTGGAGCCGGAACAGGAATAACCGTTTAGCGGCTGTTTCGCATCAAACGCGCCTGAGGGCGCGTTTTTTGTCTGGTTTTTTTATTGACGGGATAAAAGCCTGCGGTTACTTTAAAACCTGTCTCATACACTTTGGATAGCACATGGCCCGTAAACCGTTTTTCTTCGCATTCTTTTTTACCTTCCCCTGATTGGGAGGCGTTTCGTCGTGTGATAAAGAATGCGAAGACGAACAGCAAAGCCTCCTGAAACCAGGGGGCTTTTTTTATGGCTATTTTACGACGTATAAAAAATAAGGCAGAAGCTGATTATGACCGACAACCCGTTACTCGTGCTGCGCAAACGCATCAGCGCACTGGATCTGAAACTGCTGTCTTTACTGGCAGAACGCCGTGAGCTGGCGGTAGAAGTAGGAAGAACCAAGCTTCACTCCCATCGGCCAATCCGTGATAAAGAGCGCGAGCGGGATCTGCTGGATGCGCTGATCGCCGCAGCCAAACCCTACGATCTGGACGGATTTTACGTCACCCGTCTGTTCCAACTGATTATCGAAGACTCCGTACTGACTCAGCAGGCACTGCTGCAGCACCAGCTCAACCAAATCAGCCAGCATTCTGCCCGCATCGCTTTCCTTGGCCCGAAAGGCTCTTATTCGCACCTGGCTGCCCGCCAATATGCCGCTCGCCATTTCGATCAGTTGATCGAGTGCGGTTGCCAGAAATTCCAGGATATCTTCACCCAGGTCGAAACCGGTCAGGCGGATTACGCCATCCTGCCGATCGAAAACACCAGCTCTGGTTCTATTAATGACGTTTACGACCTGCTGCAACACACCAGCCTGTCGATCGTCGGTGAACTGACTAACCCTATCGATCACTGTGTGCTGATCGCCAGTGATACCGACCTTGCCCAAATCGAAACCGTCTATAGCCACCCGCAACCTTTCCAGCAGTGCAGTCAGTTCATTAATCGCTACCCGCACTGGAAAATCGAATACTGTGAAAGCACCGCTGCGGCAATGGAAAAAGTGGCAAAGTTGAACTCACCAAAAGCGGCGGCGCTGGGCAGCGAAGCCGGCGGCGCACTCTATGGCCTGCAGGTACTGGAACATAATCTGGCCAATCAGCAGCAGAACATTACCCGCTTCATCGTATTGGCACGCAAGGCTATCGAAGTTTCTGAGCAGGTACCGGCTAAAACTACGCTGATTATGGCTACAGGCCAGCAGTCGGGTGCCTTGGTGGAAGCGCTGTTGGTACTGCGCGACAACGGCATCATCATGACCAAGCTGGAATCTCGCCCGATTAACGGTAACCCGTGGGAAGAAATGTTTTATATCGATGTGCAGGCTAACCTGCGGTCTGAAGCGATGCAGAAGGCATTGAGAGATCTGACGCCTATCACCCGCTCGCTGAAGGTGCTGGGATGTTACCCAAGCGACACCGTGGTACCGGTTAACCCGTCCTGAACACATTAAAAAAGGGTTCGGCATGACCGAACCCTTATCGCTTATTGCCGGCTGTCGTTCGCCTGACGAAGCAGCGAGCGGCTTTCCACCAGGAAACGCTGCGCATAGTCGCCAAACCAATGCTCGACCTTCTGGAAGCTCTGGATAAACGCCTGTTTATCGCCCTGCTCCAACAGTTTTATTGCCTCGCCAAACCGCTGGTAGTAACGCTTGATCAGCGCAATGTTCTCTTCAGAAGACATAATGATATCCGCGTACAACTGCGGGTCTTGAGCAAACAGCCTCCCGACCATCGCCAACTCCAGGCGATAGATCGGGGAAGAGAGTGCCAGCAATTGCTCCAGCTGCACGTTTTCTTCCGCCAGATGCAAGCCGTAGGCAAAGGTCGCGAAGTGGCGTAACGCCTGAATAAACGCCATGTTCTGATCGTGCTCAACCGCGCTGATGCGGTGCAAACGCGCACCCCATACCTGCAGCTGTTCGAGTAACCATTGGTAGGCTTGCGGTTCGCGGCCATCACAATAGACCACCACCTGCTTGGCCACGCTGCCAACGTCTGGGCCAAACATCGGATGCAACCCCACCACGGGGCCGCTGTGCGCCGCCAGCATGGCATTCAACGGGCGATTTTTTACCGAGGCCAGATCAACCAAAATACAGTCGGCAGGCAATGGCGGTAACCGCTCAATCACCTGTTCGGTCACGTGAATAGGCACGCTGACAATGACCATACCGGCATCGGCCAGCAGCGCATCAGCCTGAGCCCAGTCTTCCTGGTCCAACACTTTGACCTGGTAACCGGACAGCGTCAGCAAGCGATTAAACAACCGCCCCATTTGACCGTTGCCGCCGATAATGACGATCGGACGCAGTTGCGGGTGTAGCGTTTTAAAGCCTTTGTCGTTCTCGCTGACGTAAGACTCGCGCATCACCCGGCGCAGCACATCTTCAATCAGATCGGGCGGCACGCCAAGGTTTTCCGCTTCTTTGCGCCGCGAGGCCAGCATCGCCGCCTCACGCTCAGGGACATACACCGGCAAGCCATGGTGGCTTTTAACCTCTCCTACTTCCGCCACCAGGTGCAGGCGTTTCGCCAGCAGCTCCAGTAGCGCCTTATCCACTTCGTCGATTTGATCGCGCAACGCGGTCAGTTCAGCCACCATAACTTACTACTCTCCAGTGCGTGCCGTCAGCACGGCGCCGAGTTCCTGGTGCATATGGCGCAACAGCGTCTCTGTACTTTCCCAGTTAATGCAGGCGTCGGTCACAGAAACCCCATAGCGCATATCTGCACGCGGCTGCTCAGACGACTGGCTGCCTTCGTGCAGGTGGCTTTCCAGCATGATGCCGGTGATCGAACGGTTACCCGCTTTGATCTGCTCTACCACGGACTCGGCAACCGCCGGTTGACGGCGATAGTCTTTATTCGAGTTGCCATGGCTGCAATCTATCATCAAGGACGGGTGGAGTCCCGCATCCAGCATCTGTTTTTCACAGGCCGCCACGTCCTCAGCGCTGTAGTTTGGCGTTTTACCACCGCGCAGGATCACATGGCCATCAGGGTTACCCTGCGTCTGCAGCAGGCACACTTGCCCAGCCTGATTTATACCGACAAAACGATGTGGCATTGCTGCGGCGCGCATAGCATTGATCGCCGTGCCCAGGCTGCCGTCGGTACCGTTTTTAAAACCTACCGGCATCGACAGCCCTGAAGCCATCTCACGGTGAGTTTGTGATTCCGTCGTGCGCGCACCAATCGCTGACCAGCTGAACAAATCGCCCAGGTATTGCGGACTGTTCGGATCCAACGCTTCGGTCGCCAACGGCAAGCCCATACCAACCAGGTCCAGCAGCAGGCGACGCGCAATGTGCAGACCGGCTTCAACATCAAACGAACCGTCCATGTACGGGTCGTTAATCAGACCTTTCCAGCCGACGGTGGTACGAGGTTTTTCAAAATAGACACGCATAACGATATACAGCTGATCGCTCAATTCAGCCGACAGGGTTTTCAAATGACGGGCGTAATCCAGTGCCGCATCCGGGTCATGAATAGAACAAGGTCCGCACACCACCAGCAGGCGATGATCGCGCCCCTGCAGAATATCGGCGATGGTTTTGCGTGCAGTGGCGATTTCATTCTCGTCGCTGGCACTGAGCGGGAACTGGTTTTTCAGCTCTTCCGGAGTGATCAGAATTTGTTCTGCACTGATATGAACGTTATTGAGCGCGTCTTTTTGCATGATGCTATTCCTGTCGTTTGCCGTTATGCGTAAGCGTTGATAGAACATTGAGCGTTTCAGGTTCTTACCCTATCACGAAATGTAAAGATTTCAATCCATTTACTGTAAATAAAAAATTACCACAAATAAAAGGCGCTAAAGAAGTAATAAAAACAACAAAGATAACAAATTAACACAATGATTATTAATGATTTTTAAGGCGAGATCTCGCTAGGGTCCTTTGGGTGCCTCAAAATCCTAAAATCCGACAAAATCGTAAACAATTATATACACCAGAAATTCAACAGCCCACAGTCCCATCCAGCGGACGTGCAAAAAACCTGAGGATTACGTTTTCCTCCGCAGAGAACCTTAACGGGAAAATCAAATTACCTAAAAACTAAACAACTGAAATACAAATAACAAACAATTAACCGGAGATTTATTTTCAATTACTTTCATCTGTAAATTTCAATACGAAAAGATGAGTAAAACCATTGAATAAATATTGCGTAACCTCACAGTTATCACGCGAAAAATAAATAATTATGGTCTTGTTCGTTCGCACCTCTTTAGGGGTAATCTGCGTAGACAGAACCCGTGTCACCTGCATTGAGAATGTATGAGCGTCAGCAGCTTTTCATTTCTTGACAAGGGACTATCATGATCACTTTGCAGTTCTCCATTATTATAATCTGTTTATTAGTCGGCACTCGGTTTGGCGGTATGGGGCTGGGCCTAATAAGCGGTATTGGTTTATTCCTGTTGTGTTTTATATTCGGGCTGGAGCCAGGTAAACCTCCGGTTGAGGTTATGCTCACCATTCTTGCCGTGATAGGTTGCGCTTCGGTGTTGCAAACTGCCGGCGGTTTGAACGTGATGATGCAATATGCAGAGCGACTGCTGCGCCGCCACCCTCAGCACATCACGCTGCTTGCCCCTTTCACCACCTGGACTCTGACCTTCCTGTGCGGTACGGGCCATGTGGTGTACACCATGTTCCCGATCATTTCCGATATCGCCATCAAAAAAGGGATCCGCCCAGAACGCCCAATGGCCGTGGCTTCCGTCGCCTCTCAAATGGCCATCACGGCTTCGCCGGTTTCCGTCGCCGTAGTCTCCCTGGTTTCAATCATTGCCGCAGGACATGGGATTGGCAAAGCTTACACGCTGGTAGAGATTCTTGCCGTTTCGATCCCGGCTTCATTAGTCGGGGTATTAATGGCGGCCTTATGGAGCCTGCGTCGCGGTAAAGATCTGGATAAGGACGCTGAATTCCAGGAGAAAATCAAAGATCCAGAGCAACGAGCCTATATTTTTGGCAGCACCGAAACGCTGCTCAACCAGAGATTCCCCAAGCAGGCTTACTGGTCCACAGCGATCTTCTTTGCGGCTATCGCCATCGTCGTGCTTCTCGGGGCCTTCGCTGACTTACGCCCTTCCTTTGCAAACGCCAAAGGGGTACTGAAACCGCTGTCGATGAATCTGGTGATCCAGATGATGATGCTGATAGCCGGCGCCGTTATTCTGATGGGCTGCAAAGTCAAACCCGGCGATATCGCCAACGGCGCTGTTTTCAAAGCCGGTATGGTCGCCATTTTTTCCGTGTTCGGCGTGGCGTGGATGAGTGACACCTTCTTCCAGGCACATATGGGAGACTTAAAGCTGCTGTTGGAGGATGTGGTCAAAAGCCAGCCATGGACTTACGCGATCGTTCTGTTTCTGGTTTCCAAGCTGGTTAACAGCCAGGCGGCTGCGCTCACCGCCATTGCCCCAATGGCTCTGCAGCTGGGTGTCGACCCCAAAATGCTGCTGGCTTTCTTCCCGGCCGCGTACGGTTACTTCGTCTTGCCCACTTACCCAAGCGATTTGGCCTGTATTGGTTTTGACCGCTCCGGAACAACGCGCATCGGCAAATTCATCATCAACCACAGCTTTATTATTCCAGGCCTGATCGGCGTGCTGTGTTCCTGCATCACCGGGTATCTTCTGGTCACCACCTTCCTGTAATCACTTTCTTGGCGGCAACGGGATCCTGCCGTTGCCGTCAACATCATTATCCCTTCAAATAGTAATGACAATCAGTATTTTATGCCGTTAACAGCGTTAAAAGTCAGTAGAAGAAAAGTGAATAAGTGAGGAGGAAAAATTAAAAACTTAAGCTAATAGTCGCTATTTTGGTCGCAATGGCGAACCGATATAATGTGACCGAAATCACTTATAACCACTCTTAACAACTGGATCAAAAATGCTCTCTTTACGCGCTCGCCGCGCTATTCCGCTGTTCATTAGCTGCTTAACGACTTTCACCAGTGTTTCAGCCCTTGCCGACAATACGCTTTTCACCGCGATGGACGATCCGGCCACCGCGAAAAAACCGTTTGAAGGCAACGTCCAGGCCGGTTACAACTCGCAGTCAGGCAACTCACAAAGCTCTACCCTGTTGGCCAATACCAGCATGACCTGGTTCAACAGCGATGCCGCCTACAGCCTTTGGGGAGCGGCCAACAACACCACATCCTCCAACGTGCGCTCGTCAGAGAAGTATCAGGCCGGCGGCCGTACCCGTTATAATCTTTCCGACCGCAACTACCTGTTCGGTCAGGCAAGTTGGCTGAGCGACCGCTTCAACGGCTATGATTCCCGTTCCACGCTGACCGGCGGTTACGGTCGCCAAATCCTCAATGGGCCGCTTAGCGATCTGCGAGTTGAATTCGGTCCGGGCGTACGTCACGACGAATACCATGGCGGCGGGCGTTCAACCAAAGCACTGGCTTACGGCGCAGCCAACTATTCATACCAGCTGACCGACAACACCAAGTTCTCTGAAGGCGTTTCCGCTCTGGCGAACGAAGAAACCACGCTGAACTCCGAAACCGCACTCAGCGTTGCCATCAATGAGAAGTTCGCTCTGCGTCTGGCTTACACCGTGACTTACAACAGCAAACCTCCAGCCTCTGCGCCGAAGAATACCGACACCACCACTTCTATCAGCCTGGTGTACGGTTTGTAATCCTTCTCGTTTCTGCACCTGTTATACGACTAAGCCCATCATTGATGGGCTTTTTTTATGCCTGAAAATCAAATTTAGACATTTTGCTAAAAACATAACGTTTACTATTGACGAGTTTAGCAAATAGCTTAATACTGTATGTATACACAGTACTGATTGAATGGGTGCAGAGTATGAGCAAACTAAATCATCGCAGCTGAAGCCGTTACCACTATCAGGAGTGTCCGTTAATGAGCAGGGGTGTAACTCCCCCCTAATTGGGCAGGCTGCTGATTTTGATTGTGGCTCAATGCCCAACCCGTTTTCACTTAAAATATTGCAAGGGGGTTTTTATGATGCACTGTCCACTCTGCGGTAGCGTGGCCCATACTCGCTCCAGCCGTTATCTAAGCGAAGCGACCAAAGAGCGCTATCACCAATGCCAAAACATTAACTGCAGCTGTACCTTTGCCACGCACGAGTCTGTCGCGCGCGTGATTGTAAAGCCTGGCGATATCGTTCCTGCACAGCCGCATCCGGAAAAAAGCAAACAGCGCGCCGCAGCGCTGTAATGCAAAGAGCCTGCAAACGCAGGCTTTTTTATGCCTGTAAAAACAGACATCCTGGGAGCATTTTCGCATCTTGCAGATGCAATCCCCGATCTGCAGGCATAAAAAAAGGGGTTGGCACAGTGCCAACCCCTTCATAGCTATTAACTTTTGGATGCAGCGTTAGCCGACGCGGTTCAGACGCTCTTTGATACGAGCAGACTTACCAGTACGCTCACGCAGATAGTACAGTTTGGCTTTACGAACGGCACCACGACGTTTAACAGCAATGCTGTCAATTACTGGTGAGTGAGTCTGGAATACACGCTCAACACCTTCGCCGTTGGAAATCTTACGAACAGTGAATGCAGAGTGCAGACCGCGGTTACGGATAGCGATAACCACGCCCTCGAATGCCTGCAGACGTTTTTTGCTACCTTCAACGACCCATACCTTAACTTCCACGGAATCACCCGGACGGAATGCAGGTACGTCTTGCTTCATCTGCTCTTGTTCAATTTGCTTAATAATGTTGCTCATAATATGTCTCTTACCCTAGGTAAACTGATATATCGGTCCCGTCGAGCCAATTGCTCAGACGTTCCCTTCATAGTCCTGTTGCTTGGCCTGATGTTCCCGTTGGAACTCAGCCAGCAACACCGCTTGCTCGTCAGTCAGAGCTAGGCTTTCTAGAAGTTCAGGTCTTCTAAGCCAGGTACGGCCCAGCGACTGCTTTAAGCGCCAGCGACGTATCTCGGCATGGTTGCCCGACAGTAAAACTGGCGGAACCTCCATCCCTTCCAACACCTCAGGACGGGTATAGTGCGGGCAGTCCAGCAATCCATCGACAAAAGAATCTTCTTCTGCTGAGGCCTGATGGCCCAGCACACCCGGTATAAAACGGGCGACTGAATCAATCAGGGTCATTGCCGGCAATTCCCCGCCGCTGAGAACGTAATCGCCGATTGACCATTCTTCATCAATTTCGGTTTGGATTACGCGCTCATCTACCCCTTCATAACGACCGCACACCAGAATCATCTTCGGGTTGGCCGCCAGTTCGCGTACGCCGGTTTGATCCAGCTTACGCCCCTGAGGTGACAGATAAATCACCTTTGCTCCCTCGCCTGCCGCTGCTTTTGCTGCATGAATGGCTTCCCGCAAGGGTTGCACCATCATCAACATTCCCGGGCCGCCGCCATAAGGGCGATCGTCCACGGTACGATGCCGGTCGTAGGTGAAGTCACGCGGACTCCAACACTGCACGCTCAGCAGGCCATTTTTTACTGCCCGGCCAGTCACCCCGTAATCGGTGATTGCGCGGAACATCTCAGGAAACAGGCTTACAATACCAATGAACACAAGCCAATCCCCATACTGTCATTCCACTTGTTTCGACCGTTTAATTCGGAGGTCAAAAACCAGGATCCCAATCTGCTTCAATCACGCGAGCAGTGAGATCGACTTTCTTGATAACCTGCCCATGAAGAAACGGGACCAACCGCTCCTTCATGCCGAATGCATCTTTCAGGTTAGCTTTCACCACCATCACGTCGTTTGAACCAGTTTCCATCATATCGACGACTTTACCCAGTTCGTACCCGGTGGTCGTGACTACCTGGCAACCCATAAGGTCTTTCCAGTAGTAATCATCACCCACCAGTGGAGGAAGTTGTTCCGAATCCACCAGAATTTCGCAATTGGTCAGTAGATTCGCAGCATCCCGATCGTCAACGCCTTTGACTTTGATGATCAGATCCTGACTGTGGCGCTTCCAGTCTTCCAACTCGACAAGCTGCCATTGACCCGCCCGCTGGATAAACCACGGCTGATAGTCAAAAATGCTTTCGGCGTTCTCGGTGGATGAAAATACTCTGAGCCAACCACGAATGCCGTAAGTAGACCCCATTTTACCGAGTACAATCGGCTGCTTAGGTGCTACCGGTTTGAGTTGCTTGCTCATTGCCACCACCGCGACAGATTAAGCTGCTTTCTTAGCGTCTTTGATCAGCGCGTGAACGCGATCAGAAACGGTTGCACCCAGGCCGACCCAATGTTCGATGCGGTCCAGGTCCAGACGCAGTGCTTCAGCCTGACCAGATGCGATCGGGTTGAAGAAGCCTACGCGCTCGATGAAACGACCATCACGAGCATTGCGGCTGTCGGTCACTACTACTTGATAGAACGGACGCTTTTTAGCGCCGCCACGTGCCAAACGAATTGTTACCATAACATCCTCTTTAGTTAATAAAACAGCCGGGCCCCATTGAGGGAACGGGGCCCGGTTGCAATATAAAAAGCCCGAAAATTTTACTCATTTTGGCGCAAAAAGCAATCTAAAGCGTAGATCAGCGTCAACTACTTTTTTCGGCCAGCAATATTTCGGGCGGTTTTTGCCGCGAGCGGCAAATGCTTAAACACGCTCACCCCAGAGGGCAAGCGCCTGTCAGCGGCCTGGGAAGCCCGGCGGCATCATACCTTTCATGCCGCGCATCATCTTCGCCATTCCGCCTTTCTTCATCTTTTTCATCATGCGCTGCATTTCGTCGAACTGCTTCAACAAGCGGTTTACATCCTGCACCTGCATACCGGAACCCATCGCAATGCGGCGCTTGCGCGAGCCTTTGATGATTTCCGGTTTGGCGCGCTCTTTCAGCGTCATCGAGTTGATGATTGCTTCCATACGCACCAGAACCTTGTCGTCCATTTGCGATTTCACATTGTCCGGCAGTTGGCCGGCGCCAGGCAGTTTGCTCAGCATGCTGGCCATACCGCCCATGTTACGCATCTGCTTCAGCTGTTCCAGGAAGTCGGTCAGATCAAAACCGTCACCTTTCTTCAGCTTGTTAGCCAGTTTCTCCGCCTGCTCGCGGTCAACCTTGCTTTCGATATCTTCGATCAGCGACAGCACGTCGCCCATGCCGAGAATGCGTGATGCCACGCGGTCCGGATGGAAGGGCTCCAGCGCTTCGGTCTTCTCGCCCACGCCAAGGAACTTGATCGGCTTGCCCGTGATGTGACGGATAGACAACGCGGCACCGCCACGCGCATCACCGTCGACCTTGGTCAGTACCACACCGGTCAGCGGCAACGCTTCATTAAAGGCCTTGGCGGTGTTGGCAGCATCCTGGCCGGTCATGGCGTCGACCACAAACAGGGTTTCTACCGGCTTGATCGCCGCGTGTACCTGCTTAATCTCGTCCATCATCGCTTCGTCAACGTGCAAACGACCGGCGGTATCGACGATCAGTACGTCGTAGAACTTCAGCTTTGCCTGTTGCAGTGCACGGTTAACGATGTCGATCGGTTTTTCTTTGACATCAGACGGGAAGAAGTCGATAGCGACGCTTTCCGCCAGGGTTTCCAGCTGTTTGATCGCCGCAGGGCGATAAACGTCGGCGGAAACCACCAAAACCTTTTTCTTCTGTTTTTCCTTCAGGAACTTGCCAAGTTTGGCGACGCTGGTGGTTTTACCGGCACCTTGCAGGCCCGCCATCAGCACCACTGCCGGCGGTTGCGCCGCCAGGTTCAGCTCGGTGTTCACTTCGCCCATCGCGGCAATCAGCTCGCTCTTGACGATCTTGACGAACTCTTGCCCCGGCGTCAGGCTTTTGTTGACTTCATGACCCACCGCGCTCTCTTTCACACGGTTGATAAAGTCCCGCACGACCGGCAGCGCAACGTCCGCTTCCAGCAATGCCATGCGCACTTCACGCAGGGTTTCCTTGATATTTTCTTCGGTCAGCCGCCCACGGCCGCTGATATTGCGCAGGGTGCGCGACAAACGATCGGTTAAATTTTCAAACATCGTCTCATGCTCAACGTGTAATGACAGGCCGCTCTGGCGACATAATTGCGGCGATTATAACACGAAGCGTAGAGGATCTCTGCCTCAGCGTTGGAGATCGGTTGGAGTGGGACGCGCTCGACGCTATACTGACAATCCAATTCACCACGTCGAAGCAAAATTAAACGCTATGCCAGTTTTCTCCATTGTGGCTTTGATCGCCTACCTGCTCAGCCTTGGACTGATTATTCCCAGCTTGCTGCGGAAGAACAGCGCATACCGTCGGCTTGCTCTCGTCTCGGCGGTGGTGGCGCTAATTTGCCATGCCATCGCACTTCAGCAGCGTATCTTTGACGTCAGCGCCGGGCAAAATCTCAGCTTGCTGAACATAGGTTCGATAGTCAGCCTGATCATTTGCTCGGTCATGACCTTCGTGGCTTCGCGCGATCGCGGCTGGTTCCTGCTGCCTATCGTTTACAGCTTCGCGATGATCAACCTCGCCTTCGCCAGCTTTATGCCGGGTGAGTTTATTACGCATCTGGAAGCCAGCCCGGAACTGATGGTACATATCGGCCTGGCGCTGTTCTCCTACGCTACGCTGATCATTGCCGCGCTGTATGCGCTGCAACTGGCCTGGCTGGATTACCTGCTGAAAAACAAAAAGCTGTCTTTCAGCGCCGATATGCCGCCGCTGATGAGCATCGAACGCAAGATGTTCCACATCACCCAGATTGGCGTCGTGTTGCTCACGCTCACGTTATGCACCGGGCTGCTTTATATGGATAACCTGTTCAGCAAAGAGAACGTGCACAAAGCCGTGTTGTCCATCATGGCGTGGTTTGTGTATATCGTCTTGCTGTGGGGCCATTATCACGAAGGCTGGCGCGGCCGCCGCGTCGTTTGGTTCAGCTTTGCCGGTGCCTTCCTACTCACGCTGGCCTACTTTGGCAGCCGTCTGATTCAGCAAGTGATGGTTCGCTAAGCTCTCAGGCACTCTTTCTCCATACATAAGGAATACCGCGTTGGAGCACGTTTCGACAGGGACCCTGATCATTATCCTGGTGGTCATGATTGTGGTTTCCGCTTACTTCTCAGCATCCGAAACCGGCATGATGACGCTGAACCGCTATCGTCTGCGTCATCTCTCCAAACAGGGCAACCGTTCCGCCCGCCGGGTCGAAAAGCTGCTGCAAAAACCGGATCGCCTCATAGGCCTGGTGCTGATTGGCAATAACCTGGTCAACATTCTGGCTTCGGCGCTGGCCACCATTGTCGGCATGCGCCTGTATGGCGATTTAGGCGTTGCCATCGCCACCGGCATCCTGACCTTCGCCGTGTTGCTTTTCGCCGAAGTGCTGCCAAAAACCTTTGCCGCCCTGTATCCGGAACGCATTGCATTCCCCAGCAGCTTCTTGCTGGCACCGCTGCAAAAGGTGATGTTCCCGCTGGTATGGCTGCTCAATGGCATCACCACGCTGATTTTACGGCTGTTCGGCATTCGCACCAATGTGCGGATCAGCGATGCAGTCAGCAAGGACGAGCTGCGCACCATTGTGAAGGAATCGCACTCGCAGATTTCTCGCCGCAATCAGGACATGCTGATCTCGGTGTTGGATCTGGAGAAGGTGACGGTCGATGACATTATGGTGCCACGCAATGAGATTGTCGGCATCGATGTCAACGACGACTGGAAGTCGATCATGCGTCAGCTGACTCACTCCCCACACGGTCGCATCGTGCTGTACCGTACCTCGCTGGATGACGCCATCGGCATGCTGCGGGTACGTGAAGCCTACCGCCTGATGACCGAGAAGAAAGAGTTCAACAAAGAGAACCTGCTGCGCGCTGCCGACGAAATTTACTACGTGCCTGAAGGTACGCCGCTAAACGTCCAACTTGTGAAGTTCCAACGCAACAAAGAGAAAGTCGGCATCGTGGTCGATGAATACGGTGATATTCAGGGGCTGGTGACGGTCGAGGATATCCTGGAGGAGATCGTAGGCGATTTCACCACGTCCATGTCACCAACGCTGGCAGAAGAGGTAAATCCGCAAAGTGACGGCTCCGTACTGATAGACGGTACTGCCAACGTGCGCGAGTTAAACAAGGCATTCAACTGGACGTTGCCGGCCACCGATGCGCGCACCATCAACGGCATGCTTTTGGAAGAGCTGGAAGAGATCCCGGAAGTCGGCACCCGAGTCCGCATCGGCCATTACGACATCAGTATCCTCGACGTGCAGGACAATATGATCAAACAGGTACGCGTCACGCCGATCAAGTCGCTGCAGTCCAGCGTTCAACAACGCTGACCGGCCGCCAGAAAGGAAAAAAGACGCGAATATCGCGTCTTTTTTTATCGCTGTAGCTCGATGGCGAACTAGATGTGCAGTTCCTGCAGCTTCTCTTTCGGCAGCGCCAGCTCTTCGTTGTGGTTCACTACGACGTCATGGTCAAGAATGTGCTTCGCGATTTCCTGCGCTTCTTCCAGCGAGTGCATATGGTAAGTCCCGCACTGGAATTCATTCAACTCAGGAATTTTACGCTGGTCAGTCACTTTCAGCACGTCGGCCATCGCCGCTTTCCACGCATCGGCAACACGCTGCTCTTCCGGCACGCCAATCAGGCTCATGTAGAAACCGGTGCGGCATCCCATTGGGGAGATATCGATAATCTCGACGCCCTGACCATTCAGGTGGTCACGCATAAAGCCGGCAAACAGGTGTTCCAGCGTATGAATGCCGCGCTCTGGCATCACTTCCAGGTTCGGCCGGCAGAAGCGCAGATCGAACACGGTGATGGTATCGCCATGAGGAGTTTTCATGGTTTTCGCGACGCGGACAGCCGGGGCTGCCATGCGGGTATGGTCTACGGTGAAGCTATCCAGCAGTGGCATTTCGTTACCTCCTCGTAAAAGAGTATTTATTTCGAAACTTTTTTATCTAACCAGGAAACCTTTTCCAACCCAGCGAGTCTGAGTATGTGAAAGACGCGCATTTGTTATCATCATCCCTGTCATCAGAGATGCATATTTGGCCACATTGATGTGGCCTTTTCTTTTTTTAGCCCCCGCCGTGTTGCTTCAGGAACTCTTCAAAGCTTAGCGTATCACTGGCTTCTATGTTGCGTTGACGCTGCCACGAAGCTTTCTGCTCTTGTGCCAATGCAGCCTCCGTCAAAATCTCCAACGGCTCCTCCGTCAGCATCTGACGATACTGTTCAGCCAGCTGCAGGCCCACACGCCCCGTCCCCTCCTCCTTCATGGCCTTCAGGATACGAGCGGAAAACGTCAAATCAGGATCGTCAAACGCCGCGACCAGTTCGTCACACACTTGTTGATACTGGCGATCGCCGGCTTCGCTATCCAACACTTCTGCCACGCGGCGCAGATCGTCAAACAGCGCTTTACCCACCTTGGCCAACGGCTCGCGGCTGTCGTCACACCCGATGCCAATGGTTTGGCCCGGCTTGCGCCCTTCGAGGATCACCCGATTCCAGTTCTTGCGCGTACACAGCAATTCATCGCTGCTCATCTCTGGCGCATCGGCCAGCACGCACCACACCAGGAACAGGTCCAGGAAACGCGCTTGTACCGCATCCACACCGATAGGCGAGAACGGGTTGATGTCCAGCGAGCGAACCTCAATATATTCGATACCGCCACGCAGAAGCGCATCTGACGGTGTCTCGCCACTTTTGGTCACACGCTTCGGCCGGATTGGCGCATAGAGTTCGTTTTCGATCTGCAACACGTTACTGTTCAGTTGCAGATAACGATCGCCATCCTTCACGCCCAGTTTGGCAAACTCTTCGGAAGGCGTGACAATCGCTCGCTTCAGGCCTTCAACATAGCTTTGCAGGTCGTTGAAGGTGATACCCAGATTGCTCTGAGATTTATTGGTATACCCCAGGTCACTTAACCGCAGCGAGGTGGCATACGGCAGATAACACATGCCCTGCTCGGTACGCTCGAAAGGCAACGAGGTTTCACGCCCTTTCAGGAACGAGGAACAGATTGCCGGCGAGGCGCCGAACAGATACGGGATCACCCAGCCAAAACGGTAATAGTTACGGATCAGGCGGAAATAACCCGCCGAAATCTGCTCTTTGCCGCTTTCGGCATCTTTAACGCCGGCCCATGCCTGCCAGAATTCCAGCGGCAATGAGAAATTGTAGTGCACGCCTGAAATGGTCTGCATCAGCGCACCGTAGCGGTTCTTCAACCCTTCGCGGTACAGCGTTTTCATGCGGCCAATGTTCGACGAACCGAACTGTGCCAGCTCAATGTCCTGCTCGGCTTCAATAAAGCACGGCATGCTAAGTGGCCACATACGCTCATCACCCAGATTGCGTGCTACGTAACGATGAATATCACGCAAGAACGTCAGCATGTGATCGAGGTTATCGTCAACCGGCGTAATAAACTCTAACAGCGCCTCAGCAAAGTCTGTGGTTATCCAGTGGTGCGTTAATGCCGCCCCCAGTTTCTCCGGATGTCCGGTTGTTGCCAGCTTTCCGTCTTCGGTGACACGCAGCGTTTCACGCTCAATGCCGCGACGGATGCCTTTTAATGCATGGGGATGGGCTTCCAACCAAGAAAGCGCCTGGGATACGTCCGGGATCAAATTGACCTCCCGCTTCTAAAAACAATAACTCGTAAGCATACTGAATCTGCACCCGAGAGAATATTGAGTTATATTCACGTCGTTAATGCCACCAGGCCATTCCCTGTAACGTTATCATAGTCAAAATGATGTAACGCAGCGCCTTTCCGATACACAGAAACAGCGCGACAGGGCCCCAGGGCATGCGCAGCCAGCCTGCCAACACGCACAACAAATCGCCCACTACCGGTACCCAACTGAGCAACAGCGCAGCCGGGCCAAAGCGTTGCATCCACCCGAGCGCTGTATCCAGCCCTCGCTGCGGTTTCAACGCCGGTAACAGGCGCCCGATAATGACATTGGTCAGCCCGCCAAGGGTATTCCCCAACGTCGCGGCCAACACCAGCAACTCTGGTGAGACACGGCTGTTGGTCAGCAAGGCGACCAACACAATTTCTGAATTTCCCGGCAGCAACGTCGCACTGAGGAAACTGCTGCCAAATAACGACATGACCGCCAGCGTACTACTCACAGCGTACGGACGTCTACCACGGCCATATTGGCGCTTTTCGCGGCCTGAATACCGAAGTCTGCGTCTTCAAACACCACGCATTTCTCCGGCGGCACGCCAATCAGTTCGGCGCAGCGCAGGAAGGTATCCGGCTCAGGCTTGTGGCGTTGCACGTCATCGGCACCCACAATCGCATCGAAGCAGTAAAACAGGCCCAGATGGCGCAGCAGGGTTTCTGCCATGCGGTGCTCACTGCCGGTACCCACCGCCATTGGGCGGCGGCCATGATAAGCTTTGACTACCTCGATCAACGGCAATGGACGCACGCTGTCCAACAGCATCGCTTCTACCGCGCGGGTTTTCTCTGCAGCCAACTGATGGGGATCGAGATCGGCTTGATGGCTGGCAAGGATCGCCTGGGCAATGCGCCAGGTCGGAGAACCGCTCAACGCCACCATCGCCGCCTCATCAAACGTCATACCGTAACGGGACAGCACCTCGTGCCACGCCTTGCGGTGCGTCGGCTCGGTATCGAGAATGGTGCCGTCCATATCGAAAATAAGACCCTGATAGCGGTCGTACATCGTTACTCCATGATCGTTGAGGAAAGAAAACTACTTTAGCGTAAAGCCGGAGGGTTGTCGCTGATCGCGTAATAGCGGAATGTGCTGTGCGGGAGAGTGAAGGGCCGAGGGTTCAATAGTCTATGCCCCGAGCCAGAAAGCGAAAAACCCGCCGAAGCGGGTTTTTCTTAGATGGTGCATCCAGGAGGATTCGAACCTCCGACCGCTCGGTTCGTAGCCGAGTACTCTATCCAGCTGAGCTATGGATGCATTACTAATTTTTTGTTTTGTCTGCTTGAAGAAACAAGTGCGACAGAAAGAATGGTGCATCCAGGAGGATTCGAACCTCCGACCGCTCGGTTCGTAGCCGAGTACTCTATCCAGCTGAGCTATGGATGCACAGGAATTCTTTTTTGATACCGTATGGTACGTTGTTACTACCCCACCATACTGCAAAATATGGTGCATCCAGGAGGATTCGAACCTCCGACCGCTCGGTTCGTAGCCGAGTACTCTATCCAGCTGAGCTATGGATGCAAATGGCGGTGAGGCGGGGATTCGAACCCCGGATGCAGCTTTTGACCGCATACTCCCTTAGCAGGGGAGCGCCTTCAGCCTCTCGGCCACCTCACCATACGCTTCTTTCGAATTGTGCCTAACTTGCTTTGGAGAAGCTCATCGGCACTGCGTGGCGCACATATTACTTTCTCCGACTTTTAAGTCAAACAATTTTTCCCAACTCATGCGCGTTTGCACATTTCCCACTCAACATGGGCGATTTCACGGCAAAAAGAGTGTTTTATCAACAGGCAACCACAGCGAAATAGCAAACAAAGTCAGGGAGGCGGCAAAAAGATTTAATCGGAGAAGTCAGGAAAGGAACGGTGATGGGCACAAAAAAGCGCAGTAGCGTCTCGCTGAGCAACGAGACGCTGCTTCGAAATCAGTAAGTCGTCTGTTGAGACTTCTCTGCCTGAATGCGCTGATAGATTTCTTCGCGGTGAACTGACACCTCTTTGGGGGCATTCACACCAATACGAACCTGGTTGCCCTTGACCCCTAGCACTGTGACCGTGACCTCATCGCCAATCATGAGGGTTTCACCAACTCGACGAGTCAGAATTAACATTCTTTGCTCCTTGAAAGATTAAAAGAGTCGGGTCTCTCAGTTTCCCCGTCATTATCCATCATATGCTGTGAAAACGTAAGTCATGTAACCCACAATAAGTGTAAGCAGACTTGGTCTCACCTCAGATAATGATAAGTTTAGCCGACCTGAAAAACTTTGTTCCCGTAATTGTAACCAAATTGTGTTAGCACAGTTTAAAAACGCCATAATCAGCAATGAGTTATGGCGTTTATAAGTGCTATTTATTTATATTCACAGTTTCGAGGCCACCCAGGCCTCTACGCTGTCTAGTGCCGCCGGCAGGGCACTGACGTCGGTCCCCCCTGCCTGCGCCATATCAGGGCGTCCGCCCCCTTTACCGCCAACCTGCTGCGCTACGTTGCCGATCAACTCGCCGGCTTTCACCCGGTCGGTCAGATCTTTGGTCACGCCGGCAATCAGGCTCACCTTATCATCGGCCGTGGTGGCCAGCACGATAATCGCGGAACCCAGTTGATTTTTCAGATCATCAACCATGGTACGCAACATTTTTGGCTCGACGTTATCAAGCTGGCTGACCAACAGCGGGACGCCGTTAACCATTTTTGCCTTGCTGGACAATGAAGCGCTCTCCTGCGCCGCCTGCTGATCCTTCAACTGCTGCAGTTCTTTTTCCAATGCGCGAGTGCGATCGAGTACCGCACGCACTTTATCCGTCAGGTTGTTGCTATCCCCTTTCACCAGGTGCGCAACGTCCTGCAACAAATCATTTTGCTGATGCAGGGTAGCAATCGCGCCTTCACCGGTAACGGCTTCAATACGACGAATACCCGCAGCGGTACCTGATTCGCTCAGAATACGGAACAGACCGATATCACCGGTACGGCTGGCATGGGTGCCGCCGCACAGTTCGGTCGAGAAGTCTCCCATGGTCAGTACGCGCACGTTATCGTCGTACTTCTCGCCGAACAACGCCATAGCGCCCTTCTCTTTGGCATCACCCAGCGCCATGACTTCGGTTTGTACCGGCAGGTTACGACGTATCTGCTGGTTCACCAAGTCTTCTACAAGGCGGATTTGCTCCGGCTTCATCGCTTCAAAATGCGAGAAGTCGAAACGCAGGTATTTATCGTTAACCAACGATCCCTTCTGTGCCACATGCTCACCCAGCGTCTGACGCAGTGCAGCGTGCAGCAGGTGAGTTGCGGAGTGATTCAGACGGATGCGATTGCGGCGAACGGTGTCGATCTGCGCATCAACGCGGTCCTTCACCTTCAAAGAACCTTGAACCAGCTTGCCCTGATGACCGATAGCCTGGCCATATTTCTGGGTATCGCTCACTTCAAAATCAGCGCCGGCGGCTTTCAGCACGCCTTTATCGCCAACCTGACCACCGGATTCACCGTAGAACGGGGTTTCATCCAGCACCACTACGGCTTCTTCACCGGCGTGGATCTCATTGACCGACTGACCGTCGCGGAACAGCGCGATCACGGTTGATTGTTGCTGCTCGTGGTCATACCCACTGAACTGGCTGGCGCCATCAACGCGGATCATGCTGTTATAGTCTGCGCCGAAACCGCTGGACTCACGTGCACGACGACGTTGTGCTTCCATAGCCAGCTCAAAACCGGCCTCATCCACTTTCAGGCCACGTTCACGGCACACGTCCGCCGTCAGATCGACCGGGAAACCGTAGGTGTCGTAAAGACGGAAGGCCGTTTCACCATCCAGGGTATCGCCCTGCAGGCTAGCCAGCTCTTCGTCCAGCAGCGTCAAACCACGCTCCAGGGTACGAGCAAACTGGTCTTCTTCCGTTTTCAGCACTTGCTCAACCAAAGACTGTTGGCGCTTCAGTTCGTCAGCGGCCGGCCCCATCACTTCGATCAACGGAGCAACCAGCTTGTAGAAGAAGCTGTCTTTCGCACCCAACATGTTGCCATGGCGGACTGCACGGCGAATGATGCGGCGCAGCACGTAACCACGGCCTTCGTTTGACGGCGTAACGCCATCGGACACCAGGAAAGCACAGGAACGGATATGGTCGGCAATAACGCGCAAGGATTTGTTGTCCAAATCAACCGCACCGGTCACCTTGGCCACTGCCGCGATCAGCGTACTGAACAAGTCGATTTCATAGTTGGAGTTCACATGCTGCAGAACTGCCGCAATACGCTCCAGGCCCATACCGGTATCTACCGATGGCTTTGGCAGCGGCAGCATGGTGCCGTCGGATTGACGGTTGAACTGCATGAAAACGATGTTCCAGATCTCGATGTAACGATCGCCGTCTTCTTCCGGGCTACCCGGTGGGCCACCCCAGATATGATCGCCATGATCGTAGAAAATCTCGGTGCACGGACCGCACGGGCCGGTGTCACCCATCTGCCAGAAGTTGTCAGAGGCAAAGGCTGCGCCTTTATTGTCGCCAATACGGATAATGCGCTCTGCCGGCACACCAATCTGCTTCTGCCAGATGTCGAAAGCTTCGTCATCGGTTTCATAGACGGTCACCCACAGCCTTTCTTTCGGCAGGTTAAACCAGTTTTCACCGGTCAGCAGTTCCCAGGCGAAGCTGATGGCGTCATGTTTGAAATAGTCGCCGAAACTGAAGTTGCCCAGCATTTCAAAGAAGGTATGGTGACGTGCGGTATAACCGACGTTCTCCAGATCGTTATGCTTACCGCCCGCACGCACGCAACGCTGTGAGGTGGTGGCTCGGGAATAGGCGCGCTTGTCCAGCCCCAGGAAAACATCTTTAAATTGGTTCATGCCGGCATTGGTAAACAACAATGTCGGATCATTGTTAGGCACCAGGGAGCTGCTTGCTACAACCTGGTGGCCCTTACTATGAAAGAAATCGAGAAACGCTTGACGGATCTCAGCGGTGCTCTTGCTCATAATTTTCCCGGAAAGGCTAGAATAACGACACGTGAGCAAGATACGCGACATCCTGACGATGGCATCTAACTCACGAACAAAAAGTGGGGATAAGATAAATTTTCTTCAAGGGGAAGTAAAACCCCGTGTGCGTTCATTGCGCAAAATCACGGTAAATTGACTGAATTTCTTCCTGGAAGAAGCCACGATAGAGCAGATAACGCTGCACTTTGGCTTTCTCTTTCCAGTCCGTTGGCAGTTTGTCGCCAAATTTACGCTGCGCAACCTGTTTAGCCTGCTCACACCAGTCGATATCACAGTCTGCCAGCGCCGCCTGCGTCAGCTCTTTGTCCACGCCCTTTTGCATCAGTTCCGAGCGGATGCGCTGCGCACCGTAACCTTTACGGCTGCGGCTACCGATGTAGCTGTGGGCAAAGCGTTGATCATCCAACCAATTATGTTGATAGCAATAGGCGATTACCTGTTCGATAACGGCAGGATCAATAGGTTCTTCGGAAGACGGAGCAGATGCAGAGGAGGGAGACGTTTTGGCGCCAAATCTGGCTTTCGCCATAAATGGCTGCGCC
Source organism: Serratia liquefaciens (assembly GCF_027594825.1). NCBI lineage: Bacteria > Pseudomonadati > Pseudomonadota > Gammaproteobacteria > Enterobacterales > Yersiniaceae > Serratia > Serratia liquefaciens. Next base: position 3,814,566 of record NZ_CP088930.1, on the reverse strand, counting down.
GCAAGCTTGCGGCGCAGTTCAGCTTCACTATGATCGCGTTGCGACAGCAGGCGCATGGCGCGGCTTAGCAAGTCATTCATTATTCAAGCCTGATCTAGTCGACGCCCGTAAACCCATAACGGCGTTCACCGGCGTCAGCAGCGATTAAAACTCTTCGCTGGTTTCAGCTTCGTCATCGAAGCCTTCGTTGGTTGCCGCAACCAGTTCACCGTTGCTGTGCAGCAGCAGGTCACGCAGTTTCTTGTCCAACTCGGCGGCAACCGCCGGGTTCTCTTTCAGGAAGTTACAGGCATTTGCCTTACCCTGACCGATTTTATCGCCGTTGTAGCTGTACCAGGCACCGGCTTTCTCGATCATCTTGTGCTTCACGCCCAGATCGACCAGTTCGCCGCGGCTGTTGATACCTTCACCGTACAGGATTTGGAATTCGGCCTGTTTGAACGGCGCAGCAATTTTGTTTTTGACGACTTTCACGCGGGTTTCACTGCCGACGACTTCATCGCCTTCTTTCACCGCGCCGATGCGGCGGATATCCAGACGGACGGAAGCGTAGAATTTCAGTGCGTTACCACCAGTAGTGGTTTCCGGGTTACCGAACATCACACCGATTTTCATACGGATCTGGTTGATGAAGATCAACAGCGTATTGGCGTTTTTCAGGTTACCGGCCAGCTTACGCATCGCCTGGCTCATCATACGTGCCGCCAGGCCCATGTGTGAGTCACCGATTTCACCTTCGATTTCCGCTTTCGGCGTCAAGGCCGCCACGGAGTCAACGATGATCACGTCAACCGCGCCAGAACGGGTTAAGGCATCACAGATTTCCAACGCCTGCTCACCGGTGTCCGGCTGAGAACACAGCAGGTTGTCGATATCAACGCCCAGCTTCTTCGCATAAATTGGATCCAGCGCGTGCTCGGCATCGATAAAGGCACAGGTTTTGCCTTCGCGCTGCGCCGCAGCGATAACCTGCAGCGTCAGGGTGGTTTTACCGGAAGATTCCGGACCATAAATTTCAACGATACGGCCCATTGGCAGGCCGCCTGCACCCAGTGCGATATCAAGTGACAGCGAGCCGGTAGAGATCGTTTCTACGTCCATAGAACGGTCTTCACCCAGACGCATGATGGAGCCTTTGCCGAACTGTTTCTCAATCTGGCCCAGTGCCGCAGCTAGCGCCTTTTGCTTGTTCTCATCAATAGCCATTGTTGCTCCTTCGTTACGCAATGTCGGTGTTACCCCACACTGCCACTGAATGTATGTTGTGCAGGAAATGTCACTAATTATACTGTATGGTCATACAGTATCAAGCCTAATTTCACAAAAATTCGTCAAGGGCGGTTTGCAGCGCGAAAATCGTCGCCTGAAGCCGCACCGCATCACGATCGCCGGAAAATTGCATCTTTTTCGCCAGCACGCGTCCTGAGGATTCGGCAAAACCAAACCAGACCGTACCCACCGGTTTTTCCACGCTGCCACCGTCCGGTCCGGCAATGCCGCTGACCGACAGCGCCAGGTTGGCCCGAGCCGCATGCAAAGCCCCCTGAGCCATCTCGCGCACCACCTCTTCGCTTACGGCGCCATGGGCATTCAGGGTGGCTTCCGCCACGCCTAACAGCTCATGCTTCGCCGTATTGCTGTAGGTGACAAAACCGCGGTCGAAATAGGCGGAGCTGCCGGCAATATCGGTGATGGCCTTGGCGATAGCGCCCCCGGTGCAAGATTCTGCGCTGGTGATCCACTGGCCATTGGCCTTCAGTTTTTCCCCTACTGCAACGCTGAGTTTACGCAGTTGCTGTTCACTCATAACCTCTCCTTAGCGAATCAGGTATATGCGCCCGATAGTAGCATTTATCAAGCTTATCTGACGCGGCGATGACAGAAATGCGCGACGCTTCGCAGCCGATGCGGTGTTAAGCCTTAACCCAAACTGCTAGTATCGAATGTAGCGTTCGGGTTAATGAGCGGCGTTTTATCAAGAGGGATCTCACAGGGTTGTTTTTGCCGCCGGCATGGCCAGCCCATGGCAAACCAGGATAAAAGATTAGGATGATAGAGTGAAAAAAACGTTAGGCGTCTTCTTTCCGTTGTATACCACCACCCTGCTGATGCTGCTGGGTTCAGGGTTACTCACCACCTACATCTCCCTGCGTTTAACCTCTATTCACGTGACCGGCGCGTTGATCGGCGCGATTATTGCCGCCAACTACATCGGTTTGGTGATCGGCGGCAAGGTCGGTCATTTTCTGATTGCTCGCGTCGGCCATATCCGCGCTTACGTTTCCTGCGCCGGCATTATTACCGCGGCGGTGCTTGGGCATGGCCTGACGGAATACATTCCCGTGTGGGTGGTTCTGCGGCTGATTATCGGCCTGTGCATGATGTGTCAGTTCATGGTGCTGGAAAGCTGGCTGAACGATCAGTCGGAATCCAATCAGCGCGGGATGGTCTTCGGCTTCTATATGGCTGCCACCTATTTGGGCATGTCGTTAGGTCAGGTGGTGCTGATGCTGCAAACCAACCTCGGCATTACCACTCTGCTGGTGATCGCCCTGTGCTTTGCGCTTTGCCTGGTGCCTATCGCCCTGACTACCCGCACCAATGCACGTCATATGTCACCGGCACCGATGGAGCTACGCTATTTTATCGGCGCCATCCCCAAGGTGCTGGCGACCACGCTGGTCATCGGCATGGTGGTGGGATCTTTCTACGGGCTGGCTCCGGTCTATGCCAGCATGCAGGCACTGACCACCCAGCAGACCGGCCTGTTTATGGCGATATCGATCTTCGCCGGACTGGTGGCGCAATTCCCGCTCAGTTGGCTGTCGGATCGCTATAACCGTACGCTGTTGATGCGCATCAACGCCATTTTATTGATCGTGGCCGCGCTGCCGCTGGCGCTGGTGCCGCACATTGATTTCCCAGTGCTATTGGTGGTGGGCTTTATCGTCAGCATGCTGCAGTTTACGCTGTATCCCTTGGTGGTTGCCCTGGCGAACGATTTGATAGAGCCGGAGCGGCGCGTCTCGTTAGCCGCCTGTTTGCTGATGGCCTTCGGCGTGGGCGCCAGTGTCGGCCCCCTGGCGGTCGGCGCACTGATAGAGCCGCTGGGCGGGAATACGCTGTATGCCTTCTTTGCACTCTGTGGTGTAGTTCTGGTGGCCTTCAGCCGGACGGTAAAACAGGACGAATCGCAGTTTGTGCAGGATGCGCCCTTGCCGCACATTCCCCTGCCGGACAGCCTGACCAGTTCTCCGCTCTCGCCGGCGCTGAACCCAACCTTTGATGAACAGATTATCCACGACACCATGCCACCACCGGAGGCGGCCCCCGATCCGATAGAACCGCAGGCCAGCGAAGCGTCGGGCGAGGAAGAAGCGGAGCCCCCCGTTCCGCAGGGCGCCGATCCTGATGAAGATACCGGGCTGAAAAAGGCCCACTCAATGCTTTAAGCGGGCCATCGCGGTATCCGATGGGCTTGTCACAGATCGAGGAAAGATCCCAGACGGTAACCGCGTTCCGCGATGGCGTTCTTCATGCCTGGCGAAGTCAGAACGTCCACTTCGACAAGCCGTGGGTAGCAATATTTGCTCGCCAAAATCGTGTTATCCAGGAACGCCGGGTGGCACATCATCTCCACCGACTTGGCACCACGTTGATCGGCACGTTCGAGCACCTGCAAAAACAGCGCTTCGGATATCGCTTCGCCATAAAAACCCGCATCAAACCACTCGGTACTGCGGTCATACCGCAATGGAATATCTTGCCGTTCAACTTCCTGGCGCCCAATGCGCAGCGGGATCGAGCGGGACTGTGCAAACGCCTCCACCAGCGGGTAAATCTGCGGCAGCATATGCACGTGGTGATGGCTGTCGATATGCGTCGGCGCTTTGCCAAACACTGCCACGAACCTGTCGTATTGGCTCACCAACTCATCATGGATTTCGTCCAGGCTCAGCAACTCGGACTCTGCCCTTTCCCATAACCACTTGCCCAGTTCTCCGCGTTCGTTGACCAGCGAAGGCATGGCCGTCAACGGATGCCCGTGAGTCAGCACAAAGTGCAGGCCGATCTGCAGCCCAGGATAAAGCCGGCTGAGGCTGGCCGCATGCCGTACGTCCGGGCTGTTCACCATTGCCGTGGTTGAAGTGACCACCCCATAGTGAAACGCCTCAATCACCCCATAGTTCTGTCCCTTGCTCAGACCAAAATCGTCGGCATTCACTATCAGTAACTTTTCCATTTTGGCATCCATTTAACAAATTTTTGGCAAGGGAATACCGTCCGTCAGGTACGGCAATTCCCCTTCGCTTAAGCAAAGAAATTTATTTCATCAGGCTATTGGCGGCCTGAAAGGCATTCGGAATATCGGCGTTAATGCTTATCGGGATCGGCCCTAAACAGGGCCGTAGAACTTTTTTCGATAATTCCCCGGCGTCACTTCAGTGAGTCTTTTGAAGTTTTTAATAAACAGGCTCACGTCGCCATAGCCGGAGTCGAAGGCAATATCCGAAACCGAATAGTTGGTGACTTCAAGCTGCGTTTTGGCAAAGTTGATGCGAATTTCATTAATCACCTGCATCGGCGTTTTATGGTAATAGCGCCGCATCGCCCGAGTCAGGTACTCCTGCGTTTTTCCCGACAACTCCACCATATTGAGCAGCGCCTTTTCACCAAACATCGCTTTATCATGCATGCCGGCCAGGGTGTTTTTCAGCCACTGCGGGATATCGTCCCCCTCGCCGCTCTCTTCCTTATAGTGACGAATGCGGCTGATGATATAAAAGGTTAGCGTTTCCAGGAATTCGGCAAAGTCATCCTCGCGAAACTGCGGGGAACCCACCACCGACTCGATGTAGGCGAGGAATTCATTCTTCAGGCTGTAGGCCTGGGAAGCGACAAAACAGCGTGGCAATTGTTGCAAATAGTTCTCTTCGAAGAACACCTTGCCAACCGCCACATTGAAGATTTTCGCGGCGCCGAACTCATAAAAGCTCTGATGGCGCGAACCAATGGGGATAAAGACAAAATCGCCCCGTTCCAGCAGCACGCGCTTGCCGTTGATCTCCTGATAACATTTGCCGCTCAGGACGATGGTGAACTCGTAGTAATCGTGCTGATGCAACCCGGTGGCGCTTTCCACCTTGTTATAAATAAACAAATGGAAATCTTTGCAGTTAAAGAAATCCTGCTCCCGTATCAGCTTAACGTCGTTCGCATTCAGCGAAACCAGGCTCTCAGACATCGCATGCGCTCCCGTTAATCAAAGCCGTTCTGCCGGGCCGTCTCGGCAAACCAATAGCCACTTTTCTTCAGCGTGCGCTGTTGGCTCTCCCGCTCGAGCCGAACTAACCCGTAGCGATTCTTGTAGGCATTAAGCCAGGACCAGCAGTCGATAAAGGTCCACAAATGATAACCTTTGCAGTTGGAACCCTCTGACAGCGCCTGATGCAGCCATTTCAGATGATCGCGGATAAAGTCGATTCGATAATCGTCCTCCACCCGCCCAGTAGGGCCGATAAAGGCCTCTTCACCCTCTACGCCCATGCCGTTTTCTGAAATATAGCAGGGAATGTTGCCGTAGTTTTCCTTCAGATCCATCAGGATGTCATACAGCCCTTTTTCATAGATTTCCCAACCCCGATGCGGATTGATCTTGCGGCTAGGCATGTCGTAATAGCTGAACAGATCTTCCGGCATCGTCACGGGTGCGTCGGCCCGGTAGCCTTCTTTCGCTTTAACCCTGCGCGGTTGGTAGTAATTGACGCCCAGAATATCCACCACGCCGTCGGCAATCAGCTGTGCGTCCTCCGGTGCCGTTTGTGGCAATAAATCATTGGCCCGCAGTATATCCACCAGATCTTGCGGATAACGCCCTTTGGTCACAGGATCGAGGAAGCTTTTGTTCAGCAACAGATCCGCATGATGGGCGGCCACGCCATCCTCCCGGCTGTTCGAACGAGGGTAAGTCGGGCTCAGGTTCAAAATAATGCCAATCGCACCTTGATGGCCCAGCGCCCTGAACGCCTTCACCGCTTTGGCATGGGCCAGTACGCTGTGGTAAGCCACCGCGACGGCCCTTTTAAAATCAACCACGCAAGGATAATGCAGGTCGTTCAGATAGCCCGCTTCGACCGGCACAATCGGCTCGTTAAAAGTAAACCAATGAGTGACGCGATCGCCGAACAGGCTGAAACAGGTTTTGGCGTAGCGGGCATAGGCTTCCACCACCGCCCGGCTTTCCCAGCCGCCTTTTCGCTGCATGCACATCGGCATGTCAAAATGGTAAAGGTTGATAAACGGCGTAATGCCCTCAGCCAGCAGGCCATCGATAAGCGCGTTATAGAAAGCGACGGCTTTCGGGTTTACCTCGCCCTCCCCGTCCGGGATCAACCGTGACCAGGAGATAGAGGTTCTGAAGGTGTTATGCCCAAGCTTTTTTAACAGCAGGATGTCTTGCTGGAAATGGTCATAAAAGGTGGATGCCTCGGACGGACCGACCCGATGATGAAAGCGTTCTGGCGCAATGTCATACCAGTAATCGAAGATGTTCTGACTTTTGCCATCCCGTGCAGAGGCCCCTTCCGACTGCGGCGCAGAGGTCGCGCTTCCCCACCAGAAATCGTCAGCAAATTGATATTTCATCCAAACGCCCCTAAAACTGGGGCAGCAACAGCTGCCCCGGACTGACAGTTAGAATTTCAGCGCCTTGGCGATGTCTTCTTCGCTTTCGGTAGCCTGATCGATCTGGCTCTGCGCCTTGTTGGAAATCATCACAAACGGCAGGTAAATCAAGGTCGCCACGCCCAGGTTGAAGAAGCTCAGTAACATGGCGACGATACTGCCGTTGGTGTTGAAGAACGCCCCCAGGCCCACCGGCATGGTCCAGGGTGCAATGTTGGTGATCGGCGGGATCATTCCCGTGTAGTAGGCCACCGTGGTGATGATCGTCAATACCGGTTGAACCAGGATGAACGGGATAAACATCACCGGGTTCATGATCACCGGCAGCCCGAACAGGATAGGTTCGTTGATCTGGAAGATGCCCGACGGGGTAGCCAGCTTGGCGACCTGACGATAATCTTCACGGCGCGAGGCGATAAAGATGGCGATAATCAGCCCCAGCGTAGACCCGGTTCCCCCCAGATAGATATAGGAGTCGACGAAAGGCTTCGCCCACATGTGAAACTCTTTGCCGGCGGCAACGGCGGCTTCGACCGAACCATACTTGTTGTAAAGCTCTACGTTTTCCAGCGCGAATGGCGTCATGATGCCGCTGTCCAGCGCGGCCAGCGCCATAGAGCCATGCACCCCGAAGAACCACAGCAGTGAGGAGAACATCACATACACCCAGCCGACCACGCTGCCCATTTTCGCCAGCGGAGCCGAGATGCTGTCCATGATGATCTGGTGGAAGTTGGTTCCCCACAGCGTCAGGCAATAGGCAATCACGCCCATAATCGACAGGATCAGGAAGCCGGGGATCAGTGCGGAGAACGAGCGAGACACGGAAGAAGGTACGCTGTCAGGCAGGCTGATGACCCAGTTGCGGCGCACCACAAAGGTAAACATCTCCGCCACCACCAGGCCGATCACCATGCCGGAAATGATGTTGGCGCCGCCAAGCCAGTTAGCACCAACGGCATAAGCCTCTCCGACGCTGAACGGCGTTACCGTCATAAAGGCGGCAACCGCCAGCAGCGCGGCCGCCAGCGGGTCAACCTTACGTTCCTCCGCTAAAGCCATACTGATAAAGAAGGGCGTCATCAGGGACATAATCCCCAGGGTGCCGTTATAAACGCTGCCACCGATGGTCTTCAGGCTGTTTAGCGTTTCAATGGTGGACGCATCCAGCCGTACCCCCAATGAAAAGAAGAACGAGCCTTCGCCGAAACTGAGGAATACGTTGTTGATCAGAACGAACATCGCCCCGGTCAACGTCAGCGGCATTAATCGAATGAACCCGTTTTTGATGGCATTAACATGGGGCTGTTTACCAATTTTCACGGCAAAAGGCAGTATGACCTTTTCCAACGAGGCAATTAACGTATTCACGGCAGACCCCTTTATTGGTTAGCTTTTTTTATGGTGGCGACCGCGGCCTTCAACACCCCAAGGCCATCGAGCTTGCCGTATAGAGCGGAGTCGATCACTTCGACGGGCTTATTGGGCAACTGTTTTTGTACTTCGGCTAACGTATAGGCAATCTGCGGCCCCAGCAGGATCAAATCTGCCTCAGCGCCCTTTTCTGCGGCCAGCGCCTCAGGATAGGCGGCAATGATCACCGGCACCTCGTACTTCTCGGCCTGCGCCTTCATTTTTGAAACCAGCAGGGAAGTCGACATACCGGCAGAACAAAACAGATAGATTTTTTTCTTTTCCATACCCAATCCCTCAAGATAATCAAAAAAGCCCCGTGTCATTTGTTTGCCAGATGCAATAGCGATTGCCTCACGCACATTCCTTATGAAAATTTCCGTTGCTCTGCCCTGGTTGAGAACAGTATACGGAGGCATCGGAGCGGACCGGTAAGCCATTGATAGAGAGAACCGTCTCTCCTTGACCTTTCCGATTGACCCTCTTCACATTTTGCATAAAAAATTAGTGTGACCGGGCTCACGAATAACCTTAAATTATCGAATAAATTCATCAAAAATAAACAAATACCAATTATAAACAATGCGTTATAAACATGCAGAGTATTTATGGATTATTCTTCTCGCGGGATCGTGCAGCGGGGGATAAGTGAGCAGAAAATAGTTCGCCCTTGATAAGAACCGGTCACCAAGGGCTGGCGTAAAGACCGACGAAAAAGCGGCGGGAATGAGAGTTTTTTTGAACCGGCAAGATTGGCTAACGGGCAAGCATTACTCTTCGTTGTGGCCTGTCTGGCTGGGATAGCGCACCACATTAATGACGGTAGACAATGCCACCGAGTGGTTTCTGCGATTCGGGTAATAGAGATAAAAGCCTGGGAACGGCGCGCACCACTCAGCCATAACTTGCTCCAGACGCCCTGCGGCAAGGTGCTCGCGCACTTCCTGCTCTATCGCGAAGGCGATACCGGCATGGGTTAATGCGGCTTGCAGCATCAGCCTGGCATCATCAAGCACCAGCGGGCTGTTCACCGTCACGGAAAGCATTTGGTCACCTTTTTTAAAATGCCATTTGTGGAGCTTGCTCGAAGCAATCTTGCGCCATCCGATACAACGATGATTCAATAAATCTTCGGGATGCTCAGGCCTGCCATAGCGCTCAAAATATTCAGGCGTGGCGACGATGGCAAACCGCAAATCCGGCGTAACCCGTACGGCTCGCATATCGTTATGCAGGTCTTCACCAAGCCTGATGCCCGCATCGAAGCCTTGTTCCACAATATTGGCAAACCCCTCCTCCGCCACAATTTCCAGCGTAATACCGGGATAATCGCGCGCCAGGCGCCCCAAATGCGGTACCAGCGCCAGCTCAATGGCCGTTCGGGGGGCATTGATCCTGACCAGCCCCTGGGGTTGGTCGCGAAAGCCATTCAAGCCTTCCAGAGCGGTATCGATGTCCGTAAACGCCGGCGCCAGCTTCGCCAACAAATGCTCACCCGCCTCGGTCGTCGACACATTACGCGTGGTTCGATTCAACAAACGAATGCCGACCTGAGCCTCCAGCTCGCGCATGGTGTGGCTAAGGGTGGGTGGCGTCACACCAAGCCTGGCTGCGGCTCGCCTGAAACTGCGTTCTTTGGCAATAGCCACAAAGGCCACCAGCCCTGACAGGTCGGTTTTTTTCATTAGATTGATATAAATAATTTAATAGTGAGATGAATTTTTAACGGATAGTTATCCATATGGCAACAACATAGCATGGTGAAGTGTTCAATTACCCGGTATTAACGCCATGACTCAATATGCTGATTCAGTACAAACGCCGCTGCGCAAACGTCTGCAAGAAAAAGTCGTTCTGGTCACCGGAGGGGGCACCGGCATCGGGCGCGCCGCCGTCCTGGCCTATGCCCGTGAAGGCGCCAAAGTGGTGCTGGCCGGGCGACGTTGGGCAGAAATCGAGGCCACCCGGCTCGACGTGATCAAAGAGGGCGGCGACGCGCTGGCCGTGGTGGCGGACATTACGCAGGAAGAGGATATCCGCCGCCTGCTCGACACGGTGACGGCTCACTACGGGCGGCTGGATATCGCCTTCAACAATGCCGGCATTCTCGGTAACTTCGTCCCCATTCATCAGCAAACCAGCGCGGATTTCGACGCGGTGATAGCCACCAATCTCCGGGGCGTGTGGCTCTCGATTAAATACCAGGTCGAGACGTTTCTGGCGCAGAATGCAGGCGGCGTTATCGTCAATACTTCCTCCTGGCTCGCCAAAGGCGCGCTTGCCGGTTCATCAAGTTATTCCGCCAGCAAAGGGGCCCTCGATGCACTGATCCGTGCGGTGGCGCTTGAATATGGCGAAAAAGCTATTCGCATCAATAACATCAATCCCGGCATTATCGATACGCCGATGGCCCATAGCAGTATCTCTGATCCTTCCGCCTTCACGCCGTTCATCGCCCACACGCCCGCTCAACGCCTCGGCCTGCCTGAAGATATCGCTGATGTCGCCGTGTGGCTTTCAACGGATGACGCCCGCTTTATTACCGGCCAAAGCCTGCTGGTCGACGGTGGCTACACCATCGCCGGAATGCGTTGAAAGGCAAGCATGCCGCCCCTTAACCCGCACCTCAGAAGGAAAAATGATGCACTACGTTCGCCTTGGTAACAGCGGCCTGAAAGTTTCCCGTCTCTGTCTGGGCTGCATGACCTATGGAGATCCCGCCTGGCGGCCCTGGGTATTACCCGAAGCCCAAGCCCGCCCTTTTATCCGTGACGCGCTGGAAGCCGGAATTAACTTTTTCGATACCGCCAATATCTACTCCGCAGGCGAAAGCGAACGCATTCTCGGCCGTGCGTTGAAAGACTTTGCTCGCCGGGAGGATATGGTGATAGCCACCAAGGCGTTCTTCCCTACGAGCGAACATCCCAACAGCCGCGGCCTGTCGCGCAAACATATCATTCAGAGCGTCGAGGCTTCTCTACAGCGTCTGGGGACAGACTATATAGACCTGTTCGTCATGCACCGTTTCGATGAGGAAACGCCGATTGAGGAAACGGCCGACACGCTCGATACCTTGGTGCGTGCCGGCAAAATCCGTTACCTCGGCGCGTCTTCCATGCATGCCTGGCGCTTTATGAAAATGCTGGATTTTCAGCGTCATAATAAATTGGCCTCCTTTATTTCCATGCAAAGTCAGTACAACCTGATCACGCGCGAAGATGAACTGGATTTAATTCCGCTGTGTCAGGAGGAAGGTATTGGCCTTACACCCTGGTCGCCGTTGGCTCGCGGCACCCTGGCCGGAGCAAAGGGATCCGGCACAATACGCGCCGAAACTGACGAACAAAGCTCACGCTGGTACGGTGGAAGAAGCGAAGTAGAGCAATCCATCCAGGCCGTCGAAAGCATCGCCGCCGTTCGGGGAGTGCCTGCGGCTCAGGTATCCCTCGCCTGGCTGGTGTCCAAAACGGCGGTCGCGGCCCCCATTGTGGGCATGTCCAAATCGCACCATCTCCAGGATGCCCTTAAGGCACTGTCTCTCACGCTGTCCAGTCAGGAAATCGCATCGCTTGAAGCACCCATGAAAGAGCAAATTCGCCCTCCGCGTTGGTAACCCCCATCATCCAGAACAAGAGAGGCTTCATGTTAAACCTATTGAAATATCACCCTGCACGGGTCGCATTAACCGCCCTGGCATTAGCCATGATGATGCCTGCGGTTTCCGTTTCCGCGGCACCCATTTCAACCCCCGCCTGCACATCAACCAGCCTGAAGCTACCGCCTGGCGCGCGCTATCCAAATGGCATAGCCCGTGCCTCTGACGGAACGTTGTACGTAGGCTTGATCACCAGTGGGCGTATCCTGCGCAAACGTCCGAACGAGAATTGGCAGACCTTCTTTGCCGGGGCCGACACCGTTTTCTCCTCAACCACCCTGAGGCTGGATGAACAGCATGGGCTGTTATGGGGAAACTCTCCCGATTTCCTGCCGGCAGGCCAAACCCGCCCTCACCGTATTTTCGCCCTCAATATCTCGGATGCCACGATCAATCGAAGTTTAACGCTACCTGAGGGAGGAATGGGCAATGACCTGGTCGTCGGCAAAGATGGCACGGTGTACGTCACCGAAACCAAAGCGGGCAGCATCATGAGGTTACGCCCGGGCGAGAGCGAGTTTAAGTTCATCTTTCGCGATCCACGCCTGTCCGATCCAAGTGGCCTCGGTGCCGCAGGTATTGTCCTGATAAACGATCGGAGCATGGCAATCAGCAACTTCGGCAGCGGGAAGCTCTATACCCTGAGCTATGGGGAACAAACGCCAAAGCTGTCTGAAATAGGGCTGCCACGCACCATCGAGAATCCGGACGGCATGGGATTAGCCCCGGACGGCGCGCTGGTCGTACTCGAAAATGGCATTAAAAGCGGTCAGGGCAGGATCCTGCGGATTATGTCCCCCGGCACTGCGGGCATGCACGCTATTGAAGTGATTCGCGAAGGAATGGAGTCACCGGTCAATCTGGATATCACGCCGCAAGGCTGCGCTTTCGTCAGTGAATCGCGCATTCGTCACCGCTTGCTTCCTGGACGCGCAGCCGAGGTGCCCGACAGCTTTCGCATCTATCAACTCCAACTGCCCCTCACCGCTGCGGACTGACACTTTCCCTTCCGGGCTTGCGGGAGAATAAGCTCCTCAAGCCCGTCAAAGGTGGAGCATTATGATCTTTCGCGAGCGGCGTCCTGTGCGCTGCAACGATCTCCCTTGCCTTACAAACTCACTTTGTGCAGCGCCCCCCAGCGAAAACCATGCATTGGGTTTAAAAAAAACCGTACTGTAAAACCCAAGGTATATGTATAGGTAAAATTCTAAACTACCCATTCGGTGAGAACGGCCTCAAGCTTCGCCAACGCCTGAGTATGCTTATCTTCGGGCATCCTGCCGATATTCTGCAGCTTCCACTTCACTGCGGGTAGATGCTGGACCTGCTCTTCAGGAGCCAGACTCCAGTCCGGTTGGCCACTCTTGAAAGCCATCAGAAAATCATAATCACGCCGTGTGAATTGTGCTTTGAGAGCAGCGACCATTAAGTTGGGTATCGCATTGAGTTCTTCCAGAGTGACCGCATCGAATGTCATTCCATTAAATTCATTCGCATATAGTTCAGAAATATCTTTCCAGCGGGGATTAAGTACCTCTGATAACGGGCGCGGGTGTCCCAGTAGATAGGTGATAAATCCATTAAAGATGTGGCGATCGATCCCACCCGTTTCGAGTAGCATTTTGACGTCATAAAAATCACGGGGATGCTGCCTATCCAGTGCAGCGCAAAGCTTGCCACCATAGAGATCGGCAAGAGATACAATCTGAAGAGTGGCAAAACCGAACTCGTCTTCTACCGCTTCAACAACATCACGCTCTTCTGGAGGATACAGAGTGCCCCGCGTAACAGGCGAAACCTCAATCTTTATCTGTGCTTCCTGAGAAGAGACCACGATACGCATTTCATCTGCACGGTTATCTTGTAGCACAGCCGAAACACCGGCTTGTTGTTGCAATACTTCTGCGATACGTGCCAATGCAGCCCTAACATTGGGTAATGCGACATCTCGGTTTTCCAGCGGAATGTAAGCCAAATCGATATCAACCGACAAACGTGGAAACTGACAAACAAATAAGTTTATGGCCGTTCCACCTTTGAGCGCAAAGCATCGCTCTGATGCTACAACAGGTAATGCGCTGAGCAGTAACGCCACTTGCCGATAATAAGGTGATTGCTTATCCATATGAGATCCCTTTGCTAACGAAACGCTCGGGAACAGTGATCTGATATTTTGGGTCCAGCTTGCCACCGGCTACGATCTGCCGTTTCCCGGCCCCCAAATCGATGTTGGCTTTATCTATTCGCTTACTCCATACGTGGGCATAGTAATCGGCAAGAAACAGATAAAGGCGGTTAGTTTTCACTGCTCGGCTCGATCGTAACAACGTTTCGACTTTACGTGGACTCAGATTGACCAACCCCTGAAACAGCTCCGCTGCGTGCTCAAATGAAAGCGAACCCGGGACTGCATTAGCAATCTCGTAAGCCGCTAACTCCGGCACACTCGCTACTAACTGCCCTCCCTTAATGTCTATCTCTGTCAGATATTTTTCGTCATGCATATCGAGTTTCTGATTCGAAAAAAAAAGCCACTCAACATGGGGGAATTCTTTGAACCACTTTGGTAACGAAGCTTTGTCTTCTACACAGAGCCAAACAGGCTGCCGTGTTAGCTGAAGATAATGAGAGCGTCCTTGGTAAGCCAAGCTGGTCAACCCCGCCAAATGCACAGAAACCCCGAGCTGGTTTTGCAGGCACAGGACAGCGTCGCCCCACTGTGGTTCACGTCCAGTACGGGCATAAACCCCAGAGCGCAGTTTTTGCAACCAGTTGCTGTGCATATATTTATTGGCTAAAGAGGGGCTGATAGCGTTTTTTGTCAACCAAGACTGCAACACCAGAGATCCCGGGGCCGTATTTTGCAAAAGCCAGTTTAGTTTTGATGCCATAGATTCACCTATGGTTCGACAATAATACAAATAGTAAACTACCGAGCAGAAGATATGTCAATATTTAACCCACTATCACGGGACGGAACTGGACCAACTCTTTAGCTGCCATCTACTCTAATGACTTTTGCTTCTTCATCTTTCGGCTCAGATGCCCGACAATCCCTTCATTTCTGGTGAGTTTGAGTTCATGCAACTTTATACCAGCCTTACAAACTCACTTTGCGCAGCGCTCCCCATTTTTACCTGTGACAGCGGATTACCCGCTGGGCTAGTATAGCGTCGGTATAAAAAGCTTATTGATCCCCATCGCCGGTAGCCGCGGCGCCCTCCGTTCCGTTTGGGATCGGTTTGATAAATGGCTTTACCTCGCCCTGCGGCCGCCTGCAGGCGTGATTTTTTGTAAAACGGCGTGAAACCTAACGATGAAAAACAGCGTCAAAACTCATTTTAAATTCAATGGATTGGAAACAGTAATCTTATGAATAGCACCGACAAGCTCGATTCACACACGCCAATGATGCAGCAGTACCTGCGCCTCAAGGCCCAGCATCCCGAGATCCTGCTGTTCTACCGCATGGGCGACTTCTACGAGCTGTTCTACGATGATGCCAAGCGCGCGTCCCAACTGCTGGATATTTCGCTGACCAAGCGCGGTGCCTCGGCAGGGGAGCCTATTCCCATGGCCGGTGTCCCCCATCACGCGGTGGAAAACTACCTGGCCAAACTGGTGCAGCTTGGTGAATCCGTTGCCCTGTGCGAACAAATCGGCGATCCGGCCACCAGTAAAGGTCCGGTTGAGCGCAAAGTGGTGCGCATCGTCACGCCTGGCACCATCACCGATGAAGCCTTGTTACAGGAGCGTCAGGACAACCTGCTGGCCGCCATCTGGCAGGACGCACGTGGCTTTGGTTACGCGACGCTGGACATCAGCTCCGGCCGTTTCCGCGTTGCCGAACCGGCAGATATCGAGACCATGGCGGCCGAGCTGCAACGCACTAATCCCGCCGAGCTGCTTTATCCCGAAACCTTTGAACAGATGTCGCTGATTGAGCAGCGCCATGGTCTGCGTCGTCGCCCGCTGTGGGAATTCGAACCGGAGACCGCCCGTCAGCAGCTTAACCTGCAATTCGGCACCCGCGATCTTACCGGCTTCGGCGTTGAACAGGCCCATCAGGCACTGCGTGCCGCCGGCTGCCTGCTGCAGTACGTCAAAGATACTCAGCGCACCTCATTGCCGCACATCCGTGGCATCACCATGGAGCGTCAACAGGACGGCATCATCATGGACGCCGCCACCCGGCGTAACCTCGAGTTGACCCAGAATCTGTCCGGCGGTACTGAAAACACCCTGGCGGCGATCCTCGATCACAGCGTCACGGCCATGGGCAGCCGTATGCTTAAGCGCTGGCTGCATATGCCGACTCGTGACATCAAGGTACTGAATGATCGTCAGCAAGCCATCGGTGCACTGCAGGATCTGTATGCCGATCTGCAACCCTCTTTGCGTCAGGTCGGCGATCTGGAACGTATCCTCGCCCGTTTGGCGTTGCGCAGCGCCCGTCCGCGCGATCTGGCACGCATGCGTCATGCCTTCCAGCAGTTACCGGATATCCATGCGCTGTTAAAAGGCGTAAACACTCCGCATGTGCAGCACCTGCTGTCACAGGTGGGCCAGTTTGATGAACTGCAGGACTTGCTGGAGCGCGCCGTGGTGGAAGCTCCGCCGGTGCTGGTCCGCGACGGTGGCGTTATCGCCCCCGGCTACAACAGCGAGCTGGACGAATGGCGAGCCTTGGCCGATGGTGCCAGCGACTATCTCGACCGTCTCGAGATCCGCGAGCGCGAAAAACTGGGGCTGGATACGCTGAAGGTCGGTTTCAATGGCGTTCATGGCTATTACATTCAGGTCAGTCGCGGGCAAAGCCACCTGGTACCGATCCATTACGTGCGTCGTCAGACGCTGAAAAACGCCGAACGCTACATCATTCCCGAACTGAAAGAGTACGAAGACAAGGTGCTGACCTCTAAAGGGAAAGCGCTGGCCATCGAGAAAGGCCTGTACGAAGAGCTGTTCGATTTGCTGTTGCCACATCTGGGTGAATTGCAACAAAGCGCTGCGGCTTTGGCAGAACTGGACGTGCTGGCCAACCTGGCTGAACGCGCCGAAACGCTGAACTACGCCTGCCCGACCATGAGCGAGCAGCCTGGCGTGCGCATCACCGAAGGTCGCCACCCGGTGGTGGAGCAGGTGTTGAGCGAACCCTTTATCTCCAACCCGCTGTCACTGTCGCCCCAACGCCGAATGTTGATCATTACCGGTCCTAATATGGGTGGTAAAAGTACTTATATGCGCCAAACGGCGCTGATCGTACTGATGGCCCATATCGGTAGCTACGTGCCGGCAAGCAAGGCGGTCATTGGCCCGGTCGATCGCATATTTACCCGCGTAGGTGCGGCTGACGATCTGGCCTCCGGCCGCTCCACCTTTATGGTTGAGATGACCGAAACGGCCAATATCCTGCATAACGCCACCGAACACAGCCTGGTGCTGATGGACGAGATTGGCCGCGGCACCTCGACCTATGACGGTTTATCCCTGGCCTGGGCCTGTGCCGAAAATCTGGCCAGCCGCATCAAGGCCATGACCCTGTTCGCCACCCATTACTTTGAGCTGACCACCCTGCCGGAAAAAATGGAAGGAGTGGTTAACGTGCATTTGGATGCGCTCGAGCACGGTGACACCATCGCCTTTATGCACAGCGTGCAGGACGGTGCCGCCAGCAAAAGTTACGGGCTGGCGGTTGCCGCACTGGCCGGGGTGCCGCGTGAAGTGATCAAACGCGCGCGCCAGAAATTGCGGGAACTGGAAGCCATCTCCAGCCACACCGCCAGCGGTACCGTTGACGCCACCCAAATGACGCTGTTGAACGAGGAAACCTCTCCGGCGGTTGAAGCGCTTGAAGCCCTGGATCCGGATTCACTGTCTCCGCGCCAGGCGCTGGAATGGATTTACCGCCTGAAGAATATGGTCTAACTCGACGCATAAACAGCAAACGGTGAGCATCATGCTCACCGTTTTTATTTAATAAGGTTTATCGTTATTGTTACACAATGAAGGTAATGATGTTTCATATCCTGTTTTTGATTCGCCATGGCTATTAGCCATTGTCTATCAATTAAAATAATCAATTGGACGTGATGCATATCGAAGCGAATAATTAGGCCTCAATATATCCAGTCAGTTGTCAATGCGGGATCGCCCGCTGCTACAGCATTGGAGAAAGCACAACCCTCCCCACGGTGCTCTGTACCACCACACTGTTATTAAAACCCTTTGAAAACAGCACTGTTATAGCTGCATGTATTTAAATAAATAAAGCACTCTCACTTTCAAAATGCCCATTGTGAATGCCCACGTCAGTCATTTTATTTAATACAAACACCTATCCATCCTGTAGGAGTCATTTTATGAAACCTAAGCTTTTAGCTATAGTTTTTTCCATTCCGTTCATTTCCCTGACAAGCACCGGCGCCTTAGCTGCTGACTCTCCCGACTATGCTGCCATCGTGCAATCGGCTTATCAGAAATTTAAAAATGACAATCGTGGTAAGGTTGCTGATTATATTCCTGCATTGGCGGCTTACAGTGATAAAAATTACGCTATCGCGATTGCAACTGTAGATGGCAAGCTCTATACCGCCGGAGATACACAAAAAACATTTCCACTGGAATCATTAACCAAAATATTCTCTTTATCTATCGCATTAAATCAACATGGCGCTGACAAAGTACTGAATGAGCTGGGTGCAAACTCAACCGGATTACCCTTTAATTCTGGCCTCGCCATCGAACTGCGTCCAGAGCGCCCGCAGAATCCACTGGTTAATGCCGGCGCCATTAGCACCGTCAGCTTTATCAATGCGAAAAATGCCAACGATCGTTGGCAACAGATTATCGATAATATGAACGCCTATGCCGATGCTAAATTGAGCATTAATCTTGACGTTTATCATTCCGAATCCGTGACTAACCAGCATAACCAGGCGCTGAGTCGCTTGATGATGTCTTATGGCCGCATGTACAGCAATGCCGACGAAGCGCTCGATATCTACACCAAACAGTGTTCGGTGAGCGCCACCACTGAGCAACTGGCCAAGATGGGGGCCGTATTGGCAAACGCGGGGAAATCCCCCTTCACTGGCAAGCAGCTACTGCAGCAACAATACGTCCCAAACGTGCTGTCAGAAATGGCGATTGCCGGTCTCTATGACGGCTCAGGGCAATGGCTATACAACGTAGGTGTCCCAGCCAAAAGCGGTGTTGGCGGCGGTATGGTCGCCGTCGTCCCTGGCCAATACGCCATTGCGGTCTACTCACCCCCCCTGGATAAAGCCGGCAATAGCGTCCGTGCACAGGAAGCAATCAGCTACGTCGCGCACGCAACCAAAGCCAACCTTTACGACGCTCACTGATCTCATTCCCGTCGTGCCAGCGCATCGGCGACTTCTAAGAATGTTCTATAGGCTGACAGCAAAAAGATCGCATTAACCCTCGACCAGCGGGCGGCGGCGGGTCTTTCCCTAATCGCGGTTTTGCAGTATTCGTTAAAAAAAAACGGCGAGCATTATGCTCACCGTTTTTATTTTGATGCGGTTCAACTGCCAACGTTACTCGCGGAACAGTGCCTCGATACTCAGGCCCTGCATCTGCAGTATTTCACGCAGGCGACGCAAACCTTCAACCTGGATCTGACGAACTCGCTCGCGAGTCAGGCCAATTTCACGGCCCACATCTTCGAGCGTCGCCGCTTCGTAGCCCAACAGGCCAAAACGACGCGCCAGCACCTCACGCTGTTTGGCGTTCAGTTCGAACAGCCATTTCACGATGCTCTGCTTCATGTCATCGTCTTGCGTGGTGTCTTCCGGTCCGTTGTCTTTCTCGTCTGCCAGAATGTCCAACAGCGCTTTCTCCGAATCCCCACCCAACGGCGTATCCACAGAAGTGATACGTTCGTTCAGGCGCAGCATGCGGCTGACGTCATCCACCGGCTTGTCGAGTTGCTCTGCAATCTCTTCAGCGCTCGGTTCATGATCCAGTTTGTGAGAAAGCTCGCGCGCGGTGCGCAAATAGACATTCAGTTCTTTAACTATGTGGATAGGCAAGCGGATAGTACGGGTTTGGTTCATGATCGCCCGTTCAATCGTCTGCCGGATCCACCAGGTAGCGTAGGTCGAGAAACGGAAACCGCGTTCTGGGTCAAACTTTTCCACTGCGCGGATCAGACCGAGGTTACCCTCTTCAATCAGATCCAGCAGCGCCAGGCCGCGGTTGCTGTAACGGCGGGCGATTTTCACCACCAGCCGCAGGTTGCTTTCAATCATTCGGCGGCGGGACGGCACGTCACCGCGCAGTGCACGCCGCGCAAAATAAACTTCTTCCTCTGCGGTAAGCAGCGGAGAATAACCGATTTCGCCCAGATAGAGCTGCGTCGCATCCAATACGCGTTGGGTCACGCCTTGTGACAACAACTCTTCTTCCGCTAGATCATTCTCACTGGCCTCTTCTTCTACCAGTGCTTTTTCGTCGAATGATTCCGCTTCCGTTGCGTTCTCGTCGAAATCCGCATCATCATGTAACTCGTTAACTTTCAGCGTATTTTGGCTCATATGCTGCTCCTACCCGTGATACCGCGAGCAGAATAACAGCGTATTCTGCCCAATCTATCGCTGCGGAAGATAACGCAGCGGGTTTACGGATTTCCCCTTGTAACGAATTTCAAAATGCAAACGTACTGAACTGGTTCCGGTGCTACCCATGGTGGCTATTTTTTGACCCGCCTTCACTTCTTGTTGTTCCCGGACCAGCATTGTGTCGTTGTGAGCGTAGGCGCTCAGGTAATCATCATTGTGTTTGATGATGATCAGATTACCGTAACCCCGTAAAGCGTTGCCTGCGTACACTACACGACCATCGGCGGTAGCGAAGATAGGCTGCCCACGGGACCCGGCGATATCGACACCTTTATTCCCACCTTCTGATGAGGAAAAGTTATCAATAATCTTCCCGTCAGTCGGCCATCTCCAGGTACTTACCGGAGCGCTGTTGCTGACGGTGCTGCTCACTGGTGGAGCAACGACCGGTGCGGTAACAGGGGCTGTTGCGGTAGTTGCCGCCACTGCGCCTGCTGCAGGTAACATCTTACCTACATTCTGTTTACCCGAATTATCAGAATACGCGTTAGTTGATTGAGAATCAACCGTTGCAGTTTGTATCTGGGAGGTCGATGGCGGCTTTGGTACGCCGCCGCTGGTGGCGTCTGTTGCCGCCAGCATGCCGCCGTTTCCAGCTGCCGAACCATTACCAAGCTGAATGTTTTGACCCACATTCAGGCTGTAAGGCTCAGGAATATTGTTGCGTTGCGCCAGGTCACGGTAATCATTTCCGGTGATCCAGGCGATGTAAAACAGCGTGTCTCCACGCTTAACCGTATAGGTATTACCGCTGTAGCTCCCTTTGGGGATCGAAGTATAACTGCGGTTGTAAACAATGTGCCCCTCAGAGCCAGCCTGTGTTCCAGCGTTGCTGGATGCAGCGGCTCCGGCGCCACCACCGTTCACACTACTGATAGGGGCCGATGTTGACGCAGTGTTCGTACAACCCGCCAACCACAAACTTACCATCGTACACACCGCAACCCGGCGTAATGTAATCATTGGGCTTCCCGTGCTCATGCTTCCCCCATGACAGCAATATCAGCGATATATCCAAAATACCCTTTACATCGTAGCTGAGCTTTTAACATTCTCTACGTTCCTACAATGAAAGGTGCCCGCGGCCGATTCCTGAACGTCAGAAAACCTCATGCCGGAGCCTCAAAACAGCGCGCCAATGCTAACCACATTAGCGCTGCTGCACCATAAGACAACTGCGCAGAAAGGCAATTGTATTGAAAATTAGTTTTATTGAAACGCTAAAACCTTAACCGGAGGGGATGAAAGTGCAACAGATTTCATTTCCTGCCGAAAATTCAGACAATCGCTAGGCCAATTCGCCCTTCACCAAAGGAACAAAGCGTACCGCTTCGACGGTATCGATAACAAATTCGTTCCCCTGACGCTGAATACGTTTGAGGGTTTGGGCCTGCTCACCGACCGGCAGCACCAAAATGCCACCGTCGTCCAACTGTTCCATCAGCGCCGGGGGAATTTCCGGCGGCGCGGCGGTGACAATGATGGCGTCAAACGGCCCCCGCGACGCCCACCCTTGCCAGCCGTCGCCGTGGCGAGTGGAAACATTATGGAGATCGAGTTGCTTCAGGCGGCGCTTCGCCTGCCATTGCAATCCCTTGATACGCTCAACCGAGCACACGTGCTGCACCAGATGCGCCAGGATGGCGGTCTGATAGCCGGAACCCGTGCCAATCTCAAGAACTCGCGAAGTGGGCGTCAGGTTCAGCAGCTCGGTCATCCGTGCCACCATATAGGGCTGGGAGATCGTTTGACCCGAGCCGATCGGCAGCGCGGTATTCTCATAAGCCTTGTGCTCAAGCGCTTCATCAACAAAGCGCTCACGCGGCACGGCCTCAATGGCCAGCAGCAATCGTTCGTCCTGGATCCCTTGTTGACGCAGTTGCGTCAGCAATGTGTGCATACGCTTGTTCACCATTCCCCGCCAACCCCTGCTTTGGTTAACCACGTTTTTACCACGTCCTGGGCCGCATAGGCGGTCAAATCCACCTGCAATGGCGTGATCGCCACATAACCCTGTTCTACCGCAGCGAAATCCGTGTCCGGCCCGACATCAAACTTATCACCCGGCGGCCCGATCCAGTAGAGGTTTTGCCCGCGCGGGTCCTGTTGGCAGAACACCTTATCTGCCGGGTGACGGCTGCCGCAGCGGGTCACTCGGATGCCTTTTATCTCATCCAACGGCAAGTCCGGCACGTTGATATTGAGAATTTTACCGGTGCGCAACGGCTCACGCAGCAAGGCTCGCAGCACCCGGCAGGTGATCGCCGCCGCCGCAGCATAATGCTGATGGCCGTTCAACGACACGGCCAGCGCAGGCAAGCCCAAATGGCGCCCTTCCATGGCGGCAGCCACGGTGCCGGAGTAGATAACGTCATCGCCCAGATTGGGGCCGGCATTGATACCGGAAACCACAATATCCGGCGCAGGTTGCATCAGGGCATTCACCCCCAGGTAGACGCAATCGGTCGGTGTTCCTTGCTGTACGGCGATATCCCCATTGGGCATCGTCAGGGTGCGCAATGGGGATTCCAACGTCAGCGCATTGGAAGAACCGCTGCGGTTACGATCGGGTGCCACAACCTGCACCTCAGCAAACTCTCGCAGCGCTGCCGCCAGCACCTGAATGCCTGGGGCGGTAACACCGTCGTCATTACTCAGCAATATCCGCATAAGAGGTTGTCTTCTTTTTATCTCTCAACCAGGCACCGCTTAACGCAGCCTGGGATTTAACTACTCGATATGACCGCCCAAAAGGAGGCGCTTAATCAGCAGATATTATGTTTACTGCCCCCGCCATGTCCAGTGACCATGGGAAAAGGCAGGGAACTCAAGGCTAAACTGCCGCGAGCCAATCTTATGGCGAAAAAAAACCTGCTTGCGCAGGTTTCTTGATTATTACTCGCTAATGTCCGCATCGCTACTGTCCTGCCGCATAATTTCGCGCACCACGCTGGTAGCGAAACTGCCGGCCGGCAACCAGAAACGCAGTTCGACGGTGGCATCGTCCCACCAGTCCCACTGCATATCTTTCGGCTGTAACAGCAATGCTCGGCGGGCCGGATCTACGCGTTCGCGCTTTAAAAGCGACATCAGCTCCGGCTGTTCCAGCAGGCACTGCTGTTCGAAGCTCAACGCTTCCCCGGCGGTGCCCGGCTCACCATCACCCGGCAAAGGAGCGGTAATCATCAGCTCACCGGCCTCCAGGCGTTGCTGCAACGCTTCCAGCTCTTCCGGTTTGGCAACAAACCAACTGCCACGACCGCTAAGCTGAAGGGCATCCCCTTCCATCACGGTATGTTGCTGCTGGTTGGCCAATCGCCGGCTGGCGATCAGGTTAAACAGAGCGCTGCGGCTGGCGGAAAGATAAAAGCTACGCTTGCTGCGTTCTTTCACCCGGATCTCGTCATTCGCCCAGCGCCGTGCCATCACCAGATTGTTACCGCCGCGCCCAAAGCGCTGGCTGCCGAAGTAATTCGGTACACCGCCGGCCTCAATCGCCTGCAGGCGTTGCTCTACATCCTGACGATCGGAGATATGACGCAGCACCAGGGTAAAGGCATTGCCTTTTAACGTGCCAATCCGCATTTTGCGCAGGTGGCGGGCGCTGGCCAGCACTTCACAACCTTCCAATGAGAACTGGGTAAAGTCCGGCGTTTCTTTCCCTGGCAGATGCAAACAGAACCACTGTTCGGTTACCGCATGGCGATCTTTTAGGCCCGCGTAGCTGACGGAGCGGGCATGAATACCGGCAAAGCGCGCCAGATAATCGGCGACGAACTGGGTGTTACAGCCGTTTTTGCGGATGTTCACCAGCACGTGTTCGCCTTCGCCATCCGGCTCAAAGCCCAGGTCTTCCACCACCACGAAATCTTCCGGGTTGGCCTTCAGCACGCCGGTGCTTTGCGGCTGGCCATGCAGCCAGGTCAGGTTAGCCATATCCATGCGCTTATTCCTTGATCAACAAGGCAACCGCTTCGCAGGCAATACCCTCGCCACGCCCGGTGAAACCGAGTTGTTCGGTGGTGGTAGCCTTGACGTTAACGTCGTCCATATGGCATTGCAGATCTTCCGCCAGGAAGATGCGCATTTGCGGGATGTGCGGTGCCATTTTAGGGGCCTGGGCAATAATAGTGATGTCCAGGTTCCCCAGACGATAGCCTTTGGCACGGATGCGTTTCCAGGCTTCGCGCAGCAACTCGCGGCTATCGGCACCTTTGAAGGCTGGGTCGGTATCCGGGAACAGCTTGCCGATATCCCCCAGCGCCGCCGCGCCCAGCAGGGCATCGGTCGCGGCGTGCAGTGCTACGTCGCCGTCGGAGTGGGCCAGCAAACCTTTTTCATAAGGAATACGAACGCCACCGATCACCAACGGGCCTTCGCCGCCAAATTTATGTACGTCAAAACCGTGGCCGATACGCATGATGCGCTCCTTAATTGTCTAACTGAGTTAAATAGAATGCCGCCAGCGCCAAATCTTCCGGCCGCGTGACCTTAATATTGTCCGAACGCCCGTTGACCAGCAACGGGTGATAGCCGCAGTGCTCCAGGGCCGAAGCCTCGTCGGTCACCGTCGCCCCGTCATCCAGCGCGCGCTGCAGGCACTGCTTGAGCAACGCCAGCGGGAACAGCTGCGGCGTTAACGCATGCCACAGGTCCTGACGTTCTACCGTATGAGAAATGGCACCGTGGCCAGGCTCTGCACGCTTCATGGTGTCACGCACCGGCGCGGCCAGAATGCCCCCCACGTCGCTGTGTTGGGTAATCGCCAACAGGCGATCGAGATCGTCGGCATGCAGACAGGGGCGCGCCGCGTCGTGCACCAGTACCCATTTGGCCTCGCCGGCCAACTGCAAGCCCGCCATTACCGAGTCAGCGCGTTGCTGTCCGCCGATGGTGACCTGCACGCGGGGATCTTGCGCAATCGGCAACTGGTGAAACTGCTGGTCATCCGGCCCGATTGCCACAATCACCTGCGAGATGCGCGGATGGCGCAGCAACGCATAGATCGCGTGTTCGAGAATGGTTTGGTGGCCGATGGTTAAATATTGCTTTGGGCAATCAGCCTGCATGCGGCTGCCAATACCGGCAGCGGGCAGGACGGCGATCACCGATGGAAAGGTTCCTGCGGAGTGATTCATGCGTTACTTTTGTAGGTTATTTTGCGAGGCGGACGCCGCGTTGCGTCTGGATTGGTCAGGAACCAGACGATAGAAAGTCTCACCGGGCTTAATCATGCTCAGTTCATTGCGCGCACGCTCTTCGATCGCTTCCTGACCGCCGTTCAAATCGTCGATTTCGGCGAACAGCTGATCGTTACGCGCTTTCAATTTAGCATTGCTGCCCTGTTGGAGCGCAACGTCTTCATTGACCCGCACGTAATCGTGAACACCATTTTTGCCCAGCCACAGTGAATACTGTAACCAACCGAGCAATGCCAGCAATAGCAGCGTAAGTTTTCCCATCTCCGCCCCCTGAAAAACCGACCAATCATCCCACAACTTTTCGTTGGACTCCACACAGAGAACGGCATTTCGCCGCCAAATTCAGAGTAGGATGATAATTTCCTGAGTTTATAACCTAAATTCACTTCGAAAGCGGCAAAAAAAACCACTTTCACCGCAGAAAAACCAACCAACGCCCCCGCATTTTTCCCCTTCAGCGTTTTTTCCGGTTATGCAGTAAGAAAAACTGGCTACCCGCTGATTTCACCAAAGCATTCGCCACCGACAAGCACAAACTGCATATTTAACACCATTAAAAATTTCACCATCAGGTAGGAGTTGTGTTTTTATTCATTAAAGATTATTTTTATGCACTCATAGTGCATAAATAAATCCAATGGATCATTTTTAATTACCGGGGATAGCGATGTTTAAATCTTTAGTTATGATTGGCGCCTGCCTGGCCGCCACCCTGTCGGCCTCAGTCCTGGCGGCTGAGCCTATCTACGTCGTCGGCTCTGGCGGCACCTACCGTCCGTTCGAATTCGAAAACAGCAGCAAACAGCTGGAAGGCTTTGATATCGATATCATCAAGGCCGTGGCCAAGGCCGAGAACTTTCAGGTCAAACTGGTGAATACGCCGTGGGAAGGTATTTTCGCAACGCTGAACTCCGGCGATCGCGACATCATTATTTCCGGCATCACCATTACCGACAAACGCAAACAAATGGTTGATTTTTCTGCACCTTACTTCCCGGCAGAGCAGGCTATCGTGGTCCCCAAAGACTCCAGCGTCGACTCCATCGCCGCCTTGAAAACGCTGAAGGTCGGCGTAGTCAACTCCAGCACCGGCGACATCGTGGTGTCCGACGTGTTAGGCAAAAACAACACCGCCATCAAACGTTTCGACAATACCCCGTTAATGCTGCAAGAGCTGTATGAAGACGGTATCGGCGCGGCCGTGGGCGACGTCGGCGTGGCCAAGTTCTATATCAAAACCCATCCGGAAAAAGAGTTCAAACTGGTGTCCGATGCCAAATTCGAACGCCAGTATTTCGGTATCGCCGTGGCCAAAGGCAATGACGAACTGCGCGGCAAAATCAACGCCGGCCTGAAGAAAATCATAGCCGACGGCACCTACGCCAAAATCTACCAGACCTGGTTTGACAGCAACGTTCCCACGCTGCCCGCCGAATAATCGACCGGCGCTCGTCAGCACGGCAGCCTGAAAACTTTTTAAAAAGGATCCGACCTTGAATTTCCGTTGGGAGATAATCCAGGAGTACGCCCCGTTGTTTATGGAAGGCGCCTGGATGACCATCAAATGCACCATTATCTGCGTGATACTGGGCACCACCTGGGGGCTGATCCTCGGGCTCGGTCGTCTGGCGCAGGCACCACACGGCATCTGGAAACCGATACTGCATTACGGCGTTCAGTGGCCGGTGCGCATCTACATCAGCGCCTTTCGCGGTACGCCGCTGTTTGTCCAGATTATGGTGGTGCATTTCGCGCTGGTGCCGCTGTTTATCAACCCACGTGACGGTCTGCTGGTCACCAGCGGTCTGATGAGCACCGATTTCGCCCGCGCGCTGCGCTCCGATTACGGCGCATTTCTCTCCTGCGTGGTGGCGATTACGCTTAACGCAGGTGCCTACGTCTCGGAAATTTTCCGCGCCGGCATTCAGTCTATCGATCGCGGTCAGATGGAAGCTTCACGTTCGCTGGGCATGAGCTACGGCAAAACCATGCGCAAAGTGATCCTGCCGCAGGCGTTTCGCCGCATGCTGCCGCCGCTGGGCAACAATGCCATTGCCATCGTCAAAGACTCTTCGCTGGCCTCCGCCATCGGACTTGCCGATCTGGCCTATGCCGCCCGCACGGTTTCCGGCGCCTATGCCACCTATTGGGAGCCCTACCTGACCATTTCGCTGGTCTATTGGGTCCTCACCTTCCTGCTTTCGCTGATGGTGCAACACATGGAAAAGAGGTTCGGGAAAAGTGATTCGCGTACATAACCTGCAAAAACAATTCGGCGAAAGCCACGTGCTACGTGGTATTTCCTGCGAAATCGCAGCCAACGAAGTGGTCTGCGTCATCGGCCCGTCCGGCTCCGGTAAAAGCACCTTCCTGCGCTGCATCAATGCGCTGGAAACGCTGTCCGGCGGTGAGATCCTGGTGAACGGTTTTGCCATACACAGCCAGAAAACCGATCTCAATAAAATGCGTGAAAGCGTCGGCATGGTGTTTCAACGCTTTAACCTGTTCCCGCATATGACGGTGCTGGAAAACATCATCATGGCGCCGATGGGGGTGAAAAAGCTGTCGCGCGCAGAGGCCATACTGCGGGCAGAGGCGCTGCTGCAAAAGGTGGGCTTGCTGGACAAGATTGACGCCTATCCCAACAGCCTGTCCGGCGGTCAACAACAGCGGGTAGCCATTACTCGCGCGCTGGCGATGGAACCGAAAATCATGCTGTTCGACGAACCGACCTCCGCGCTCGATCCCGAGTTGGTCGGCGAAGTGCTGGCGGTGATGAAGTCATTGGCGCACGAAGGCATGACGATGGTGGTGGTGACGCATGAAATGGGCTTTGCCCGTGAAGTGGCCGATCGGGTGTTGTTTATCGATCAGGGGATCATCCAGGAAGAAGGTTCGCCACAGCAGATTTTCAGCCAGCCGGCCAATCCACGCACTCAGGCTTTTCTGAGCAAAGTTTTGTAACCTTCGGCACGGCTTTGCAATGCTTTGGGCGCAGGCGACTGCGCCCTTCCCTCACCAACCGGTCAAAAAGCTGAACACCAGCCAGAACAGGCACAGAACGAGGGTCCCGGTCAGCAGCAGCGTAAAAATCAGCCGACCACGCAGCAGCATGCTGAGCGTGATGCCAATCAGCACCGAAACCGGCATCAGCGCCAGGAAAAACGGCCAAGTGTAGAGCAGGAAGAAAAGGGTGTTGGAGCCATAAACCAAAAACGGCACCGCGAAGGCCAGCCAGTAGAAAACAAAGCCGCAGACACCGCCCAGGAAAGAATAAGAGGGCTCCTCTTTCTCCTGGTTTGCGTCAATCAAGATAGGCGAGACATTTTGCATAGCGATCCCTGGTTATTCGGCGCGCTCTCCGGCGGGCTTAGCGTAAAAAGCGTATGGCGCAAAAACGCCACACGCTTTTCTGAATTCAGGGTTTGATAATAGCCCGACCACGCAGCACGTCTAACAATTGCGCAATCAAATTTGTTACCAATTGTTGGCCATCAAGGTGAATATCCGGCCGTTGCGGTGCCTCGTAAACCGAGTCGATGCCGGTGAAATTACGCAGCTCGCCGGCACGGGCTTTTTTGTACAATCCTTTCGGATCCCGCACTTCACAAACTGCCAACGGCGTGTCGACAAACACCTCGATAAAACGATCTTCATCCAGGAGTTCACGTACCATCTGCCGTTCGGCGCGATGTGGGGAAATGAAAGCGGTCAACACCACCAGGCCGGCGTCCACCATCAGTTTCGCCACTTCGCCCACGCGGCGAATATTCTCGCGCCGGTCGTGGTCGGAGAAACCCAAGTCGCGGCACAGGCCGTGACGCACGTTATCGCCATCCAGCAGATAGGTGCTGACACCATGGGCGTGCAGCGCCTGTTCCAGCGCACCGGCGACGGTAGATTTGCCCGAGCCGGACAGCCCGGTAAACCACAGCACCACGCCTTTGTGGCCGTTGCGGACTTCGCGATCCGCACGCGTTACCGCATGCGGATGCCAGACCACGTTGTCATCATCCGGCCCGGTCGGCCGCAGTTGAGCGTCGGTCACGTTATTTTCCCCCAATCAGGTCACGCGCGCCCCAATGTGGGAAGTGTTTACGCACCAGTGCATTCAATTCCAGCTCAAATGCGCTGAACTCGCCGGCGGATGTCTGTGCGTCCTGCAAGGTTTCGCGGATCAAGCCGGCCCCCACGGTGACGTTGCTCAGACGATCGATAAAGATCAGCCCACCGGTATCATGGTTGCGTTGATAACTGTCCAGCACCAGCGGTTCATCAAAGGTCAGTTCCACCAAACCAATGCCGTTGAGCGGTAAGGTGTCCGCCTGGTGCTGCGCCAGCGAGTTGATTTCCACCTGGTGGCGTATGCCCTCTATGCGTGCACGGGTCTTTTTGCCGGCCACTTTGATGTCGTAGCTTTGGCCCGGCAACAGCGGTTTTTCAGCCATCCACACCACGTCCACCAGCGCGCTTTGCGCCGCCTGCAGGGTTTCCCCGGCATCGACCAGCAGATCGCCGCGACTGATGTCCACTTCATCTGCCAGCACCAGCGTGATCGCCTCGCCCGGCACCGCTTCCTGCAGATCGCCATCAAAGGTCACAATGCGCGCTACGGTAGATTCCACGCCGGAAGGCAATACCTTCACGCGTTGTCCGACGCGCACCACACCCGCGGACAGCGTGCCCGCATAGCCCCGGAAATCCAGGTTAGGACGGTTGACATACTGCACCGGGAAACGCAGCGGCTGCGTCTCGCGTTCGCTGATCACGTCCACGCTCTCCAGCACCTGCAGCAGCGTTGGGCCGCTGTACCAAGGCATCTGGGCGCTCTCACTGGCCACGTTGTCGCCATCCAGCGCCGACAAGGGCACAAACTTGATGTCCAGATCGTTCGGCAACTGCTGGGCGAAGGTCAGGTAGTCCTGCTTGAATTGCTCGAACACCGACTCTTGGTAATCCACCAGATCCATTTTATTGACCGCCACCACCAGATGGCGAATGCCCAACAGCGTGGCGATAAAGCTGTGCCTGCGGGTTTGATCCAGAACCCCTTTGCGCGCATCGATCAACAGGATCGCCAGATCGCAGGTCGAGGCCCCGGTCGCCATATTGCGGGTGTACTGCTCATGCCCCGGCGTATCGGCAATAATAAATTTGCGCTTTTCGGTCGAGAAATAGCGATAGGCCACGTCGATGGTAATGCCCTGCTCGCGCTCTGCCTGCAGGCCATCGACCAGCAGCGCCAAATCGAGTTTCTCGCCCTGGGTGCCAATGCGTTTGCTGTCGCTGTGCAGCGTAGACAGCTGATCTTCGTAGATCTGACGGGTATCGTGCAGCAAGCGGCCGATCAGGGTACTTTTGCCGTCATCGACGCTGCCGCAGGTCAGGAACCGTAACAGACTTTTGTGTTGCTGCGCATGCAGGTAAGACTCGACCCCGCCCTGCTCAGCGATTTGTTGTGCAATTGCGTTGTTCATCCGGCGGCTCCTTAGAAATACCCTTGACGCTTTTTCAGCTCCATCGAACCGGACTGATCGCGGTCGATCATCCGTCCCTGACGCTCACTGGTGGTAGACACCAACATCTCTTCGATGATCTCCGGCAGCGTCTCCGCTTCGGAATCCACCGCGCCGGTCAGCGGCCAACAGCCCAGCGTGCGGAAACGCACCATGCGCTGGCTGATCACTTCGCCCGGCTGCAGATCGATACGATCGTCGTCCACCATCAGCAACATGCCGTCGCGCTCTACCACCGGACGCGGTTTTGCCAGATACAGCGGCACGATGTCGATTTTTTCCAGGAAAATGTATTGCCAGATATCCAGCTCGGTCCAGTTCGACAGCGGGAACACGCGAATGCTCTCGCCCTTGTTGATTTGGCCGTTGTAGTTGTGCCACAGCTCCGGGCGCTGGTTTTTCGGATCCCAACGGTGGAAGCGGTCACGGAATGAATAGATACGCTCTTTGGCGCGTGACTTCTCTTCGTCACGGCGAGCACCGCCAAAGGCGGCATCAAAACCGTATTTGTTAAGCGCCTGCTTCAGGCCTTCAGTTTTCATGATATCGGTATGCTTGGCGCTGCCGTGAACGAACGGGTTGATGCCCATCGCCACACCTTCCGGGTTTTTGTGGATCAGCAGTTCAAACCCGTACTCTTTTGCAGTGCGATCGCGGAATTCGTACATTTCACGGAATTTCCAACCGGTATCCACATGCAGCAACGGGAACGGCAGCGTACCCGGGTAAAATGCCTTACGCGCCAGGTGCAGCATCACGGAAGAGTCTTTACCGATGGAATAGAGCATCACCGGGTTGCCGAATTCAGCGGCGACTTCACGGATGATATGGATACTCTCCGCCTCCAATTGCCGCAAATGAGTGAGTCGTTTTTCGTCCATAACAGATCCTTAAGCCAAATTCACGACGGCGGGGCGAGAGGCCCCTTCCGTCTGCGGTTGATGCCCAAACCAGGCAATTTGATGATGCAGCTCCACCACTTCGCCGATCACCAGCAGCGCCGGCAAAGGTGCCTGTTGAGCCAATTTTTCAAGCTGTTGCAGCGTGCCGGTTTGCACCAGCTGATCCGCACGCGTGCCGCGGCTGATCACCGCCACCGGCGTCGTGGGCGCGCGGCCGTGGGCTATCAGGCGCTGGCTGATGTCCGCCGCCTTCATGGTGCCCATGTAGATAGCCAGAGTCTGACGCGCTCGCGCCAAGTCTGCCCAGTCCAGCCCGTCGCCGTCAGGACGGCAGTGGCCGGTAATAAAAGTCACGCTCTGCGCATGATCGCGGTGCGTCAGCGGAATGCCGGCATAGGCCGTTGCTCCGGCCGCCGCGGTGACGCCAGGCACCACCTGGAACGGAATGCCCGCGGCGGCGGCCACCTGCAGCTCTTCGCCGCCGCGGCCAAAGATAAAGGGATCTCCGCCTTTCAATCGCACCACGCGCTTACCCTGCTGCGCCAGTTCCACCAACAGACGGTTGGTTTCTTCCTGGATCACCGAGTGTGCTCCTGCTCGTTTTCCCACGCAGATGCGTTCGGCATCGCGACGTACCAGATCCAGAATTTCATCGCTGACCAGATGGTCATACAGCACCACGTCAGCCTGCTGCATCACCTGCAGCCCGCGCAGGGTTAATAACCCCACGTCGCCAGGCCCGGCGCCCACCAGCGCAATTTCCCCCTGGGTACCTTCACCGCCCAGGGCAAACTGCTGTAAATCCTGCTCCAACTGCCGCTCGGCCTGGGCGGACTGGCCATTAGCCACCAGCGTGGCAAAACGTCCGCCGAATGTTTTTTCCCAAAAACGACGACGTTCGCCGATGGCATTCAGTCGCTGTTTTACCTGGCCGCGCCAGCGTCCAGCCACCTCAGCCATCTGCCCCAGACTGGCGGGCAACAAAGCTTCGAGCTTTTCACGCAGCATACGTGCCAGCACCGGCGCCTGGCCGCTGGAAGAGACGGCAACCACCAGCGGGGAACGATCGATAATCGACGGAAAGATGAACGAGCAGCGCGGCTGATCGTCGACCACGTTGGCCAGCACCCGACGTTTATCCGCTTCGGCAAAGACTTCTGCATTCAGCGCGCTGTCGTCGGTTGCGGCGATCACCAGAAACACCTCATCCAGTTGCTGAGCGGCAAAAGCCTGCCCCTGCCAGCGGATGCGCCCCTGCTGACGCAGTTCTTCGAGTATGGGTGAGAGTGACTGCGCAACTATCCGTATTTCAGCCCCGGCGCGCAGGAGAAGATCCACTTTGCGCGCAGCCACTTCGCCGCCGCCAACGACCAACACCGGGCGTTGTTTCAGGTCGGCAAATATAGGTAGATAGTCCACAACAGCCTTTTCATATATGCAGAATGATAGTGTGACTATACGGGCTGAGATTTGGCCTCTGAAATGACGAAAAGGAATGACTAGTTCAATAATGGAATAAGGCGCAGTGCGTCGGGGTTTGCGGCAGTTATGCGCCGAACAAGGCCGTGATCATTATTCAGACCAGGTATGCGTCAGGAGGCAGATGTTAAAACCAAAACTTCGCGGCGGTCATGCACAAAGCAGCGGCGGCCAATATAGTGCTAACCATCCATTTGGTTTGATTGGACATCTCTTTATGGACCAAACCGATCTCCCGGTGCAGCAATCCCACTTCCTTATGCAAATCGCCTTTGGTGACAAACTCCACTGAACGTGAGGTCAGCGTGGCCAAATCGGTTTTGACCTGATTAAGAGCATGATCCACATACTCACCTTTTTTCTCTATCAGGCCGATCCTGTTATCACATTTGTCCAACATCAGGGTTTCTCCTTCGATCCGTAAGAACCTTACCGCCGAATAATAAACCACTCTACGGGCGGGGTTAAATAGTGATACTCGTAATATGCCAAGCATTTCGCAAAATGCGTCGCACGGGCCATCAATCGAGATTCATCGTTGCGCAGAGCACCGAAATTTTGCCCAGGCAGCACCAAAATTAAGAGCGGGAGAAATTGTTTAATCTTGCCGACCGTCTCATACTGGACACCGCAAAAAACAATCGGTCTCGTCGATATCAAAGAAGGATTTTTCGGTATGTTTTCCCGTTTTTACCTGAAGACCGGCCTGCTGCTGGCAGCGCTCGGCGGTGTTTTCAGCGTTTCGGCCGCCACTCAGCCCGCAAAAGATGCCCCGATGGGCAAATTCGCCGCCGAGCAGACTCGCCACATCGCCACTTATTTCCCTGGCCGCATGGCCGGCAGCCCGGCAGAATTGCTCACCGCAGACTATCTGAAACAGCAGTTCAGCAAGATGGGGTATCAGAGCGATATCCGCAGTTTCAACACGCGCTATCTGTACACCAGCAAAGACGGCAAGAAGAACTGGAATAACATCACCGCCAGCTCGGTGATCGCCGCTAAAAATGGCAGCCTTCCGCAGCAAATTCTGATTGTGGCGCATTTTGATACCTACACGCCGCAAAGCGACGCCGATCTGGACAACAACCTTGGCGGCCTGACGTTGCAGGGGGTCGATGACAATGCCTCTGGCGTCGGCGTAATGCTGGAGCTGGCGGATCGTCTGAAGAATATTCCCACCGCTTACGCCCTGCGCTTTGTCGCCACCAGCGCCGAAGAGCTGGGTTCGCTGGGCGCGCAGAACTACCTGCAGCGAATGAGCGAAGAAGAGAAACGCAATACCCTGCTGGTGATTAACCTCGACAGCCTGATTACCGGCGATCGCCTGTATTTCAACGCCGGCCTCAATACGCCGCCAAAGCTGGCGAAGCAGAGTCGCGACCGCGCACTGGATATTGCCCACCGCTACGGCATCGCCGCTGCCACTAACCCAGGCAGCAAAGCGCACCCGAAAGGCACCGGCTGCTGTTCCGATCAGGAAGTGTTCGATAAAGCCGGTATCCCGGTGCTGTCGGTAGAAGCCACCAACTGGTCACTGGGCGATAAAGACGGCTATCAGCAGCGCGCTGTCAGCCCCCATTTCCCGCAGGGCATCACCTGGCATCGTCCGCAGTACGATAACCTGCAGTATCTGGAGCGCAATCTGCCAGGGCGTATCGACAAGCGCAGCCGCGAGAGCGTACAGATCCTGCTGCCACTGATTAAAGAGCTGGCTCAGGCCCACCCGCCCAAAGTCCAAAAACAGAAAAAGTAGTCTTCCTGAAAACGCCAAGGGCCCAGCGAATGCTGAGCCCTTTGACGATGTTAATACGCTATTAGCCTTCGTGCAGACCACACTCACGCTTCAGGCCGAAGAAGCGGGTTTCTTCTTCGCTCATGCCCGGTTCCCACTTCTGCGTGGTATGGGTATCCCCCACAGACAGATAGCCCTGCTCCCACAGCGGGTGATAACTCAGGCCGTGCTCGGTGAGGTATTGATAAATCTTGCGGTTGTCCCAGTCGATAATCGGCAGGATCTTGAACACCCCACGTTGCACCGCCAGCACCGGTAGATTGGCGCGGCTGCCTGATTGCTCGCGGCGCAGGCCGGCGAACCAGGTTTGTCCGCCCAGCGTTTCCAATGCGCGGTTCATCGGCTCAACCTTGTTGATCAGGTTGTATTTTTCGATACCTTCAACGCCCTGCTCCCACAGCTTGCCGTAGCGGGCCTCTTGCCAGGCTGGCGACTGCTCGGCACGAAACACTTGCAGGTTCAGCTTCAGTTTGTCGACCAGTTGATCGATAAACTGATAGGTTTCAGGAAACAGATAGCCGGTATCGGTGAGGATCACCGGAATATCCGGTTTGATCCGCGTGACCAGATGCAGGCACACCGCCGCCTGAATGCCAAAACTTGAAGAGAGCACAAACTCGCCGGGCAGATGTTCCAGCGCCCATTCCACGCGTTGCTCGGCGGAAAGCGT
The DNA here is from genome assembly GCF_027594825.1 of Serratia liquefaciens. Taxonomy (NCBI): domain Bacteria; kingdom Pseudomonadati; phylum Pseudomonadota; class Gammaproteobacteria; order Enterobacterales; family Yersiniaceae; genus Serratia; species Serratia liquefaciens. The sequence continues at coordinate 3,778,609 of NZ_CP088930.1, read as the reverse complement.
TTCCAACTGACCGTTAACTACCGCCAGTGCCAACGCCTGCCCAGACTTGGGCAGCGCATTCAGCGCCGCCAGATCGAATTCAGCCATGTTGCCTGCCTCCTGATGCTTGAATCATACCGCGCGGATCCGGCCCCCGGTGTAAGCGGGGCCAAACGGCGTCAGTCCCAGAAATCCTGTGCCGAATCAATCACCGGCTTGACCACGCCGGCGCGGATGGTGAAATCACCAAAACCTTCACCCGCGTTACGCTCTGTGGCCCAGCGGCCAACCAGTTGGTCAATCTCTCGCAGAATTTCTTCTTCGTTGATATTTTCACGGTACATGCGCGGAATACGCGTACCTTCCCGGTTGCCGCCCAGATGCAGGTTATAGCGGCCAACCGCTTTACCCACCAGGCCAATCTCCGCCAACAGCGCGCGGCCACAGCCGTTCGGACAGCCAGTAATGCGCAACACAATGTGCTCGTCACCCACGCCGTGGCTGTGCAGGATCCCTTCCACTTTAGTGACGAACGCCGGCAGGAAACGCTCAGCCTCCGCCATGGCCAACGGACAGGTCGGGAAGGATACGCAGGCCATCGAGTTTTGACGTTGCTCGCTGATCCCGTCGTCGATCAACCCGTGTTCACGAGCGATCGCTTCGATCTTCGCCTTCTCACTTTCCGGTACGCCGGCGACGATCAGGTTCTGGTTGGCCGTTAAACGGAAATCCCCTTTGTGGATCCTGGCGATCTCGGCAACGCCGGTTTTCAACGGGCGCCCTGGATAGTCCAGCAGACGGCCATTCTCGATAAACAGCGTCAGGTGCCACTGATTATCGATGCCTTTAACCCAACCAATGCGATCGCCGCGGCCGGTAAACTCGTACGGACGGATCGGTTCAAAGGTGATACCGGCCCGTTTTTCCACTTCGGCACGGAAGGTATCAACCCCAACGCGTTCCAGAGTGTATTTGGTTTTGGCGTTCTTGCGATCGGTACGGTTACCCCAGTCGCGCTGGGTGGTCACCACCGCTTCGGCGACCGCCAGCGTATGCTCCAACGGGATATAGCCAAATTCGCTGGCCTTGCGCGCATAAGTTTTCTTGTTGCCATGTTCAATCGACAGGCCACCGCCTACCAGCAGGTTAAAGCCCACCAGCTTGCCGTTTTTGGCAATCGCGACAAAGTTCATGTCGTTGGCGTGCAGATCCACGTCGTTTTGCGGCGGGATCACCACCGTGGTTTTGAACTTGCGCGGCAGATAGGTCGCCCCGAGGATCGGTTCCTCGTCGGTGGTCGCCACTTTTTCCTGATCCAGCCACACTTCGGCATAGGCGCGGGTACGCGGCAGCAGATGTTCGGAGATCTTTTTCGCCCACTCGTAGGCTTCCTGGTGCAGCTCGGACTCCACCGGGTTAGAGGTGCAGAGCACGTTGCGGTTGACGTCGTTAGCCGTGGCCAGCGCGTCCAACCCCAGGCGACCCAACAGCTGGTGAACCGGCTTAACGTTGCCCTTCACAATGCCATGGAACTGGAAAGTCTGACGGTTGGTGATGCGGATGCTGCCGTACAGCGTGCTTTCCTGCGCGAACTTGTCAATGCCCAGCCACTGCTGTGGGGAGATAATGCCCCCCGGCAGACGACAACGCAGCATCATGGCGTGACGCGGCTCCAGCTTCTGCTCGGCACGTTCGGCGCGGATGTCACGGTCGTCCTGCTGGTACATCCCGTGGAAGCGGATCAGCAGGAAGTTATCACCGTTAAAACCGCCGGTCAGGCCGTCCTTCAAGTCTTCGGCGATGGTGCCGCGCAGGAAGTTGCTTTCTTTCTTCAAACGCTCGGCATCGGCCAATTTGCCTTCGACCACCAGAGGCCCCGGGTGTTTATCACTCATCAGTAGACATCTCGCTGATAACGGCGCTCAAGGCGCAGCTCACTTAAAAATTCATCCGCCAGCTCGGTATCCATGCCACCGTGCTCGGCCACCAGTTCCAGTAATGTGTTTTCCACGTCTTTCGCCATGCGGTTCGCATCGCCACAAACGTAAATGTGCGCGCCTTCCTGGATCCAACGCCACACTTCCGCTCCCTGTTCGCGCAGTTTGTCCTGGACATAGACTTTATGCTGCTGGTCACGTGACCAGGCCAGATCGATGCGGGTCAGCAGGCCGTCTTTCACATAGCGCTGCCATTCGACCTGATACAAAAAGTCTTCAGTAAAGTGCGGGTTGCCAAAGAACAACCAGTTCTTGCCGCCGGCACCGTCAGCATCACGCTGTTGCATAAAGGCGCGGAACGGCGCAATGCCCGTACCTGGCCCAATCATGATCACCGGAGTTTCCGGGTTGGCCGGCAGGCGGAAATTGTCGTTATGTTCGATGAACACCCGCACGTCACCATCTTCTTCCAGCCGATCGGCCAGGAAACTGGAGGCACCGCCTGCGCGGGTGCGCCCTTCGATGTCGTAACGCACCACGCCGACGGTCACGTGCACTTCATTTTCGTTCTCGGCTTGCGACGAGGCAATGGAATACAGGCGCGGCGTCAGCGGACGCAGCAGGCCAATCAACTGCTCTGCGTTCAGATCGGCCGGCGCCTGCCGTACCATGTCGACAATCGGCGTGTTGTGCGCGTAATGCTGCAAAGCCGCTTTATCCGCCAGCAGGCCAATCAGCTTTTCGTCGCGCGACAGCGCCGCATATTTATCGACAATCAACGTGGTGTTCTGCGTTAACTCGAAATGGCTGCGCAACGCCTGCGAAAGCGGCAAGGTTTTACCCTCGACCTCCACCGGTTCGTCGCCCTTCAGCCACAGCAGTTGCACCAGTTCATCCACCAGCTCGGGGTCGTTGTCAAACCACACGCCCAGCGCGTCACCCGGCCGGTAACGCAGGCCAGAATCACCCAGATCGATTTCAATATGGCGTACGTCTTTGTCTGAGGCGCGACCGGTAATTTTTTGCTTCACCGCCAGCTGTGCGGTCAGCGGTTGTTCTTTGCTGTACGGGCTGCTGTCGATCAGGTCAACCGCGCCGCTGGCCAGCACGCCCGGTGCGGCGTTTTCAGCCGGTGCGCGCGCTTTCAACACCTCCACCACCTGTTTACGCCAGGCAGTAGCCAAGTCCTGGTATTCCACGTCGGCGTCTACCCGCTCAACCAGACGCTCAGCGCCCAGTTCGGCCAGCTTGCCGTCGAAATCTTTACCCGACTGACAGAAGTTCTCGTAGGAAGTGTCCCCCAGGCCAAACACCGCAAACGCGGTTTCGTTAAGCTTCGGCGCTTTCTTGGAGAACAGGAATTTATGCAGGGCAACCGCCTCTTCCGCCGGTTCACCTTCCCCTTGGGTGGAGGCGACGATCACCAGCAGACGTTCCTGGGCAATTTGCTTGAATTTGTAGTCGCCGGCGTTAACCAGCGTGACGCTCAGCTTGGCGGCCAACAGATCGTCGCGCAATTGTTCCGCCAGGCGACGCGCATTGCCGGTCTGCGAAGCGGAAATCAGCGTGATGCTGGCGGCAGCGGTGGCAGCCGGCGCAATGGCTACCGCGCCAGGCTGTTGATTAACCATTCCCCAGAAGTAGCCTGACAGCCACGCCAGCTGCGTAGGTGAATATTCACCAATCGCCGCCTGCAGGCGCGCCAGCTGTTCGGGTGTCAGCGGGAGCATCGATGTTGGAGGAGCCTGAGTCGTCATTGCAGTACTTATTTCCTTACTTATAGCCTATGAATTTCAAGCTGCAGCCAGGCGGCCAGCTCGCTCATCCCCAGGCGCTTACTTAGGTAAGTAACTGTGGTTAGCGAGTGCAGGTAACAACGCTGCAGTTTGAAAGGCAACGGGTATGGCACCTATCCAGCCAGGTGCTCGCCTGTGTCAGTCGCTGTCTTTTCGTTCAGTCTGCGGTCCTGAAAAGATCAGGAGAGTTTGTAAGGTTACCGAGCACAATAGCAACGATTAAATAAGGGATAGCAATAATTAATAACCAAAATGACTAAGCTGTTTTTCTGGTAACGGATAGTGCTTAAAGCGTTAAGCAGAGATTTTTATCCAACTGAAAATAAAGCTGTTTTTTTGACGTTATTTGAATGAATCGTATTTACTACTCATTACCCCAACCGATAGGTCCGGTCGGCACCAAACAAAAAAAGTGTTAACCGTGCATTGACCACGGTGGCAGTAGACCATAGCGGTATAAATGGCAAGCAGGCTCCGTTTCCGGTAAACTTCGGCGGTTTTTGAGTCAATGAGGCCGTAATAATGGCAACCACGCTGTTTAAAGATTTTCAGTTTGAAGCCGCCCACCGTCTGCCACACGTACCTGAGGGCCATAAATGCGGCCGTCTGCACGGGCATTCGTTTATGGTGCGTCTGGAAGTGACCGGTGAAGTGGATGCGCACACCGGTTGGGTGATGGATTTCGCCGAGCTTAAAGCCGTGTTCTCCCCTATTTGGGAGCGCTTGGATCACCATTATCTGAACGATATTCCAGGATTGGAAAATCCCACCAGCGAAGTGCTTGCCGCCTGGATCTGGCAACAGCTCAAACCTCAGTTGCCGGAGCTGACTGCGGTGATGGTGAAAGAAACCTGTACCGCAGGATGCGTGTATAAAGGTTAAAGAAAGGGCGCCCCATGGCGCCCTGAATTTTATGCGATGTTCAGATATTTATGCGTCTGCATCGACAGCCGCCAGTTGCGCGCAATGCAGGTTTCAATGCACAAACGGGTCGCCTCTTCCTTCTGGCTGATCGGTTGCAGTGCAATAATGCGCGGCTTCTCATCATGCAGCGTCGCCAACAACGCATCCAATGCTTCGATATCGCGCTCACGCCCAACCGGGTGCTTCACTTCATCAGCACGTTGCAAAGCCTGATCCAACACCTTCATGCCACCGCGCATATTCACCTTGGGGGATACCGTCACCCAGGTTTTCGCCGAGCACCGGATTTCGTGGGTGCCGCTGGTTTCAATCTGGCAGCCGTAACCGTTGTCTTCCAGCAGTTGGGTCAACGGGGCCAGATCGTAAATGCAGGGTTCGCCGCCGGTGATCACCACGTGGCGTGCGGTATACCCTTGCTGACGCATCACCGCCAGCAGCTGTTCGGCACTGGCACTGCCCCAGGCATCACTTTCTTCGGTTTTCACCAGGATCCGTTGCATGTCGACTTCCCGATTGGCTTCCTTTTCCCAGGTATGTTTGGTGTCGCACCAGCTGCATCCTACCGGGCAGCCCTGCAAGCGAATAAAGATGGCTGGAACGCCGGTGAAAAAGCCTTCGCCCTGCAAGGTTTGGAACATTTCATTAATCGGGTACTGCATCGGTTTCTCAATCTGGAAAGGTAAAAAGGGATTATCGCAGATTCCAGCCCGGCGACCAAACAGGCGAAATTGTATTAAATTTTATCCTCCGCCCTTGGGCCAGTTGATCTCACCGGCTATCCACTTCATTTAATTCGCTTCCCGGGCAATCCCCTTGCGCTGACGATGTAATCTGCTTCGCAAAAACAACATTTATTTAACGCATAAGATAAATATATTTGACATAAAGCGCCTGCGCGCAGATGTATATACAGGCAAGCACAAGCCGGGCATCAGTTCCGGCGGTTCATCCACACCATCACATCTGCGTTAGAGGTTGCCATGGCTCATTCCACCGAGTTGAACATTCAGCAGGCCATCGACGACAGCAAATTCTCGCTGTTTCACTGGACTTTGATCATTTTGGGATTCCTGATCCTGGCCATTGATGGCTTTGACACGGCGGCCATGGGGTATATCGCCCCTTCGGTCGCCAAAGACTGGGGCATTGTGAAACAGGATCTGGGCCCGGTGCTGAGCGCCGCGCTGCTGGGCCTGTCCCTTGGCGCCCTGGTTGCCGGACCGATTTCCGACCGCATCGGCCGTAAGCGGGTACTGGTGTTTTCGTGCCTGTTCTTCGGCCTGTCGAGCCTGGCGACCGCCTACGCCGGTTCGCTCAATAGCCTGACGCTGTGGCGCTTCCTCACCGGCCTGGGGCTGGGGGCCGCGATGCCGAACGCTATCACGCTGATTTCCGAATATGCGCCAAAGCGCTGTCGTTCGTTGGCGATTAACACCATGTACTGCGGTTTCCCGCTCGGGGCGGCCGGCGGTGGCGCGATTTCGTCGTGGCTGATCCCGGCCTACGGCTGGCACAGCGTACTGCTGCTGGGCGCGATCGCTCCGTTGGCGCTGACGGTCTTGTTGATCCTGTTCCTGCCGGAATCGGTGAAATACATGGTAAACCGCGGCAAGGAGGCGGCAAAAATCAAACGCATTGCCCAGCGTTTCGTCAGCCAGGATCTCGCTCAGGTGACACGCTTTTATCTGTATGAAGAGAAATTGGCACAGTCCAAAACCAGCGTCGGCCTGTTGTTCACCCGCCCTTATCTGACCGGTACGCTGATGCTGTGGCTGACCTATTTTATGGGCCTGGTGATTTATTACGTGCTGCTGAGCTGGATGCCGATCCTGATGCAGGGGCTGGGCTATCAGCTGGAGCAGTCGGCCATTTTGACCTCGCTGTTCACCTTCGGCGGCACGCTTGGCATTCTGGTGGCCGGCTGGCTGATGGACCGCTGGAACGCCCATAAAGTGGTGTCGAGCGGCTTTGTGATCACCGCCCTGCTCATCGTGGCGATGGCGACCGAGGACAGCCATATCGTGCTGCTGGGCACCTTTATCTTCCTGATGGGCATCACCATGAACGGTGCGCAGTCCGGTCTGCAAACGCTGGCGGCCACCTTCTACCCGACCCACAGCCGTGCAACCGGCATAGCCTGGATGCAGGGCATCGGCCGTTTTGGTGGCGTGGCGGGAACCATGATGGGGGCACAGTTGCTGGCCATGCAGTGGGAAGTGCAGAGCATTTTGATGTTCCTGTGCGTGCCGGCGTTGATCGCCGCCATCGCCACGGTATTCAAAATGACCCGAAGAGCGCTGCTGCAACCAGCTGACAAACCCGTATAAGGGCTAAACCGGTAGGGGTCGAACATGTTCGACCCGATTTAACCCATTGATTATGCTATTGGGCGCAGCATGCAGCTGCCCCTACCATAAAACAACACAGCACTCTGTCAACGGCTTCCCCCCCTCCAGCGATAGGACTTTTTTATCGCTCGCCCTAACTTGTAATGGGTATGTAAATTTATTGTGATTCGCCGCTCAAAAATGACCCATTTTTAATTCATTTTTGTTGAATAGCTCACTGTTCTTCAGTGCGAGCCTAATGGCCCAGCCGTCAAAATAGAAATCATGCCATTGATTTAAAACAAGAATAACTTTCTCTTATGCCTTTTTGGCCGCCCACTGGTCGGTGTTGCATATGCTTGTACATACAAGTATATGTTAATAAACCCTACGCATTGTTATGGCGTGGTGATTCACCCCACCGCACCATGGGATCTGCACCGATACTGTTTGAGGAAAATGCTGTGACTGCAAATAACAAAGTTCGCAATGTCGATGTACGCGCGCCACGCGGCACAAAATTAAATGCAAAAAGCTGGCTGACCGAAGCGCCGTTGCGCATGCTGATGAACAACCTCGATCCGGAAGTGGCGGAAAACCCGCATGAGCTGGTGGTCTACGGCGGTATCGGCCGCGCCGCGCGTGACTGGGACTGCTACGACAAAATTGTCGCCACCCTGAAAACGTTGGAAGAAGACGAAACGCTGCTGGTTCAGTCCGGCAAACCGGTCGGGGTATTCAAAACCCACAGCAACGCGCCACGGGTGCTGATTGCCAACTCTAACCTGGTGCCACATTGGGCCACCTGGGAACACTTTAACGAACTGGACGCCAAAGGTCTGGCCATGTATGGCCAAATGACCGCCGGCAGCTGGATCTACATCGGCAGCCAGGGCATCGTCCAGGGAACCTACGAGACCTTCGTGGAAGCGGGCCGCCAGCATTACGACGGCAGCCTGCAGGGCCGCTGGGTGCTGACCGCCGGTTTGGGCGGCATGGGCGGCGCGCAACCGCTGGCCGCCACGCTGGCAGGCGCCTGTTCACTGAACATCGAATGCCAACAAAGCCGTATCGATTTCCGTCTGAAGACCCGTTATGTCGATGAACAAGCGACAGATCTGGACGACGCGCTGGCTCGCATCAAGAAATACACCGCCGAAGGCAAAGCCATCTCCATCGCCCTGTGCGGCAATGCGGCAGACATTCTGCCGGAACTGGTGCGCCGCGGCGTGCGCCCGGACATGGTCACCGACCAGACCAGCGCCCACGACCCGCTGAACGGCTATCTGCCAAAAGGCTGGAGCTGGGAAGAGTACCGCGAACGTGCACAGACCGAACCTGCGCAGGTGGTGACCGCCGCCAAGCAGTCGATGGCAGAACACGTCGAAGCCATGCTGGCCTTCCAGAAGATGGGCGTACCTACCTTCGACTACGGCAACAACATTCGTCAGATGGCGAAAGAAATGGGCGTCAACAACGCCTTCGATTTCCCAGGCTTTGTGCCTGCCTATATCCGTCCGCTGTTCTGTCGCGGCATCGGCCCGTTCCGCTGGGCTGCACTGTCCGGCGATCCGCAAGACATCTACAAAACCGACGCTATGGTTAAAGAGCTGATCCCAGATGACGAGCATCTGCACCGCTGGCTGGATATGGCGCGCGAACGCATCAGCTTCCAGGGCCTGCCGGCACGTATCTGTTGGGTCGGCCTGGGCCAGCGCGCCAAGCTGGGCCTGGCATTCAACGAAATGGTGCGCAGTGGCGAACTGTCCGCCCCGATCGTTATCGGCCGCGACCACTTGGACTCCGGCTCGGTCGCCAGCCCGAACCGCGAAACCGAATCCATGCAGGACGGTTCGGACGCCGTTTCCGACTGGCCGCTGCTTAACGCCCTGCTCAATACCGCCAGCGGTGCGACCTGGGTTTCCCTGCACCACGGCGGTGGCGTCGGCATGGGCTTCTCGCAGCATTCCGGTATGGTTATCGTTTGTGACGGCACCGATGAAGCCGCCGAACGTATCGCCCGCGTGTTGCACAATGACCCAGCCACTGGCGTGATGCGTCACGCCGATGCCGGCTACGACATTGCGATTGAATGTGCCCGTGAGCAAGGTTTGAACCTGCCGATGGTGGCCGCGACTCAAGGAGACAAAGCATGAAAGCGCTGACTATCCGCCCAGGCCAACTGACACTGGCTCAGCTACGCGAAGTTTATCAACACCCGGTGACCCTGACGTTGGACGACAATGCCTACGCCGCAATCCAGCAGAGCGTGGCCTGTGTTGAACGCATTGTCGAAGAAAACCGCACCACCTACGGCATCAATACCGGCTTCGGCCTGCTGGCATCCACCCGTATCGCACCTGAAGATTTGGAAAATCTGCAGCGATCGATTGTGTTGTCACATGCCGCCGGCGTTGGCGCACCGACCGACGACAATCTGGTGCGCCTGATTATGGTGTTGAAGATCAACAGCCTGTCGCGCGGTTTCTCCGGCATCCGTCTGGAAGTGATCCAGGCACTGATGGCCTTGGTCAACGCCGAAGTCTATCCGCACATCCCGCTGAAGGGCTCCGTGGGCGCCTCCGGCGACCTGGCACCGCTGGCACACATGAGTCTGGTGCTGCTGGGCGAAGGCAAGGCCCGCTATCAAGGCGAATGGCTGCCCGCCACCGAAGCGCTGGCCAAAGCAGGCCTGAAGCCGCTAACGCTGGCGGCCAAAGAAGGCCTGGCGCTGCTGAACGGCACCCAGGTTTCCGCCGCCTTCGCGCTGCGCGGCCTGTTTGACGCAGAAGACCTGTACGCCGCAGCCACGGTCACCGGCTGCCTGACGGTGGAAGCCGCTCTGGGCTCTCGCAGCCCGTTTGACGCACGTATTCATGCGGTACGCGGCCAACGTGGCCAGATCGACGCCGCCGCCGCTTACCGCCACCTGTTGGGCGAACGCAGCGAAGTGTCCGACTCGCATCGCAACTGTGAAAAGGTACAAGACCCCTACTCCCTGCGCTGCCAACCGCAGGTGATGGGTGCCTGCCTGACGCAGATCCGCCAGGCCAGCGAAGTGCTGGAGGTCGAAGCCAATGCGGTGTCCGACAACCCATTGGTGTTCGCAGAACAGGGCGATGTCCTGTCCGGCGGCAACTTCCACGCCGAACCGGTCGCGATGGCCGCCGACAATCTGGCGCTGGCATTTGCCGAAATCGGCTCGCTGTCCGAGCGTCGCATCTCGCTGATGATGGATAAGCACATGTCGCAACTGCCGCCTTTCCTGGTGGACAACGGCGGCGTCAACTCCGGCTTTATGATTGCCCAGGTCACCGCCGCGGCGCTGACCAGCGAAAACAAAGCGCTGGCGCACCCGGCCAGCGTCGACAGCATCCCGACCTCCGCCAACCAGGAAGACCATGTTTCCATGGCACCGGCCGCAGGACGCCGCCTGTGGGAAATGGCGGATAACGTGCGCGGTATCCTGGCCGTCGAATGGCTGGCGGCCTGCCAGGGGCTGGATTTGCGCAAGGGCCTGAAAACCACCGAAAGTCTGGAGCAGGCACGCCGCGTGCTGCGCGAGCAGGTCAGTTACTACGACAAGGACCGTTTCTTCGCCCCCGACATTGAAGCTGCCAGCCTGCTGTTGGCAACCGGTCATCTGACCTCGCTGATGCCTGCGGCATTGCTGCCTAGCCAGGCATAAATAAAACCTACCACGCAGTTTGTTCTGTCCCACCGGGTGCGTTCCACCCGGTGCGGATAGCGCGTGCCTGTTCTGCCGTAAAAACTCGACGGGAAGCAACATGCATAACGAAACAACACAACTCAGACGCGGACTAAACGCGCGGCATATCCGCTTTATGGCGCTCGGCTCAGCCATCGGCACCGGTCTGTTCTACGGCTCCGCCGGAGCCATCCAGTTGGCCGGCCCTGCGGTGCTGCTGGCATATCTGGTCGGCGGTGCAGCGGTCTTTATGGTGATGCGCGCGCTGGGTGAAATGGCGGTGCATCAGCCGGTCTCCGGCTCCTTCGGTCATTATGCCAGTCACTACCTTGGCCCCTTGGCCGGTTTCCTCACCGGCTGGACCTATACCTTCGAAATGGTGATTGTTGCCCTGGCAGACGTCACCGCCTTCGGCATCTATATGGGGCTGTGGTTCCCGGACGTCGCCCAATGGGTGTGGGTGCTCAGCATCATCATGTTTATCGGTGCGCTCAACCTGTGCAGCGTGAAAGTGTTCGGCGAAATGGAGTTCTGGCTGTCGTTGATCAAGGTGGCGGCGATTGTCGCGATGATCATCGGCGGGGCGGCGGTCATGCTGTTTGGCTTCGGTCAGACCCAGCACGCTACCGGCCTCAGCAACCTGTGGCAACACGGCGGCTTTATGCCTAACGGCATCGGCGGCGTGGTCGCTTCGCTGGCGGTGGTGATGTTCGCCTTCGGCGGCATTGAGATCATCGGCATTACCGCCAGCGAGGCAAAAGACCCCGCGAAGGTGCTGCCGAAAGCGATCAATGCGGTACCGATTCGCATTCTGTTGTTCTACGTGCTGACGCTGCTGGTGCTGATGGCAATTTATCCCTGGAACAGCATCGGCCAAAACGGCAGCCCGTTTGTTGAGATCTTCAGCAATCTGGGGATCAGTTCCGCCGCCAACGTGCTGAATGTGGTGGTGATCACCGCCGCCATTTCCGCCATCAACAGCGACATTTTCGGCGCCGGCCGCATGATGTACGGCATGGCGCAGGAAGGTCAGGCGCCCAAAAGCTTCACCCGCCTGACCGGCAACGGCGTGCCCTGGATGACGGTGCTGGTGATGTCCATTGCCCTGCTGTTGGGGGTGGTGCTCAATTACCTGATCCCAAAACAGGTGTTTATGATCATCGCCTCCATCGCCACCTTCGCCACCGTCTGGGTATGGCTGATGATCCTGCTGTCGCAGATCGCCATGCGCCGCACGCTGACGCCGCAAGAGGTCAGCAAACTGAGCTTCCCGGTGCCCTGGTGGCCGGTTGCACCGGCACTGGCGACGGTATTCATGCTGTTCGTCATCGGCCTGCTCGGTTACTTCGAAGACAGCCGCATCGCCCTGTACGTGGGGTTGGTGTGGGTAGCCTTCCTTGCCCTGGCTTACTGGTTGTGGGTGCGTAAAAAAGGCGGGGGTTCACCCGTCACGTCCTCACCACAGTATTAGTCTCACGAGCCCGCCGTTCCCGGGCTCTTCGTCATTAAAGTGGAGTATCAACATGCAAACACGACACAAATTATGGATACCGCTGATCGCGCTGGGGCTGATGACAGGCAGCCTCTCCGCACGCGCAGCAGGCTGGTGCGAATCCGGCAAACCGGTCAAGTTCGCCGGACTGAACTGGGAAAGCGGCATGCTGCTGACCGACGTGATGCAATACGTACTGCAAAAGGGTTACGACTGTAAAACCGACGCGTTGCCGGGCAACTCCATCACCATGGAGCAGGCGGTCGGCACCAACGACATTCAGATTTTCGCCGAAGAGTGGATCGGCCGCAGTGAGGTCTGGAACAAGGCCGAGAAAGCCGGCAAAGCGGTCAGCGTCGGTGCCCCCATTGTCGGCGCGGTTGAAGGCTGGTACGTGCCGCGTTATGTGATTGAAGGCAATGCCAAGCGTAAGTTGAAACCGCTGGCACCGGACCTGAAAAGCATCCCGGACCTCGCCAAATACGTGCAGGTGTTTCGCGATCAGGAAGAGCCGGACAAAGGCCGCTTCTACAACTGCCCGGCCGGCTGGACCTGCGAACTGGACAACAGTGCGATCCTGAAAAAATTCGGGTTGGACGACAAGTTCACCAACTTCCGTCCTGGCACCGGCCCGGCGCTGGATACCGCCATTCTTTCCAGCTACCGCCGCGGCGAACCTATCCTCTTCTACTATTGGTCCCCTACCCCGATCATGGGCCAGCTCGATCTGGTGAAACTGGAAGAGCCTGGCGTGGACAAGAACATCCACATCAAGGTCGGCATTTCCAGCGTGTTTAACCAGCAGGCACCTGAGCTGGTGCAGGTGTTGTCAAAAGTGAATCTGCCGCTCGATCTGGTTAACCAGAATCTGGCGCGCATGAGCAAGGAACGCATCAGCTCCCAGAAGCTGGCGCTGGAGTTCTTCAAGCAGCACCCGGATATCTGGAAACAGTGGGTCAGCGAAGACGCAGCGAAAAAAATTCAGGCTTCCTTGTAACCGCTTTGGCATTCCGTGAACACCCACCCGTAATCGGATAGGTTTCGGGCCAGACAGGGGAAATTTATGTTTCCAGAACGCTTTACCTTTTCCATCGCCGATTGGATCAACCGCTGGGTCGACGTGTTGGTCACCAACTATGGCGATATGTTCCGCAAGATCTCCGACACCCTGCTGTGGGCGGTGATCCACCTCGAAAGCCTGCTGCGCGCCACCCCATGGTGGGTGATGCTGGCCGTGGTCGGGCTACTGGCCTGGCACGCCACCCGCCGTTGGCTGCCAACCCTGGTGATCGTCGGCCTGTTGCTGCTGGTCGGTACCGCCGGGATGTGGGACAAATTGATGCAAACCCTGGCGCTGGTACTGGTCGCCACGCTGCTGGCGGTGATTATCGGCATTCCGCAAGGCATATTGGCGGCGCGTAGCGATCGCGTAAGGGCGGTGATGATGCCGCTGATGGACGTGATGCAAACCATGCCGAGCTTCGTCTACCTGATCCCGGTATTGATGCTGTTCGGCCTGGGCAAGGTGCCGGCCATTCTGGCAACGGTGATCTACGCCACGCCACCGCTGATCCGCCTGACCGATTTGGGCATCCGCCAGGTGGACAAGGAAGTGATGGAGTCCGTGACCGCCTTTGGCGCCAACCGCTGGCAGAAGCTGTTCGGCGTCCAGTTGCCGTTGGCGCTGCCGAGCATCATGGCCGGTATCAACCAGACCACCATGATGTCGTTGTCGATGGTCGTGGTCGCGTCAATGATCGGCGCTCGTGGGTTGGGCGAAGACGTGTTGGTGGGCATTCAGACGCTGAACGTCGGGCTGGGACTGGAAGCCGGGCTGGCGATCGTCATTCTGGCCGTGGTCATTGATCGCATCACTCAGGCTTACGGCCGCACCGCCGTTGCGAGGTAACCCCGATGAACAAAATAGAAATCAAAAACGTCTACAAGATCTTCGGCCATAAAACGGCGGCGGCATTGGCGCTGAGCCAACAAGGAAAAACCAAGCAGGAAGTGCAGGCCGCGACGGACTGCGTGATCGGCGTGCACGATCTGTCGATGTCGATCGAAGCCGGTGAGATCTTCGTGATCATGGGCCTGTCCGGATCGGGAAAATCCACCTTGGTGCGTCACTTTAACCGCCTGATCGATCCCACCAGCGGCCAGATCCTGGTAGACGGTGAAGATATCCTGCGCTACGACGAAAAGCAGCTTGAGCACTTCCGTCGCCACAAGATCAGCATGGTGTTTCAGAGCTTTGGCCTGCTGCCGCACAAAACGGTGCTGGACAACGTGGGCTATGGCCTGAAAGTGCGGGGGGAGAATAAAGAGGTGTATCAGGAGCGTGCGCTGCACTGGATCAACACCGTAGGGTTGAAGGGCTATGAGAAATCCTATCCGCATCAACTCTCCGGCGGCATGCGTCAACGCGTCGGGCTGGCGCGTGCGCTGGCCACCGATACCGATATCATTTTGCTGGACGAAGCCTTCAGCGCACTGGATCCGTTGATTCGCGCCGAGATGCAGGATCAACTGCTGGCGCTGCAAAAAGAGCTGCACAAAACGCTGGTGTTTATCACCCACGATCTGGATGAGGCGGTACGCATCGGCAACCGGATCGCGATCCTGAAGGACGGTAAACTGATCCAGGTCGGCACGCCGCAGGACATTCTTAACAACCCGGCCGACGAATACGTTAACCGCTTCGTGCAACGCCGCCTGGCGCTGGATGAAAATGTGCAAAAACCCCGTCCGATGAGTGTGGCCCGTGCCTGAGGAACCCCAAATGCACTATCCTTCTTCAGTAGAGATCGATCGCCAGCCGCTGCGCTGGCAGGACGTGGTGGCGGTCGCGCGTCATAGGGTGCCGCTCAGCCTGTCGGACACGGCCTGGGCACGTATTGAGAACGCGCAGGCTATCGTCCAGCAAATCGTCACCAGCGAACAACGCGCCTACGGCGTCAATACCGGCCTGGGCGCGCTCTGTAACCAGGCACTGCACGGCGAACAGTTGGCGCAGCTGTCGCGCAATACCTTGATGAGCCACGCCTGCGGGGTAGGTACACCGTTGAGCGACGAACAGACCCGCGCCATTATTTGCTGCGCTATCGTGAACTACAGCCACGGCAAATCCGGCATCCAACGGCCGGTGGTTGAGGCGCTGCTGGCACTGCTCAACCGCGGCGTCACGCCCCAGGTGCCGTCGCAGGGGTCGGTCGGCTATCTGACCCATATGGCGCACGTCGGCGTTGCCCTGCTCGGGCTCGGTGAGGTCAGCTATCGCGGGCAGGTCGTCGCCGCCGCTCAGGCGCTGGCGGAAGAAGGCATAGCGCAGCCCTCGCTCGGGGCCAAAGATGGCCTGTGCCTGGTCAATGGTACGCCCTGCATGACCGGGCTGAGCTGCCTGGCGCTTGCCGACGCTTGGCGACTGGCCCGTTGGGCAGATGTGTTGGGTGCCATGAGCTTTGAAGCTTTACGCGGACAAATTGCCGCCTTCGACGAGGAAATACTGGCGTTGAAACCGCACCCAGGCATGCAACGGGTGGGCGCAAATCTGCGGGCGCTGCTCAACGGCAGCGAGGTGATTGCCGCCAGCAAAGGTATTCGCACGCAGGATGCGCTGAGCATCCGCTCTATTCCGCAGGTACACGGCGCCTGCCGCGATCAAATTATCCATGCCGAACGACAGATTGAAACCGAACTGAACGGCACCACCGATAACCCGCTGCTGCTTGGCACGCCGGATAACTTCCGCGTCATGTCACAGGCCAATCCGCACGGCGAATCGGTCGCGATGGCCGCCGATGTGTTGGCGATCGCTATCGCCGAACTCGGCGGTATCGCCGAACGGCGTATCGATCGTCTGATTAACCCGCTGGTCAGCGGTTTGCCGCCATTTTTGGTCAGTGAGCCGGGCGTCAATTCCGGCATGATGATCGCCCAATACGTGGCGGCATCGCTGTGCGCAGAGAACCGCCAGCTGTCACAGCCTTGCGTAGTGGATAACTATGTCACTTCGGCGCTGCAGGAAGATCACCTCAGTCTGGGGACCGGTGCGGCATTGCGGCTGCATAAGCTGTTGGCCAACGTTAACCAGATCCTGGCGATTGAATACCTGCTGGCGGCCCAGGCCTTCGAGTTTTTGCAACAGCAACGCTTCGGCGAAGGTACCGGGCGCGCCTGGCGACAGCTGCGCCAAAGGGTAGAACCTTACCATCAGGATCGCTGGTTGGCGCCCGACATTGCCAGCAGCGCGGCGCTATTGCAGGACGAACGGGCGCTGGCGGAAATTGCCCCTGCGCTAGGCTAACGCTTGCCCCTTCCCGCTGGGCGGGGGCATCAAGGCTCTTTTTGCGCCAAGGCCTGACGAATATCGGCCTTCAGGTCGCCAAGATCTTCCAGGCCGGCGGACAAGCGTATCAGCCCATCGCTGATATGGTGACGCTGCCGCTCTTCGGGGCTGTAGGCCGAGTGGGTCATGCTGGCGGGATGCTGTGCCAGCGATTCGCAATCCCCCAGGCTGACGGCGCGCAAGATCAAACGCAACGCATTGAGGAAGCGGATGCCCGCCGCCATGCCGCCTTTGAGTTCAAATGCCAGCATGCCGCCCGGCCGCGCCATTTGCCGCCGCGCCAACTCATACTGGGGAAAATCCTCCAGTCCGGGATAATAGACACGTTCTACCGCCGAATGCTGAGCCAGCATTTCCGCCAGACGCTGGGCGTTGTCGCAATGGCGTTCCATACGCAACGGCAGGGTTTTTAAACCGCGCAGCAGCAATGCGGCATCCTGGGCCGACAGCACCGCACCGTTCATGTCTTTCAGCCCGACCAAGCGGATGTCCTGAGCCAAATCCTGACGCGTCACTACCAACCCGGCCAACAAATCGCCATGCCCCCCGATGTATTTGGTGGCGGAGTGCACCACTATATCGGCCCCCCGTTCCAGCGGCCGTTGCAGATACGGCGTGCAATAGGTGTTATCCACCAGCAGCAACGCCTGTTGGCGGTGAGCGATTTCGGCCACTGCGGCAATATCGACCAAACGCATATTCGGGTTGGCCGGCGTTTCGCAATATACCATGCGGGTCCGGGGACCTATCGCCGCCGCCAGCCGCTCCGGTCGGGTCAGGTCGACGTGGGTGATTTTCACACCGTAGCGCGCCAATCCGTGATGGAAATAACTGAAGGTGCAGCCGTAAATGGTTTCATCGACAATCAGCTCATCCCCCGGATTGAGCAGCGTCCAACAGCAGGCGGTAATCGCGCCCATGCCCGAAGCAAAGGCCACCGCAGCCTCTCCGCCCTCGAGATTGGCGATCCGCTGTTCCAGCAGGTTAAGGGTCGGGTTGGAGATGCGTGAATAAAAATACCCCGTCTCGCTGCCGTCAAAACAGGCACCGCCATATTCCGCCGTCGGGAAGGTAAAGGTCGAACTCATAAACACCGGTGGGCTGAGCGCCCCGAGGAACTGCTGAGGATCGTAACCATGATGGATGGCGCGTGTTGCAAAGGCTTGCCTGAAGGTGGCAGACATGACAACTCCTTACCTGAGTGAGTGAAAGCAATGACGATTAGTTCGATCAAACGTCCGTGGGCAGTGCGCTGCTGCGCATGCGCTGGCCAACGATTTGCAAAGTGCGCAGTACCAGCATCAGGCCCAGCAAGGTGTCCGGCTGTCGCAACAAGGCATACAGCGCACGAAAAGTGGCGGGAGACGAGTCCAACTGCAATTCGGTATGCGCCATTTTCAGCGCCGTTCCACTCTCCCACCCCGCGGCTACCAGGTCTTCAAAAACGCCGGCCAACTTTTCCACCAGTGCGTTATCGGCGATATCCACCAGATCAGACAGCAGTGACAACAGATCGACCACGTTATCAAGCCGCCCGCCGGCCAGCAGCGGCTGTAGCTTTTCCAGCAAAGCCGCCAGCGGTTCATGTTCAGATGCGTTCATAGGCCCTCCGTTATATCAGCCCGCGTACCGTTGCCCAGTAGAGCCCGCGATTAAAACCGTTGCGCAGCATGCCGCCCGCCTTGGTTGAGGGAGTTGGCAACACATCGTGACGGTAGTCATAAACCAGCGGCATCCCGGCCTGCAGCCCCATTTGGGCAATGGCCTGCACCTTGCCGTCGTAGTGGCTGACGGTCTGGCCCAGCCTCAGTTCCGCCACGATATTGTCGGCAATCACCGGTGCCTGATTGTGGCAGGAGCCACCGGCCTTGCTGACCGGCAGATCCACCGTATCGCCGATGACATAGACTCCTTGCTGGCCGTAGACCTGTAACGTCTGGTGGTCGGTCGGCAACCAGCCTTCGCCGTTGTGGCTCTCGCTCAGGCCCGTGTTGCGCACCGCCTCTACCGCGCGGATAGGCGGGGTAGCCATCAAAATATCGAACGGCTGTTGCTCACCTTCGGCGGAATAAGCGATTTTCTGCTGTGCATCCACCCGACTGAGAGTAAACCCGCGCTGATGGCGAATATCCCGCTCGGCGAAAATACCCGGCAAGGCCTCCGCGGTTGGACGCTGTAAAAACAGGCAGTTACGCAGCAACTGCGAAACACTCGGATAGGTATAAACAATTTCAACCGCTTTACGCACTCCGCGTCGACGCAGGTAATCATCGAGCATCAGGGTGGTTTCTATCGGGGCAATACCACACTGGTGCGGCACATTGGGCGTCTCAGGGAAGGAGACGGTAATGAAAATGCGGCCTTTTTCGATGCTCGACAACTTCTGCGCCAGCTGCCGGGCCGCCTGATATTGGTAAAAATGATCGCCTGCCTGCGCCAGCCCTTCAATACGTTCAGGCCAGGGTACGCAGCCGGTGGCAAACACCAAAAAATCATAGGAATACTGTTTGCCGCTGCGGGTATGGATCACACGCTGAATTAAATCAAAGCGCTCCGCTTTATCGACAATAAACTGAATTTCCGGACGCAGCAGGCTTTGCTGGGAGCGGGTTAATTCCTGTTTGAAAAAAGCGTTAAAGGCAACGTACATAAAAGCGGGTTTATAATAATGGACCGGAGAATCCGAAATCATCAATAACTCAACTTTATTATTCAAGATTTCCCGATGTAATTTCGTGGCCAGTAAATTGGCTAATATGGTCCCTCCGGTGCCGCCACCGACAACCACAATCCTGTTACGCATCAAGCCCTCGCCCAGCCGGCCCGCAGGTCGACGATTTTATGAGGAAACGAACGGAGGCAGGAGTACAGGCTTTATCTTTCTGCCTTACTGGCAGTCTAGTAACTAAATAATATAAAGCAATATAAAATGGAATATATAAATAGGAATTTTATTATTATAATTAATACATCAAGTTAAAAAACAGACAATTCGATATTGGTTCAATAATAATAAATAACGCACTATCACTCATGTAAATAATCAGTGATAAAAAAACCCGCCGTAGCGGGTTTTTATTTAGCAACGAACCAAACCGTTATTACTGACCTTTAACTTCTTTCAGGCCATTGAACGGAGCGCGTGCACCCAGCGCTTCTTCGATACGGATCAGTTGGTTGTATTTAGCAACGCGGTCAGAACGGCTCATGGAACCGGTTTTGATCTGGCCAGCCGCAGTACCCACAGCCAGGTCAGCGATGGTTGCGTCTTCGGTTTCACCTGAACGGTGAGAGATCACCGCGGTGTAGCCTGCGTCTTTCGCCATCTTGATAGCAGCCAGAGTTTCGGTCAGAGAACCGATCTGGTTGAATTTGATCAGGATGGAGTTAGCGATGCCTTTCTCGATGCCTTCTTTCAGGATCTTGGTGTTGGTAACGAACAGGTCGTCGCCCACCAGCTGGATTTTGTCGCCCAGCACTTTGGTCTGGTATGCGAAACCATCCCAGTCAGATTCGTCCAGGCCGTCTTCGATAGACACGATTGGGTACTGTTTGGTCAGGTCTTCCAGGAAATGAGTGAACTCTTCGGAAGTGAAGGCTTTGTTGCCTTCGCCGGCCAGTACGTATTTACCGTCTTTGTAGAATTCGGAAGCCGCACAGTCCATCGCCAGAGTTACGTCTTTGCCCAGCTCGTAGCCTGCTGCTTTTACCGCTTCAGCGATAACAGCCAGGGCTTCGGCGTTGGAACCCAGGTTCGGTGCGTAGCCGCCTTCGTCACCTACAGCGGTGTTCAGGCCTTTGGCCTTCAGCACTTTCGCCAGGTGATGGAAAACTTCAGAACCGATGCGAACGGCTTCTTTCAGAGATTTCGCGCCAACCGGCTGAATCATGAATTCCTGAATGTCGACGTTGTTGTCAGCGTGCTCGCCGCCGTTGATGATGTTCATCATAGGCAGTGGCATAGAGAATTTGCCTGGGGTGCCGTTCAGCTCAGCGATGTGCTCATACAGCGGCATACCTTTGGAAGCTGCAGCCGCTTTGGCCGCTGCCAGGGAAACCGCCAGAATGGCGTTAGCGCCGAACTGGGATTTGTTCTCAGTACCGTCCAGGTCGATCATGATCTTGTCGATGTTAGCCTGGTCTTTGGCATCTTTGCCCAATACTGCCTGAGCAATCGGGCCGTTTACTGCAGCAACGGCTTTCAGTACGCCTTTACCCAGGAAACGAGACTTGTCACCGTCACGCAGTTCCAGTGCTTCACGGGAACCGGTAGAAGCACCTGACGGCGCAGCAGCCAGACCTACGAAACCGCCTTCCAGATGCACTTCGGCTTCAACAGTCGGGTTACCGCGGGAGTCGATGATTTCACGACCGATGACTTTAACGATTTTGGACATTAGGTTTTCCTCAGTACAAGTTAAACTAAAACTCCAGACAAACAGCGCGCGGTTCTCACCGCGCGCCGCCTACCAAATATTTTATTTCACCTGGCGCTTCTGATACTCACCAGCGGCCTTCACAAAGCCGGCGAACAACGGATGACCATCACGCGGCGTCGAAGTAAATTCCGGGTGGAACTGACAAGCTACAAACCACGGGTGATTCGGCAGTTCGATAATCTCAACCAGCTTGTTGTCTGCGGAACGGCCGGCAACCAACAGCCCGGCGGCTTCAATTTGCTTCAACAGCATGTTGTTAACTTCATAACGGTGACGATGACGTTCAACAATGGTCGGTTCGCCGTACATCTGACGCACCAGGCTATTGTCGGTCAGGTGGCATTGCTGACCACCGACACGCATCGTGCCACCCAAATCGCTTTCTTCGGTACGCACTTCGACGTTGCCGTCTTCGTCACGCCATTCGGTGATCAATGCCACCACCGGGTACTTACAGTCTGGCACAAACTCGGTTGAGTTGGCGTTCTCCATACCCACAACGTTGCGGGCGAACTCCATCAGTGCCACCTGCATACCCAGACAGATGCCCAGATAAGGGATGTTGTTTTCACGCGCATAACGCGCGGTCATCACCTTGCCTTCTACGCCACGGTAGCCGAAGCCGCCTGGGATCAGGATCGCATCCAGACCTTTCAGCACTTCTACGCCGCGGGTTTCAACATCCTGCGAGTCGATCAGCTTGATGTTCACGGTCAGACGATTTTTCAGACCGCCGTGTTTCAGAGCTTCAATCACCGACTTATAAGCATCCGGCAGTTCGACATATTTGCCGACCATACCGATAGTCACTTCGCCGCCCGGATTGGCTTCTTCGTAAATAACCTGCTCCCACTCGGCCAGGTTGGCTTCCGGCGCGTTGAGGCTGAATCGTTTACAAATATAATCATCAAGCCCCTGAGATTTCAATAGGCCTGGGATTTTATAAATAGAATCAACGTCTTTCAGGGAGATAACGGCTTTTTCCGGCACGTTACAGAAAAGTGCGATTTTCGCGCGTTCGTTAGCAGGAACTGTGCGATCGGAACGGCAAATCAGCACATCTGGCTGAATACCGATGGAAAGCAGCTCTTTTACGGAATGCTGAGTAGGTTTGGTTTTCACTTCACCGGCAGCGGCCATGTACGGCACCAGCGTCAGGTGCATGTACAGGGTGTGCTCGCGGCCCACTTCCACGGCCATCTGGCGGATGGCTTCCAGGAACGGCAGCGATTCGATATCGCCGACGGTACCGCCGATCTCAACCAACACCACGTCGTGGCCTTCGCCGCCTTCGAGGATGCGTTCTTTAATCGCGTTGGTGATGTGCGGGATGACCTGTACGGTTGCGCCCAGATAGTCGCCACGGCGTTCTTTACGCAGAACGTCGGAGTAAATGCGACCGGTGGTGAAGTTGTTGCGGCGCGACATTTTGGTGCGGATGTAGCGCTCGTAGTGACCCAAATCCAGATCGGTTTCTGCGCCGTCTTCGGTGACGAAAACTTCCCCATGCTGAATCGGGCTCATGGTGCCCGGATCCACGTTGATGTACGGGTCCAGTTTCATGATGGTAACGTTGAGGCCACGGGCTTCAAGAATAGCCGCCAGAGAGGCTGCGGCAATGCCTTTACCCAGAGAGGATACGACCCCGCCGGTCACAAAAATATAATTAGTTGTCATGCTGAACCTGAGAGTTTAGGTTTAAAGACGATGGAAGAACCAAGACGGGAAAGTAGTATACCCGAACCTCTCCAGACCTACAAACGATCGTTTTACTGTCCATCATCTCTGTCACCATCAAGGGTTCATCAGGGTTTACTCTATCGGCCTGCCAGTGCCTGTCTTTTTAAAACAAGGAGTTAGCATGGAAAATTTTATTTTTCCGCCCTTTCGAGACAATAAAACGCCTTAGATTTCAGTTTGTTGGCGTTTTGCTGTCGGTAAGCCACGGCTCAGCAAATTATGGCTCTGAGCTTAACCGTTTCAGCTTGGGTGAACCTTGTCGCCGATCAACATTGTAGCGGCGGTTCAGCTTTCCTAAACCCGTTTAGCCTGGGTTCAAGGCACGTCGGGTTAACGACTGATGTAGAGCATGCGTGCAGGCATATCAACAATCACACGATGACCCCGCATAAAGCCCATCCCCAACAGACCATCAAAGCCCAGCACCTCAGATGTTGGGCCTTCGGTAACGATGGCCAAATCGTTGTGATGCCGGCCCCGGCGATCGGTCAACGTGAATCTGGTCACTCGGCAATCCAGGTTCGTAGCCTCAGGCTCAATGGAACGACAGCCGGAAAACAAGAGGCCAGCCGGCAAGCCCGCGGCAAACAAAAGAGAATGGCTGGCACCGGTATCAACAATCAGGCGCAACGGTTTATTGCCAACGAAGGCCGTCACGCTCAGTCCCTCATCGGTCTGTTCGAACGGATAAGAAGCCCATATTGCAATATCTGAAGGCAGATGAGCCAACATTTGCAAGCGATCGTTTTCGAAGTCCATCAGCACTTTTCGATCGCGGAACAACCCGAGTCCCATCACTTCACTTACCGGCACCTCGTTTCCCAGGCTGAGTCCCCAGGGCTTAAAACTCACCGCTTCGACGTCGTTAAAAGGAATATTGCCAATAAACAGCCGACTAATCCGCCAGGCAGACACCTGATTTTCACCGCCAGAGAGATCTCTCAGTCGCCGAGGCGCCAACCGCACCACCTTAGGGCTAGGTTGCGCGACCAGACGCTCCAGATCGTGTTGATAAAGGTGTATCCCTTCTGCGCTGCCGGTATCCAGCATGAGTGTGTGTAACCGGTTATCGATCTGCACATCGACTAATGGCAGCCTGCGTTCATCATACCTCAGCCGCCCAACATCGGCAGGAGGCAACGCCGTGCTGAAATCGGGAAAAAAACATGCTAAAAGCACCAGCCTCTTGATCATGATGCCACCTTCCTTTGTCTGCGTGGAACTTCCTTCATGTCCAACCGGGCGCCATTAACGCCGGCAACGCATCAGATTTCAGATTTCTTAACCTGCTGCCACGCCTCTTCCATCTGCTCCAGCGTCGCTTCGCCCATCTGCAACCCACGCCGTTGGATGATCTCTTCCACCTGACGGAAACGGCGCTCGAACTTGCGGTTGGCGGCCTGCAAAGCATTTTCTGCCTTATGGCCAAGATGGCGCGATAAATTCACCGTGGCAAACAGCAGGTCGCCGATTTCCTCTTCCAGTTTCTGTTCGTCGACAACCGCCTGCTGCGCTTCATGCATAACTTCGTCGATCTCTTCGTAGACCTTGTCCAGCACCGGGCCCAAGGTATGCCAGTCAAAACCGACCGAAGCGCAGCGTTTCTGAATCTTGTGCGCCTTCATCAGCGCCGGCAGCGCCTGAGGAATGTCATCCAGCGCAGAATGCAGCGCTTTCTCTGCACGCTCACCGGCCTTCAACTGCTCCCAACGCGCCGCAACGGCCTCGCTGTCGGCGGCATCGGCTTCCCCGAAAATATGCGGATGGCGACGTTCCAGCTTGTCGCTGATGGCGTTACACACCTCGTCGAAACCAAACAGCCCCTGCTCCTGGCCCATCTGGGCGTAGAACACTACCTGGAACAGCAGGTCCCCCAGTTCGTCCCGCAGATCGCCGTAGTCCTGACGTTCGATGGCGTCCAGCACCTCATAGGTTTCTTCCAGCGTGTAAGGGGCGATGGTGGAGAAGGTTTGTTTACGGTCCCATGGGCAACCGACCTGCGGATCGCGCAGCGTTTTCATGATGTTCAGCAAGCGTTGCAGTGGAGAAGATTGGGTCATAAGAAAGTCTCTGACAAAAGAATCGGCGCCGGTCATTAGTGTAGCGGCGCAGCGTGCTGAGCCCGGGTCAATCGGGGCGAATATGTTCGCCCCTACGATAACTGAAGCCACAGAGCCTGGCCAACAATGATGTGGCCCGAAAGGCGCAGGTGATTTAGCTGCCGTGCAGGCGTTTGGCGTCTATCACGTCCGGCAGTTGATTGAGCTTGGCTAACACCCGGCCCAGCACCTGCTGGTTATAGATTTCAATGTCCATATCGATGGTTGCCAGCTGTTTTTTGGTGTCGCTGCGGCTGGCCACGCCCAGCACGTTGACCTTTTCGTTGGCCAAAATGGTGGTGATGTCACGCAGCAGACCGCTGCGATCGTTGGCCATCACGCGCACCACCAGCGAGTAACCGCTGGAATAGCTTTCGCCCCATACCGCGTCGACGATACGCTCCGGCGCGTGCGATTGCAGATCCACCAGTTGGTCACAATCCGCACGGTGGATGGAGATACCGCGCCCCTGGGTGATAAAACCGATAATATCGTCACCCGGGATCGGCTGGCAGCAACGGGCAATGTGGTGCATCAGATTGCCTACCCCTTCCACCACCACCCGGCCATTGTCCTTGCTGCGGGTTGCCGGAGGCGCTTTCTGCTGCACCAGCTGCCGCAGCGCTTCGCGATCCTGCTCTTCGGCGCTCGGCTTGTTGAACTTGCCCTGCAGGAAATTCACCATCTGATTCAGGCGAATATCACCGCCGCCAATCGCCGCCAGTATTTCATCCAGCGAATTCATGTTGTAACGCGGGATCAGCAGCTTCTCAGCCTCTTTCAGGCTGATGCCGAGGTGTTCCAGCTCGCTGTCCAGCATCTGGCGACCGGCAAGGATATTTTTATCGCGATCCTGTTTGCGGAACCAGTTGTGGATCTTGGAACGTCCGCGGCTGGTGGTGACATAGCCCAGGTTCGGGTTCAGCCAGTCGCGGCTTGGGTTCGGCTGCTTCTGGGTGATGATCTCAATTTGGTCCCCCATCCGCAGCTGATAGGTAAAGGGCACGATACGCCCGCCAATTTTGGCGCCGATGCAGCGGTGGCCGACATCGCTGTGAATATGATAAGCGAAGTCGAGCGGCGTAGAGCCTGCCGGCAGATCCACCACATCGCCTTTCGGGGTAAATACATAAACCCGATCGTCGAACACCTGGCTGCGAACCTCGTCGAGCATCTCGCCGGAGTCCGCCATCTCTTCTTGCCAGGCGATCAGTTTGCGCAGCCAGGCGATGCGTTCCTCGTAGCCGGAACGTACCGTCGCAACCGCACCCTCTTTGTATTTCCAGTGCGCGGCGACACCCAGTTCTGCATCTTCATGCATCTGTCGGGTGCGGATCTGAATTTCCAGCGTTTTCCCACGCGGGCCCAGTACTACGGTGTGGATCGACTGATAACCGTTGGGCTTCGGGTTGGCGACGTAGTCGTCGAACTCATCCGGCAGATGGCGGAAGTGGGTATGCACAATCCCCAGCGCGGCATAGCAGTCCTGCAAGCGCTCGACCACCACGCGCACCGCGCGCACGTCAAACAACTCGTCAAACGCCAATGCCTTCTTCTGCATCTTGCGCCAGATGCTGTAAATGTGTTTTGGACGGCCGTAGATGTCCGCCTTGACGCCTTCATCGACCATCGCATTGCGCAGCGAGGCGACGAAATCGTCAATAAACTGTTCGCGATCGATGCGGCGTTCATGCAACAGCTTGGCAATGCGTTTGTACTCGTCCGGATGCAGGTAGCGGAAGCAGAAATCTTCCAGCTCCCATTTGAG
This sequence comes from Serratia liquefaciens, assembly GCF_027594825.1. Taxonomy (NCBI): domain Bacteria; kingdom Pseudomonadati; phylum Pseudomonadota; class Gammaproteobacteria; order Enterobacterales; family Yersiniaceae; genus Serratia; species Serratia liquefaciens. The sequence goes on along the minus strand of NZ_CP088930.1, from coordinate 3,752,051 downwards.
CTGCCCGATACCCAGACGGTTAGCCAGCGGGGCATAGATGTTCGAACACTCTTTCGCCGCCAGCACGCGTTCGTCTTCCGGCGCATCTTTCACTTCGCGCAGGTGAGCGATACGCTCCGCCAGCTTGATGACCACGCAGCGAAAATCCTCCACCATCGCCAACAGCATGCGGCGCACGTTGTCGACCTGTTCGGAGGCCATCGAATCGTTTTGGGTGGCTTTCAGTTGGCGGATGGCGTCCATATCGCGTACGCCATGCACCAGATAGGTGATGCCCTTGCCGAACTCTTCGGTCAGGGTTTCTTCCTGCACGATGCCGGCATCCACCAGCGGGAACAGCAGCGCGGCGCGCATGCTGTCGTTATCCATGCTCAGAGTAGAGAGGATCTCGACCATTTCCAGCCCGCGCCACAGCAACAGCGGCGCATTAGGATGGTTCTGGGTCTGCTGCTCACAGTAGCGCCAGGTTGCGGCTAATCGCTCACATGACTGCGGGTTAGGTAGCCCCAAGCTGGCAATCCACTCGTCGAGAGCAAATTCACCAGCCGTGTTCAGATGTGCACTTCTTACCGCAACCATACCCTCTCCCTACTTTGCAGCGACCTCTGGCGCAGAACCGTTAATAAACAGCGCCATTGACTCAAGATGCCCCGTATGCGGAAACATATCCAACATCCGCACACGTGCAAGACGATAACCGGCGCTCAGCAGCACTTTGCTGTCGCGTGCCAGCGTGGTCGGGTTACAGGAAACATAAACCACCCGCTCTGGCGCCAGTTTAACAATATGTGACATCACTCCGGCCGCGCCCGCACGGGCAGGGTCCAGCATCACTTTATCAAATCCTTGTGCTGCCCAAGGTTGTTGCTCAACGTCTTCTTCCAGATTTTCATGGAAGAAGCTGGCGTTATTCAGCCTATTCTTATGTGCATTATATTGCCCATTCGCTACCAGTGTGGCAACACCTTCTATGCCCACCACCGCAGCGGCGCGTCGCGCCAACGGCAGGGTAAAATTGCCCATGCCGCAGAACAGATCCAATACCCGATCATTGGGTTGAATACTGAGCCATTCAAGGGCCTGGGCCACCATTTGCTGATTTACGCTGTCATTTACCTGAATAAAGTCACGCGGACTGAAGTCTAAGCGTAGCCCGTCGACCTGATAATACGGCGTTTCACCGCACAGTTTTTCGAGGCTATCGCTGTCCGGCGCCAAATAAATGGCTACGTTTTTTGTCCGCGCAAAAGCCTGCAGGGCCTGGCGGTCATCCTCTTTCAAGGCGTCGAGATGGCGCAGAACCAGTACCGGACCGTTGTCTGCCAGCACCAGTTCGACATGCCCCAGTCGTTTGGCGACCTGCAATGCACTCAGGCAGGCTCGCAACGGCGCCAGTAATTGTTCCAGTTCGGGATGCAGCACCGGGCATTGCGTCACCGGCACCAGATCGCTGGACGCCGCCTGGCGAAAGCCCATCACCAGACGCTGCTGCTTAGGCTGCCACAACAGCCCGAGACGGGCGCGGCGGCGATAGCCGTATTGCGGACCGGCGATCACCGGTTCCTGCTGTGGTGTAACGCCGGTTTCGCGAGCGATCATTCGCACCAGCGCCGCCGCCTTGCTCTGCTGCTGCAGGCTTTCATCCGCGTGTTGCTGCTGGCAGCCGCCGCACATGCCAAAATGTGGGCAGCGTGGTTTGACACGTTGCGGACTGCAACTGAGCAGGTGCTTTAACCTGCCTTTGGCAAACTTGTTTTTTTCTTCCGTCAGTTGGACTTCCGCCTGCTCACCCGGTAATACCCCTGGGGCGAAAATCGCTTTGCCGTTGTGGTGTGCCACGCCCTGACCAAAGGGATCGAGATTGTCCACCGTCAGTGTTAACACGGGAGAATTTTGCCGGGTCGTCATGCGGCGTTTCGGAGAGTAGAATTGCGCCATATTTGTCGATTGAGTGCTGGTTCATTTAAAGTAGAGATTGTCCGGCAATTCTCCCACATTGGAAACCCATGACCAAATACAGCCTGCGGGCGCGCATGATGATCCTGATTCTGGCCCCAACGCTGTTGATTGGTCTGTTGCTCAGCACTTTCTTCGTAGTGCATCGCTACAATGAATTGCAAGAACAACTGGTTGACGCCGGCGCCAGCATTATCGAACCGCTGGCAGTGGCCAGCGAGTACGGCATGACATTCCGCAGCCGCGAGTCGGTCAGGCAGTTGGTCAGTCTGTTGCACCGCCGTCATTCAGATATTGTGCGCTCAATTACGGTATTCGATGCGCAGAATAATCTGTTTGTCACCTCCAATTACCATCACAATTTTACCCAGTTGCAACTGCCGAAAGGGGTTCCAATCCCTACGGATCTGATGCTGACCCGGCGCGGCGACTCCCTGATCCTGCGTACCCCGATCCTGGCGGAGAGCCAGTACCCCGACCAGGCTGCCAGCAGCGATCCCCAACAGGACAACCGCCTGGGCTACGTGGCGATCGAGCTGGATCTGCAGTCGGTTCGTCTGCAGCAATACAAAGAGGTCTTCGTCTCCACCCTGCTGTTGCTGTTGTGCATGTGCATCGCGATCCTGTTCGCTTACCGCCTGATGCGCGACGTCACCGGCCCGATCCGCAATATGGTCAATACCGTCGATCGCATCCGTCGCGGCCAGCTCGACAGCCGCGTCGAAGGCTTTATGCTGGGCGAACTGCATATGCTGAAGAACGGCATCAACTCGATGGCGATGTCGCTTACTGCCTACCACGAAGAGATGCAGCAGAACATCGATCAGGCGACCTCCGATCTGCGTGAAACACTGGAGCAAATGGAGATCCAGAACGTGGAGCTGGATCTGGCGAAAAAACGCGCCCAGGAAGCGGCTCGCATCAAGTCCGAATTCCTGGCGAACATGTCGCACGAACTGCGTACTCCGCTCAACGGCGTGATTGGCTTTACCCGCCAGATGCTGAAAACCGAAATGAGCGTCACCCAAACCGACTACCTGCAAACCATCGAGCGCTCGGCCAACAACTTGCTGACCATCATCAACGACGTGCTGGACTTCTCCAAACTGGAGGCCGGCAAGCTGGTGCTGGAGCATATTCCGTTCTCGCTGCGTGAGACGCTCGACGAGGTCATTGTGCTGTTGGCACCGAGCGCCCACGAAAAAGGACTGGAGCTGACGCTGGACGTGCACAACGACGTGCCGGAGCAGGTGATCGGCGATTCGCTGCGGCTACAGCAGATCATTACCAATCTGTTGGGTAACGCGATCAAGTTCACCGAGACCGGCAACATCGATATCCGTGTCGAACTGCGTGGCCTGCAGGACCGCCAAATTGAGCTGGAAGTGCAAATCCATGACACCGGCATAGGCATCTCCGAACGACAGCAGTCACAGCTGTTCCAGGCGTTCCGTCAGGCGGACGCCAGCATTTCGCGCCGCCACGGTGGTACCGGCCTGGGGCTGGTGATCACCCAGAAACTGGTGAAAGAAATGGGCGGCGATATCTGCTTCCACAGCCAGTTGAACCGCGGCTCGACCTTCTGGTTCCACATCACGCTCGATCTGCACGAAGGCATGCTGTCGCTGCCGCCAAGCCTCCCGGATCTGCAAGGCAAGACGTTGGGGTATATCGAAGCCAACCCGATGGCAGCGCAGGCGACGCTCAATATGCTGAACGTCACCCAACTGGTGATTACCCATTCACCTACGCTGGCCCAACTGCCGAAGAAACATTACGACTTCCTGCTGGTCGGCGTGCCTATCCCCTTCCGCGACAATATGGCTCAGCACGAAAGCAAGCTGCTGGCGGCATTGAAGGTCGCTGACCGGGTGATTCTGGCGCTGCCTTGCCAGTCGCAGATCAACGCCGAAATGCTTAAACAACAGGGCGCCGCCGGCTGCCTGATCAAGCCGATCACCAGCAATCGCCTGTTCCCGCTGCTGCGTATGGAAACGCCGCCGCGTATCACCGCGCTGCCGGAACGTAAACGCCTGCCGCTGACGGTGATGGCGGTTGACGATAACCCGGCTAACCTGAAGCTGATCGGCACCCTGCTGGCCGAACAGGTGGAAAAGACCCTGCTGTGTGAAAGCGGGGAAGAAGCGCTGCTACTGGCCCGCGATAACGTGCTGGACCTGATCCTGATGGATATCCAGATGCCGAATATTGACGGAATTCGAACCAGCGAGCTGATCCGCCAACTGCCGCACCATAATTCAACGCCGATCGTCGCCGTCACCGCCCATGCGGTCAGTGGCGAGCGCGAACATTTGCTGCAGGCAGGCATGGATGACTATCTGGCCAAACCGATTGACGAAGCCATGCTGACTCGCGTGTTGGCGCGCTATCACAGCGGTGAACCCGACCCGGTAACCCCGGTTAACGTTAATGAACCGCTGCTGTCGCTCGACTGGGCCCTGGCACTGCGTCAGGCGGCCAACAAGCCCGATCTGGCCCGTGACCTGTTGCAGATGCTGCTCGACTTTCTGCCACAGGTTAGCGAACGCGTGCAAGCGATGCTCGACGGCACGCCGGACGCTGACATTCTGGATTTGATCCACAAACTGCACGGCAGTTGCAGCTACAGCGGCGTACCGCGTCTGAAACAGTTGTGTTTCTACCTTGAACAGCAGTTGCGTCGGGGAGTGAGCAGCGACGATTTGGAGCCGGAATGGCTGGAGCTGCTGGATGAGATTGAGTTGGTCAGTCAGGCGGCACACTCTCACCTGGCAAACGGTCGCCAGTCTTAACCCAAAAAACCGCCCTTCTCGTCAAGGGCGGTATGATTAAGTCTGCTGTGCCAGCTTGATGGTTGCCGCGATGTTACGCGCGGTCATACGCACATTGTCCGCCGCGTTTTTCAGCGCCTCTTCCAATGTACTTATGCTATAAAGCACGCTGAAAACAGCGTCCAGACCATGTTGATGGACTATGCCCACGTCAGCCGTCAAACTACCGGCAATGCCGATAACCGGTTTGTTATAACGTTTGGCGATACGAGCTACGCCAATCGGCACCTTGCCGTTGATACTCTGACTGTCAATACGCCCCTCACCGGTGATCACTAGTGTCGCATCGCGTACTAGCGCATCCAACCCCAATGCTTCGGTGACAATCTCAATTCCGGGCCGCAGTTCTGCATGACAAAATGCCAGCAACGCCGCCCCCATGCCACCGGCAGCACCAGCCCCAGGCACCTTGTCTACATCAATATGCATATCCCGGGTAATCACCTGCGCATAATGCTTGAGGCAGTCGTCAAGCAGCCCTACCATTTGTGGCGTTGCCCCTTTCTGTGGGCCGAAAATCGCCGAAGCGCCCTGCCGGCCGGTCAATGGATTGGTCACATCGCAGGCTACCTCAAAGCGACACCGTGCAATACGCGCATCCAGCTCACTGAGATCAATGGTCGCCAACTGTCCCAGTTGCCCACCGCCAAAGCCAACGGCGTTCCCCTGCTTATCCAGCAGCTTCGCCCCCAACGCTTGTACCATGCCGGCGCCACCGTCATTGGTGGCGCTGCCACCAATGCCAATAATGCAGTGTTTTACCCCAAGATCCAGCGCTGAACGTATTAACTCTCCGGTACCATAAGACGTAGTATTCAGTGGATTACGTTCCCGCCACGGCACCCGTTCGAGGCCACTTGCAGCAGCCATTTCGATAAAAGCACTCTGCTCGTCGCCGGACAAACCAAAAAAAGCCTGAACTCTGTTGCCTAGCGGGCCGGTCACCTCCACATCCACTTTTCGCCCGCGGGTGGCAGTCACCATCGCTTCCACCGTACCCTCTCCGCCATCGGCGAGCGGTAATTTGATATAGTCGGCATCGGGGAAAATTTCACGAAACCCCGCCTCAATTAGGGTCGCAACCTCCAATGCCGACAAACTTTCTTTGTATGAGTCCGGCGCGATCACTATTTTCATAACTGCCCGCTTCCTCAACTGCACAGGTCCTTCATTGATAAAACGAGCCGACCAGCACTGCCCGGCTCGCCGCTTCTAGCGGGTCACTTCAATCTGCGCCAACTGCTCGTAATAACAGGCCAGTACGCTGTGATCGGCTCCACCCAGTCCGTCAGCCCGCAGCGCCTGCATCATTTCCATGACCGCCCCCGTAAGCGGCAACGGTGCGCCTATCTGCTGAGAGGTATCCAGAGCATTAGCCAGATCCTTAATATGCAGCTCGATGCGAAAACCCGGTTTGAAATTGCGATCCATCACCATCGGTGCTTTGGCATCCAGCACGGTGCTGCCCGCCAGTCCCCCGCGAATGGCCTGATACACCCGCTGTGGATCCACCCCTGCCTTGGTCGCCAGCACCAACGCCTCAGACATTGCTGCGATATTCAGTGCCACGATCACCTGATTTGCCAGCTTGGTGACATTGCCCGCACCGATCTCCCCGGTATGCACTACTGAACCAGCCATCGCTTTCATCACCTCAAAACAACGGTCGAACACCGCCTTATCGCCCCCCACCATCACCGACAGTGTGGCATCTATCGCCTTGGGTTCTCCGCCGCTGACGGGCGCATCCAGCATGGCAATCTGTTTTTCAGCCAGCGCAACGCTGATTTCACGGCTGGCAAGCGGAGCAATCGAACTCATGTCTATCAATACGGAACCGGGTTTACCGCCTTCAATAATGCCATCTTTTCCCAACGCCACCTCCCGTACCTGCGGCGAGTTGGGCAGCATAGTGATCAGAATGTCACTCAGTGCCGCCACCTCTTTCGGGGTTTCTGCCGCCCTAGCCCCTAAAGCGGTCAGTTCAGCTGTGGTTGGTGCGTGGTGATTGAGCACCACCAGCGAATAACCGGCCTTCAGCAGGTTTTTACTCATCGGTTTGCCCATGATGCCCAGGCCAATAAATCCAATTTTCATATGGTTACCCTTCTTTCCTGTCTGCAATAGGTTATTTTTTAAATCGACCACACAACGCCTGAGTGGCGTTGCGAAATACGCCGATATCGCTGCCGACCGCAACAAAGCTGGCGCCCCAATCCAGATAGCGGCGCGCATCGGCCTCGGCCGGCGCCAGAATGCCGCTGGGTTTGCCATGCAGTTTGGCGCGTTCAAAGATGTGGCGAATGGCCGCCTGAACCTGAGGATGATTAGGCTGACCGAGATAACCCAGCGCAGCTGACAGGTCACCCGGACCGACAAAAATACCGTCGACCCCCTCCACCGCGGCAATCTCATCCAGACTGTCCACTCCCGCCTGGCTCTCGATTTGCACCATCACGCTGATGTTGTCGTTAATGGTGGCGAAGTAGTCCGGCACCGTACCGTAGCCGTTACTGCGGTGGGAAACCGATACCCCGCGAATGCCCGCGGGTGGATAGCGAGTTGCCGCCACGGCCAATCGTGCCTGCGCAGCATTCTCAACTAACGGGATCAGGAAATTATCGAAACCGATATCCAGTAAGCGTTTGATGATCACGGGTTCATTACAGGGCGGGCGCACCACAGCGGCACTCTCGCTGTCTTTCAGCGCCATCAACTGCGGCACAAAGGTTGTGATGTCGTTCGGCGCATGCTCACCGTCCAACACCAGCCAGTCGAAACCGGCCAACCCCAGCACTTCAGTAGAGATCGGACTGCCCAACGCCGACCAGCAGCCAATCAGGGTTTCCCCTTGCAGCAGCGAGCGGCGAAAACGGTTAGGAAGAAGGCGACTCTTCATGGCGTTTCCTTGTGGTTCATAATGAAAAAACGGCGACGGCGCTAACGCACCAGGCAGGGACGTTTGGGATCAAAGGTCCAATTCGGCACCAAATACTGCATGCCCTGGGCATCATCGCGAGCACCCAACCCCTGGGTTTTATACAGCTCATGAGCTTTCATCAGCCGATCAGGATCCAGCTCAACACCCAGCCCCGGTTTTTTCGGTACATCAACCCTTCCGCCAATAATTTGTAGCGGTTCACGCGTCAGGCGCTGGTTACCCTCTTGCCAAATCCAATGGGTATCGATAGCGGTGATCCGTCCCGGTGCAGCGGCAGCAACATGAGTAAACATTGCCAGGGAAATATCGAAGTGGTTGTTGGAGTGCGAGCCCCAGGTCAAACCGAACTCATGACACATCTGCGCTACCCGCACCGAACCCTGCAAAGTCCAGAAGTGGGGATCCGCCAGCGGAATGTCCACTGACTGTAACTGCAGCGTATGGCCCATCTGCCGCCAGTCAGTGGCGATCATATTAGTGGCGGTCGGCAAACCGGTGGCACGGCGGAACTCCGCCATAATTTCACGCCCCGAAAACCCCTGTTCCGCGCCGCAAGGATCTTCCGCATAGGCCAGTACGTTGCGCAGCTGTTTGCCAAGGGAGATCGCCTCATTCAACGACCAGGCACCATTAGGATCCAGCGTAATACGCGCCTGCGGGAAGCGTTCCGCCAGTGCAGTGACAGCCTCAGCCTCCTCGCCGCCGGACAGTACCCCGCCCTTGAGCTTGAAATCGTTAAAGCCATATTTCTCATATGCTGCTTCCGCCAACCGAACGACCGCAGCCGAGGTCAACGCCTCCTCATGTCGCAGTCGGTACCAGTCACTACGCTCATCCGACTGGCACTGATAAGGCAGCGGTGTTTTGCCACGATCGCCGACATAAAACAGGTAGCCAAGCATCTCTACTGAGTCACGCTGCTGGCCGTCACCCAATAATGCCGCCACCGGCACCTCAAGAAATTGACCAAGCAAATCAAGCATCGCCGTCTCTATACCGGTGACGACATGGATGGTAGTGCGTAGATCGAAAGTTTGTAGGCCACGCCCCCCGGCATCCCGTTCGGCAAATCGGCTGCGTACCTCTGCCATCACGTTTTTGTATTCACCCAACGTTTTACCTATCACCAGCGGCAAGGCTTCCTCCAGCGTGCGGCGGATTTTCTCGCCGCCCGGCACCTCCCCCACGCCGGTATGGCCAGCGTTGTCTTTCAAGATCACAATGATGCGAGTAAAAAATGGTGCATGCGCTCCGCTTAGATTAAGCAACATGCTGTCGTGGCCGGCGACCGGGACCACTTGCATGGCGGTAATTTTGGCTGCGGTACTGAATGAGGTCATGGTGCTCTCCTTTCTGAAAATCAACGGCCAAAGGCCGGGCATTAGCGCTGTATCGGTTTCAGCTCGATACGTTCGATTTCGCCGACGATGAATAAGTAGCTCACTACCGCCAGCAGAGCATGAATGCCTACGTAGACTAGCGCGCCGTTAAATGAACCCGTGGTACCGATGATGTAACCGATGGCGATAGGCGTGACGATGCCGGAAACGTTGCCGAACATATTGAACAACCCGCCGCTCAGACCGCTGATTTCTTTCGGCGCAGTATCTGCCATCACCGCCCATCCAAGCGCCCCGACGCCTTTACCGAAGAACGCCAGCGCCATAATCGCGACTACCATCCATTCCGTGCTGACGTAATTGCAGAACACCATCGACATCGATAACAACATGCCGAGAACAATCGGCGTTTTACGGGCAAAAGTGAGCGATTGGGTTCGACGCATCAGGTAATCGGAAATTACGCCGCCCAGCACGCCACCGGCAAAGCCGCAAAGGGCCGGCACCGAGGCCACCATACCCGCCTTGAGGATCGACATGCCGCGAGCCTGCACCAGATAAACCGGGAACCAGGTGATGAAGAAATAGGTCAGCGCATTGATGCAATATTGGCCAATATATACCCCTACCATCATGCGTGACTGCAGCAACTGTTTAATCTGATGCCACTTTTCACCTTTGACTTTGACCTGTTGCTCCTGCTTTTGATCCATATTGGTCAAGGCACCGCCGGCTTCGATATAGTCCAGCTCAGCCTGATTGATGCCGGGATGATCCTTAGGATTGTGTAACACCTTCAGCCAGATGAAACTGAGTACAATCCCCAGCCCCCCCATAAAGAAGAAGACGTGTGACCAGCCAACCGTCTGCGTCAACCAGCCCATGATCGGCGCGAAAATAACCGTGGCGAAATACTGGGCAGAGTTGAAAATTGATACGGCAGTGCCGCGTTCATGCGCTGGGAACCAGGCAGCAACAATACGGCTGTTACCGGGGAAGGATGGTGCTTCGGCAAGACCAACCAGAAAACGCAGGGCAAACAGCGATACCACGATGCCAAAGCCGCTGAAAATATCCACGAACCCTTGCAGTAAAGTAAACAGCGACCAGATGAAGATGCTCCAGAAATAAACGCGCTTGGAGCCAAAGCGATCAAGCAGCCAGCCGCCGGGGATCTGCCCGATGACATAGGCCCATGAGAAGGCAGAGAAGATATACCCCATGCCGACCGCATCCAGGCCGATATCCTTGGCCATCGCCGATCCTGCAATCGATAAGGTGGCACGATCGCCATAGTTGAACGAGGTAACGATAAATAACATCACCACAATCCAATAACGCGTGTTGGTTCTCTTTATCGAACTCGTAGCAGAGCTGATTGTCGACATTATGTTCTCCTGAATGATAGCGGATTGCTATATTCACCCTGAACCGCGGATATATTTACCATCTCAGAATGAAACCGATTGAATTAAATTGCGACCAGCATTGAGCAGTGCGGTTAATACGTCAGCGGCAATATTTTTATCCAATGAATTTCACTACGCTGAAAATTATATGCGCCCAGGTTGTCCACCTCATCAGGCAATACTCTAAGGATAACGGTAATATTTCAGATAATTTATGGCATTTGCCCAGGGGAATGGCGATTGGCTCACGAAAAGCCGCACCAGCGCCCGTTAACGTGACTTGCTTCACAACCTGCTGTTCCGATGCCAAATAATCCGTGCTCAACCGTAGTTAATCCAGGTCATTTGCATAATGCCCGGCAATATCGACATGCCTATACTGATTAACGAGCAATCGTGCCGGTTACTATTTTCAGCACCGCCTAAATAAAAACTTTGGGGTGACAAGCATGTCCGAAATCAATAACACCAATGAGACGCCGCTTTATATAAAAGTCAATAACAGCGATAATGTCGCCATCGTCGTCAATAATCACGGCTTGCCAAAAGGCACGTTATTTTCCTGTGGATTGCAGCTGCTGGAACACGTACCCCAAGGGCATAAAGTGGCGCTGTACGATATAGCTGCGGGTGAAAGTATTGTCCGCTATGGCGAGATCATCGGCCATGCGTTGCGCGCTATTTCACGCGGCGGATGGATTGACGAATCACGGGTATCGTTGCCCGAAGCCCCAAAGCTGAGCCACCTGCCTCTGGCTAATAAGGTGCCGACACCACAGCCAGTGCTTGAAGGTTACTATTTCGACGGTTACCGTAATCCTGATGGCAGCGTTGGTACCCGAAATCTGCTCGGCATCACCACCAGCGTGCACTGCGTCGCCGGTGTCGTGGATTACGTGGTAAAGATTATCGAACGCGAGTTGCTGCCACGCTACCCCAACGTCGATGGCGTAGTCGGCCTCAACCATCTCTACGGTTGCGGCGTCGCGATCAACGCTCCGGCAGCAGTAGTGCCTATTCGCACCATTCACAACCTGGCCATTAACCCCAATTTCGGCGGTGAAGTGATGGTGATTGGCCTCGGCTGTGAAAAACTGCAGCCGGAACGCCTGCTGCTGGGCCCGCCTGACGTGCAGGTCATTTCAGTCGACGAGAATCATATTGTCCGTTTGCAGGATGAGAAATATCTTGGTTTCCAATCGATGGTCGATGGCATTTTGACGATTGCCGAACGTCATCTGCAACGTTTGAACACTCGTCGTCGCCAACGCTGCCCCGCCGCAGAGCTGGTGGTAGGCATGCAGTGCGGCGGTAGCGACGCATTTTCCGGTGTAACCGCCAATCCTGCTGTGGGTTTTACCTCTGATTTATTAGTGCGTTGTGGCGCAACAGTCATGTTCTCGGAAGTTACCGAAGTACGCGACGCCGTGCATTTGCTGACGCCAAGGGTGTCGGATGAACAAGTTGGCAAGCGCTTACTGGAGGAGATGGCCTGGTACGATACTTATCTCGAGGCCGGTCAAAGCGATCGCAGCGCCAATCCTTCACCGGGCAATAAAAAAGGGGGGCTGGCCAACGTGGTAGAAAAGGCTTTAGGTTCCATCGCCAAATCCGGTACCAGCGCCATCGTAGAGGTGCTTTCTCCCGGCCAGCGCCCCAGCAAACGCGGACTGATTTTCGCCGCAACGCCCGCCAGCGACTTCATCTGCGGCACTCAGCAACTGGCTTCAGGTATGACATTGCAGGTCTTCACCACCGGTCGCGGAACGCCTTATGGCCTGGCTGCAGTGCCAGTAATTAAAATGGCGACTCACAGTGCCCTGGCTAAGAGATGGTACGATCTGATAGATATTGACGCCGGCACCATTGCCAGCGGCGAAGCCACCATCGAGCAGGTGGGTTGGCAGCTGTTTGAGCTGATTCTGGACATCGCTAGCGGGCGCAAAAAAACCTGGGCAGATCGCTGGGGGCTACACAACGCGCTGGCGGTATTTAACCCGGCTCCGGTGACCTGAGCCGTTCAGGCATCAGCATCTAACTGCAGGCTGATATACAACAGCAGGCGATCGTCAAAGCTGCCCAAATTAAGCCCGGTCAACTCCGCAATTCGGTTGAGGCGGTATTCCAGGGTATTACGGTGAATATACAAGGCTTTGGCGGTCGCCGTTGGCTGCACGTTATGCAGAAACCAGGCCGCCAATGTACGCAGCAGTAAACCATTGCCATCCATAGATTTGAGCCGCGCCAGCGGGCGCGTCAGTTCATCGGCTTGCCAACCGCCACGCAGGCTATCCAGCAGGACTGGCAACATCAGATCCTGATAATAATAGGTACGTTGTTCTGCCATGCGTTGTTTGCCGACCATCAGGGTAGTGCGCGCAGTACGATAAGATCTGGCAATGCTGCCCGGGCCGGTAAAGTAGTTGCCAAGCGCAATACGTACACGAAGCCTGCTGCTGTCATTCATTCTCGATAACAGGCTATCGACCCGCCGCCGATGATCTTCAGCATCCCATCGCCCGTGGTTATTGAGCGCCGGTTTTAGCACCACCATCTCACTCAGTGAAACTATGGCAATCAAATTGTTGCGTTCCGGCATGGTCAGCAGCGTTTGCAATTGCTGCAACTCAGCCATCGCACTGTCGACACCAAGCTGGCCGCTGTCCACTTCCACCACTGCGGCCACCCGCGGCTGATTAGGATCAATCCCCAACCTTTGTGCCCACTCCATCAGCGCCGGGGAAAGCTCATCGGTGCGGATCAGGTTCAACACCAGTTCCTCTCGCAATCTGCTGTCCTGGGCCAGCATGTGTAGCAACCGCGCCTGTTCCAGCATCATTTCAGCCGTCATACAGACCAGTTCACCATACTGACGCAATTGGCTCGGGTTACCGGTCAAACCAATAACGCCCACAATGCGTCCATCAATGCGCAACGGCAGATTAACGCCAGGGCGAACTCCGTGCAGGTGTCGTGCAACCCCTTCGTCAATATCTACTACCCGCGCCTGAGACAATACCAGTAGTGCCCCCTCATGCAGTTCTCCCATCCGTTCGCGATCGCCACTGCCGATAATCTTGCCGCGCGCATCCATCACATTGACATTACTGCCAATGATTTGCATGGTGCGCGCAACGATTTCTTGCGCCAGCTTGCCATCGAGATGGTATTGCGACATGCCATATTCTCCTGCCCCGAAGGGTGCCAAAGGCCCAGCATAGCGACGGCGATCGTCAGGCACATTGTGCAGTTGCCCAAAGCTCAACGGCGGCCACTGAAGTTGTGGCAAGGCTCACAGTTTCAAGTTGATGCCATGAAAAAGGCACGCCGTAGCGTGCCTTGTAAGTGGAAACCGGTTGGCAATGATTACTGCATCAGCAGGTACAAGCTGGTGTCGCCGCGCAGGATATTCAGCGCCAGTACCGAAGGTTTGCTGTCGAGGATCTTGCGCAATTCACCCAGGTTCTGGATCGGCTGTTGGTTAACGCCCAGGATCACGTCACCTTTTTTCAACCCAATACGTGCGGCAGCGCTGCCGGCTTTAACGCTATCTACCTTCACGCCTTTCTGGTTGCCGACCTGGCCATTGCTCAGTTCGGCACCTTCGATGCCGGTGTAAATATTGCCGGATTCAACCTGCGTTTGAGTGCTTTGCTCCAGCGTGACGTCAACGGTAACAGGCTTGCCGTCGCGCAGAATGCCTAACGACATTTTGCTGCCCACCGGCAGAGTGCCAATTTCCGCGCGGAACGACGCAAAGCTGGAAATGGCTTTACCGTTCATGGTGACAATCACATCACCGGCCTTGATGCCCGCCTTGGCGGCAGAAGATTTCGGCATCACCTGGCTGACGAACGCCCCGCGCTGCGCGTCCACTTTCATCGCTTTCGCCAGTTCAGAGTTCAATTCGGTGCCCATAATGCCCAATTCACCGCGTTTGACCTGGCCGTACTCGACCATTTGCGCGGTCAGGTTTTTCACCATGTTGCTCGGGATAGCGAAACCGATACCAATGTTGCCGCCGTCCGGCGCCAGGATCGCGGTGTTGATGCCGATCAGTTCGCCGTTGAGGTTAACCAAAGCGCCGCCGGAGTTGCCGCGGTTAATTGCCGCATCGGTCTGGATGAAGTTCTCGTAGTTCTCGATGTTCAATCCACTGCGACCCAACGCAGAAACGATCCCGGAAGTGGCGGTTTCGCCCAGCCCATACGGGTTACCGATGGCCACTGTGTAATCACCGACCCGCAGTTGTTCGGAGTCCGCCATCTTGATCGCCGTCAGGTTCTTGAAGTCTTTCAGCTGGATCAGCGCAATATCAGAACGCGGATCCTTGCCGATCACCTTGGCGTCAAATTTGCGACCGTCGCTCAGTTGGACCTGAATTTTGTTGGCATTGTCCACCACGTGGTTGTTGGTCACCACGTAGCCTTTGGCCGCGTCAATCACCACGCCGGCGCCCAGCGCCTGGAATTTTTGCTGCGTGCCCTGATCAGGAGCCCCCGGTTCAGCACCGGCCCCCCCCTGACACATCGGCGAACCCTGGAACGGCGAACCGTCCTGGCAGAACGGTGAATCTTCACCGAAGAACTGTTGGAACTGCTGTGGCATCTTCGGCGTATTGACCGTGGTGCTGCCTTCAACATTGATGCTGACCACGGAAGGCATCACTTTTTCCAGCATCGGTGCCAGGCTCGGCAATTGCTGCGTGCTGGAAGACGCGGTTTCTGCGGCGACGGCCGTCATCGGGCCCATCGCCATACCAATACTGAATGCCAATGCGCTCAGAACTAATGCGATTTTTTTCATCTGTGTGTCTCTTCTAAAGTCGTTCAGAAAGTATTAGGGTCTTTGTGCATAGTGAGAGCCTATTAATAACCCGAAGTTCCGGCGCAGATTATTGGTAATAGTAAACAAATATTGTCCGTCTTTACAAAACTCCAAATAAGCTCGCGGCGCCAGGAAAACGGCTTAAAATAATATTAATTAGCCGAATGAATTATTCCGCAGCCATTAATCTGCGGTATTCGTCATAGGCATAAAGATCGGTCATGCCGCTGATATAATCCTGCAGCAAACGCGCGCGGAAATAATACTCCCGGATAGCCAGTTGCTCGGGCGACAGGTGCTGCAAACCTTCAATCGCTTCGATATACGCCAGGCGATGTTTGGTCGAGAGCTTGTGAAACAGGCGTGTTTCTATCGGATAAGCACGATGGCTGTCTTCCTGCACCAGCCGGGTAAAATCCGCCAAGGACATTGCCAGCAACGGGCTGTAGATATCCAGCAGGCCGCTGATCACCCGGTAGCCCTGCAGCTCAAGCTGTTCGACTTCCGGATGGTTGAAGACGTGTTTGAAGGCAACATTCTTGAATATTTTCAACAGTTGGTAAGCCGGGCTGGAATCCTCCAGCAGCGCCTGATTAAAGTTTCCCTGGAAAACCGCATCCAGATTATCAATAAACCGCTGCGCCGCATGCGGGACCAAACGTGCCACGGTGAAAACTCGCAAATACATGAAGAATTGATCTTCAGAACTGCGCCGCGCACCGCCGCGATCGATTTTGCGAAAAGCGCTGGCCACGGTTTTATCAAACAAATCTCCCGGCGTGACCTCGCCCCATTCCTGAGTTAAATGCTGGTAAAGCTGTTCGACGGTGAAAATGTTTTTTTCCACCGCGTCTTCCAAATCCGCCACGCAGTACGAAATATCGTCAGCAGCTTCCATAATATAGGTCAATGGGAAACGGTCGAACTCGCCCATATTCAACTCACGCCGCAACCGATCGACAAAAGCCTCTTCCGCCAGATAAAAGCCCGGCTTTTTCATCAGGTAGTTGTGGCTGGCTGGAATATCGCTGGCCCAGTAGGCCGGGCGGGTATATTTCAGGATACAGCCCACCTGTGCATAGGTCAGGTTAAGCTTCAGCAGGGTATAAACCAGCCGGATTGCCTGGGCATTACCTTCGAAGTGGCTGAGATCGTGACGAATGCGGCTGCGCAGGCGGTTAAGATCGCTCTCGCCCTCGTGCAAACGCAATACGCTGACCTGACAGCGATCGTGACTGGCGGGCTCACTGCCACAGCTGGCGGGATCGAGCCGCTGCGAAAACCAGTCGTTAATCGCCGACTCGCCAAAATGGCCGAAAGGCGGGTTGCCGATGTCGTGCATCAGACAGGCCATTTCGACAATGCTTTCAAAAGGATCGAGCAGTTTGGTCAGGCCGAGCTCGTCGATCCGCCCTTCCTGTTTGAAACGATTAAGGATCTCTTTGGCGATATGCCGCCCTACCTGTTGCACTTCCATGGAGTGCGTCAGGCGGCTGCGCACCGCGGCATTGCGTTCGAGCGGGAACACCTGGGTTTTTTGCTGCAGACGGCGAATGGCGGCGGAATTGACAATACGCCCGCGATCGCTCTCGAACTGCCGCACTATGTCGTATTCTTCTTCGGCTTCAATCGGCTTGCTGAAGGGCCGTTGGAAGCTGATTTTCTGCTTAAAGTCGATCCCGGACATCTGTTTCTCCGCCGTTGCGCCCAGCCCCCGTGATAACAATTCCCGACGGCATATGCAACGCATTATCTCTCTATGAGAGCCATGATAGACTATGCCGCAATTCCCACACCCAATCAGCGAGTGTTATTTATGAAAGTAGGCATCATCGGCGCAATGGAGCAGGAAGTCACCCTGCTGCGCGATCAAATCGAAAACCGTCAGACCATTCAACGCGCGGGCTGTGAAATCTATACCGGCCAGATCGGCGGCGTTGACGTGGCGTTGCTTAAATCCGGCATCGGCAAGGTTTCTGCGGCCATGGGGACCACCTTGCTGCTGGAACACTGCAAGCCGGACGTGGTGATCAACACCGGTTCCGCCGGTGGCCTGGCCAGCACGCTGAAGGTCGGCGATATCGTGGTGTCCGAAGAAGTGCGTTATCACGATGCCGACGTGACCGCTTTCGGTTACGAACCAGGCCAAATGGCCGGCTGCCCGGCGGCGTTTGTCGCGGACGACGCGCTGATTGCCCTGGCGGAAAGCTGCATCAAGCAACTGGATCTGAACGCCGTACGAGGCCTGATTTGCAGCGGCGACGCCTTTATTAACGGCGCAGAGCCTTTGGCCCGTATTCGCGCTACTTTCCCGAGCGTGGCGGCAGTAGAAATGGAAGCGGCGGCCGTGGGCCACGTTTGCCACCTGTTCGGCACCCCGTTTGTCGTAGTGCGCGCAATCTCTGACGTTGCCGACAGTGAATCGCACATGAGCTTCGACGAGTTCCTGGTGGTGGCCGCTCAGCAATCCACGCTGATGGTTAACGCCATGCTGCAGACTCTGGCTAAGCGCGGTTAATGTGACGCGACGCTTTTCAGCCCTGTTGTGGCTGCTGGCATTGTGGGTGGCGCTGCCTGTCGGCGCTGCCCAGCGCGTGATCAGCCTGGCACCCAATACCACCGAACTTGCCTATGCCGCCGGCATGGGCGAAACCCTGCTGGCGGTAAGCGCCTATTCAGATTATCCCCCGGCCGCCAGGAAACTCGAGCAGGTGGCCTCCTGGCAAGGCATCAATCTGGAGCGGGTGCTGGCGCTAAAGCCGGATCTGATCCTGGCCTGGCGCGGCGGCAACCCACAGCGGGTGCTGGATCAGCTCGCCGCTTTCGGCATTCCGATTTTTTATGCCGACGCCACCACCCTGGATGATATTCCCCGCTCACTGGATCAACTGGCCCAATACAGCCCGCACCCTGAACAGGCGCATCAGGCCGCAGAGGCTCTTCGTCAGCAAATTGCCGACCTGAAAGCCAAATATCCTCACACTCAGCCAAGACGAGTCCTGCTGCAATTCGGCACCCAACCTCTGTTCACCACTTCCGGTGCCACCTTGCAAAGCCAGGTGTTGTCGCTGTGCGGTGCGGAAAACATCTTTGCCGACAGCCGTATGCCGTGGCCGCAAATCAGCCGTGAGCAGGTGTTGGCGCGTCAACCCCAGGCCATCGTTATTACCGGCGGCCAAAAAGAGATCGCCAGCGTGAAGGCCTTCTGGGCTCCGCAACTGCAGGTACCCGTGATTGCGCTCAATGGCGACTGGTTCAACCGCGCCGGCCCCCGCATTATGCTGGCAGCGCAACAGCTGTGCAGCCAACTGGCGGAGATCCGTTAATGCTGGTGTTTTGGCTGGATATCCTGGGAACGGCGGTTTTCGCCATTTCCGGCGTATTGCTGGCGGGCAAGTTGCGGATGGATCCCTTTGGCGTGCTGGTGCTTGGCGTGGTGACTGCGGTGGGCGGCGGCACCATTCGCGACATGGCATTGGCCAACGGGCCGGTATTTTGGGTGAAAGATCCGACCGACCTGGTGGTGGCGATGATCACCTGCGTGCTGACGCTGCTGCTGGTGCGACAGCCGCGCCGCCTGCCTAAATGGATCTTGCCGGTGCTGGATGCCGTCGGGCTGGCGGTGTTCGTCGGCATCGGGGTAAATAAAGCCTTCGCGGCCGATGCCAGCCCGTTAGTGGCAATCTGTATGGGAGTGATCACCGGCGTCGGCGGCGGCATTATCCGCGATGTACTGGCGCGTGAAATCCCCATGATCCTGAGAACCGAAATTTACGCCACCGCCTGCATTATCGGCGGCATCGTACATGCTACTGCCTACGCAACCTTCGGTATGCCGCTGCAGCAGGCGATGATGCTCGGCATGGTCATCACCCTGGCGATCCGGCTGGCGGCCATTCGTTGGCACCTAAAACTGCCCGCATTTATCCTCGAGCGCTAATCCCACTCCGCCCGAATCCGGGCGGAGCCTTATCACGCCCCTTTTCCCCCAAAAGCAGAATATTCGACCAATTAATAAACAAGTGTTATTATCAACGCCTGAAAAAATCAGGGAAAACAATGTAATAAACTTTTTAAGTTCAAGTTAACCATTCTCCCACCCTGTTAAATTTTATTAACTTTTTGCCGATAAGCCATTATGTGATTGCTTACGGATGGCTGTTGTCCTAATGATGAAAAATATTATCTTCTCGCTCAGTATGCTGCTCTGCAGCTCTCTCGCTTACGCCGGAACCACCAGCGGCAAAATTGGCGTCAGCCTAACCCTAATGCCCATCTGCAGCGTAGATGTCAGTGACACGGTCCCTCAGGTGAAATGCGGCAATGCGACCGACACCCAACCCAAAGTGACCCGTAGCAGGTTACAAAACGAGGGCGGCAGCGAAGCGTATCGCGAATTGGTCACCGTAGAATGGTAACCATAAAAAAACCCGCAAACCGGTGAGGTTGGCGGGTTCTCTGCACCACGGCATTCAGGATCAGACGCTGAAGGAAGATCCACAGCCGCAGGTGGTTTTGGCGTTCGGGTTAGTCACCACGAAGCGCGAGCCTTCCAGCCCTTCGGTATAATCGACCGAGCCGCCCACCAGATACTGCAGGCTCATCGGGTCAACCACCAGCGCAACGCCCTGCTTCTCGATGGTCATATCGCCATCGTTGACCTTGTCGTCAAAAGTGAAGCCGTATTGGAATCCGCTGCAACCGCCACCGGTAATGTAAACCCGCAACTTCAGATTCGGATTTTCTTCATCAGCAATCAGGACTTTAACCTTGCTTGCTGCTGCCTCGGTAAATTGCAGGGGCAGTGCTGTTTCATCACTCATACTCTTTACTCCCAACATTGTTCTGCATCAGGTCGCTACAATGGCGGCCGGATTAATGTTAATGATTATCCAATACCTGAGTGTTGCGTTCAAGTATTCACCGCATTTGTTGTATTTTCTTTACCTGTTTTATCTGCCGCCTCGCTCACCTGCAACGCTTCCTGCCGTTGTAAGGTGCGGGCTAATATTGAGGAATACAATGGCTTGCCCCCGAGGAACTGCGCCACCAGCGTAGCACCCAGGCAGGTAATTATCATTGGCAGGATGAGCTGGTAATTGTCGGTCATCTCCAGCACCAGCACGATCCCGGTCAGCGGCGCACGCACCGTGGCAGCAAACAGCGCACCCATGCCGGCAATGGCGAAGGTGCCGGCTTCGATGCCGTACTCGGGGAACAAATGGCCGCCGGCCAGGCCAAAGGCGGTGCCAAACAGCGTGCCCAACGCCAGCATCGGCGCAAAAATGCCGCCCGGAGCCCCCGAACCGAAACACAGCAGCGTAGTGATCACCCGGGTGATAAAAATAAACATCAGCATGCCGACGCTATAGTTACCCGCTGCGGCGATCGGGATCAGGCCAAAACCGCCGCCAGCCGCTTCGGGCTGGATCAACCCCAGAATGCCGCAAATACCGCCGAGCAAACCGCCCATCAGCAAAATTTTGCGCATTTTGCCGCCGTGCAGGCGAGCGAACATATCCTGAGTGCGGAAGACCAACGCGTTGAACATCACCCCCACCGCACCAAATATCGCCCCCAGCACCAAATACAGCCAAAGGGTATTGATCGGCGCCGAGGAAAGCTTGCCCACCGCAATCACCGAACCTTCCCCGTTGAACAGCTGGAACACCACGCTCGACATGATGACGCCGATAAACACGGCTTTAATCGAAATCAGGTTGTAGCGGAACTGCGGCCGCATCTCTTCAATGATAAACAAAATGCCCGCCAGCGGGGCGTTAAAGGCTGCGGACAGGCCGGCGGCTGCACCGGTAGCCAACAAAGAATGGCGTGCTTCGGCACCGCGCATGCGGAAGATATCCAGCACCATGCGCCCGACGTTGCCGCCCATCTGCACCGTAGGCCCTTCGCGGCCCAGCACCATACCCGCGCCCAAGGTACCCATACCGCCGATAAACTTCACCGGGATCACCCGCCACCAACGCACCGGACGCAGCTCTTCCAGCGCCCCTTCGATCTCCGGTATGCCCGATCCCCCAGCCTCAGGAGCAAAGCGACGTACCAGGTAATATCCCAACATCGCCAGCGCGGCGGAAAGAATAAAGGCCAGCGGCCAAACCAGGATCCAATAATCGGCGACCTGCGCCAGCGCAGAAAAGCGCTGCTGCTGTACCCAGTCCACCGCCTTATCAAAGGCCACCCCGAGCAGACCCGCCAGGGTGCCCACCAGCGCCGCCATAAACAGGATCGCCACCGGCGTTTTATCGCGGCGTAAAAGCTGGCGCACTGCGTCACTGCGTTTTAGACGTGGGGCCTGCGCCACCCGCGGCTGTTGCTGTAATTCAGTCATAATGGGTTATTCATTAATGGAATTAAATGTAATACAAATAGGCTAGTTGATTATTCTAACCCACCCGCTAATCGATCGCCCCTCTAAATAGGTATCTGACTGTGATCGTTTCATATCGACGAACACTTCACTAGAATAGCGCGGTCAAATCATTCAAAAGAGAATCCAGGAGCCGTTCTATGAGCTTAAACAGCAAGTCCGAAAGTCTGTATGCCGAGGCAAAACAGGTAATCCCAGGCGGGGTTAACTCTCCGGTGCGTGCATTCAACGGCGTTGGCGGTGTGCCGCTGTTTATCGAACGGGCGGACGGGGCTTACCTGTTCGACGTCGACGGCAAAGGTTATATCGACTACGTCGGTTCCTGGGGCCCGATGGTGCTGGGGCACAACCACCCGGCGATCCGCAACGCGGTCATTGAAGCGGCGCAGCGCGGCCTGAGTTTTGGCGCGCCGACCGAGATGGAAGTTAAAATGGCGGAGCTGGTGACCGAACTGGTGCCGACCATGGATATGGTGCGAATGGTGAACTCGGGTACCGAAGCCACCATGAGCGCAATCCGTCTGGCGCGTGGCTACACCAACCGCGACAAGATCATCAAATTTGAAGGCTGCTACCACGGTCACGCCGACTGCCTGCTGGTCAAAGCCGGCTCTGGCGCGCTGACCCTGGGCCAGCCTAATTCGCCGGGCGTACCGGCCGATTTCGCCAAACACACCCTGACCTGCACCTTTAACGATCTGGATTCGGTGCAGGCCGCATTTGAACAATACCCTTCCGAGATCGCCTGCATCATCGTCGAGCCGGTCGCCGGCAACATGAACTGCGTGCCGCCACTGCCGGAGTTCCTGCCGGGTCTGCGCGCACTGTGCGACAAGTACGGCGCGCTGTTGATTATCGACGAAGTCATGACCGGCTTCCGCGTAGCGCTGGCCGGGGCTCAGGCTCATTACGGCGTAGAACCTGATCTCACCTGCCTGGGCAAAATCATCGGTGGCGGCATGCCTGTCGGCGCCTTTGGCGGCCGTCGTGAAGTGATGGAAGCGCTGGCGCCAACCGGGCCGGTCTATCAGGCTGGCACCCTGTCCGGCAACCCGATTGCGATGGCGGCCGGTTATGCCTGTCTGACCGAAGTCTCTCAGGTTGGCATTCACCAGACCCTGACCGAACTGACCGATATGCTGGCGGCTGGCCTGCTGCACGCGGCTGAAGAAGAAAACATCGCGCTGGTGGTTAACCACGTTGGCGGGATGTTTGGCCTGTTCTTTACCGATGCCCCGGCAGTAACCTGCTATCAGGACGTGATGCAGTGCGACGTAGAACGCTTTAAGCGCTTCTTCCACCTGATGCTGGAGGAAGGGGTTTATCTGGCGCCTTCCGCCTTTGAGGCTGGCTTTATGTCCGTTGCTCACAGCAAGGAAGACATTCAGCGCACCATCGATGCCGCACGTCGCTGTTTCGCCAAGCTGTAAGATTGGTCAAGCCAATAAAAACGGGCGCCTGGCGCCCGTTTTTATTTCCATCGTGCCCCCCGCTCTCGCTTTAGAGCAAGGCACCGTAAATTGTCAGCAGAGCCACCACCACCACGATAATCATCGTCACCTTACGCGCCAGGGTGACCGCCGCCCGTGGGGTCTGTACCGGATCCATGTGAGGATCGCGCGCCAGTGAAAACTGCGCCAACCGCGTCAGCACCTGATACGACGAGGAGTGACGATCGCCCAACGACGCAAACCACGCCGGCAGCGCTCTTTCACCATGGCCAAACAGGGCGTAAGCCACACCGGCCAGACGAACCGGGATCCAGTCCAACCAGTTCAGCAGATGATCGATGCCTGACTGCGAACGCTCCAGCGGCGTGTTGTGGCGCGCCAGCCAGGTCTGGTAAGCGCGCAGGAAAGAGTAGCCTGCCAGCGCAATCGGCCCGTAAGGCCCACAGACCACGAACCAAAACAGCGGCGCCAGATAATAACGGAAGTTAATCCACAGCAGCGCATTTTGCAGTTCACGCAAGCGCAGCTCTTGGCTGCAATCCACCGGCAAACCGTGGATCAGCGCCAGTTCTTCCGCCATTTGATCGCTGGCATGCGCGTCCCCCTGCCGAGCGGCCTTCAGATAGGCCCGATAGTGTTTACGCTTGATCCCTGCGCCGACACACAGCAGATCAATGACGATCCACAGCAACAGCGTCACTACGCCGAAAAACAGCCCCTGGGACAGCCACAGGATCCCTGCCACCACCACCATCCAGGCCAGCGTCATCAGCAGCGTTTGCGCCAGTGAAAACCGATGCAGCCGATGAAATACCACCTCAAGGCGATGATCCAACTGCCAATGCTCACCCAGCTTGAATAAACGTTCCCACGCCAGAACCAGTAACAGCGTAAACAGCGTCATTAGCGACTCCTCTCCCTTTCCATTGTTCCAAGCATAGCGTCATCTGGTCCGCCGGGTTGTTCCAGAGATGCCAGATATAAATCCCAGTCAAACGCCGGGCCGGGATCGGTTTTGCGGCCAGGGGCAATGTCACTGTGCCCGGCGATATGCGCCGCCAACATCGGATAATGCCGGATCAGCAGCGCGGTCACCGCGTTCAGACTTTGGTATTGCTGCGGCGTGAACGCCACCTGATCGGTACCTTCCAGTTCAATGCCGATCGAAAAATCGTTACAGCGCTCTCGTCCCTGATATGACGAAACGCCCGCGTGCCAGGCTCGGCGGTCAAAGGGCACATACTGAACGATTTCACCCTCGCGACGGATCAGGCAGTGCGCCGAAACGCGCAGCTGATGAATATCAGAAAAATAGGGGTGATCCGCAGGATCAAGAGTACCGGTAAACAGCCGATCGATATAGGGGCCGCCGAACTCGCCGGGCGGCAGGCTGATATTGTGGATCACCAGCAGCGAAGGCGCCTCCTCATTCGGGCGAAGATCGCAATGCGGCGAGACAACCCGGGTTACCCCGACAATCCAGCCTTGTTCTAACTGCATCAGATACCTCTGGGCGGTGGTACTTGTCACGGCAACAGAGTAGCATGTTCCCCCTACGATCTTACCGTCCATTTCGGAGTTTTCTATGCCGACACGCCGCTACAGTGCCGACACTCGCCGCACCGAGCTTCTTGAACGAATTGAAAGCGATATCCCCTATGCCGTTGCCCAGGCGCTGCGTGAAGATCTGGGAGGCGAAGTCGATGCCGAACGCGATATTACCGCGCAATTGTTACCGCCAGATACCCAGGCCGAAGCCACGATCATCACCCGCGAACCCGGTATATTTTGTGGTAAGCGCTGGCTAAATGAAGTCTTTATCCAACTGGGCAACCAGGTGAAGGTGGACTGGCAGGTGGCGGACGGTGATAGCCTGGTGCCCGACCAACCGCTTTGCAAACTGACCGGTCCGGCACGAGTGCTGTTGACCGGTGAGCGCACCGCGCTGAATTTTGTGCAGACCCTGTCCGGTGTAGCGACCGAAGTCAGCCGCTATGTGGCACTGTTGCAGGGGACGAAAACCCGCCTGCTCGACACCCGCAAGACCCTGCCAGGACTGCGCACCGCACTGAAATATGCCGTATTGTGCGGCGGTGGCAGCAACCACCGTCTGGGGTTGTCGGACGCCTTCCTGATCAAGGAAAACCACATCATTGCCTCCGGCTCGATCAAAAATGCCGTTGAGAAGGCCGTCTGGCTGCATGCCGACGTGCCGGTCGAGGTGGAAGTCGAGTCGCTGGACGAACTGCAGCAGGCGCTGGACGCCGGTGCAGACATTATCATGCTGGACAATTTCAGCGTCGAAATGATGCACGCCGCCGTGGCGCAAACCCAGGGCCGCGCACAGCTGGAAGTCTCCGGCAACGTGACCAGCGAAACCCTGCGTACCTTCGCCGAAACCGGTGTGGACTACATCTCTGTAGGTGCGCTGACCAAACATGTGACCGCCCTCGATCTTTCCATGCGCTTCAAATAACATCCTCTCCCCAACACCTCTCTGAACCAGCGGGGAGGTGTTTTTTCACCAAAATTGCGAAACACGCCTCATCTCTTTTCCCGCTGCTGCAACCTCAGTCGATTGCTGTGGAACTGCGCCTAAAAACAGTCATCACTCGCTCGAAGCGCCCCGTTGGCCTGATTACTCTGGCCCTCACATTGACACGGAGGAAGCAACGGATGGAAACGCAGCGCGGTTTTACCCTGATAGAACTGATGGTGGTAATCGCCATTATCGCCATACTGAGCGCCATAGGTATTCCTGCCTATCAGCGCTATATCCAAAAGGCAGCGATGACCGACATGCTGCAAACCATGACGCCGTATAAGCTGGCAGTTGAACTGTGCGTGCTCGACAGCGGCACGCCGACCGGCTGCAACGCCGGCAGCAAAGGCATCCCTACCGGCGACGCCTCACGTTACGTCAGCGCGGTGCAGGTCAGCCAGGGCGTGATCTCGCTGACCGGCACGCAAACGCTGCAGGGGTTGACGGTCGCACTGACGCCAACCCAAAATGCCAGCGGCCTGACGCGTTGGACACGCCAGTGCACCAGCGAAAACAGCAATCTGCAGGAAACCTGTCAGGAAGTTTTCCGTTTTGACACTACCGCCGTGGCGCCAACATCATGAGTACGGTAATCAGCGATGAAATCCATACCCTGTGCCAGCGCTATCAGGCACTGGCTCTCAGTGAAGATGACCAGTGCCTGAACGTCGCACTGACTGCCGAGGCTCCCCAGGCACTGCTGTCGGCCCTGCGTTTTGCCACCGGTAAACGCATTCACCTGGAACAATGGCCGGCGGCCAGGCTGGAGTCAGAGCTGAATCGTCGACAAATGCGGGGCGATCGGCTCGAACAGGTCGCACCGGAGGATCAACCCGCCGCGCCCTCATTAAACGACGAAAGTGACGCCCCCGTGGTGCAATTTATCAATCAGACGCTTCGCATCGCCATTCAGCGACGAGCCTCGGACATTCATTTCGAGCCTTACCAACAGACTCTCCGTATCCGGCTGCGCATTGACGGCGTATTGCAGGCAATAGCCTCACCGCCATTCACGCTAGCCGCTCGCCTCACGGCCCGATTGAAAATCATGGGGCAGTTGGACATCGCCGAGCGCCGCCTGCCGCAGGATGGACAGCTCAGCGTGCGGTTGGATAACGCTCGCTACTCCATGCGTATCGCCACCCTGCCCACCCTGCACGGCGAAAAAGTGGTGCTGCGAATTTTGCAAACTGAACGCCAGGAGTTGCCGTTGGATCAATTGGGTATGGATCCGACGGCACTGGCGCAGTTTTCCTCTGCCTTGTCCTGCCCGCAGGGCATGATCCTGGTCACCGGCCCCACCGGCAGCGGCAAAACCGTCACGCTGTACAGCGGTCTGCGTCAGTTAAATGATGCGCAAAGTAATTTATGCAGCGTCGAGGATCCGATTGAAATTCCCCTGTTCGGTATCAATCAGACGCAGACCAACGCCAAAACGGAACTGGATTTCTCCCGCGTATTACGCGCCTTGCTGAGACAGGATCCGGACGTCATCATGATCGGTGAGATCCGCGATCGGGAAACGGCGGAGATCGCAGTAAAAGCCGCTCAAACCGGCCACCTGGTGCTTTCCACTTTGCACACCAATTCCACCAGCGAAACCCTGACGCGCCTGACCCATATGGGTATCCCAGGCTACCTGATTGCCGCCTGTCTGAAACTGGTTATCGCGCAACGTCTGGTGCGCAAGCTATGCAGCCACTGTCGCTATCAACAAAGCCAGCCCGTACGTTTTCCCACAGCCATTTGGGCTACACCTCTGCTGCCCTGGCAGGCCGATGGCTGCGAACACTGCTTCAGCGGTTACTACGGCCGTACCGGGGTGTATGAACTGTTGACCATTACCCCGGAGGTGCAAGCCGGCCTGCTGGCGGGGGCAACCCCCGGCATGTTGGCTGAAATCGCCCGGCAGCAGGGGCAGACGACGTTACTGCAAGCCGGACTAACGCTGGCCGCTCAGGGCGTCACCTCGCTGGAGGAGGTGTATCGCATTGTCGGTGTTATTGCCGACAGCGGAGGCGCTCCGTGAAAACGCTGCGCCTTTTCCTCTGGCAGGCAATTGACCCACACGGACAACTGCGTGAGGGTGAGCTGATGAGCAGTGAGAGGAATGAGGTCAGCCAGTGGCTTATTGAACAAGGTCTACAGCCCTGCCAGATCAACAACGGGAAACGCATTGCTGCCGGCCAGTGGCGCGGTGAACCGCTGATCCAGTTCACCCGCCAGTTGGCCACCCTGCTGCAGGCCGGGTTGCCGCTGGTCAGCGGGCTACAGCTACTGGCGGCAGAGCACCCGTCCGCAGCCTGGCGCTGCCTGCTGCGGGAAGTGAGTGAACAGGTGCGCCAGGGTCAGCCATTTTCTGAGGTCATCGCTGAGCAACATGCCGTGTTTCCTCTGATCTACCGCCAGCTAATCGCCATTGGCGAGCTGACCGGCCACCTGGATGAATGCTGCCTGCAACTGGCCCAACAGCAGGAAGCACAGCAAAAACTGCAAAAGAAAGTCATCAAGGCGCTGCGTTATCCTTTGTTTATCTGCGCGGTGGCGCTGTTGGTAAGTATTTTGATGCTGGTGATGGTGTTGCCTGAATTTGCCGGCGTCTATCAGTCCTTCAATGCGCCGCTGCCGTGGTTTACCCAAGGGTTGCTGAACCTTTCCTCCCTGCTGATCGGCAGCGGTCCCTGGCTGGCAGCGATTCTGGTCTGTATGGCATACACCTATCTCCGCCGCCTGCATCCACAGCCCCAATGGCGCAGGCGCGAACAGGCGGCGCTGTTGAGGCTGCCGTTGATTGCGCACCTGATCAAAGGCGGCTGCCTGAGCCAAATATTCCGTATTCTGGCCATGACCCAGCAGGCTGGGCTCAGCCTGGTTGACGGATTGAATGCAGCAGCGCTGTCGGTGGATAACCTGTTTTATCGCCAGGCGATTGACACCATCAGGCAACAGATTGCGCAAGGGCAGACTTTTCATCACGCCCTGGAACAGCAGGCGCTTTTCCCTTCGTTATGCCAGCAATTGGTGCGGGTGGGCGAAGAATCCGGTTCGTTAGATACCCTCTTGGGCAAACTGGCCGCGTGGCATGAACAGCAAACCTTTGAGCTGGCCGATACCCTGGCGCAAACGCTGGAGCCCCTATTGATGCTGGTAGTGGGAGGGATCGTCGGCACATTGGTGATCGCCATGTATCTGCCGATATTTCAGTTGGGGAATGTTTTGGGGTAAGTCCGTCAGTGATTGGACGCAGCATTGAACTGCGCCCACCAGTTGCTGGTGCCGAAAGGCGCCGCTTACTTGCTGCCGAAGACGCGGTTTTCCTGCTCTGCAACGCGGATGAAAGTAGTGCGCTTGGTCAGCTCTTTCAGACGCTCCGCACCGACGTAGGTGCAAGCGGAACGTAGGCCGCCGAGGATGTCGCGGACGGTGAACTCAACTTCTCCCCGCAACGGCAGCTTGACGGTTTTCCCTTCGGCCGCACGGTACTGGGCAACGCCGCCGACGTGGCGTTTCATCGCCGACTCGGAGCTCATGCCGTAGAACAGCATAAATTTCTCACCGTTCTCTTCCACAATGGTGCCTTCACACTCGTCGTGGCCGGCCAGCATGCCGCCCAGCATGACAAAGTCCGCGCCGCCGCCAAAGGCTTTCGCTACGTCGCCCGGGACCGAACAACCACCATCGCTAACGATTTGGCCGCCAAGGCCGTGTGCCGCATCGGCGCATTCGATCACCGCGGACAACTGCGGATAACCGACGCCGGTTTTCACGCGGGTCGTGCAGACAGAGCCTGGACCAATACCGACTTTAACAATGTCGGCGCCGGACAGGATGAGCTCTTCCACCATTTCACCGGTGACGACGTTACCGGCGCAAATAACATGCTTCGGGCAGGCTTCGCGCGCTTTCTGCAGGAAGGCGACAAAATGCTCGGAATAGCCATTGGCTACGTCGATACAGATAAATTTCAGCTCGGGTGACAGCGCCAGGATCTGCTTCATTTTCACAAAGTCAGCGTCAGACGTGCCGGTTGAAACCATCACGTGGCGCAGCACCGATGCCGGCACGCGCTGCACAAAGGCGGCCCACTGCTCTACGGTGTAGTGTTTGTGTACGGCGGTGAGAACATCGAAGGAAGCCAGGGCCTCTGCCATGCTGAAGGTACCGACTGAATCCATGTTGGCGGCGATAATCGGCACACCAGACCAGCTACAGCCAGAATGTTTGAAGGTAAACTGACGTTCCAGTTCAACTTCTGAGCGGCTTTTCAGCGTGGAACGCTTTGGGCGAATCAGCACATCTTTAAAGCCTAACTTCAAATCTTCTTCAATACGCATGACTTATGATTTCCTGGTTTATGGCGACGGATCGCAGGATAGTATTCGAACCTATACCCTATGAATTTCAAGTTGCAGTCAACAACGCTGCGGCTTGAAAGGCGACGGGTAGATTAATGCCAGTTCCAGTGACGCTATCATACGCGCTAATAATCGCCGGACAAGACTGCGAATTCTCCTTTATTTGCGCTACAATCCGACAAATTTACCTGCGACACCGCAGTGTGACCTCCCGCTCATTTTCCCTTTCCGGCTGCGTTTTTTATCACCGTACGGCCGAAGCGGCCCGGCAAGCGCCGCCGGCTTACTTGCACTTCTGTGCGATCGCTTTATGATTCGTCTATTATTTTTTTATGAACCTCAGGTGCATTCCCTACCATGGCCTACATTGTTGCGTTGACAGGGGGTATCGGCAGCGGTAAGTCCACCGTGGCAGACGCCTTCGCTCGCCACGGCGTGACGGTGGTCGATGCTGACGTTATCGCCCGGCAGGTTGTCGAGCCTGGCACCCCGGCGCTGGCTGCCATCGCCGACCGTTTTGGTAATGAAATGTTGCAGCCGGACGGTTCACTGAACCGTGCCGCCTTACGTCAGTGTATCTTCAGTAATCCTGATGAAAAGCGCTGGCTAAACCAGCTGCTGCACCCGCTGATTCATCAGAAAACTCAACGTCAACTGGCGCAAGTCACCAGCCCCTACGCTCTCTGGGTGGTGCCGTTGCTGGTCGAGAACAACCTGCAGGCGCGTGCCGATCGCGTGCTGGTGGTTGACGTCGACAGCGAGACTCAGTTGGCCAGAACCATCGCTCGCGACGGTATCAGCCGTCAGCAGGCACAGAACATACTGTCCGCACAGGTCACGCGTGAGCAGCGCCTGGCCGCTGCAGACGACATCATTGATAATAGCGGCGCCGCTCAGGGGATAGAGCCATTGGTTGCCGCACTGCATTGCCGTTACCTTGAGCTGGCGGCATCAGCGACCCGACAGGATTAAACTGAATGAGTGATGTTTCCCCAAGCGTTCTTTTTGAACATCCGTTGAATGAAAAAATGCGCACCTGGCTGCGCATGGAATTTTTGCTGCAACAGCTGCATGGCCAGCGTGCATTAAGCGAAACGGCCATCGCCCTGACCTTTTTCCGCACCGTCGCCGATCTGCTGGACGTGCTGGAACGCGGTGAAGTACGCACCGAGTTACTGAAAGAGCTGGAACGCCAGCAGCAAAAGTTGCTGGCATGGGCCGACGTGCCCGGCGTCGATATGTCGCTGGTGGATCAGTTGCGCAACCAGTTGAAGCAACGTGGTACCGCACTGATGTCGGCGCCGCGACTGGGTCAATCACTGCGCGAAGATCGGCTGATTAGTTTGGTGCGGCAACGCCTGAGCATCCCCGGCGGGTGCTGCAGCTTTGACTTGCCGACGCTGCACATGTGGATGCATGCGCCTCAGCAAGAGCGGGATAACGACGTAGCCGAATGGTTGCAAACGCTGGAACCGTTGAACCAGGCACTGACTATGGTGCTGGATCTGATCCGTCAGGCCGGCCCATTTCGCAATCAGATCAGCCTGAACGGTTTTTTCCAGGATAACGCCGAGGGGGCGGATCTGCTGCGCTTGCGCATCAATCTGGCGCACCAGCTTTACCCACAAATTTCCGGCCATAAGACGCGCTATGCGATTCGCTTTCTGCCGCTGGACAGTGAGCTTGGCGTGGTGCCGGAACGACTAACCTTTGAGTTGGCCTGTTGCTGACCCAATGACATAAAGACCTTTCACGCGTTGGAAGGGAGTAAGGAATAGATATGACTACCGTAGTGAAATGCCCAACCTGTGGCAAAGGTGTGGTTTGGGGAGAAGTGAGCCCATTTCGTCCGTTTTGCAGCAAACGCTGCCAGCTGATTGATCTGGGCGAATGGGCCGATGAAGAGAAGCGTATTCCCAGCAACAGCGACCTGTCTGAAAGCGATGAATGGAGTGAAGCAGACGATCGCTGATCGTCTTGCTTATCGGCCTGGCGCTTGCGAGGCCGATTGTGTTACTGCGCGGCCTTTGCCTGCTCCACCAGCAGTTTGATAATACTGATATTGGCCTGAGGGAACTCGTCTTCCCGCAGGTCAGCCTGCTTTACCCAGCGCATAGGCTGGCCTTCGCGACCGAAGGGTTCGC
Organism: Serratia liquefaciens; assembly: GCF_027594825.1. NCBI lineage: Bacteria > Pseudomonadati > Pseudomonadota > Gammaproteobacteria > Enterobacterales > Yersiniaceae > Serratia > Serratia liquefaciens. Next base: position 3,719,864 of record NZ_CP088930.1, on the reverse strand, counting down.
CAGCCCAGGCTTCCACCAGATAGAAATTCAACGTGACGATGCGATCGCTAAACTGATGCTCAAGCACGTCCAACAACTCCGCACGCTGGGCTTCAATGCCGGTCTCTTCCAATAGTTCACGGCTAAGCGCCTGTTCCGGCGTCTCTCCCTGTTCGATTTTTCCGCCAGGAAACTCCCAGAAACCGGCCATATGCGAATCGGCCGCGCGGCGGGTAATGAAGATTTCCTGCTGGGCGTTACGAATGATGCCGACGGCGATGTTCAGGTGTTTCATCGCATCCTCCTGATTTGGGTCATTGGAGCGCGGAATGCAGCGCCAAAAAACAGGGGCTCAGCACGCTGAACCCCTGGGTTTTATTCGTTAAACGGTGTCGGCTTAGTTCTGCAGACGACCGTGACACTGTTTGTATTTTTTACCGGAACCGCATGGGCACGGATCGTTACGGCCCACTTTACGTTCTGCGATGGTCGGCGCATTAGGATCTTCGGTCACCAACGCGTTTTCTTCATAGTGGCTCAGCTGCTGCTGTTTGGCCAGACGCTCGGCTTCTTCACGACGTTGCAGTTCCAAGGCTTCAACCTCTTCCGGCATCCGCACTTGAACCTTGCTCAGCACGCTGATCACTTCATGCTTCAGTGATTCCAGCATGGTGGCGAACATGTTGAAGGACTCGCGCTTGTACTCCTGCTTAGGATCTTTCTGCGCATAACCGCGCAGATGGATACCCTGACGCAGGTAGTCCATGGCCGCCAGATGCTCTTTCCACAGGGAATCCAGCGTCTGCAGCATCACGCCTTTCTCGAAGTTGCGCATCATCTCGGTGCCAACCACTTCTTCTTTACGCTGGTACTCTTCTTTGGCTTTTTCCAGAATACGCTCACGCAGCGTTTCTTCGTGCAGCTCAGGCTCTTTATCCAACCATTCGGCGATAGGCATATCCAGATCGAAATCGTTTTTCAGACGTTCGGTCAACCCCTGAATATCCCACTCTTCTTCCAGCGACTGCGGTTGGATGTAGCCGTCGATGGTGGTCTTGAACACGTCTTCACGGATGCTGGCAATGGTTTCGCTAACGTCGGACACGTCCAGCAGTTCGTTACGCTGGCTGTAGATGGCGCGGCGCTGATCGTTGGCAACGTCATCGTATTCCAGCAGTTGCTTACGAATGTCGAAGTTGCGGCTTTCTACTTTACGCTGAGCGTTGGCAATCGCTTTGGTGACCCATGGGTGCTCAATCGCCTCGCCCTCTTTCATCCCCAGTTTACGCATCATGCTAGAAACGCGATCGGAGGCGAAAATACGCATCAGGGCATCTTCCATCGACAGATAGAAGCGGGATGAACCGGCATCACCCTGACGACCGGAACGGCCACGCAACTGGTTATCGATACGGCGTGATTCATGACGCTCGGTACCAATGATGTGCAGGCCACCCGCAGCCAGTACGGCATCGTGACGGATTTTCCAGGCTTCTTTAATTTCAGCAATTTGCTGTTCAGTCGGATCTTCCAACTGTTCAATTTCGGCCTGCCAGCTGCCACCCAGCACGATATCGGTACCACGGCCCGCCATGTTGGTGGCAATAGTGACCGCACTGCTTTGGCCTGCCTGCGCTACGATGTCCGCTTCCATGGCGTGGAATTTGGCGTTCAGAACTTTGTGGTCAATCCCGGCCTTGGTCAGTTCGCGGGAAACCACCTCGGATTTTTCAATCGAGATAGTACCCACCAGCACTGGCTGTCCATTGACGGTACGCTCACGGATATCTTCAATGATCGCGCCAATCTTCTCCAACTCGGTCATGTAGACCAGATCCGGCATGTCCTTACGGATCATCGGACGGTTGGTCGGCACCACGATGGTATCCAGCTTGTAGATCGAGCTGAATTCAAAAGCTTCGGTGTCGGCGGTACCGGTCATCCCGGCAAGCTTCTCATACAGGCGGAAGTAGTTCTGGAAGGTGATGGAGGCCAGGGTCTGGTTTTCGTTCTGGATTTCAACGCCTTCTTTGGCTTCCACCGCCTGGTGCAGACCATCGGACCAGCGACGGCCGTGCATGGTACGGCCGGTGTGTTCGTCAACGATGATAACTTCACCGTCTTTTACGATGTAGTCAACGTCGCGGGTGAACAGCACATGGGCGCGCAGAGCCGCGGTCACGTGGTGCATCAGCATGATGTTGGTCGGTGAGTACAGTGACTCCCCTTCGTCCATGATGCCGGCTTCCATCAGCATTTCTTCGATCAGGATCAGGCCGCGTTCGGTCAGGTGCACCTGGCGCGCCTTTTCGTCAACCGAGAAGTGGCCTTCGCCCTGGAAGGAATCCGAATCTTCTTTTTCCTGACGGATCAGTTTAGGGATCAGCTTGTTAACCTTGATGTACATCTCGGAGCTGTCTTCAGCCGGGCCAGAGATGATCAACGGCGTACGCGCTTCATCGATCAGGATGGAGTCAACCTCATCCACCAGCGCATAGTGCAGTTTACGCTGAACGCGCTCTTCCGGGCTGAACGCCATGTTGTCGCGCAGATAGTCGAAACCGTATTCGTTGTTGGTGCCGTAGGTAATGTCTGCGGCATAGGCTTCACGCTTGGCCGGTGCCGGCATGCCCGGCAGGTTGATACCGATGCTCAAACCGAGGAACTCGAACAGCGGGCGGTTGTTCTCGGCGTCACGCTGTGCCAGATAGTCGTTGACGGTTACCACGTGCACGCCACGGCCGCTCAGGGCGTTCAGATAGGCTGGCAGGGTGGCGGTCAGGGTTTTACCTTCACCGGTGCGCATCTCTGCGATACAGCGGTCATTCAGCACCATGCCACCCAGCAGCTGCACGTCGAAGTGACGCATACCAAAGACGCGTTTGCTCGCCTCGCGCACTACCGCGAAGGCCTCAGGCAACAGGTTTTCCAGCACTTCGCCCTTTTCCAGGCGCGCGCGGAACTCGTTGGTCTTGGCTTTCAGTTCGTCATCGGACAGTTTTTCCATGTCCGGTTCCATCTGGTTGATCAGCTCAACCGATTTGCGCATGCGGCGCAGCGTACGATCGTTACGGCTACCAAAAACTTTGGTCAATAATTTCACTAACATGATGTTTGATATCTCTGTCATGACGGCCAACACAGGCAGTCAATTTACTGTTATTTTTTAGGTTTTTTTGTCGCCCGAGGGGCAAGAAATCAGCTTAAGGCTGCAGGTCCGGCGCGAATGCCCTGCACTTGCGCAAGCCACAACCCAGCCTGATGCTGCGCAACAGCGGGTAGCACGGCATGGTGAGTGTTGCGAATGATGGTCGGCGGCTTCGGCTCGTGCGTCAGCAGCGCATTAAGGGTAGAAAGCAGCGCCAATTGCGCCACCTGCAATGGGGGTTCGGTAACTTCCGCTTCGCTTTCCTGCACCCGAGCGTAAACGGCCTGCGGCGCAAGCGCAAAAGAGAGGTGACGAATGACGGTACGAAGCGCATGCTGGTGCCAGTAATCGACACTGAAGGTCGGGCGGCGGTGCGCTTCTTGCAGCAACGCCAAGCTATTAAAGGCGCCACTGGCGGAGTTTTGCCGGTTGAGGCTGGACGAGGTGCTCGGCAGAGCGGCTTGATCGGGGTTGCCGGTCAGATTGGTAGGTACGCCAAGCGTGGCCGCAACCATCCCTAAAAGGAGATGGGGCCAGAAATAACGTCTGCCAAATTGTCGCCAACGATTTAGAATACCGATCACGAGTTTATAATCCGCCGGAGCCCATTATGCGCGATAGCCGTCCACAATTATTAGATTCCCTGTTCGACGACGCGTCTGCAGAAGACAAAGGGCCACTGCATAACGTCCAACAACGCGCAGTCGCGTTGCTTAAGCTTAACCGTGCAGTGAAAGGCCTGTTGCCCGTTCAACTGCATCCTTGGTGCCGCGTCGCAAATTTCCGACAGGGTATTTTAGTGCTAGAAACGGCAAATGCCAGCTGGATGATGCGTCTACGTTACGAACAACCGGCTTTATTATCAGCACTACGAGCGCAAATTCTACCATCATTGTCGTCGATCGACATCAGGATTAATCCGGCCTTGATGGCAAAAGGGAGCAACCTTGTGCAGGACGCCGCAAAAACGGCAGAAAATACGCAGTCAAGCGTGCCTATGCGTCATCTGAGTCAGGAAAGTGCTGGGGAATTAAGGGTATTGGCGAGCCGCAGTCCGGAAAAACTGCGCAAGATATTGGAACGACTGGCATCGTTGGCCGGAGAGAGTGCCAACGCTACCAGTCGTGATAAATAATCAGCGGTATCGACTTATGCCAATACGGTAGACGGAGCTTTGAATGCCAGCGGCATTTCGGCTTCGTCCTGGAAGGTGACGTACTCCCACGCTTCCTGCTTCGCCAGCACTGCTTGCAGCAGTTTGTTGTTCAGCGCATGACCAGACTTGTACGCGGTAAACGCGCCAATGATGTTATGGCCGCACATGAACAGGTCGCCGATGGCGTCCAGCATTTTGTGGCGTACGAATTCGTCTTCGAAGCGCAGGCCGTCTTCGTTTAGCACGCGGTAATCATCTACCACGATGGCGCAGTCAAAGCTGCCGCCCAAGGCCAGGCCACGTGACTGTAAATACTCGATGTCACGCATGAAGCCGAAAGTACGCGCACGGCTGATTTGACGCACGAACGAGTCGGCAGAGAAATCAAGGCGGTAGCGTTGCGTACTGGCGTCGATCGCCGGGTGGTTGAAGTCGATGGTGAAATCCAGGCGGAACCCGTTATGCGGGGACAGCTCGGCCCACTTGTCGCCATCTTCAACACGCACGGTGTCTTTCAGACGCAGGAATTTCTTCGCAGAGTTCAGTTCTTCAATGCCGGCATCCAGCAACAGGAAGACGAACGGACTGGCACTGCCGTCCATGATAGGGATTTCAGCAGCGTCAACTTCGATAACGATGTTGTCGATGCCCAACCCAGCCAGCGCGGCATTAAGATGCTCAACGGTAGAAATACGCACGTCATGCTCATTGACCAGGCAGGTACAGAGCATGGTATCACGCACGGATTTTGCATCAGCCGGAAAATCAACCGGTGGATTCAAGTCAGTGCGACGATAGATGACCCCGGTATTAGCCGCCGCGGGTCGCATTGTCAGCGTGACTTTCTTGCCGGTATGCAAACCGACACCAGTCGCCTGAACAATACGTTTTAATGTCCTTTGTTTGATCATCGTTTTATCTCGCAATGTTATCAATCCTACCAGCCAAGCATACAGCATGGCTGGCGGGACAGTTTAGCACAAAGAGCGGAGATTCCAAATTCTCAGGATATTCTTAGTCTGCCTGCTTGCGCAGGAAGGCTGGAATATCAAGATAGTCGGGCTCTTTATTAGGCTGCGCAGTCGGATCGTTAACCACCTTGGCGGCAGGTTTCACTTCCTGCGGCAGCGGCGACATGCCGTGCTGCTGGTAGCGATGATCCATCACTGGCTGGCTGGCCTGTTTGTTGGTCACCAGAGTGATTTCCGGACGTTTGTCCATGCCGATACCGGTCGCAACCACGGTCACGCGCAGTTCGTCGTTCATTTCCGGATCCAGCGACGTACCAATTACCACGGTCGCGTTGTCGGAAGCGAAAGCACGAATGGTGTTACCCACGGTTTCGAACTCATCCAGGCGCAGGTCGAAGCCGGCGGTGATGTTGACCAGCACGCCGCGAGCGCCGGACAAGTCGATATCTTCCAGCAGTGGGCTGGAGATCGCCATTTCCGCTGCTTCTTCAGCACGGTCTTCACCACAGGCAACGCCGGAACCCATCATCGCGTAGCCCATTTCGGACATTACGGTGCGAACGTCGGCGAAGTCGACGTTCATCAGGCCCGGACGGGTGATCAGTTCGGCAATACCCTGTACCGCGCCTTTCAGCACGTCGTTAGCCGCGCCAAACGCGTCCAACAGAGAAATGCCGCGACCCAGAACTTTCAACAGTTTGTCGTTCGGGATAGTGATCAGTGAGTCCACATGTTTGGACAATTCTGCGATGCCCTGCTCAGCGAACGCCATGCGTTTCTTGCCTTCAAAATTGAAAGGCTTGGTCACCACGGCCACTGTCAGAATACCCAGATCTTTAGCAACTTCAGCGACCACTGGCGCTGCACCGGTACCGGTACCGCCGCCCATGCCGGCTGCAATGAAGACCATGTCTGCACCATCCAGTGCGGCGCGCAGGGCTTCACGGTCTTCTTCCGCTGAATTGCGACCCACTTCAGGGTTCGCGCCTGCACCCAGACCTTTGGTAATACCGCTACCGATCTGGATGGTTTGGCCAACTGCCGTTTTACGAAGCGCCTGAGCGTCTGTATTAACGGCAAAGAATTCAACACCTTCGATGCGCTCGCGCACCATGTGTTCAACGGCGTTGCCACCGCCACCGCCGACGCCGATGACTTTAATCACCGCGTCATTGGTTAGTTCCATTGGTTCAAACATAGTTTCTCTCCGTTTTGTGCCTGTCGCTGCGAGATCATAAAAAGATTACTCAGCATGATCTCTTTGTTGAAACATTAAAACTCTTTTCTCAGCCAGCTATTGATACGTTTAAACCAATTGCCCACCGAGGCGCGTTTTTCTACTTCTGCCTCACCGCTCAGGTGAGACTCTTTTCCATAGTGCAGCAGACCTACCGCCGTAGAGTAGTAAGGCTCCTGCGCATAATCCGTCAGACCCGTGATGTTCAAGGGTTGGCCGATGCGTACCTGGGTGTGGAACACCCGTTGCGCACAGGCTGCCAGGCCATCAATCTGGGCGGCGCCACCGGTCAGCACAATACCCGCTGCCAGATGATGCTTCACCCCTTGCTGACGCAGTTGCTCCTGCAATTGCAAAATTTCATCGTTAACCAGATTCAACAGTTCGGTGTAGCGTGGCTCAATCACTTCAGCCAGTGTCTGTCTTTGCAGACTCCGAGGAGGACGTCCTCCAACGCTTGGCACCTCTACACTTTCATCCTTGCTAACAATCGACCCAAGCGCACAGCCGTGTCGAACTTTGATCGCTTCCGCGTCTGTCGGCGGCGTGCCGAAGGCGTAAGCGATATCGCTGGTGACCACGTTCCCGGCGTAAGGGATCACTTTGGTGTGGCGCAGCGCACCGCCGGTGTACACCGCCATATCCATGGTGCCGCCGCCGATATCCACCACACAAACGCCGAGTTCGCGCTCATCTTCGGTCAGTACCGCATAGCTGGCAGCCAGACCGGCGAAAATAAGTTGGTCAACTTTCAGACCGCAACGTTCTACTGCCTTAACGATGTTCTTCGCCATATCGTTATGGCAGGTGATCAGGTGCACCTTGGCTTGCATACGCACGCCGGACAACCCAACCGGGTTTTTGATGCCTTCCTGATAATCGATGGCGTATTCCTGAGGGATGACGTGCAGGATGCGGTGTTCATCACGTACGCGTACCGATTTAGCGGTATGCACCACGTTTTCCACATCTTCCTGCGTCACTTCCTCTTCGGAAATAGGAACCATCCCTATTTCGTTCTGGCAGCTGATGTGTTTACCCGATAATGCGAGGTAAACCGAAGAAATCTGACAATCAGCCATCAGTTCGGCCTGATCGATAGCGCGCTGTACGCACTTCACTACCGACTCCAGGTCGTTAACGCCACCCTTATCCATACCGCGAGACGGGCAACTGCCCACCCCGATAATGTTGACCATGCCATCGGGCAGAACTTCCCCTACCAATGCGGAGACTTTTGCAGTACCGATCTCCAGTCCAACTACCAGTTTTCTGTCCGTCGACTTGATCATTGTTGTTTTGCCTGTGCCTGATTCTGTTGCTGATTACTGTTCTGCCGATCGCCTGCAGCCTGCGGGTCGATAAACACGGGGGCCCAACCTACCGATGCACCGGCCTCGTAGCGTAAGTCGACATAACTGACTCGCTTGCTTTCTGCCTGTCCCTGCTGCTGCAATACCGGGTAAAGCTCGATAAAGCGCTGCAGGCGTCCGGTGCGATCGTCGCGTCCCAGCTCCAGCCGAACATCATTATCCAAAGCCAGCTGCCAGGAATGGCGAGCGCTCATGGCCGCCATTTTCAGCGTATATTTGCTGGCCGCTAACATGCTGCTCATGGTCCGGTAACCTTCAAGAACATCCTGTTCGCTCCCTTCCGGACCATAGAGCAACGGCAACTTCTGTTTGCCAATTCGTTCTGCAGGCACGCTGAAGGATTTGCCTTCGGCATCTACCATGTGCAAATCATTCCAGCGCGCCACCGGGACATATTCCACCAGGTGGATCTTCAGCTCATCCGGCCATTGCTTGCGCACGCTGGCCTGCTTGATCCACGGCAGGCGTTCAATCTGCTGCTGGATGATATCCACATCCTGCGTCATGAACGTCCCCGGCGATCCCAGTGCCAGGATAGCCTGGCGAATATCGTCGTTGGTGGTGTAGTGACGTTCACCGGTCACCACCAGTCGTGACAGCGGCAGGCGGCTGGCGTCTTTCATCCAGCCAATCACCGCCCAACCACTCCACAGGACCGTTCCCAACACCATCAGCAGGAAAATCATTCCCGCCAACTGGGTTCCATTGCTGCGGCGCGGGTTGTTATCCACCTCGCGTTCACGCGCATTCAGGGCAGCTTGCGACATATCAGTCGGCCAACTCCAAAATTCTCGCTACCAGCTGCGAGAAGCTTAAACCAGACTGGCGCGCTGCCATCGGCACCAGGCTATGACTGGTCATGCCCGGCGAGGTATTCACCTCAAGCAGATAGAAGCTGCCATCGCTGTCCTGCATCACATCAACGCGGCCCCAGCCGCTGCAGTCCAGCCCACGATAGGCGCGTAACGCCAGAGCCGCCATTTCGGCTTCATGTTCCGCGCTCAGGCCGCTCGGACAGAAATACTGGGTATCGTCCGAGATGTATTTGGCCTGATAGTCGTAAAACACGCCGGCCGGCTGAATGCGAATGGAGGGTAAAACCTGATCACCCAGCATCGCTACCGTGTATTCCGGACCGCTCAGCCACTTCTCGACCAGGACGTCGTCGTCATGGCGGAAACCTTCTTCCAGAGCCGCTTCAAGAGCGCCACGTTCGGTGACTTTGCTCATACCAACGCTGGAACCTTCACGACTCGGCTTGACGATCAGCGGCAGGCCCAAGGCCTCTACTCGCGCGATCAGCGCCTCTTTTTCTGCACCGGCATACTGCTGACGGTTCAGCGCAACATAAGGCGCCACCGGCAGGCCCATCGACTGCCACACCATCTTGGTGCGCCACTTGTCCATGGTCAGTGCCGAAGCCATCACGCCACTGCCGGTATAAGGCAGTTCGAGGAATTCCAGCATGCCTTGCAGGGTACCGTCTTCACCGCCTCGGCCATGCAGCGCGATAAACACTTTGGTAAACCCATGTTCTTTCAACTGGGTGACCGGGAAATCGCGGATATCGATGCCGTGAGCGTCGATACCGGCTTCACGCAGCCCGGCCAGCACGGCGGCGCCGGATTGCAATGACACTTCACGTTCAGCGGAGGTTCCACCCAGCAGTACGGCGACTTTATCGGCCATGATGTTCCTCCTCTTTTTTCTGTGGCTGCAGCTTCAGCTCAGCCAGTTTGCGAGCGACTTTACCCACGTTGCCGGCGCCCTGCACCAGCACTAAATCGTCTGCTTGCAGCAACCCTGCCAGGGTTTCCGGCACGGTATCCGCATCGGAAACCAAAATCGGATCCAGCTTGCCGCGGCTGCGGATCGTGCGGCATAGCGAGCGGCTGTCCGCCCCCGGGATCGCCGTTTCACCGGCAGAGTAAACGTCCAGCATCAGCAGCACGTCCACTTGCGATAGCACGTTGGCAAAATCGTCGTACAGATCGCGAGTACGCGTGTAACGGTGCGGCTGGAAAATCATCACCAGACGCTTGTCTGGCCAGCCTGCACGTGCGGCTTTCAGCGTCGCGTCGACCTCGGTCGGGTGGTGACCATAGTCGTCCACCAGCATCGCACTGCCGCTTTTGCCGTTTACCGGCTCCAGCGGGAACTCGCCAAGGAAATCAAAGCGGCGACCGGTCCCCTGGAAGCTGGCCAACGCGCTGAGAATATCTGCGTCGTCAATGCCTTCTTCCGTTGCAACCGCGACTGCCGCCGCCGCGTTCAACGCGTTGTGACGACCCGGCGCATTCAGCGTCACCGTCATCAGCGGCTTGTCCTGGCGGCTCAGGGTAAAGTGGCCCTGGGCTCCAACCTGACGGTAGCTCTCGATGCGAACGTCGGCATCGTCGCTGAAACCGTAAGTGGTGATATGGCGACCCACGCGTGGCAGCAATTCACGCACCACCGGATCATCAATACACATCACCGCACGGCCGTAGAACGGCAGGTTGTGCAAAAAGTTGATAAACGTCTGCTTCAGGTTTTCGAAGTCGCCCTGGTAGGTCTCCATATGGTCGGCCTCGATATTGGTGACAATCGCCACCATCGGCTGCAAATGCAGGAACGAGGCATCGCTCTCATCCGCTTCCGCAATCAAGTAACGGCTGGAGCCCAAACGCGCATGAGTTCCTGCCGCTTTCACCAGCCCGCCGTTAACAAAGGTCGGGTCCAGGCCGGCTTCGGCATAAATGCTCGACACCATCGCCGTGGTCGTGGTCTTGCCATGCGTGCCTGCAACGGCAATGCCATGGCGGAAACGCATCAGCTCGGCCAGCATCTCTGCGCGACGGATCACCGGAATACGCGCTTCGCGAGCGGCGACAATTTCCGGGTTGTCGGCAGAAATAGCGGTAGAAACCACGACTACGCTGGCATCCAGTACGTTCTCCGGACGGTGATGGAAGTAAATCGTCGCCCCGAGCGCGCTCAACTGCTGGGTTACCGGATTCGGTGCCAGGTCGGAACCGCTGATCTGATAACCCTCATTGGCCAACACTTCGGCGATACCACCCATGCCGGCGCCACCGATGCCGACAAAGTGAATGTGCCGGACGCGTCGCATCTCGGGCACGATAGTACGTAGTTTCGCCAGTTGTTGTGTATTCATCACTCTCTCTAATCCGGGGCCGGCATGCCGGCCCCCTACATGACATTCTTTAATTCAGGCCCGGCGAACCGGACCCCTGCATATTATTTGGCGACGCGCACCAGCTCCGCCGCTACGCGCTCGGTAGCATCCGGAATGGCCACTGCACGGGCCTTTTCGGCCATCGCCAACAGCGCCGGACGATCCCAGCCAGCCAGCAGTTCCGCCACCACATCAGCGTTAAACTGCGGTTGTTCGATAATCTTCGCCGCGCCCGCTTCTTCCAGCGGGCGGGCATTCCAGTACTGCTGGCGGTCTTTGTGCATGAAAGGCACAAATATCGCAGGCAGCCCCGCCGCAGCGATCTCACTGACCGTCAGTGCACCGGAGCGACACACCACGACATCAGCCCAGGCGTATGCGGCCGCCATGTCATCAATAAACTCGGTCACCTTGTGCTGCGCCTGCCCTACCCTCTCGTAGTCGCGCAACACATTTTCCAGCGCACCTTTGCCTACCTGATGCCAGAGCGTAATTCTATCGCCCAATCTCGCCGCGACTTCAGGAACTGTCTGATTCAGCACGCGGGCACCCTGACTGCCGCCAATCACCAGCACGCGAATGGGTCCTTCACGCCCCACCAATCGCTCTGCCGGCAGCGGCAGCGCCAATACGTCGGTGCGTACCGGGTTGCCCACCACGTCCGCATTGGGGAACGCGCCAGGGAAGGCCTGCAGGACTTTCCTGGCAATGCGCGCCAACCAGCGGTTGGTCAGCCCGGCAATGCCGTTTTGTTCGTGCAGCACCACCGGGATGCCACAAAGCCATGCGGCCAAACCGCCAGGACCGGAAACGTAACCGCCCATTCCCAGCACCACGTCCGGTTGGTAGCTGCGCATAATCGCCTTCGCCTGACGTACGGCTTGCCAGATACGCAGCGGCGCGCTCAACTGGGCCTTCAGCCCTTTGCCGCGCAGGCCGGAAATACGGATGAAATCAATCTCGATCCCGTGCTTTGGCACCAGATCGGCTTCCATTCGGTCTGCGGTTCCAAGCCAGCGCACCTGCCAGCCCTGCGCCATCAGATGATGTGCGACCGCCAGCCCCGGGAATACGTGTCCGCCGGTACCGCCTGCCATCACCATTAAACGCTTAGGTTTCCCGCTCATCCCTTACCTCTTCACAAACGCCTGGGCTTTAGCCAGACGCGTTTCATAATCAATACGCAGCAACAGCACGATCGCCGTCGACATAATCAACAGGCTCGAACCGCCGTAACTGATCAGCGGCAGCGTCAGACCTTTGGTCGGCAGCATACCGGCAGCCGCGCCGACGTTGACCAGCGCCTGGAAGCTGAACCACACGCCGATGGAGCAGGCCAAAAAGCCAGAAAAGCGCTGATCAAGCTCCAGCGCACGACGGCCAATCGACATAGCACGAAAAGCGACGCAGAATACCATTAACAATGCGAAAACCACACCGATATAGCCCAGTTCTTCGCCTAAAATCGAGAAGATAAAGTCGGTGTGCGCTTCCGGCAAATACTCGAGTTTCTGCACCGAATTACCCAGCCCTTGCCCCCAGAATTCACCACGACCAAAGGCCATCAGCGACTGGGTCAACTGGTAGCCGCTGCCGAACGGATCGGCCCACGGGTTCCAGAACGAGGTGACACGGCGCATACGGTAAGGTTCGGCGATGATCAACAGCACCACCGCGAAGGCTCCGGAACCGATAATCGCCAGGAATTGCCACATTTTCGCGCCGGCCAGGAACAGCATCGCCAGCGTGGTGATAAACAGCACCACCACGGTACCCAGATCCGGCTGAGCCAGCAGCAGCACGGCCAACACCACCATGACGCCCATCGGCTTGCAGAAGCCCCAAAAGTTGCTGCGCACCTCTTCTACTTTGCGCACCAGATAACTCGCCAGGTAACAAAACAGCGACAGCTTGGACAGCTCTGCCGGCTGAATACGCAGCGGCCCCAGCGAGATCCAGCGCGATGCCCCGTTTACCGAGCTGCCGACCACCAATACGATCAACAGCATCACGATCGACAGCAGCAGCATGATGTTGCTATAGCGCTGCCAGACTTCCATCGGAATGCGCAAGGTCACCATCGACAGACCGAACGCCAGCCCGAGATACAGCGCGTCACGCTTGGCGAACAAGAATGGATCGTCCGCCAGGCGCTGACCGATCGGCATCGAAGCCGAAGTCACCATCACAAAACCAATAATGGCCAACCCAAAGGTCAGCCACAGCAGGGTACGGTCGTACAGCACCATATTGGCCGAATCGTTATCTCGCGATCCCGCTACCCAGTTTTTAAAGAGCTCTGTCAGCCCGAAGTTCGGCAAGCGCAGTCTCATCCGCCAAGCTCCTGTGCCAAACGGGCAAACTCGTCGCCGCGTACTTCAAAATTGCGGAACTGATCCAGGCTGGCACAGGCGGGTGACAGCAACACCATATCGCCAGGCTGCACCCGGCCGGCTATCGTCTGCATCGCCTGTTCCATGGTCTCGGTCAGCGTAGCGACCTCCGGCCGCAGCTGAGCCAACTGTTCGCCATCGCGGCCGAAGCAGTAAAGGCGAACGTTATCGCCTTGCAGGTAGCGCGCCAGCGGGGAGAAATCGGCCGATTTGCCGTCGCCGCCCAACAGCAGATGCAAGGTGCCGTCCACCTGCAGACCATTCAACGCCGCTTCGGTACTGCCAACGTTGGTAGCTTTAGAATCGTTAATCCAGCGAACGCCGTTATGTTCCCAGGCCAATTGGAAGCGGTGCGCTAAGCCGGTATAAGTGGTCAGTGCTTTCAGGCTGGAAGCACGCGGGATGTTCACCGCATCGGCCAGTGCCAGCGCCGCCAACGCATTGGTGTAGTTATGGCGGCCAGTCAGCTTCATTTCGCGGGTGTTCAAGATTTTCTCACCGCGCACGCGCAACCAGGTTTCGCCCAGTTGGCGGTTCAGGTGATAGTCGCCCACATCGGCGCCAAAGCTGATGCAACGTTGATCCGCCCCGCGAATCGGCATCGTCAATGCGTCATCGGCATTGACCACGCACAGGCTGGCATTTTCATAGACCTTCAGCTTGGCTGCACGGTATTGCTGCAGCCCAAACGGATAGCGATCCATATGATCTTCGGTGACGTTCAAAATGGTCGCCGCCGCCGCGTGCAGGCTGTAAGTGGTTTCCAGTTGGAAGCTCGACAGTTCCAGCACGTACAGCTGGCACTCCTGGCGCAGCAGGCTCAAAGCAGGCAGACCGATGTTGCCACCGACGCCCACCGCCCAACCTGCGGCTTTCGCCATTTCACCCACCAGGGTGGTGACGGTACTTTTCCCGTTGGAACCGGTAATCGCCACGATCGGTGCCTGGGCTTCACGGCAGAACAATTCGATATCGCCGACAATCTCTACGCCCGCCTCGGCAGCAGCGCTCAACGCCGGGGTCGCCAAGGCCATGCCCGGGCTGGCGACGATCAAATCCGCCGCCAACAGCCAATCCTGATTCAAATCCCCAAGGTGTCGCTCAACGCTTTCAGGCAGCTTGTCCAGCCCTGGAGGTGAAATGCGGGTATCCATAACGCGTGGCGTTACGCCGCGCGCCATAAAGAAATCAACACAGGACAGGCCGGTGAGGCCCAGCCCGATGATGACCACTTTTTTACCCTGATAATCCGCCATAGTTACCGCACCTTCAGCGTCGCCAGGCCAATCAGCACCAGCATCAGCGAAATAATCCAGAAGCGCACGATCACGCGTGGTTCCGGCCAGCCTTTCAATTCATAGTGGTGGTGAATCGGTGCCATGCGGAAAATACGTTGTCCGCGCAGCTTGAACGACCCCACCTGCAAAATCACCGACAGCGTTTCAACCACGAACACGCCGCCCATAATCAACAGCAAAAACTCTTGGCGCAGCAACACCGCAATGGTGCCCAACGCGCCGCCCAGCGCCAACGAACCCACGTCGCCCATGAAGACCTGAGCCGGATAGGTGTTGAACCACAAAAAGCCCAGGCCGGCACCGACAATGGCGGTACAGACGATCACCAGTTCGCCGGCGTGGCGCAGATACGGAATATGCAGGTAGTTGGCGAAGTTCATGTTACCGGTCGCCCAGGCTACCAGCGCAAAACCGGCGGCCACGAACACCGTCGGCATAATCGCCAGGCCGTCCAACCCGTCGGTCAGGTTGACCGCGTTGCTGGTCCCCACGATGACAAAGTACGCCAGCAGCACGTATAACAGGCCAAGCTGAGGCATGATGTCCTTAAAGAACGGCACAACCAGCTCGGTGGCTGGCGTGTCTTTTCCTACGGCATACATGGCGAAAGCAACCACCAGCGCAATCACCGACTGCCAGAAGTATTTCCAGCGAGCGATCAGCCCTTTGGTGTCTTTACGTACCACCTTGCGGTAATCGTCAACGAAGCCGACGATGCCATAACCCACCAGCACGAACAGCACGCACCAGACATATGGGTTGGACGGATAAGCCCACATCAACACCGAAACGGTGATGGAGGTCAGGATCATGATGCCGCCCATGGTCGGCGTGCCACGCTTGCTGAAATGTGACTCTGGACCGTCGTTACGCACCACCTGGCCGAAGGACATCTCCTGCAGGCGTTTGATCACCCGCGGCCCCATCCACAAGGAGAGGAACAGCGCGGTCAGCAGGCTGACAATGGCTCGGAACGTCAGGTAGGAAAAGACGTTGAAGCCGGAATAATATTTGACCAAATGTTCGGCCAGCCAAACTAACATGGTGCTTTCTCCTGTAACGCGCGTACTACCTGCTCCATTGCGGCACTACGTGAACCCTTGATTAACACGGTAATTACCGCATGTTCCGACAGTAATTCCGCCACGCGCGCGGTCACCGCTGCCTTATCCTGAAAATGTTCGCCGTTAGCGGAGGCTGCAATCAGCGCTTGGCTCAATGGCCCTACGCCCAGCACCTTATCGATCCCCGCCAGCCGAGCCGCTTCGCCCACCTGACGATGGCACTCTTCAGCTTCCGCCCCCAGCTCTGCCATGTCGCCAACCACCATCACGCGGTAGCCTGGCATTTCCGCCAGTACCTGCGCAGCGGCGGTCATCGAACCGACGTTGGCGTTGTAGCTGTCGTCCAGCAGCAGCTTGCCGGCAGCCAGCGCAATGGGGAACAAACGCCCCGGCACCGCCTGCAGTTGCTTGAGTCCCTGACGCACGGCCTCGAGCGATGCCCCGGCCGACATTGCCAGTGCCGTTGCCGCCAACGCGTTGGCGACGTTATGACGCCCTGGCAGTGGCAGCGCGATAGGCGCAGTACCGAATGGGCTATGCAACGTAAACTGTGTGCCTTCACCGTTGACCTGCACGTCGCTGGCGAAGAAATCGACGCCTTCTGCCGCCTGCGGAGAGAATCGCCAAACGGTTTTCCCCTCCAGCATGCTCTGCCAGTGCGGCCAATCGTTATTGTCGGCGTTGATGATCGCCACGCCGTCAGCCGGCAAGCCGGTAAAAATTTCGCCCTTCGCCTGGGCAACACCGGCCAAAGAACCAAAACCTTCCAGGTGAGCGGCCGCCAGGTTATTCACCAGGGCGGTCTGCGGACAAGTTAATGCGGTGGTATAGGCGATTTCGCCAATGTGGTTAGCGCCCAGCTCAATCACCGCAAAGTCGTGCTGCGGCTGCAAACGCAGCAGCGTCAAAGGCACGCCGATGTCATTATTGAAATTACCGGCGGTATAAAGCACTTCGCCGCATTCACGCAAGATAGCGGCAGCCATCTCTTTCACCGAAGTCTTGCCCGATGAGCCGGTTAACGCCACGACTCGGGCCGGTACCTGCTTGCGTACCCAGGCAGCCAACTGGCCTAACGCCAGACGGGTGTCTTTCACCACTAGTTGAGGGACATCCACCAATAAGCGCTTACTTACCAGCAGTGCCCCAGCACCTGCGGCTACCGCATCAACAGCAAAATCGTGAGCGTCGAAACGCTCACCTTTCAATGCCACAAACAGGCAACCAGCGGTTACCTGACGGGTATCTGTCGTCACCTCAACGATTTGGCAATCGGCGCCGATCAGCTCAGCGCTCAATACGTCGGCCAGTGCCTGAAGGGAGACAGGGATCATGCTACTACCCCCAGCAAACGCGCGACGGTGGTGCGATCGGAGTAATCCAGACGGCGATTCCCCACCAGTTGGTAATCCTCGTGGCCCTTACCGGCCACCAGCACCACGTCTTGTTCTTGCGCCTGCATAATCGCGCTGGTTACGGCTTCCGCACGGCCGTGGATCACCAGGGCACGCCCGGCATCCAGCAGGCCGGTCAGGATATCGGCGATGATCGCCTGCGGCTCTTCGGTACGAGGGTTATCGTCGGTGACAACGACGCGATCGGCGAACTGTTCGGCGATGCCGCCCATCAGCGGACGCTTGCCCTTGTCGCGATCGCCGCCGCAACCAAACACGCACCATAACTGCCCCTGGCAGTGCAGGCGCGCGGCTTCCAATGCTTTTTCCAGCGCATCTGGAGTGTGGGCATAATCGACCACCACCGTCGGTTTACCCGGCGCGTTGAAGACCTCCATTCGGCCACACACGGGTTGCAGCTGATTGCCGGTGGCCACCAGTTCATCCAGTGGATACCCTAACGACAGCAGGGTCGCCAATGCCAACAGCAAGTTGCTGACGTTAAACGCCCCCATCAGGCGGCTTTCAATCTCACCGTCGCCCCAGCTTGAGCTGAAGTGGATCGTGGCGCCGTTATCGTGATAGTTAACCGCGGTGGTTTTCAGCCAGCGGCCGTGGCAGCCAGGCTGCAGGTTGTCCTGCATGGTGACAGCGACCGCATCCGGCAATTGGCTCAGCCAGCGCTGACCGACTTCGTCATCGGCATTGATAATCGCCTGGCCCACTTCGTGACTGGCGAACAGCGACCACTTGGCCGCTTCGTAATTGGCCATGTCACCGTGGTAGTCCAGGTGATCGCGGCTCAGGTTGGTGAACACCGCAGCGGCAAACGGCAGCGCCGCCACGCGGTTTTGCACCAGGCCGTGGGAAGAAACTTCCATCGCCGCGAAGGTAGCGCCGCGATCGACCAGCTCGTTTAATACGTGTTGAACATCAACCGCAGAGCCGGTGGTATTCTCAGTCGGGCAAACCTGGCCCAACAAACCATTGCCGACGGTGCCCATTACGGCGCTGGTCTCACCCAGCAGTTGGCCCCACTGCGCCAGCAGCTGAGTGGTGGTGGTTTTGCCGTTGGTGCCCGTGACGCCGACCAGACGCAGACGTTCCGCCGGTTCATGATAAAAACGCCCGGCCAGTGCGGAAAGGCGCTGGTTGAGCTGGCTCAGGTAAATCACCGGCACGCCGTGCATTTGGGTGATAGCGCCGTCTTCGGCCTGGCCTTCAGCTTCGGCAATCACAGCGGCTACGCCCTGCGCGATGGCCTGCGGAATATAGCGGCGTCCATCCGTTTGATGGCCGACAACGGCGACAAACAGATCCCCGGCAGCCGCAATACGGCTGTCTAATGTCATTTCCCGCAGCGCGCGCCCGGGAGCCGTTGGCACCCACGGAGCGAGTAAATCGCGCAAATTACGATCTGCCACCTGAACCCTCTTTTCTGTTAGTTACAAAATCGCTTTTCTCAGCGGTAGGCAACGCATCCGGCTCAACGTTCATGGTGCGCAATACGCCGCCCATGATGGCGCCAAACACCGGTGCGGAGATCGCACCACCGTAGTATTTCCCACCCTGCGGGTCGTTGATGACCACCACCAGAGCAAAACGAGGATTACTGGCCGGCGCCACGCCGGCGGTATAAGCGATGTATCTGTTGACGTATTTGCCGTCTGGGCCCACCTTTTTGGCGGTACCGGTTTTGATGGCAATGCGGTAGCCCTTGATGGCCGCCTTAACCCCGCCGCCGCCCGGTAAGGCAACGCTTTCCATCATGTGCACAACGGTGCGCACCAGAGGTTCGGGGAAGACGCGCTCACCGGCAACCGGTGGGTCAACTTTGGTAATCGACAGCGGGCGATAAACGCCCAGACTGCCGATCGTTGCGTAGACTCGCGCTAACTGTAACGGAGTTACCATTAGCCCATAGCCGAAAGAGAAGGTGGCCCTCTCTATGTCAGACCACCGTTGTTTTTTTGGGTATATGCCACTGCTTTCTCCGACCAGCCCCAAATTGGTCGCTTTTCCCAATCCAAAACGAGAGTAAGTATCTACTAACGCTGAGGACGGCATCGATAACGCCAGCCGTGAAACGCCGACGTTACTCGACTTCTGCAAGATCCCGGTCAGGGAGAGTTCCGCGTAACGCGCAACGTCCCTGATTTCCTTGCCGTTGATACGGTAAGGGACGGTATTCAACACGCTGTTTTCTTTCACAATACCGTGCTGCAATGCCGTCATGACCACCATAGGTTTTACGGTGGAGCCAGGCTCAAAAATATCGGTGATAGCCCGGTTACGCATGGTTTCTTTCGGCGTACCGGCCATATTGTTCGGGTTGTAAGACGGGCTGTTGGCCATCGCCAACACTTCGCCGGTATTCACGTCCACCAGCACCGCAGTACCGGATTCAGCCTTGTTGAAGGCCACGGCGTTGTTGAGTTCGCGGTAAACCAATGCCTGCAAGCGCTCATCGACGCTCAGCACCAGGTTATGCGCTGCCTGGCTGTCCACCGAGGAGATATCCTCGATGACCCGGCCAAAGCGGTCTTTACGCACGGTTCTCTCGCCCGGTTGCCCGGTCAGCCAGCGGTCAAAGCTCTTTTCGACGCCTTCAATCCCCTGACCGTCAATGTTGGTCACGCCAATAATGTGCGAGGTCACCTGGCCGGAAGGATAGTAGCGACGGGATTCCTGACGCAGGTAAATCCCCGGCAGTTTCAACTTGCGAATGTAGTCGCCGATCGCCGGGTTCACCTGGCGGGCCAGGTAGACAAAGCGCCCTTTCGGGTTGGCGTTGATGCGGGTAGAAAGCTGATCCAGCGGAACATTCAGCGCATCGGATAGAGCCTTCCAGCGACTGTCCAGCGTGATGCCACCACGCTCATTCAGCTCTTTCGGGTCCGCCCAGATTGCATTCACCGGCACACTTACCGCCAGCGGGCGACCTGAACGATCGCTGATCATGCCGCGCGCAGTCGGTACTTCCTGCACGCGCAGTGAACGCATGTCGCCTTCTTTCACCAGGCGGTCCGGGTTAATCACCTGCAGATAAGCTACCCGCAGCATCAGCCCTACCAACGCCAGCAAAATACAGCCGCACAGCAACGCAAAACGCCAGCTTACAAAGCTGGCCTGATCTTCCTGGCGTTTCAACTTACCGGGGCGTGCTGCTTTCATGCGTTCCCTTTCTACTCCGTGTAATGATTTCAGTTAAACCTTTCATTGTTTAACGATGATATTTTCCTGAGATGGATCAACATGTTGCATCTGCAGCTTTTCCGTTGCGATGCGTTCTACCCGACTGTGATCCCCAAGGGCATTCTCTTCAAGAATCAGGTTGCGCCACTCAATGTCCAGAGCGTCCCTCTCCAGAACCAACTGCTCGCGCTCGGCAGTCAGCAAGCGGGTGCGGTGCGCGGTGGTCACAACGAAAACCGCAGACACCAACGAAGCAATCAGCAAAATCAGTGGGATCTTGGCGTTACGCAGCAGATCGCCGCCAATTACGCCGACCAAACCGTGGCGTTCGTTGCCAATCAAACCGGCATCCTCTCGGCAATACGCAGCACTGAGCTACGTGCTCGTGGGTTTTCCGCCACCTCAGCTTCCCCAGGCATCATCTTGCCCAGCGCTTTCAGCGTGCGTCCGCCCATACTGCGCAGTTGCTCTTCCGTCAGCGGAATACCGGCCGGCACCTGAGCACCGCGGCTATGGTGACGCATGAAGCGTTTAACGATGCGGTCTTCCAGCGAGTGGAAACTGATGATCGACAGGCGGCCCTGCGGGGCCAGCACTTCCAGCGCGCCGTCCAGCGCACGTTCGATCTCTTCCAATTCACTGTTGATGTAGATACGTATCGCCTGGAAGCTGCGGGTTGCCGGGTGCTTGTGCTTATCCCGGAACGGGCTGGCGTTGGCGATCAAGTCCGCCAGCTCTTTGGTACGGGTCATCGGCTCGACGAGATTTCGTTCCACGATGGCGCGAGCGATACGCTTGGCAAAACGCTCTTCGCCGAAGGTTTTCAGCACCCAGGCGATATCGTCTGCTTCCGCTTTCATCAGCCACTCGGAGGCTGACTGACCGCTTGAGGAGTCCATCCGCATATCCAGTGGGCCGTCACGCATGAAGGAGAAACCGCGTTCCGCGTCATCCAACTGCGGTGAAGAAACCCCCAGATCGAGCAAAATGCCATCAATTTTCCCCACTAATTCGCGTTCCCGCACATAGTGCGACAACTCTGAAAATGGGCCGTGTACGATGCTAAAACGAGGGTCATCAATAGACTTGGCGGCTGCAATCGCCTGTGGGTCGCGGTCAATTGCCAACAAGCGTCCTTCCGGCCCAAGCTGGGACAGAATCAGACGCGAATGGCCACCGCGGCCAAAAGTACCGTCGATATAGATGCCGTTACTGCGAATGTTGAGGCCGTTAACCGCCTCATCCAACAGTACGGTAGTGTGTTTATAGTTTTCCAACATGCTTATAGCGACAAGTCCTGTAGCCGCTCAGACAACGGTTCCTGAGTCGACTGTTCTGCGTCAATATCATCCTTGACTTGTTGATACCAGGTCTGTTCATCCCACAGTTCAAACTTGTTGAACTGCCCGACCAGCATCACTTCTTTGGTAAGCCCGGCGTGCTGACGTAGCGTAGTGGCTAACAGCAAACGGCCGGCGCTGTCCATCTGACACTCACTGGCATGACCCAACAGCAGGCGCTGAACGCGACGCTCGGCGGGATTCATACTCGACAGACGGGATAACTTTTGTTCAATAACTTCCCATTCGGGCAGTGGGTAGAGCAGCAGGCAGGGCTGGTGGAGGTCAATGGTGCAAACCATTTGGCCTTGCGATTGCTCGTTCAGCAAATCCCGATATCGGGTGGGTACGGCAAGCCGCCCTTTGCTGTCGAGGTTAACCATCGTTGCTCCACGGAACATACCTGAGTTACCCCTTCACGACCGTTTTCACCACTTTACCCCACAAATTCCCACATAATGGAGTTTACGGAGGGTATGAAAACCTTGTCAAGCCAGAGCGCCGGCGCTTTGGCAATATTTCTTCGGTCATTTTGGGAGCTGACTCGCGAAAGGAACGCTATTTATTAGATGATTAAAAATTAACATCATGATAAACGGGGAGAATTTTCTAAGCGGAAAGAGCCTGATTAAAAACCTGACAAATTGGCGATTAATTAACTCAATACTTCCTTCTGCAATCGATGTCTCATTTTTCAGCTCGGCAATCACATCGCAGTAACCGAGCGCGAGCCGCGCCAGACAAGGCTCGGCGTTGACTCACTCTACAAAGGAAATGCGGCGTAAGCCATTGAGTTAATAACGCACAACGGTTATTTATCCTCAAACCGGGCGCTATTTTACTTCAATTAAAGTGCCACTGATAAGCCAAATGGAAAAATAAATTGCTCGGATATTACGAGGCGAGTTAATTTCGATTCAAATCAATTTAGTAAGATTACTCCCAAAATACCTGTTTACAATTATGGTTTCATTTCCTTACATGATTAATGACCACAATTTTTACTGTGTAAAACGGCTTTATGACCAAAAATTATGCAACTAATTGTTTTTAATAGAATAGTTAAGAATAATCCATTTTTAATCCCTTCGCGCCACATTCTGCCGTCAGTCCTCAGCACAAAAACCACCCAACGCCAACAAATAAAAATATTCAGCTACTTATCCAACACAAGCTGGCAATGTAAACTACATATGAAATAAAAAACCAGAATTAACAACCAAAATCAATTAAATTAACAGAATTTTAACCAAGATACCGGAGATTGCACCATGCTCTCGCCTGCCACTCACTGGCGCAGTGCCGCCGCCGATACCTTTGCTTTGGTGGTGTATTGCTTTATCGCCGGTATGGCGATAGAAATTCTGGTCTCCGGCATGAGCTTTCAGCAGTCGCTCTCGTCCCGCTTGCTGTCGATTCCGGTGAATATCCTGATCGCCTGGCCCTATGGGCGCTATCGGGACCTGTTTATCCGCATCGCCAGGCGCTCTGATCGATACCCCTTTTTATTGCGTAACCTTGCCGATCTGCTGGCCTATGTCAGTTTCCAATCGCCGGTTTATGCCGCCATCCTGTGGAGCGTCGGTGCCGACGGGCAGCAAATCATAACGGCCGTGGCCAGCAATGCTGTGGTATCGATGGCGATGGGGGTGGTGTACGGATATTTTCTCGAGTACTGCAGAAGGCTGTTCAGGGTAACGGGCTACGTATAACGGGGAGTTTGAAACAGGAGCGCGACAAAGCGCCCCTGCGATAGGATTATTTCCGGCTCAGACTGCCGCGGCGGAACAGATTGCGGCGAATGCGCGTCAGGCCCGGTTTAGGCTTACGCGGTTCATCCAGACTGGCCAGCACCAGCTCCAATACGCGTTCGGCCACGTCACGGTGACGCTGCGCAACCGCCAGCACCGGACACTCCAGGAAGTCCAACAGCTCATGGTCACCGAAGGTGGCGATCGCCAGATCGGTCGGCAAGCGGCCACGCTGCTTCAAGGTCACGTCCATCACCCCTTGCAGCAAAGAGAATGAAGTGGTGAACAGCGCCTGTGGCATCGGATGGGTCTTCAGCCATTCGGCAAACAGCACGCCAGCAGCCTCGCGCTCATAGCTATTGGCATACAGATAATCGACATGCCGCTCGTCATCCTGCCAGGCCTGACGGAAACCCTGTTCACGCAGGAAGCTGACGGAAAGCTCCGGCAACGCGCCCAGATACAGCACCGACTCTGCAGGGAAAGTACGCAGTTCCTGCGCCAGTGCGAAGGAATCCTCCTGATCGGCCCCCACCACGCTGATGAAATGCTCGCGATCCAGCGCACGGTCCAGGGCAATAATCGGCAGCGGATCGTTGGCCCAGCGCTGATAGAATGGATGCTCTGGCGGCAAAGCGGTGGAAACGATGAGTGCATCGACCTGACGTTGCAGCAGATGTTCGATGCAGCGCATTTCGTTATCCGGCTGATCTTCCGAACAGGCAATCAACAGCTGGTAGCCGCGTTGGCGCGCCTGACGCTCCAGATAGTTGGCAATCCGGGTGTAGCTGGTGTTTTCCAGATCCGGTATCACCAGGCCGATAGAGCGCGTTCGCCCGGCGCGCAGCCCTGCCGCGACGGCATTTGGGTGATAGTTGTGCTCCCTGACCACGGCCATCACTTTCTCGACGGTTTTATCGCTGACACGATACTGCTTCGCCTTGCCGTTGATGACATAACTGGCCGTAGTGCGCGAAACGCCCGCGAGACGCGCGATTTCATCCAGTTTCACGTTAACCCCTTAATGACGCTGAAAATAGAAGTGAAAACCATGCCCGGATTAACCATCGCATCCTGTGCGGTTATTCAATCCAGCCTCTGCGATCTAACAGCAGAAAACTCTGCCTAGCAACCGCTTTTGCCGAAAGGTGCCAGCAAACGGGCAAAAAACGCCGAAAAACAAAGGGCGCAGCCTGGCCGCGCCCTCAGATTACGCCAATCTCACTCCTCAGCGCATGATTTTATCGCCGCGCGATACGCCGACCACGCCGGAACGCGCCACTTCGACAATTTCGGCCACTTCACGCACCGCGCTCAGGAACGCATCCAGCTTATCGCTGGTGCCGGCCAGTTGAACGGTGTACAGCGTAGCGGTAACGTCAACGATCTGGCCGCGGAAAATATCGGCACAGCGCTTCACTTCCTCGCGCCCGTAACCGCTGGCCTGCAGCTTCACCAACATGATTTCACGCTCGACGTGCGCGCCCTGCACCAGTTCGCTGACGCGAAGCACGTCCACCAGCTTATGCAGCTGCTTTTCGATCTGCTCCAGCACCTTTTCATCGCCGACGGTTTGGATCGTCATGCGCGACAGCGTAGGGTCGTCGGTTGGCGCGACCGTCAGGCTTTCAATGTTGTAACCACGCTGAGAGAACAAACCCACCACACGCGATAACGCGCCGGATTCGTTTTCCAGCAAGACAGATAAAATTCGGCGCATGATCAAGTCCTCTCCGTTTTGCTTAACCACATTTCGTCCATGCTTCCACCGCGGATCTGCATCGGGTAAACATGTTCGGTCTCATCGACGGTCACATCGACAAATACCAGGCGCTCTTTTTCTGCCAGCGCCTGCGCCAGTTTGCTTTCCAGTTCATCCGGCGTACGAATGGCGATGCCCACATGACCGTAAGCCTCTGCCAGCTTGACGAAGTCCGGCAGGGAATCCATATAGGACTGGGAGTGACGGCCAGAGTAGATCATGTCCTGCCACTGCTTCACCATCCCCAGATAGCGGTTATTGAGGTTCACTACGATCACCGGCAGGTTGTACTGCAATGCGGTGGAAAGCTCCTGGATATTCATCTGGATACTGCCGTCGCCGGTCACGCACACCACGGTTTCATCAGGCAATGCCAGCTTGACGCCCAGCGCGGCAGGCAGACCAAAGCCCATGGTGCCCAGCCCGCCGGAGTTGATCCAACGGCGTGGTTTGTCGAACGGATAGTAAAGTGCGGCGAACATCTGGTGCTGGCCAACATCGGAAGTGACGTAAGCATCGCCCTTGGTCAGCCGATGCAGGGTTTCAATCACGGCCTGTGGCTTGATGGTACCGCTGTTTTTGTCGTAGCCCAGGCAGTCGCGCGCGCGCCACTGTTCAATAGACTGCCACCAATCGCGCAGCGCATCGTGATCCTGCGTTTTGTCCTCCTGCGCCAACAATTCCAGCATCTGGGTCAGCACCTGCCTGGCATCGCCGACGATCGGGATATCGGCATCCACCGTCTTGGAGATTGAGGTAGGGTCGATATCGATATGCAGTACGGTGGCATCCGGGCAATATTTCGCCAGGTTGTTGGTGGTGCGGTCGTCAAAGCGCACGCCGACGGCAAAGATCACGTCAGAGTGGTGCATGGTTTTGTTGGCTTCGTAAGTCCCGTGCATGCCGAGCATGCCGACGCTCTGGCGGTGCGTGCCGGGAAACGCGCCCAACCCCATCAGGGTGCAGGTAACCGGTAAATTCAGTTTTTCCGCCAGCTCCAGCAATTCGCCCTCACAGGCCGAATTAATCGCGCCGCCACCGACGTACATCACGGGCTTCTTGGCCGTAAGGATAGTTTGCAATGCGCGTTTAATCTGCCCGCGGTGGCCCTGCACCGTCGGGTTATAGGAGCGCATGCTCACTTCCTGCGGGTAGGCATAAGGCATTCTTACCGCCGGGCCAACGATGTCCTTCGGCAGATCAATCACCACCGGACCTGGACGACCGGTAGAGGCCAGGTAGAAAGCTTTCTTCAAAATGCCGGGAATATCTTCGGTGCGCTTCACCAGGAAACTGTGTTTGACCACCGGGCGAGAAATCCCGACCATGTCGCACTCCTGGAAGGCATCGTAACCAATCAGCGAGCTGGGGACCTGCCCGGAAAGCACCACCATCGGGATGGAGTCCATATAGGCTGTCGCAATACCGGTGATCGCGTTGGTCGCTCCCGGGCCTGAGGTCACCAGAACCACCCCGACTTCACCGGTGGCGCGCGCATAGCCATCGGCCATATGCACTGCACCCTGTTCATGGCGCACCAATATGTGATCGATGCCTCCGACCGTATGCAGGGCGTCGTAAATATCGAGTACCGCCCCGCCCGGATATCCGAATACATGCTTAACGCCCTGATCGATCAACGATCGGACGACCATCTCGGCTCCTGACAACATCTCCATGGGTTTGCCTCCAGGCTTACTTATACTTGTCTGGCGCCGGAACGTAGCGCCTGCTGTGGGGCATTGCCCCAAAGTTTTTGTGGATTGATTCTAACTGATTAACATAACGTCAGAATATTGGGCAGGCAAACAGCAAAAAGACTCAGCAATAGAATGGTTATTGCCAAGCGGCTGGGGATCCGAGGTTTACAGAAACAATGCACTAGCCGCTAGCGGCTCGGGCTAGGCATTGTTCCAATCAGGCGAGGAATTACAGAACTATATCAGGCAAGAATTACGCTGTTTTTTTCGCCGAACACTCCGTCCGGCGACAGCCTCTGATCTAATCCTGGTACATGGAGTCAATTTCACGCTGATAGCGCTGTGAAATGACCTTACGTCGCAGCTTCAGCGTTGGCGTCAGCTCACCCAACTCCATCGAGAAGGCGGCAGGCAACAAAGTAAACCTTTTTACCTGTTCAAACCGCGCCAGCTCTTTTTGCATCTCACGCAGGCGGCTTTCAAACATCTCCAGAATATGGCTGTTACGCAACAGCTCGATCCGATCCTGATACTTCAAATTGATAGATTTCGCATACTCTTCCAGGGATTCAAAGCTGGGCACGATCAGGGCGGAAACGAATTTACGCGCATCGGCGATGATCGCCACCTGCTCGATAAAGCGATCCTGCGCCAGCGTGCCTTCCAGCATCTGCGGAGCTATGTACTTGCCGCCGGAAGTTTTCATCAAATCCTTCAGGCGTTCGGTGATAAACAGGTTGCCGCCTTCGTCCATGGCGCCGGCATCGCCGGTCTTCAACCAACCATCCTCGGTAAAGGAGGCGGCGGTTTCCAGCGGTTTATTGAAATAGCCGCGCATCACCACCGGCCCACGCACCTGAATTTCATTCTCCTCGCCAATGCGCACTTCTACCCCCGGCAAGGGCTTGCCAATAGAGCCAAAGCGGAAATTGCCCTCTTCCCAACAGGAAACGGTGGCGCAGGTTTCGGTCATGCCATAGCCGTATTTGATGTTAACGCCCATCGCCTGGAAAAACAGGATGACATTGTCGTCCAGTTTGGCGCCCGCAGCCGGCAAGAAGCGCACTCGTCCACCAAGGATACCGCGCAACTTGCTCAGCACCAGTTTATCGGCCCAGCGATGAGAAAGATCGAATAGCTTGCCCAATGGCTTGCCGGCGCGCTCCTGCAGGAACTTGCGCTCACCGCAGACAATCGCCCAATGGAACAATGCCCGGCGCAGCCAGGGCGCGCGCGCGACCTTTTCATGCACTGCACTGAAGATTTTTTCGTAAAAGCGCGGCACCGCGCACATCAGCGTCGGACGCACCGCCGCCATGGCTTCGCGCACCCAATCGGTATTCGGTAAAAACACGTTTTGCGCGCCAGAGTGCATGATGAAGAAGCTCCAGGCACGTTCAAACACGTGTGACATCGGCAGGAAACTGAGAGACACATCCTCTTCATTCACCGTCAGCCGCTCATCATGCAGATAAAGCTGTGCGGCCAGATTACGGTAGTCCAGCATCACGCCCTTGGGTTCGCCGGTGGTGCCGGAGGTATAGATCAGCGTGAAGAGATCCCGCAGATCGCAATCGGCTACGCGTTGCTGCAATTGAGATGAGAACGCCGCTACGTCGACTTCACGTTCAAAGGTACTCAGGTGTTGGGCGATCTCACAGCCATGCAGGTCGACGCTGTCATCAAATACAATAATGTGGCTCAGTTGCGGACACACGCCGCGCAGCGCGATGGCGGCATCCAGTTGAGCCTGCTCGCCGACGAACAGAATACGGATATCGGCATCATTGATGATAAAAGCCGCCTGGGCCGGCGTGTTGGTGGCATACAGCGGCACGCTCACACCACGCAATTGCAAAATGGCCAAATCCGCCAGCGACCAGGCCATGCAGTTATTGGCAAAAATCGCGATACGTTCCTGCACGTCGGCACCCAATGCCAACAGCGCACTGGCGATGAGATTGATATGAGTATCGACCTGTTTCCAGGTCATTTGGGTCTCCCCCTGGGGAGACCATTGGCGAAAAGCAATGCGATCGGCACGGTGAGAAATTTGGTGCTGTATACGGTGAGTCAAATGGTATTGCAGCAGATTATTGATCATAGCGCTCTAAGCCTGAAATGAATCAAACAGTTAGCGGAGTGCGAGATAACCTCTTCTCACATCTCAGCTTACACGTGTTTACTTTTTTTCGCGCAGTCTACCTACTCTCAGGCGGCGGGAAAAGAGATTTCAGCGTAGAAGTGTGAGCCAAAACTCAGGTTAATTTCACCGCGTCTCATCGTTGGACAAAAAGGGGAGGAAAAGGTTTTATCCAGGCCACAAAATGCAAGGCCGAAAAGCCCACCCGAGAACAGAGATAAAAACCAGGTATGAATAACATTTCAGTATATAATTTTATATCGATATTTTTAATGAAACTGTATAAATCATTATAAATGAATTCATCCAGAGTGCTGAAATAAAGAAACCCCTTAGATAATACCAAGATAATTCTTAATAAATCGGCAGTGTAAATTACCCCCCAATGGGACATTACCACCATGGGGGTAATAATAGACTGACTTACTCCGATATATCAGACTGACCAAGCTGGATTTTCATCCATTGATGGCCCTTATCACGCTCTGCCGATTCATGCCAAGACAGGTAACAGGTGACCTTGTTTTCATTCCAGGGTAATGGAACGAACTGCAATTGCAATGCTTCCGACTGTTGCTGGGCCAACCATGCAGGAACAATTGCCATCATGTGGGTATTGGAAACCATATTCAATACGCTGTATAAATCGGTGCATTGCTGAGCCACGAGGCGCTGCATTGCTTCTTCTATATAGTAAGGTTTACTAAAAGAGTAAAAACTCTCCAGTGAAACTACAGCATGCTGCTCTGACATAATCTGTTCAGGCGTAATATCTGTTCCAATTCTGGGATGCTTTCTGGCGGTAACCAACACTAACTCATCGTCAAAAATCGCCACACTTTTAAACTCTGTCGGATCAAAACTGGCATAACCAATCACAAACTCGACTTCCTGATAACGTAATTGATTATCGATATTATTACTTATATAGGATTTTATTTTTAAATGAGTTTGCGGGGCAATTTCCCTCAAGTGATTGATTATTCCGGCCCCCAGTCGCAGATCAAGCGGGCTGCAGATGGCGATGGAGAAAACACGTTCACTGGTGAAGGGTTCGAACTCCGCGCCCGGCAGCTCATTTTGCACCAACTGCAAAGCCTGTCTGACGGGCCCAAACAGCTGTCGGGCTCGTGCCGTCGGTTGAATACCACGTCCACAGCGTACGAACAGCTCATCGTTAAACATCAGTTTCAACCGCGCAACCGCATTGCTGACTGCCGGTTGTGACATTCCCAAAAAACCCGCAGCCCGGGTAATATTTTGCATCTGCATCACGGCATCGAACACGGTGAGCAAGTTCAGATCGACACTGCGTAAATGAATATCAGTGGCGTCCTTATCAATGATAACTCCTGAATTACATTCCGACATATCCCACTCCACTAAGTCCTGTGTAGATAATTCATCAGGCATAATTAAAACAACAAAATTGTGGCATTAATCACACCGGGAAGAATTAGTTATCTCTCGCTCCGTTCGTTTGAAATCGGGCTAAAGCATCGTCCTGTTTATAAACATGGTTAAAAGCCAACATCCGGTTTGCAACAGGTTTATCATTCACCTCCCGATAGAGATTCTGCAATTGTTATTTTTAATGGATTACAGTAAAAAATCATTATCACTCCTTCCGATAAACCATATTAAAAAACACATCACCCAATCAAACAACCGTGACTTATCGGCCCATCTTAGTCCTATGACCAATTCACGAAAAATATAAACCACCGTAAAACATTGACGCCAACAATACAAAATCACCACCTTCAATGCTGGCTAGCACGGCTCCCGTTGTTTTGCATCTTTAATTTTAACGCACTGTCCCTCAGAAGCAATTGCGAGGATATATATTCATTTCGTTTATGCTAACCGGGCCGCAAATCCGCCTTCACCTTTTCTCTGACAATGTCATTTTTCACCGAACTATCGTCTGTTGCTGCGGGTGCGTTAATCGGACTCTAAAGGAGTACCCTCATTTTCAATCAGGTGTTGACATAGTTAGGCCAATAACGTATCAAATTAGACAACGAAATTATTTAGAGAGTTGAACCGCCATGAACCGCACTTACCGTCTACTAGGCCTACTACTTAACGCATCTTCTTTGCGCGGTATGCCGGTGGACGGAGTTCAGAGCTGATTCAACCCACCCTCATAACAAACCCGCGCTACTGCGCGGGTTTTTTTTTACCCGCTTAGCGTGAAATAAACACGATAAGGAACCACCCGATGAGCCAACAAGTCATTATTTTCGATACAACTTTGCGTGATGGCGAACAGGCGCTGCAAGCCAGCCTGAGCGTGAAAGAGAAGATTCAGATTGCGATGGCGCTGGAAAGAATGGGTGTCGACGTCATGGAAGTGGGTTTCCCTGTCTCCTCACCGGGTGATTTCGAATCCGTGCAAACCATCGCTCGCCAGATTAAAAACAGCCGTGTCTGTGGCCTGGCGCGTTGCGTAGATAAAGATATCGACGTCGCGGCCGAAGCATTACGCGTCGCCGAAGCGTTCCGCATTCACGTGTTCCTGGCCACCTCGACCCTGCATATTGAATCAAAACTGAAGCGCTCGTTCGACGAAGTGCTGGAGATGGCAATACGCTCGGTGAAGCGCGCCCGTAACTACACGGACGACGTAGAATTCTCTTGCGAAGACGCTGGCCGCACGCCAATCGATAACCTGTGTCGCGTGGTAGAAGCCGCTATCAATGCCGGCGCTACCACCATCAATATCCCGGACACCGTGGGCTACACCACGCCGAACCAGTTTGGCGGCATTATCACCACCCTGTATGACCGCGTACCGAATATCGATAAAGCCATTATCTCCGTCCATTGCCACGACGATCTGGGCATGGCGGTCGGCAACTCCATCGCCGCAGTGCAGGCCGGCGCCCGCCAGGTTGAAGGGACCCTGAACGGTATCGGTGAACGCGCAGGCAACACCTCACTGGAAGAAGTGATCATGGCGATCAAAGTGCGCCAGGACATCATGAACGTGCACACCAACATCAACCATCAGGAAATTTTCCGTACCAGCCAGATTGTCAGCCAGCTGTGCAACATGCCGATCCCGGCCAACAAAGCGATCGTCGGTTCCAATGCTTTCGCCCACTCCTCCGGTATTCACCAAGACGGCGTGCTGAAAAATCGCGAAAACTACGAAATCATGTCCCCGCAGACCATAGGTCTGAAGGATGTACAGTTGAACCTGACTTCCCGTTCCGGTCGCGCTGCGGTGAAACACCGTATGGAAGAGATGGGCTATAAGGAACAGGACTACAACCTGGACAATCTGTACGCCGCCTTCCTGAAGCTGGCCGACAAAAAAGGCCAGGTGTTCGATTACGACCTGGAAGCGCTGGCGTTCATTAATAAGCAACAGGAAGAGCCAGAGCACTTCAGCCTGGATTACTTCAGCGTGCAGTCAGGCAGCAGCATTATGGCCACCGCCTCGGTGAAACTGGTCTGCGGCGAAGAAGAGAAAGCCGAAGCGGCCACCGGCAATGGCCCGGTTGACGCGGTTTATCAGGCAATCAACCGGATTACCGGTTACCCGATCGAACTGGTGAAATATCAATTAACCGCCAAGGGCCAGGGGCGCGATGCGCTGGGCCAGGTTGATATCGTGGTGTCCTACAACGGCCGCCGCTTCCATGGCGTAGGTCTGGCGACCGACATCGTGGAATCCTCCGCCAAGGCGATGGTTCACGTATTGAATAATATTTGGCGCTCCCAGCAGGTAGAAAAAGAAAAGCAGCGTCTGCAGCAAAGCAAACATCAAAATAATCAGGAAACGGTGTGAACATGACGAAGACCTACCACATTGCCGTCTTGCCCGGAGACGGAATCGGCCCGGAAGTAATGGCCCAAGCGCGTAAAGTGTTGAACGCAGTGCGTCAGCGCTTTGATATCCGCATCACCGAAGCCGAGTACGACGTCGGTGGTATTGCCATCGATCGTCATGGCAGTCCGCTGCCGCAGGCAACCCTCGCCGGTTGCGAGCAAGCCGACGCTATTCTGTTCGGTTCAGTAGGTGGCCCGAAATGGGAACACTTGCCGCCGGCAGAGCAGCCTGAACGCGGTGCCTTGCTGCCCTTGCGCAAGCACTTCAAACTGTTCAGCAACCTGCGCCCTGCTCGCCTGTATCAAGGGTTGGAAGAGTTCTGCCCGCTGCGCGCCGACATCGCCGCCCGCGGTTTCGATATTCTGTGCGTGCGTGAACTGACCGGCGGCATCTATTTCGGCCAGCCGAAAGGCCGCGAAGGCCAGGGCATGCAGGAACGCGCTTTCGACACCGAGGTCTATCATCGTTTCGAGATCGAACGCATTGCGCGCATCGCCTTCGAATCTGCCCGCAAGCGCCGCAATAAAGTGACCTCGATTGATAAAGCCAACGTATTGCAGAGCTCCATTCTGTGGCGCGAAGTGGTGAATCAGGTCGCTAAGGATTACCCAGACGTGTCGCTGTCGCATATGTATATCGACAACGCCACCATGCAGTTGATCAAAGACCCGTCGCAGTTCGACGTGCTGCTGTGTTCCAACCTGTTCGGCGATATTTTGTCCGATGAGTGCGCAATGATCACCGGTTCGATGGGCATGCTGCCGTCCGCCAGCCTGAACGAGCAAGGCTTCGGTTTATACGAGCCCGCAGGCGGTTCTGCGCCGGACATCGCGGGTAAAGGCATCGCCAACCCGATCGCCCAGATCCTGTCAGCCACCCTGCTGCTGCGTTACAGCCTGGGTGCCACTGAAGCAGCAGATGCCGTAGAACGCGCCATCAACCAGGCGCTGGAACAGGGTTACCGCACCGCCGATCTGGCTGGCACCGGTAAAGCCATCAGCACCGATGAAATGGGCGACATCATCGCCCGCTTTGTAGCTCAGGGGGCATAACATGGCCAAGACCTTATATCAGAAGCTGTACGATGCCCACGTGGTGTATGAAGCACCGAACGAAACGCCGTTGTTGTATATCGACCGCCATCTGGTGCACGAAGTCACTTCACCACAGGCGTTTGACGGCCTGCGCGCCATGGGCCGCAAAGTGCGCCAACCGGGTAAGACCTTTGCCACCATGGATCACAACGTCTCGACCCAAACCAAAGACATCAATGCCAGCGGCGAGATGGCGCGTATTCAAATGCAGGAGCTGATCAAGAACTGTGCTGAATTCGGCGTCTCACTGTATGACCTGAACCACCCGTTCCAGGGCATCGTACACGTCATCGGCCCTGAACAGGGCATGACGCTGCCGGGCATGACCATCGTCTGCGGCGACTCCCACACCGCGACGCACGGCGCTTTCGGCTCGCTGGCCTTCGGTATCGGCACTTCGGAAGTGGAGCACGTTTTGGCTACCCAGACCCTGAAACAGGGGCGCGCCAAGACCATGAAGATTGAAGTCACCGGCGACGCAGCCGAAGGCATTACCGCCAAGGACATCGTGCTGGCGATTATCGGCAAAACCGGCAGTGCCGGCGGTACCGGCCACGTCGTGGAATTCTGTGGCAAAGCGATTGAAGCGCTGAGCATGGAAGGCCGTATGACCCTGTGCAACATGGCGATCGAAATGGGCGCCAAAGCCGGGTTAGTGGCTCCGGACGACACCACCTTTGAATACCTGAAAGGCCGTCAGTTTGCCCCAACCGGCAATAACTGGGAGCAGGCTGTCGCCTACTGGCGCACCATGAAGTCCGATGACGACGCCAGGTTCGATACCGTAGTGACCCTGCGCGCCGAAGACATCGCGCCACAGGTCACCTGGGGCACCAACCCAGGCCAGGTCATTGCTGTCAATCAGGCTATTCCGGCGCCGGAATCGTTCAGCGATCCGGTTGAACGTGCCTCAGCAGAAAAAGCGTTGGCCTATATGGACCTCAAACCGGGCATCAAGCTGACCGAAGTGCCGATCGACAAAGTGTTTATCGGTTCTTGTACCAACTCACGTATCGAAGATTTGCGCGCGGCGGCGGCAATCGCCAAAGGCCGCAAGGTTGCCAACGGCGTACAGGCTATCGTGGTGCCGGGCTCCGGCCCGGTGAAGGCTCAAGCGGAAGCGGAAGGCCTGGATCAAATCTTTATTGAAGCCGGTTTCGAATGGCGTCTGCCAGGCTGCTCAATGTGTCTGGCGATGAACAACGATCGTCTGAACCCTGGCGAGCGCTGTGCATCTACCAGCAACCGTAACTTCGAAGGGCGTCAGGGCCGCGGTGGACGTACTCACCTGGTCAGCCCTGCGATGGCCGCGGCGGCGGCCGTTGCCGGTCATTTCGCCGATATCCGTGATATTCACTAAGGGGCTAACGTGTCTAAATTTACTCAACATATTGGTTTAGTCGTGCCTCTGGACGCGGCTAACGTCGACACCGACGCCATCATTCCAAAACAGTTTTTACAGAAAGTGACGCGTACCGGCTTCGGCCAGCACCTGTTTAACGACTGGCGCTTCCTCGACGACGCCGGCCAGCAGCCAAACCCTGAGTTCGTGCTGAACAAGCCGCGCTACAAAGGTGCCAGCATCCTGCTGGCGCGTGAAAACTTTGGCTGTGGCTCCTCACGTGAGCACGCTCCGTGGGCACTGACCGATTACGGTTTCAAAGTGGTGATTGCACCAAGCTTCGCCGATATCTTCTACGGCAACTCGTTCAACAACCAGCTGCTGCCGGTTACTTTGAGCGAACAGCAGGTCGATGAGCTGTTCAACCTGGTTGCAGACAACGAAGGGGTTGAATTCGTGGTCGACCTGGAGAATCAGACGGTCAATGCCGGTGGCAAAAGCTACCCGTTTGAGATCGACAGTTTCCGCCGCCACTGCATGATCCATGGGCTGGACAGCATCGGCCTGACGCTGCAGCACGAAGCGGATATTTCGCGCTACGAGGCGCAGCAGCCGGCCTTCCTGAACTGAACAGCAAACACCCGCCGACTGGCGGGTGTTTTTTTATCACCAGTAACCCAGCCACTTCCACCAGGCCCCGCCAATTAACATCCAAATCAGCAGGTTAATCACGCTCATCACAAAACCGGCTTTCCACCATTCGCCCAGCGTCACATAGCCGGAACCGAAAATGATCGGTGCCGTCCCGGTACCATAGTGGGTCAGTGACATCATCAGAGAAGACGAAAACGCCAGGATCAGGCCCAACAGCGCCGGTGGCGCCCCGAGCGCAACGCCGGCGGCAAAGAAAGCGGCAAACATGGCGGTGACGTGTGCGGTGGTGCTGGCAAAGAAGTAGTGCGAATACAGATAGATGATGGTCAGCAGCACGGTACCGCCCACCCAGCTCATCCCCATATGATCAATGCCGCTGCCCACGGTCTGCGACAGCCAACCGATCAACCCCAACTTGCCAAGGAAACTGGCCATCATCACCAGCGCGGAGAACCACACCACCGTGTCCCAGGCACCTTTGTGCTTCAACACGTCCTCCCAACTCAACACGCCGGTCGCCAACAGTACCGCCAGGCCAATCAGCGCGGCCGTGGTTGGGTTAACCGCCAGCGCCGGGCCGAAGATCATCGCCGGGATACCCGCCCACAGCACCAGCAGCAGGGCAAACACTGCCAGGGTGATTTTCTCCGGCAAAGTGACCGGGCCCAAAGCCTGTAACTTGTCGCGAGCGAAACGCGGCGCGTCCGGGGTGCTTTTCACCTCCGGCGGATACAGCAGATAAATAACCAGCGGCATAACGATCAACGAACACACGCCCGGCACCAGCGCGGCGATTGCCCACATAGACCAGGAGAGTTCGAAGTTGCCGTGCGTGCCTTTGGCTATCAGGCTGACGATCAACGGGTTGGGCGCAGTAGCCGTGATAAACATCGCCGACGTGATGGGGTTGATGTTGTAATTCACCAGCGACAGATAGCGGCCAATTTTACCGGAGGTATTCAGATCGGGCCGGGAGCCGAAGCTGTCGGCGATTGACTTCATGATCGGGTGAATAATCCCGCCGCCTCGGGCGGTATTGCTTGGGGTGACCGGCGCCAGGGTCGTTTCCGCCAGCGTCAATGCATAGGCGATCCCCAGCGTCTTCTTGCCGAACAACGAAATAAAGTAGTAGCCAATGCGCGCCCCCAGCCCGGTTTTGTTCAGGCTAAGCGAGATCATGATCGAAAAACCGATCAACCAAATCAACTGGTTGGAGAAACCGCTGAGCGCATCATTCAGCGCCGCGCCCGGTTTGCCGGGGTTAGTGACACCGGTTACGGCCACCAGTGCAATGGCCACGATAGAAACGGCACCGATCGGCATTGCCTTGCCGATGATGGCGATGATAGTGCCGATAAACAGCGCCAGCAGATGCCAGGCATTGGGCGCAACCCCTTCGGGAACCGGGATCACAAACCAGATAAGCAGAGCGGCGGCGACAGCACACAGGGAAGGGACAGGTTTGAGCGGTGTTAGTTTATCCATAACATACCCACTTTTCTAAACGGATCGGCATCTCAGCAGAGAGATGGACGGGAGCACAGCGATGAAGCTCCGGATCCGTTTAGCTTGGGGGCTTGGCGCAATGTTCTCAATGACATGCGTCAATGTTGATGCCGTTTAAACTCACACTTCTCGTACGCGAACGCTCATCCACAACGCCGCCACGGCCAAAAGTGTCGCCAGCCAGTACACGGCGTAATGGCCCAGGTTTTCCACCAATGCGCCCTGCAGCACCCCGGCCAGGATCACCCCGGTAGAAATACTGTTGGTAAACAGCGTTGTCGCCGCGCCTGGCCGTCCCGGCATCAGGTCCTGGAAATAGAGCATGCCGATACCGGCGATGATGCCGATAAAGATGGCGTTGAACAACTGCAATACCATCAGCGCCAGCTTGAATTTAAACACCACCAGCCCGGCATAAAACAGAATGCCTGCCACCACGGCGAACAGCATCATATTGCGTTTGCCGAAGCGTTTGACGTAATAACCGGCCAGCAGCATCGCCGGGATCTCCAGCCCGGCCGCCGTGCCCATCAGCAGCCCCGCCAGGTTCTCCGGCAGGCCCAGATCGGCGGTGATATACAGCGGCATGTCGATGATGTACATGGTATTGCAGGTCCACATCAGCACCGAGGCGATAAACAGCCGCCTGACATCCGGATTCCGCCAGGCGCTGACCGGGACAATCGGTGCCGAAGGCGCTGCGATTAGCGTATCGGCAGGTTCTACCGGCACAACACGCGGCACCGAAGGCAGCGTAAACCACACCAACAATGCACAGATTGCAAAAGTCGCCGCAGCAATGACGAACATCACCGTAAAGCCGTAATTCAGCGCCAGCGTAAACGACAGCGGCGGGCCAATGACCCATGCCAACGACAGCTGCGCACGCATGACCGAGCTGAACATCACCACTTCACGCGCCGAGCTGTCGGCATATTCCCGCGCCAGTGCGAAAATCTGCGGCATGGCGGTGTTGGCAATCGCCGACAGCAGCACCCCGGCCGTGATCAGCGTCAAATAGTCGCGGTTGAAGGCAAAAAGCAGGCAATTGCCGACCGCCATCAGGCAACACACCAGGATCAGCTTGCGTCGATCGCCGCGCGTGTCCGAGCGTTTGGCCAGCAGAAAACTGACCGCAATACCGACAATAGCGTTAACGGTATAGAACAGACCCACCCACAGCGGCCGGACTTTAACCTCGGTGGTTAAAAACAGGCTCAGGGTCGGTGCCAATAGCGCGCCGGCAATACCGGAAAGGAAAGCAATCAGCAGGAAAGCAGCAAAGACGGGATTAAAGCGGCGTGGCAGCCAATGCAGTCGTTTCATATCGTCGTCTCTGGGCTTTAATGCGGAAGACAGAACCTTAGGCCAAGGGGAAAAAAATGCAAGAATATCCCCGTGGCCCACAATAAAAAAACCAGTGGGTATGACCCCACTGGCTGGTGAACAACACCATTACTCAGAAACACTTTCGCTACCGAAGCCTCAGAGATGCTCGCGGTATTGCTTGTCCGTCATTGACGCGATATCCCATTGGGTCAGGTGGGCCAACATCTCCAGCCGCGCCTGTTCAGGCACCAGCCCCAACCAGTCGGCGTGCTGCCGACGTATCGCACTGAAGTAGCGCTGATAGAACTGTTTTGACAAGAAAACTTTCATCCGTCGCCCTCCCCCTTTCATTGAGGAAAATTATCGGCGTAATATAGGGAAAGATAAATTGATGGGTTACCGCCGGAGCCTTCCTCTTTTATGTCCACATCCCGATTGCAACAGCAGTTCATTCGCCTGTGGCAGCGCTGCCACGGTGAAACGACCGAAACCACGCTACAGGAGCTGGCCGAAGTGCTCAGCTGTTCCCGCCGCCATGTGCGTTCGTTACTGGGCGCCATGCAGCAGCAGGGCTGGCTGACCTGGCAGGCAGAGTCGGGGCGCGGCAAGCGTTCGCAACTGACCTTTCACTATACCGGTCTGGCGCTACAGCAGCAGCGTGCCGAGGAGTTGCTGGAGCAGGATCGTATCGATCAGCTGGTGCAGCTGGTCGGCGATAAAAACGTAGTGCGACAGATGCTGCTATCCCAGCTGGGCCGCAGCTTTCGTCAGGGTAAACATATCCTGCGCGTGCTCTATTACCGGCAACTGTACAATCTGTTGCCGGGTTCGGCG
The DNA here is from genome assembly GCF_027594825.1 of Serratia liquefaciens. Taxonomy (NCBI): domain Bacteria; kingdom Pseudomonadati; phylum Pseudomonadota; class Gammaproteobacteria; order Enterobacterales; family Yersiniaceae; genus Serratia; species Serratia liquefaciens. The sequence continues at coordinate 3,680,182 of NZ_CP088930.1, read as the reverse complement.
TTGCGGCGCTCGGAAACCCATTTGGCCCGACAGATTTTCAGCGGCCTGACGCGGATAAACGAGGAAAACGGGGAACTTGAATCCGACCTTTCTCATCATTGGCAAGCTTTAACGCCGTTGCATTGGCGATTTTATCTACGCCCGGCCATTCATTTTCACCATGGGCGCGAGCTGGAAATGGAGGATGTCATCCGTTCGCTCAGCCGGTTGATGCCACAACCGCTGTTCTCCCATATCGAACGCGTGACTTCGCCGACGCCTTACGTGATTGACGTGCATTTGCACGCGCCCGATTACTGGCTGCCGTGGCTGCTGGGCAGCGTGCACGCCATGATATTGCCGCGCGAGTGGCAGAGCCTGCCGGAATTCTCGCGCCATCCGGTAGGGACCGGCCCCTACAGCGTGGTGCGCAATCACCGCAGCCAGATGAAAATTCACGCCTTTGACGATTACTTTGGCTATCGCGCGCTGATCGACGAGGTCAATATCTGGGTGCTGCCAGAGGTGACCGAAGAACTGGTGCACTCCGGCGTACAGCTACAGGCGGACGATACCGGGAAAAACGAGCTGGAAAGCCGGCTGGAAGAAGGCTGCTATTTTCTGCTGTTCGATCAGCGCTCACCGCTGGCCGCCGATCCGATCATGCGCAGCTGGTTGTGTGAACTGATCAACCCCATTTCGCTCCTGAGCAATGCCGGCCCTGTTTATCAACGCTATTGGTCACCGGCCTACGGCATTCTGCCGCGCTGGCACCACAATCGCGCGCTGGCTTTGCAGCCCAAACCGGCCGGTTTGACCGAGCTGACCCTGACCTACTACAGCGAACACTCAGAGTTTCACGCCATTCAGCAGGCCATCGAACCCTTGCTCGCGCAGCACGGCATCAAGCTGAATATTCAGATTGTCGATTACGCTACCTGGCATAAAGGCGACGCGAGCACCGACCTGTGGCTCGGCAGCGCCAACTTTTACCTGCCACTGGAGTTTTCACTGTTCGCCACCCTGTATGAACTGCCGCTGATGCAGCACTGCATGAGTGAGGACTTGTCCGAAGATGCGGCGCTGTGGCGCGCCAATACGCTGCCGCTGGCGGATTTTTGCCAACGTCTGGTCAGCGGCCATCAATTGCATCCCCTGTTCCACCACTGGCTGCAACTGCATGGCCAGCGCAGCATGCGCGGCGTACGAATGAACACTCTGGGTTGGTTTGATTTCAAATCTGCCTGGTTTGCCCCCCCGGAAGCATAAGCACCTTTCACCGGCGCCCGTTAGTCTTTACAATGGCGCCGTCTCAACGGGGTGCAAAACGCCAGCGGCCGGTTTTGCTGAGAACAAACCCGTCGAACCTGATCCGGTCAATACCGGCGGAGGGATTTGAGCCCAGCGATCCGGCATCAGCCGCTTGCCCCCTCAGATACCCTTGCCCCCCTAAATTTTCAGGAGTGCAAAGTGGTCAAAAAAAGCCTGCCCTTGTTACTGTTGCTGTGCGCCGCATCGGTGTTCGCCAAGCCCACGCTGACGGTCTACACCTACGATTCCTTCGCCGCTGACTGGGGCCCTGGCCCGGCGGTTAAAAAGGCCTTTGAGGCCCAGTGCGATTGCGAGCTGAAATTTGTCGCGTTGGAAGACGGTGTCTCACTGCTTAACCGCCTGCGCATGGAGGGCAAAAACAGCGCCGCCGACGTGGTGCTGGGGCTGGACAACAACCTGCTGCAGGCTGCGCAACAAACCGGGTTATTCGCGCCAAGCGACGTCGACAGCAGCAAATTGAGCGTCCCGGGCGGCTGGCAAGACCAAACCTTCGTGCCTTATGACTACGGCTACTTTGCCTTCGTTTATAACAAAGAAAAGCTGAAGAACCCGCCCAAAAGCCTGCATGAGCTGGTCGACAGCAGCCAGAACTGGAAAGTGATCTACGAGGATCCGCGTACCAGTACCCCAGGTTTGGGTCTGCTGCTGTGGATGCAGAAAGTGTATGGCGATCAGGCACCGGCGGCCTGGCAGAAGCTGGCGAAGAAGACCGTCACCGTGACCAAGGGCTGGAGCGAAGCCTATGGCCTGTTCCTGAAAGGCGAAGGCGATTTGGTGCTCAGCTACACCACCTCCCCGGCTTACCATCTGATTGAAGAAAAAAAAGACGGTTACGCCGCGGCCAACTTCAGTGAAGGCCATTATCTGCAGGTGGAAGTGGCGGGCAAACTCAAGGCCGGCAAGCAGCCTGAGTTGGCGGAACGCTTTATGCAATTTATGGTATCCCCGGCGTTCCAAAATGCCATTCCTACCGGCAACTGGATGTACCCGGTGATCAAGACCTCACTGCCGGCCGGATTTGACCAAATGACCGTGCCGCAGACCGCCTTGCAATACAGCGCAGAAGAAGTGGCCAAACAACGCAGCAACTGGATCCGGGCATGGCAAACCGCCGTCAGCCACTGATCCCGCAGTGGCTCTGGCCGGGGCTGCTGGCCGCCGGCCTGATCCTGACCATCGCCGTGCTGGCGATGGGGTCGCTGTGGCGGCACGCCCCGGACAGCGACTGGCGTGGTTTATGGCAAGACAGCTACCTGTGGCACGTGGTGCGCTTTACGTTTTGGCAAGCCCTGCTGTCCGCGCTGATCTCGGTGCTGCCCGCGATTCTGTTGGCTCGGGCGCTCTATCGCCGCCGTTTCCCCGGCCGTCAGTTACTGCTGCGGCTCTGCGCCATGACGCTGGTGCTGCCGGTACTGGTGGCGGTGTTCGGCCTGCTCAGCGTCTATGGCCGCCAGGGCTGGTTGGCAATGCTGTGTGGCTGGCTGGGCATTAACTACAGTTTCACGCCTTATGGTCTGCAGGGCATCCTGCTGGCGCACATGTTTTTCAACCTGCCGTTGGCGACACGTCTGTTGCTGCAGGCGCTGGAAAACATTCCGGTTGAACAGCGCCAATTGTCAGCCCAGCTCGGCATGAGCGGTTGGCAGCAGTTTCGCTTTGTCGAATGGCCGGCGCTGCGCCGTCAAATCCTGCCGAGCGGCGCGCTGATCTTTATGCTGTGCTTCGCCAGCTTCGCCACCGTACTGTCGCTGGGAGGCGGCCCGCAGGCGACCACCATCGAACTGGCCATCTATCAGGCGCTCAGTTACGACTACGATCTCAGCCGCGCCGCCCTGCTGGCGCTGATCCAACTGACATGCTGCCTGGGACTGGTGATATTCAGCCAGCGGCTGAGCCAGGCGCTGCCGGTCGGCAATACCCATGCCCATATCTGGCGTAATCCGGAAGACAGCCTGTGGCGACGCATCAGTGACTTTTTGCTGATTGCCGCCGCGTTGCTGCTGCTGTTGCCCCCACTGCTGGCGGTGATCGCCGACGGCGCCAATCAAACGCTGGTCAGCGTCCTGCAGCAACAGGTGTTGTGGCAGGCGTTGTTCACTTCGTTGCGCATTGCTCTGGGGGCGGGCGTACTTTGTGTCGTGCTGGCCATGATGCTGCTATGGAGCAGCCGTGAGCTGAAGCTGCAACAGAGGCTCCGTTGGGGCCACGCGCTGGAGCTGAGCGGCATGGTGATCCTGGCGATGCCGGGCATCGTGCTGGCCACCGGTTTCTTCCTGCTGTTAAGCGACACCGTCGGGCTGCCGCAGTCGCCGTATGCGCTGGTGATCCTCACCAATGCGTTGATGGCCGTGCCCTATGCGCTAAAAGTGTTGGAAAACCCCATGCGCGACCTGGCCGAACGCTATAATCCGCTGTGCCTGTCGCTGGATATTCAGGGCTGGCAGCGGCTACGCTGGATTGAGCTGAAAGCGCTGCGCCGCCCGTTGGCCCAGGCGCTGGCCTTCGCCTGCGTGCTGTCGATCGGCGATTTCGGCGTGGTGGCGCTGTTTGGCAACGAACATTTCCGCACCCTGCCTTTTTACCTGTACCAGCAGATCGGCGCCTACCGCAGCAATGACGGCGCGGTCACCGCGTTGCTGTTGCTGCTGCTGTGCTTCCTGCTGTTTACCCTGATCGAACGCTTACCGGGCCGCCATGCTAAAGCTTGAAAAACTGACCTATCTGTATGAACACCTGCCAATGCGCTTCGACCTGCGTATTCAACCGGGCGAACGCGTCGCGGTGCTGGGTCCCAGCGGGGCGGGGAAAAGTACCCTGCTCAGCCTGATCGCCGGTTTTCTGCCGGCCGCCAGCGGCAGGTTGCTGCTTAACGGCAGCGACCACACCGGCACACCGCCGGCCAAACGCCCGGTCTCGATGTTGTTTCAGGAAAATAACCTGTTCGCCCACCTGACGGTGGAGCAGAACATCGGCTTGGGCCTGGATCCCGGCCTGCGGCTGAATGAAGAGCAGAAGCGGCAGTTGGCGCAAATTGCCCGGCAAGTGGGGCTGGAAGAACATCTGCCCCGCCTGCCGTCGCAACTCTCCGGTGGCCAACGTCAGCGCGCCGCCCTGGCGCGTTGCCTGATCCGCCAGCGGCCCATCCTGTTGCTCGACGAACCTTTTTCGGCGCTCGATCCGGCTTTACGCAATGAGATGTTGCAACTGCTGCAGGAAGTTTGCGACCAGAGAAACCTGACGCTGTTAATGGTATCGCACAACCTGGATGACGCCGCACGCATGGCGCCACGGACCCTGCTGGTGGTGGACGGCCGCATTTATTACGACGGCCCGACGCAGGCACTGCTGGACGGCAGCGCGCCGGAAGCCAAGGTGCTGGGCATTTCACACAAACCGTGATCTTCCGCCCGTTTTTTATGCTGTGCAAATAAACCTGTTGTGCGAATTTTTCGCCTGTGGTTTTATAAAAACCTGACTTTTTTTACTGATGATAAGGTTCCCTGTGATCGCATCCTCGCTGACTTCGACCCTACTAATTACCGCGCTACCAGCCGCGGTGGTCGTCGTGCGTGTGGTGGTGGTCGTCGGCAATGCGCCGTAGGGTCCGAATCAACGCATCGATTCCCAAACCCCGCCGGCGCAAACCGGGCGGGGTTTTTAGTTTTAGCCCCCTGCCCAGAAAAGCAAACCGGCCTTGAGAAAGGATAGGAACATGGCAATTTCGGGCACGCCACATCAAGGTAACCGCTTCACTGGCGCAGAGTTGATCGTTCATCTGCTGGAGCGTCAGGGCATCACCACCGTCGCCGGTATTCCCGGCGGCGCGGCACTGCCGCTGTATGACGCGCTGAGCCAAAGCACCCGCATTCATCACGTCCTGGCTCGCCACGAGCAGGGCGCGGGTTTTATGGCGCAGGGTATGGCACGCGCTAACGGTAAGGCGGCGGTTTGTATCGCCTCAAGCGGCCCGGGCGCGACCAATCTGGTCACCGCCATCGCCGACGCCAAACTCGATTCTATCCCGCTGGTGTGCATCACCGGCCAAGTGCCCTCTTCAATGATTGGTACCGACGCCTTCCAGGAAGTAGACACCTACGGCATCTCGATTCCTATCACCAAGCATAACCATTTGGTCCGCGATATCCGCGAACTGCCGCAGGTGATCTGCGACGCATTCCGCATCGCTGAATCCGGCCGCCCTGGCCCGGTGTGGATCGACGTACCGAAAGATGTGCAAACGGCGGTTATCAGCCTGGACGAACTGCCGCCGATCGCCGTTCCCGATGCGGCACCAACCTTTGAAGCCACCGCCGTGGCGCAGGCCGCCGCGATGATCAACCAGGCCAAACGACCGGTGTTGTATTTGGGCGGCGGCATCATCTGCGCCAACGCCTATCAGCAGGCCATTGAGCTCGCTGAACGCGCTAACCTGCCCACCACCATGACGCTGATGGCATTGGGCGCCATGCCGGTGCAGCATCCGTTGTCGCTGGGCATGCTGGGTATGCACGCGGCGCGCAGTACCAACTTTATTCTGCAAGAGGCTGATTTACTGATCGTGCTGGGCGCGCGCTTTGACGATCGGGCGATTGGCAAGACCGAGCAATTCTGTCCAAACGCCAGCATCATTCACGTAGATATCGATCGCGCCGAACTGGGCAAAGTCAAACAGGCCAATATTGCCATTCACGCCGACGTTGGGCAGGTACTGCAACAACTGCTGCCTCAAATCAAAGCGCAGCCACGCAGTGAATGGCTGAGTACCGTCAATGATCTCAAGCGCGAGTTCCCGTTCAGTATGCCTAACGCCGAAGATCCGCTGAGCCACTACGGGCTGGTGTTGGCTGCCGCGCACTGCGTGGACGAAAGCGCCATCATTACCACCGACGTGGGGCAACATCAAATGTGGGTGGCGCAAGCCTATCCGCTGAGCCGGCCGCGCCAGTGGCTGACCTCCGGCGGGCTGGGCACCATGGGCTTCGGCTTGCCGGCAGCGATCGGCGCAGCCTTGGCCGAACCCCAGCGCAAGGTGCTGTGTTTCTCCGGCGACGGCAGCCTGATGATGAACATTCAGGAAATGGCAACCGCCGTCGAGCATGACCTGGACGTGAAAATCATCCTGATGAACAACCAGGCGTTGGGGTTGGTGCACCAGCAGCAAACGCTGTTCTACCAGCAGCGCATCTTCGCCGCCGCCTATCCCAAGCGCACCGACTTTATCAAGATTGCCGCCGGCTTCGGGATGGACACCTGCGATTTGAATGCCGCAGAAGATCCGCAGGCGGCACTGGCCGAAGCGCTCCAACGCCCGGGCCCTTGCCTGATCCACGCGCTGATTGATATTAATGAAAAAGTTTTCCCTATGGTGCCGCCGGGCGCTGCCAACATCGACATGATTGGAGAATAAGCCATGTCAGAACAACGCAATAACCCACAGGTGATCCTGGAACTGGCGGTACGTAACCACCCTGGCGTGATGTCGCACGTATGCGGTCTGTTTGCCCGCCGCGCCTTCAACGTGGAGGGCATTCTGTGCCTGCCGCTGAAAGACGGTAAGCAAAGCCGCATCTGGCTATTGGTGGCGGACGATCAACGTTTGGTGCAGATGATCAGCCAGGTAGAAAAACTCGAAGATGTGCTGCAGGTAAAACGCCACAGTGAAGACGTGCGGGTGTTTGAACAGCTGGAAGCCTTCTTCCAGTAAGGTGCAAAGGGGCGTCACGCCCCCTTGTTATTGACCGGCCAGCACTTTCCACAGCAGGTGACGGTAGACCGGCATCAGCGGTTGCTGGTGCAGGTAATAAAAGGTGCCGATCGCCAATCCCCAGCTCAGGACGCAGGCCATCCGCAGACGTACCGGTGACAGCCACTTGCCAAGCCGGTCGGCGCTGCGTTTGCCCACGCGCCACCATCGCCAGCTCAGCCAGGCGGCCAGCCAAATCAATACCACTACCGCAAACAGCAGCCACTTAAATAACGCGCTGTTGGCGCTGGCAGGGATGTCGATGGCTACGCCGGCCAAAATACCCGGGAAGAAATAGACTGGCGGCCAGGCAATACAGCCGATGATGTTAGGCAACGCGAATTTATACGGCGGCAAATCGAGCATGCCGGCCACCATCGGCACCAGCGGGCGCGTTGGGCCGACAAAACGCCCAATCAGGATGGTCGCCATACTGTGTTGATGCAACGCGTGCTCGGTCTTGTCCAGCATCGCTTTGTTCTTCTTCAAGAATGACCAGCGGTGCAGCGGCCCCTTGAAGGCGCGGCCGATAAAGTAAGAAATCCAGTCGCCCAACAGGCAACCCACGATGCCCGCCGCCCAGGCGTAATAGAAATCTACCTGACCGCTGCCGATCAACGCACCGATACTGGCCATCATGACCGTGCCGGGCAGCAACAGCCCCACCAGCGCCAGCGATTCCAGAAACGCGACAAACATGACCACCATCAGAGTGAAAGCCAGTGATTGGGTGATCAAATGTTGTAAATAGGCTTCCATTAAACCTCTGTTCGTTATCCAAAGCGCGTGGGCGTGGGATTGTCCGGTGCGGCCGGGAGCGAGTCAACCGGTGAATTGTATGCTTTTTTGGCAGAGCTGTGCCGCCATGGACAATGACTGTATAAAAACCCATACTATAATTTATCTATCTCCCCTTTCAGCTTAGCTTCTCAGGAACAGCGTGATGTCACTCCAACAGGGTTTCTTGCTCACCCGCCACTGGCGTGATACGCCTGCCGGCACCGAGGTGGAGTTTTGGCTGGCGACCGACAATGGGCCGCAGCAACTCCGTCTGGCGCCGCAGACCTCCGTAGCCTTTATCCCGGCCGAACAGCGCCAGCGCGCCGAACTGCTGCTGCGTGAGGAGCGGCAACTGGAACTGAAACCCCTGCCGTTGACTGACTTTCACCATCGCCCGGTGGTGGGGCTGTACTGCCGTCAGCACCGCCAATTGATCAAGCTGGAAAAATTGCTGAAAGACGGTGGCGTCAATGTCTACGAGGCCGATATCCGTCCGCCGGAACGCTACCTGATGGAGCGTTTCATCACCGCACCGGTGTGGTTCAGCGGTCAGGCAAACGGTAATGGCCTGCTGCAGGGCGGCCAAATGAAACCGGCGCCGGAATACCGCCCAACCTTGAAGCTGGTCTCTCTGGACATTGAAACCACCGCGCACGGTGAGCTGTACTCGATTGCCCTGGAAGGCTGCGGTCAGCGCCAGGTTTATATGCTCGGGCCTGCCAACGGCGGCAATGAGCCGCTGGATTTTGAGTTGGAATACTGCGTCAGCCGCCCGCAAATGCTGGAACGACTGAACCAATGGCTTGAGCAGCACGATCCCGACGCCATTATTGGCTGGAACCTGGTGCAGTTCGATTTACGCGTGCTGCAAAAACACGCCGAACGCTATCAGATCCCATTGAGACTGGGCCGTGGCGGCAACCTGCTGGAGTGGCGCGAACACGGTTTCAAACAGAATCACTTTTTCGCTTCCGCCGCCGGTCGCCTGATTATCGACGGCATTGAAGCCTTGAAATCCGCCACCTGGAACTTCCCTTCGTTCAGCCTGGAATACGTGTCGCAAACGCTGCTGGGAGAAGGCAAGTCTATCGATAACCCGTACCAGCGCATGGCCGAAATCGACCGACGCTTTGCCGAAGACAAGCCCGCGCTGGCGCGTTACAACCTGAAAGACTGCGAACTGGTTACGCGGATTTTTGCCAAAACCGAGTTGCTGACCTTCCTGCTGGAACGCGCCACGGTTACCGGGCTGGCAGCCGACCGCAGCGGCGGTTCGGTGGCCGCCTTCAGCAATCTGTATATGCCGCGCATGCATCGGCTGGGTTTTGTGGCCCCCAACCTCGGCGAACAGCCCGAGGAACACAGCCCCGGCGGGTTTGTGATGGATTCGCAACCCGGCCTGTATGACTCGGTGCTGGTGCTGGATTACAAGAGCCTGTACCCCTCGATCATCCGCACTTTTCTGATCGACCCGGTCGGCTTGGTGGAAGGAATGCGGCACCCAGGCGATGCGGACTCGGTGCCCGGTTTTCGCCACGCGCGTTTTTCGCGCAGCAAGCACTGTTTGCCAGCGATCGTCGAGCAGATTTGGCAAGGTCGTGAAGCGGCGAAACGTCAGCAGAACAAAGCCCTGTCGCAGGCATTGAAGATCATCATGAACGCGCTGTATGGCGTATTAGGATCGAGCGGCTGTCGCTTTTTCGATCCCCGATTAGCCTCGTCGATCACCCTGCGCGGCCATGAGATCATGCGGCAAACGCGCGAACTGATCGAGGCGCAGGGGTATCAGGTGATCTACGGCGATACCGACTCGACCTTCGTTTGGCTCAAACAGCCGCATGACGAGCAGCAAGCGGCGCAAATAGGCCGAACGCTGGTGCAACAGGTGAACCAATGGTGGCAACAGCATCTGCAGCAAGAGTACGGGCTGGAAAATGCGCTGGAACTGGAGTTTGAAACCCATTACTCGCGTTTCCTGATGCCCACCATTCGCGGCGCCGAGCAGGGCAGCAAGAAACGTTACGCCGGGCTTATCGCCCAGCCAGACGGCAGTGAAGAGATGGTCTACAAGGGATTGGAAACGGTGCGTACCGACTGGACGCCGCTGGCGCAACAGTTTCAGCGTCTGCTGTATGAACGCATTTTCAAACGCCAGCCCTACCAAGATTTTGTGCGTGAATACGTTAGTCAAACGCTTAACGGCGAGTTCGACGATCGGCTGGTCTACCGCAAGCGTCTGCGCAGGAAGCTGGACGACTATCAGCGCAACGTTCCGCCGCATGTGCGCGCAGCACGCATCGCCGACGACTATAATCGTCAGCAGGGACGACCGTTGCAATACCAAAACGGCGGCTGGATCAGCTATATCATGACCGTGGCCGGGCCGGAGCCGCTGGAGACCCAGCAGTCGGCGATTGATTATCCCCATTATCTGGAGCGCCAGCTGCAGCCGGTGGCTGACGCTATACTGCCATTTTTACATGACGATTTTACGACGCTGGTGACCGGGCAGATGGGACTGTTTTGACATTCCACCCGCCAAGCGGGCTTTGGTGAAGGGTTAAGAAAAATCATCGGGTTTTGCAGGTGACGAACGCGTCGCCTTCCATTACCATAGCGCCCTTCCCAAATTCTGGACCCACACACCCCCCATGTCGTCTGACGATGTATGCATGGGATGAATAGCTATTGCCCGCCATATTAAAATAAATCGGGATTAGCAGACGTTTGATACGGGTGCCGCGGCCCTTTCCGCCCGGTAACAAGACTTACTTAAAAGAATCGAGCCGACAATATATGCCTTTTACACTTGGTCAACGCTGGATCAGCGATACGGAAAGCGAATTAGGACTGGGAACCGTCGTGGCACTGGATGCACGCATGATTACCCTGCTTTTCCCCGCAACCGGTGAAAACCGCCTCTACGCCAGAAATGACTCGCCAATCACCCGCGTGATGTTCAACCCGGGCGATACCATCAGCAACCACGAAGGGTGGGAGCTGCAGGTCGAAGAGGTCAAAGAGGATAACGGTCTGCTGACCTATATCGGCACCCGCCTGGATACCCAGGAGAGCGGTGTGGCGATGCGCGAAGTGCTGCTGGACAGCAAATTGACCTTCAGCAAGCCGCAGGATCGCCTGTTTGCCGGCCAGATCGACCGTATGGACCGTTTCGCCCTGCGTTTCCGCGCACGCAAATACCAGAGCGAGCAGTACCGCCTGCCGTTTGCCGGCCTGCGCGGCATGCGTGCCAGCCTGATCCCGCACCAGTTGCATATCGCCTATGAAGTCGGCCAGCGCCATGCGCCGCGCGTTTTGTTGGCGGACGAAGTGGGACTGGGTAAAACCATCGAAGCCGGGATGATCATCCACCAGCAACTGCTGGCAGGCCGTGCCGAGCGCGTATTGATCGTGGTGCCGGAAACCCTGCAACACCAGTGGCTGGTCGAAATGATGCGCCGCTTCAACCTGTATTTCTCTCTGTTCGACGACAGCCGTTACTCAGAGGCCAAACTCGACAGCAGCAACCCGTTCGAAACCGAACAGCTGGTGATCTGTTCGCTGGACTTCGTGCGCCGCAACAAACAGCGCCTGGAAGAGTTGGCCGATGCCCAGTGGGACCTGCTGGTGGTGGATGAAGCTCACCACCTGGCCTGGAGCGAAGACGCACCAAGCCGTGAATACCAGGTGATCGAGCAGTTGGCAGAACACATTCCCGGCGTGCTGCTGCTGACCGCAACGCCGGAGCAGCTTGGCCAGCAAAGCCACTTCGCCCGTCTGCGCCTGCTGGATCCGAACCGTTTCCACGACTACCACGATTTTGTTGCCGAACAGCAAAAATATCGCCCGGTGGCCGATGCCGTCACCCTGCTGCTGAGCGGTGAGCGCCTGGCCGACGACAAGCTGAACCTGCTCGGCGAGCTGATCGACGAACAAGACATTGAACCACTGCTGAAAGCCGCCAACAGCGACGGCGAAAACAGCGAGCAGGCGCGTCAGGAGCTGGTCACCATGCTGATGGACCGCCACGGCACCAGCCGCGTGCTGTTCCGCAACACCCGCAACGGTGTCAAAGGTTTCCCGCACCGCAACCTGCACCAAATCAAGCTGCCGCTGCCGACCCAGTACCAGACCGCCATTAAAGTGTCCGGCATCATGGGCGCGAAGAAAACCGTTGAGGCTCGCGCGCGCGACATGCTCTATCCAGAGCAAATCTATCAGGAATTCGAAGGCGAGAACGCCACCTGGTGGAACTTCGATCCCCGCGTTGAATGGTTACTGAATTATCTGGTGGCCAATCGCCACGAGAAAGTGCTGGTGATCTGCGCCAAGGCCGCCACCGCGCTGCAATTGGAGCAAGTGCTACGGGAACGTGAAGCCATCCGCGCCGCCGTCTTCCACGAAGGCCTGTCAATTATCGAACGCGACCGCGCCGCCGCTTACTTCGCCTCCGAAGAAGACGGTGCCCAGGTGCTGTTGTGCTCCGAGATCGGCTCGGAAGGCCGTAACTTCCAGTTCGCCAGCCACCTGGTGATGTTCGACCTGCCGTTCAACCCGGACCTGCTGGAACAGCGTATTGGCCGTCTGGACCGTATCGGCCAGATGCATGACATTCAAATCATGGTGCCGTACCTGGAGAACACCGCTCAGGCAGTGCTGGGCCGCTGGTTCCACGAAGGGCTGGATGCCTTCGAGCATACCTGCCCAACCGGCCGTACCATTTACGACAGCGGCTACGAGCAGTTGATCGCTTTCCTGGCTTCGCCGACCGAACAGGAAGGGCTGGACGAGTTCATTCACGCCTGCCGTCAGCAGCACGACCAGCTGAAAATACAGTTGGAGCAGGGCCGTGACCGCCTGCTGGAAATGCACTCCAACGGCGGCGAGAAAGCGCAAGCGCTGGCGGAAGCCATTGCCAATCAGGACAACGACGTCAATCTGGTGGGCTTCGCGCTGAACCTGTTCGATATCGTCGGCATCAACCAGGACGATCGCAGCGACAACCTGATTGTGCTGACGCCGTCCGACCACATGCTGGTGCCGGATTTCCCGGGTCTGCCGCAGGACGGGTGCACCGTCACCTTCGATCGCGAGCAGGCTCTGTCGCGTGAGGATGCGCAGTTCGTCAGTTGGGAACACCCGATTATCCGCAACGGCCTGGACTTGATCCTGTCCGGCGATACCGGCAGCTGTGCAGTTTCCCTGTTGAAAAACAAGGCGCTGCCGGTCGGTACCCTGCTGGTCGAACTGGTGTACGTGGTCGAAGCGCAGGCGCCGAAGCACCTGCAGCTGACTCGCTTCCTGCCGCCAACGCCAATCCGCATGTTGATGGATCGCAAAGGTACCAATCTGGCCGCGCAGGTTGAATTCGAAAGTTTCAATCGCCAGTTGAACGCGGTCAACCGCCACACCTCCAGCAAGCTGGTCAACGCGGTGCAACAGGATGTGCACGCCATGTTGCAACAGGCGGAAAGTCTGGTTGAAGATCAGGCTCGCGCCCTGATCGAGCAGGCCAAACAGGAAGCGGATGACAAGCTGAGCACCGAGCTGGCACGTCTGGAAGCGCTGAAAGCGGTCAATCCAAACATTCGTGATGACGAAGTGGAAGCGCTGGAGTTCAACCGCAAGCAGGTGTTGGTCAACCTGAATGAAGCGGGATGGCGTCTGGATGCGATCCGTCTGGTGGTCGTTACTCACCAGTAACCCGTGCATGGGGAACTGCGGTTCCCCTTGCCGTTACTCTCAGCGGAGCCAACAAAATGGAACCCTACAATCCCCCGCAGGGCCCGATGCATATCCTGTATCAGGATGAGCACATTATCGTGGTCAACAAGCCAAGTGGCCTGCTGTCGGTGCCGGGCCGCGCGCCGGAAAACAAAGACAGCCTGATGACGCGTATTCAGGCGGATTTTCCGGCTGCCGAATCGGTGCATCGTCTGGATATGGCCACCAGCGGGGTGATTGTGGTGGCGCTGAACAAGGCGGCGGAGCGTGAGTTGAAGCGCCAGTTCCGTGAGCGCGAGCCGAAGAAGTCCTACATTGCCCGCGTATGGGGGCATCTGGCGCTGGATGAAGGCCTGGTGGATTTGCCGCTGATTTGCGACTGGCCGAATCGGCCGCTGCAGAAAGTGTGTTTCGAGACCGGCAAAGCGGCGCAAACCGAGTATCTGGTGTTGTCACGCGACGCCGACGGCAGCACGCGGGTCAAACTGATGCCGATCACTGGCCGTTCGCACCAGCTGCGCGTGCATATGCTGGCGCTGGGTCATCCGATCCTCGGTGACGGTTTCTATGCCACGCCGGAAGCCAAAGCCATGGCTCCGCGTTTACAGCTTCATGCACAAGAGCTGCGCATTACCCATCCGGCTTTCCAGACGCCGATGCACTTTCGCGCCGAGCCCGACTTCTGACTGATATATAAAGAGGGGCTCAGCGAATACCGAGCCCTCACCTCTTTTTACTTAAAGCCTTTCTCGCGTTTGATCAGGTCGTAAGCCGCCTGAATTTCCTGCGCTTTCTGCTTGGCCATTTCCATCATTTGCGGCGGCAAACCTTTCGCCACCAGCTTATCCGGATGGTGCTCGCTCATCAGCTTGCGGTAAGCACGCTTGATGGTGGTCGCGTCGTCGCTGCTGCTGACACCCAATACCTTGCAGGCGTCCTCCAGCGTGGGCCCGCGTTGCGCCTGTTGGTAACCGCCTTGCGAATAACCGCCCTGCTGACCACCGCCAAACTGGCGTCCGCCCTCCATCATGCTGAGGAACTGATCGAACTGCGCACGCGAAATGCCCAGCTCTTCGGCTATCACATACAGTACCTGACGCTCGTTAGGATGAAGTGACCCGTCGGCAAACGCCGCCTGGATCTGAATTTCCAGAAACATCCTAATCAGGTCAAAACGGCCAAAGCAGATGCTACGGAACTGCTGCAGCGTTTCTCTCAGCGGGAACTGACTCTGTTTGCCTTCACGAAACGCCTGCTGCGCCGCGGTACGGGCTTCCCCGTGCAGTTGCAAACGATCCATAAACAGGCTGGCGATCTGAATATCCGCCTCGGTAACGCGCCCTTTTGATTTGGTCAGGTGGCCCATCACCTGAAAAGTGGTGCGGAAAAACAGCGTTTGCCGCGTTTGCTGGTCGGTAAAAAAGCCCCGGCTGCGCTTGTTGCTGCGCGCAGAGTCGATCATATGACCGACAATCAGCCCCAAAACTACACCCCAGAATCCCGCGCCAGCCCAAATGGCCACGATGACCCCGAGCAGTTTTCCCCAATACTGCATATACTCCTCAATTATCATGCCGAAAGCCGACTGCTCCCTTCCGTCTTAGGTAAGGGTTAAGGCGATTTTTCTCAGGATTTGGATTATCATACCTGTCATTTATCTTTGCGCCTATCGACGACGCAAGTAAACGGCCGGATTTAACACTAGCGCAACGCAGATGAGTGATATAGTCTCTGACCGTTTGCCGGACATGACGCCTCTGATGACGGAACACCAAAACCGCGTATGAAAAAAAGTTTCCCAACACTGCTGGCCACACTGATTTGGACGGCACTCTACAGTCAGCACGCGCTGGCTGACCTGGCCGAGCAATGTATGCTTGGCGTTCCTGTTTATGACAAACCGCTGGTCAGCGGCGATCCTAACAGCCTGCCCGTCACTATTCACGCTGATGACTCCCGCGCGGACTATCCGAAAAGCGCGCTGTTCACCGGTAACGTGAATATTGAACAAGGCAACAGCACCCTGACCGCCAAACAGGTGGAATTGAACCAGACGCAGGACGCGGGGCAAACCGAACCGGTTCGCACCGTGACCGCGACGGGTGACGTGCACTACAGCGACAACCAGATCAAGCTGAAAGGCCCGAAAGCCTGGTCGAACCTGAATAATAAAGATACCGACGTTTATGAAGGCGACTACCAAATGGTAGGCCGTCAGGGACGTGGCGACGCTGACAAAATGAAGATGCGCGGCGCCAACCGTTACACCATTTTGGAAAACGGGACCTTTACCTCCTGTTTGCCGGGCGATAACAGTTGGAGCGTAGTCGGTTCCGAAGTGATCCACGACCGCGAAGAGCAGGTCGCTGAAATCTGGAACGCCCGCTTCAAAATTGGCGGCGTACCGGTATTCTACAGCCCGTACCTGCAATTGCCGGTCGGTGATAAGCGCCGTTCCGGTTTCCTGATCCCGAACGCAAAATATGGCAGCAGCAATGGCTTTGAGTTCATGCTGCCGTATTACTGGAACATTGCGCCGAACTTCGACGCCACTATCACCCCGCATTACATGTCCAAACGTGGTCTGCAGTTACAGAACGAATTCCGTTATCTGGTGCAGCCGGGGCTGGGCCTGATGGAGTTCGATTGGTTGCCGGACGACAAGGAATACAGCAAGGACAATCCTGACGACAGTAAGCGTTGGTTGTTCTACTGGAACCACAACGGCGTGATGGATCAGGTGTGGCGTTTCAATGTCGACTACACCAAGGTCAGCGACTCCAAATACTTTACCGATCTGGATTCCAAATACGGTTCGACCACCGACGGTTATGCGACGCAGAAATTCAGCGTCGGCTACGCCATTGATAACTGGGACGCGACCTTAAGCTCCAAACAGTTCCAGATCTACGACGATACCGATCGCAGCAGCTCAGACTCCTACAAAGTTCAGCCTCAGCTCGATCTGAACTACTATAAAGAGGATCTCGGCCCGTTCGACTTCCGCATTTATGGCCAGGCCGCCAAGTTTATCAGCGTCAACCCGTATAGCCCGGACGCCACCCGTCTGCATATGGAACCGACGCTGAGCCTGCCGTTGACCAACGGCTGGGGCAGTATCAATACCGAAGCCAAGCTGCTGGCGACCCATTACCAGCAGGATATTCCTGACGGTTTCGCCAACAACTACAAGAACCGTACCGGCAGCGATGCCCCCGATCTCGAAGATTCGGTCAACCGCGTGTTGCCGCAGTTCAAGGTCGACGGCAAGATGGTGTTCGATCGCCCAATGAACTGGTCCGAGGGCTATACCCAGACCCTCGAACCACGCGTACAGTACCTGTATGTCCCTTATCGCGACCAAAGCAACATCTACACCTACGACACCACGCTGCTGCAAACCGACTACTCCGGCTTGTTCCGCGACCGCACCTACAGCGGCCTGGATCGCATTGCCTCACAGAACCGCGTATCGACCGGTTTGACCTCGCGCATTTATGATGACGCGCTGGTTGAACGTTTTAACGTTTCCGTGGGTCAAATCTACTACTTCAGCCGTTCCCGTACCGGCGACAAGACGACGAATTACGACAACAATGACGACACCGGCAGCCTGGCCTGGGCCGGCGACACCTATTGGAAGATCGACGATCGTTGGGGCCTGCGTGGCGGCCTGCAGTATGATACGCGTCTCAATAGCGTCTCATTGGGTAACGCCGTGGTGGAATACCGCCAGGATTCCGAGCGCGTCTTGCAGTTGAACTACCGTTACGCTACGCCGGAGTATATTGAAACCGCACTGAACACCAGGCAGGTGCCGGCTTATCAGGATGGTATTTCGCAGGTGGGCGTCACCGGCAGTTGGCCAATCGCCGATCGCTGGGCCGTCGTGGGGGCTTATTACTACGACACCCGTGCCCAACAGTCTGCCGATCAGCTGCTCGGTCTGAAGTACAACACCTGCTGCTGGGCAGTGACCTTGGGCTACGAGCGCAAGATCACCGACTGGAACAACAGCAACAATACCAGCGTTTATGACAACAAAGTTTCATTCAACATCGAACTGCGTGGCCTGAGCAGCGATCACAGTCTGGGCTCCGCGGAAATGTTGCGTTCCGGCATACTGCCTTACCAGCGTGCATTTTGATACTTTGTAACACTTTGAAAACGAGAACTTTCACCCGCATTTGCGGATTACAGAATGGGAAAAGTATGAAGAACTGGAGAACGCTTATTCTCGGATTGGTGGTTTGTGCCAATACCGCGTTCGCAGCACCCCAAGAAGTGGATAAAGTCGCCGCCGTCGTGGATAACGGCGTGGTACTTGAGAGCGACGTAAACACCCTGTTGCAGTCGGTGAAGCTCAATGCGCAGCAGGCCGGTCAGCAATTGCCGGATGACAAGACCCTGCGTCACCAGATCCTTGAACGTCTGATTATGGATAACATCCAGCTGCAGATGGCCAAGAAAATGGGGATTAACGTCTCCGATGCCGATCTGGACAAAGCCATCGGCAACATCGCCGCGCAGAATAAAATGAGCATCGATCAGATGCGCAGTCGTCTGGCGTATGAAGGCCTGAACTACAACACTTACCGTTCACAGATCCGCAAAGAAATGCTGATCAGTGAAGTGCGCAACAACGAAGTTCGCCGCCGCGTCACCATCCTGCCTCAGGAAGTAGACTCACTGGCTACCCAGGTTGGCGCTCAGAACGGCAGCGACACCGAAATGAACATCAGCCACATCCTGATCCCGCTGCCGGAAAACCCGTCGCAGGCGCAGGTTGACGATGCTGAAGCCCTGGCTAAAAAGCTGATGGGCGAAATCAACGGCGGTGCCGACTTCGGCAAGCTGGCGATCTCCTACTCTGCCGACTCCCAGGCGCTGAAAGGCGGCAACATGGGCTGGGGCAAGCTGCAGGAAATCCCTACCCTGTTCGCCGAAAGACTGGTTAACGCCAAGAAAGGCGAAGTGGTTGGGCCAATCCGTTCCGGCGTAGGCTTCCACATCCTGAAAGTGAATGATATCCGTGGCGCCAACCAGTCTGTGTCGGTTACCGAAGTTCATGCTCGCCATATTCTGCTGAAACCTTCCGTAGTGCTGACCGACGATCAGGCGCGCGCCAAGCTGCAAGCGGTAGCCGAAGCCATCAAGAGCGGTCGCGCCAAGTTTGCTGACGAAGCCAAACAGCTTTCTCAGGATCCGGGTTCTGCACTGCAGGGCGGCGATCTGGGCTGGGCTTCTCCAGACATCTACGATCCGGCCTTCCGCGACGCGTTGATGAAGCTGAGCAAAGGCGAAGTCAGCCAACCGGTGCACTCTTCCTTCGGCTGGCACCTGATCCAGCTGCTGGATACGCGTCAGGTGGACAAAACCGATGCGGCGCAAAAAGATCGCGCTTACCGCATGCTGTTCAACCGCAAGTTTGCTGAAGAAGCGCAGACCTGGATGCAGGAACAACGTGCTCAGGCTTACGTGAAGATCCTTGACGGTAATGCACAACAATAATCGTATCGTAATCACCCCCGGCGAGCCTGCCGGGGTTGGGCCGGATTTAGTGGCAGCGCTGGCGCAACAGGATTGGCCTGTTGAACTGGTGGTGTGCGCGGATCCGGCCTTGTTGCTTGAACGCGCCCGACAGTTGAACCTGCCGCTACAGCTGCGCACCTATCAGCCACAGCACCCCGCTCAGCCACAGCGTGCGGGTACGTTGACGGTGTTGCCGGTTGCGACAGCTCATCCAGTGGTGGCCGGTGAGCTGAATGTGGGTAACAGCGCTTACGTGGTGGAAACGCTGGCGCGAGCCTGCGACGGTTGCCTAAACGGCGAGTTCGCTGCGCTGATCACCGGCCCGGTGAACAAGGGCGTGATCAACGACGCCGGAGTGCCCTTCATCGGCCATACCGAATTCTTTGCCGATCGCAGCGGTTGCGAGCGCGTGGTGATGATGTTGGCAACCGAAGAGCTGCGCGTGGCGCTGGCAACCACCCACCTGCCTTTGCTGGCGGTGCCTGGTGCCATCACTCGCCAAAGCCTGTTTGAAGTCATCCGCATTCTAGACAACGATCTGAAAACCAAATTTGGCATCGCCCAGCCGCAGATATATGTTTGCGGACTGAACCCGCATGCGGGAGAAGGCGGCCATATGGGACGCGAAGAGATAGATACCATCATCCCGGCGCTAGACGCGCTGCGTACTGAAGGTATTCATCTGATCGGCCCGCTGCCGGCGGACACCCTGTTCCAGCCCAAGTATCTGCAACATGCGGATGCGGTGCTGGCGATGTATCACGATCAGGGTCTGCCGGTGCTAAAATACCAAGGGTTCGGCCGGGCGGTAAACATTACCCTCGGTTTGCCTTTTATCCGTACCTCGGTCGACCACGGTACCGCTCTGGAACTGGCCGGCACCGGCACCGCCGATGCGGGCAGTTTCAAAACGGCCTTGAATCTCGCCATTAAAATGATAATTAATTGTAATGAATAATAAAGTCCACCAAGGGCACTTTGCCCGCAAACGCTTTGGACAGAACTTTTTAACCGATCAGTTTGTCATCGATAGCATTGTTTCCGCCATTCACCCGATGCCGGGTGAAGCCGTGGTGGAAATCGGTCCCGGCCTGGGCGCACTGACCGAGCCGGTCGGCGCACGCATGGACCGCATGACGGTGATTGAGCTCGACCGCGATCTGGCGGCTCGTCTGGCAAACCATCCGCAGCTGAAAGACAAACTGACCATTCACCAGCAAGATGCCATGACGGTGAACTTTGCCGAAATGGCCGAGCAGGCAGGCCAACCGCTGCGCGTATTTGGCAACCTGCCGTACAACATCTCGACGCCGCTGATGTTCCACCTTTTCAGCTATACTCAGGCCATTCGCGACATGCACTTTATGTTGCAAAAAGAGGTGGTCAACCGCCTGGTTGCCGGCCCTAACAGCAAAGCCTACGGGCGCTTAACCGTGATGGCGCAGTACTACTGCAACGTTATTCCGGTGCTGGAAGTGCCACCAACTTCGTTCACTCCGGCGCCGAAAGTGGATTCCGCAGTGGTACGTCTGGTACCGCACAAGGTGAATCCAAATCCGGTGGGTGACGTGCGCATGCTGAGCCGCATTACGACTCAGGCGTTCAACCAGCGCCGGAAAACTGTCCGCAATAGCCTGGGGGATTTGTTCACTCCGGAGCAACTGACGGAATTGGGTATCGATCCGATACTTAGAGCAGAAAATATTTCTGTGGCGCAATACTGTAAGCTGGCTAACTGGCTTTCAGCCAATCCCGCGCCGCAGCAATAAGGAGTAGTGATCATGATTGATTCGCCTCGCGTATGTATTCAGGTACAAAGTGTCTATGTGGAATCACAGTCGATACCTGAGGAAGAACGTTACGTCTTCGCTTATACCATCACCATTCGCAATTTGGGGCGTTTCAACGTGCAGCTGCTCGGCCGTTACTGGTTGATCACCAACAGCAATGGCCGTCAAACCGAAGTTCAGGGCGAAGGCGTGGTCGGCGAGCAGCCGCTCATTCCGCCCGGGGGCGAATTCCAATACACCAGCGGCGCCATTCTTGAAACGCCGCTGGGTACCATGGAAGGCCATTACGAAATGGTTGATCATCAGGGTCAGCCGTTCCAGACCGCTATTCCCGTGTTCCGCTTAGCCATTCCAACGCTGATTCACTGATTATGTCGACATATCTTATCGGCGACGTTCATGGCTGTTTTGATGAACTCAAGTCGCTATTGGCCCAGGTTGCCTTCGATCCCCAGCATGACCAGCTGTGGCTGACCGGTGATCTGGTGGCGCGTGGCCCCGGTTCGCTGGACGTACTGCGCTACGTGCGCTCGCTCGGGCCGGCAGTACGCATGGTGCTGGGCAATCACGATCTGCATCTGCTGGCCGTTTACGCCGGCATCAGCCGCAATAAGCCCAAAGATCGCATCACGCCGCTGCTGGAAGCCCCGGATGCCGATGAGCTGATCAACTGGCTGCGCCGCCAACCGGTGCTGCAGGTCGATGAGAAACTCAAGCTGGTGATGGCGCATGCCGGTATCACGCCGCAGTGGGACATTGAAACCGCGCAAATTTGCGCCCGCGAAGTGGAAGCCGTATTGAGCAGCGACAGCTATCCGCTGTTCCTCGACGCCATGTACGGCGACATGCCGAACAACTGGAGTCCGGAACTGAGCGGGTTGGCGCGTCTGCGTTTCAGCACCAATGCCCTGACGCGCATGCGTTACTGCTTCCCGAACGGCCAGCTAGATATGATCTGCAAAGATGCGCCAGGCACCGCGCCTGCTCCGCTGAAACCCTGGTTTGAATTGCCGCGATTGGTTGATGCCGATTACACCATTGTCTTCGGTCATTGGGCATCACTGGAAGGCAAAGGCACGCCGGCAGGCGTTATTGGCCTGGACACCGGCTGTTGCTGGGGGGGCGATCTGACCATGTTGCGCTGGGAAGATCGGCAATACTTTACCCAACCGGCCCACCGCAGCGATCTGTCCGACAGCGTTCATCAACAGGCCGCGTCATAATCCAGCCGGGGCGGTCAATGCCGCCCCGCTGTTTTCTTCTTAAGCCCCAATCACTCCACCGTCTTCACGCGTAATCATCAATACGGATGAACGCGGACGCGGGCTATTGTTCGGGAAATGAGAGTCACCTTCTTCACCCGGGTGCTGTACGTTGACGAACATCGTCTTGTAATCGGGAGTAAAGGTAATGCCGGTCAATTCGCATGACTTTGGCCCAACCATAAAGCGACGAATTTCGCCGCTTTGCGGATCGCCCACCAGCATTTGGTTGTTGCCCTGCCCGGCATAGTCGCCCTTGTTGCTGTATTTACCGTCGGTGAGGATCCACAGGCGACCGGTCTTATCAAAGCCCAGTCCGTCCGGACTGTTGAAAGTATTGTCGGCCGTGATATTTGGCGTACCGCGATTCACGCCTTCCGGATGGGCAATCGGGTTACCGCACAGCGCGTAAATATCCCAGTTGAACGACGCCGCCGTGGCATCACCGCCTTCATCCCAACGGATAATCTGGCCGTAGACATTGTTCGGACGCGGGTTAGCGGCATTCAACGGCATGCCTTCTTCACCCCGTTTGCTGTTGTTGGTCAGCGTGCAGTAGGCGCGCCCATCATGCGGGTTGACGGCAATCCATTCCGGCCGGTCCATTTTGGTCGCCCCCACCTGCGCCGCAGCCTTGCGGGCGAAGATCAACACTTCCGCCTCATCGCGGAAGCCATTTTCCGGCGTCAGGCCATTTTTACCGAACTCCAGCGCTATCCAGCGCCCGGTACCTTTCAGCGGTGTGCCGCCGGCATCCCCGTCAAACTGCGCCACATACAAAGTGCCTTCATCCAGCAGGCTGCGGTTGTTGGCCGGGTTAGCCACGTCAACCACGCCTTTGGAGACGTATTTATAGATGTGCTCACCACGCTCATCGTCACCCATATAGACCACCAGGCGACCATCCTTGGCGACGGTTACCGCCGCATTTTCATGTTTGAAGCGACCCAGCGCGGTATGCTTGATTGGCGTTGAGGCAGGATTCATCGGATCGATTTCGACGATCCAGCCATGTCGATTGAATTCATTAGGGTTCTTCGCCACGTCAAAGCGCTCGTCGAAATCCGGCCAGTTACGCTCAGGTTCGCTGACTTTCAACGTATAGCGTTTCTGGTCCGCCGTGGTCTTGTAGTCGGCCTGGTGAGTGCCGAAATAGGTATCGAAATTCTCTTCGCAGGTCAGGTAAGTGCCCCAGGGGGTTTTCCCATTGGCGCAGTTGCCGAAGGTACCCAACACCTTGCGACCGCTAGGATCCGCCGCCGTTTGCAGCAGCGCGTGTCCGGCAGCCGGGCCACTGAACTGCATCTCGGTGTTGGCGGTGATCCGGCGGTTGTAACGCGATGGGCGCTCAACTTCCCAGCGTTGGCTATCACCCACACGGCGTACCGCTACAATAGAAACGCCATGGGCAGCCTGTGACTTGCGTACGTCTTCAAGACTGGTGGCTTTGCTGCCGCCGTGGGCAAACAGGTACTGTTCGTTGACGTATTCGTTGTTGATGGCCATCACGCCGTGGTTGTCATCAATCGGGAAGAAGCTCATGCCGTCATTATTATCGCCGAATTGCTTTTCCTGATCGGCGGCGCTGTTGTTGCCCTGTGGGTCGAAAGCGGCAGCCCCCTCGACCAGCGGCTCACCCCAGGAGATCAGCACCTCGGCGCGATACCCTGGCGCGATTGCCACCTCATCGGCGGTGGAAGCGGCAATCCCTTTAAAGCCCAGCAGCTTGTTCGGTGGCAAATCTTCCGCCAGAGCCTGAGCGGAAACCGTCCAAATACCGCCCCCGAGGAAACCGGCCAGGCCAACGGCACCGGCGCTGCCCAGCAACAGTTTACGGCGAGTGGGATCGGTCAGGCGATCGGCATCTAATTGCTCAATTTTGGTCGTCATGGGTCTATTTCCTTTTTAATATGGCGCCACGATCGAGATTCACCAGAGTTGCCGGGGCGCTCAGAGTTGGGCTTCATACTAATCAGGAAGTGTGACGAAAATGTTACAACAAAAAGTCAGAGACAGGCGGAGCGTAAAAAGACGAAGGCGCAATCACTTGCGCCCTCAGAAGGATAGGGTTAATCAGCGGCCATTAACGGCGTTCTAGGATCTCGAAGCAATAGCTGTGAGAATTCAACTCGTCGGCATCGTGGAACTCGCTGAACGAGGTTTCCCATTCGTCCGGCTCATAGTCTGGGAAATGGGTGTCACCACCGACTTCGGCATCGATATGCGTCAGGTACATACGGTTAGCGCGTGCCAGGAACTGGGTATAAATACGCCCGCCGCCCATCACCATCACTTCTTCCACATCACCGGCTGCGGCCAGCGCTTCGTCCAGCGAAGTCGCCCAGGTCACCCCAGCGTCAGTGCCAGGACGGCTGCTTAAAACGATGTTATGGCGGCCCGGTAACGGACGACCAATAGACTCGAAAGTTTTACGGCCCATAATAACCGGTTTATTCAGCGTGTTACGTTTAAACCACGCGAGGTCCGCCGGCAGGTGCCAAGGCATGGCGTTTTCCATGCCAATAACGCGATCCGCCGCCAAGGCAGCGATCAGGCTGATAATCATTGTTAAACCCTGTGTAGGCAGCAAAATTGCTCACACTATACGTAAAGCCCCAACGGTCGTCGATAGGCTAATCAAGCAATATGAATATATAAGATAGCTCTTATCAGTATATCTAATACCCAACAATTTTTGGCCCATGCTCCTTAAACGCCGGGACGTTTGCGGTATAACCACAGCCCAGGCAATGACAGCCCAATCGATAATGCCCCCACGATAAAGCAGGCCTTGAGGAAGTTGGTCATCATGGTGGCCATCAACGCCTCGCTGTAACCCAGATGCGAAATCTCCACCACGCTGATCATCGCGGTATAGGCGGAGATACCGGGGAACATCGGGATCACTGCAGCCACGGTAAACACCTTCGGATGCGCCAGCAACCAGCGCGACCAATAAATACCGATGATGCCAATCAGGATCGCCGCCAGCAGCGATGACCATTCAATGTTCATCCCCACATGCATCATCAGCATGCGGGAGCCGTGGCCAATTGCCCCCAACAGCGCACAATAGCGCAGAGCGCGAAGCGGCACGTTGAACACCATGGCGAAACCCAACGCCGGCACCGCCGCCAGCAGCATATCTTGCAATAAGGCCCAGAGCAGACTCATGACCACCCCCGCAGATCCCAAAGCGACATCGCCATCACCACGCCGATACAGGTGGCCAGCGTCAGCAGGCTGGCCATAGCCCAGCGTGCCAGCCCGGTATTGACGTGCCCCTTGAACATGTCGGCCACTGCGTTAATCAGTGGGAAACCGGGTACCAGCAGCAATACGCTGGCGGCCATCGCCACGGTGGAAGTTTCGTTAAACACCGGCAGCCGCAGCAGCAGCCCGGAAACCGAGGTCGCGACAAAGGCCGTCAGGCAAAAGTTGATCAAGGGATTCATGTGGCGCGCGGTCAGCACCTGACGCACCGTCATCGCCAGACCGCTGGCAATAAAGGTGACGGCAAAGGCCTTTTGATCGCCCCCGTTCAGCACGCTGAAACAACCGCATGACAGCGCCACCATCAATACCACCAGCCAGCGTGGATAACGCAACGGGCGGATCTTGTCGAAGCGCCGGGCAACGTCATGCACATCCGCCAGCCGATGCTCCGCCAAAATAACGATGTGCTGCACCTCCGTCACCATCTGCATATTGATACCGCGATCGACGTTCTTGCGCGTAGTAGTCAGACACTCACCGTTGCTGATGGTCGTCAGCACTACCGCATTGGCCGAGATTGAACTTTCAACGCTGTCCATCCCCAGCGCTATCCCCAAACGGGTCGATAACTGCTCAACCACCGTGCTCTCGGCGCCGTGCTGCAGCAACAGCAAAGCGCACTGAATGCACAGGCGGGTAATTTCACGCTGCTGCCGCTGCGCTTCCGGCAGATCTATGTGGGTTGTCTGATGCATGAGGCTCCGTCGTGATCCCTGAGTGAATATTCATCATATTGCCAAACATTACCTCATTTGGTTGATGCGTATCAGGGGACGTGGCGTTATTATCGCCTCCATTACGCCTTTTGTGCAGAGAGTCAAATCATGCTTGAAACTTCGCTGTTCGTCGCCGGCATCGCCACCCTGGGTATGCTGTCACCCGGCCCGGACTTTTTCCTGGTGATCAAGAACGCCGCCCGCTACCCGCGTCTGGCCGCGATGATGACGGCTTTCGGCGTGATCTGCGGCGTCGCCACTCACATGTCTTACTGCGTCGCCGGGCTGGCGGTAGTGATCACCACCACGCCATGGCTGTTCAACGTGCTGAAATACGCCGGTGCCGTCTACCTGATTTGGGTCGGCATTCAGGCGCTGCTGTCGCGCAGCGGCAGTAAGATGAACGTCAGTAACCTGCCGCAGCAGCAAACAAGCCTGAAAAGCGCCTTCGTACAGGGCTACCTGTGTAACCTGCTAAATCCGAAAGCTACGCTGTTCTTCCTCGCGGTGTTCACTCAGGTGCTGCAAATCGACTCAGGGTTGGGCGAAAAACTGTGGTATGCGGGGATTATCCTTGGCCTGTCTGCACTCTGGTGGCCGGTTCTGGTGTTCCTGATCCAAAGCGGACCGGTGCGTCGTGGCCTGGAGAAAACGCAAAAGGTGGTGGATAAGCTGCTGGGCGGGATGCTGATTGCTCTGGGTATCAAGGTGGCGCTGAGTTAATTCGCGCCATCGTGGGCGCAGCCCGGCGGCTGCGCCCATTAGGCTTATCCCTTGGCTTCCACCACTTCAGCTTCCGGCGCTTTGCCATCAATACTGCCACGCCACCCACTCTGCGGTACCCGCGCCAACCGATCCTGATCCTGTTCGATGGCGGCACTGAGCATTTCTTTCGCCCGCTGCAGGCTGGCAACGCGGAATTCGGTATCCTGATAATTATCCAGCGTGTCCTCCAGCATTTTCAGGTTATAGCGGCGGAAAGTATCCGCTTTTTCCCGCGCCTCGTAGGCGTCCAGCCCCAGCAACTCCAGCGTCTCACGACCAATGCGCAACGAACTTTCAAAGGTTTCACGCTCCGGCTTTTCCACGCCTAACTGACGCAGCTGATACCAGTGATCGACATCACGCGCGCGCGCTACCACTTTCAGGTGCGGGAAGTGCCGTTTGGCCAACTCGGTCAGTTGCAGGTTAGCCTCCACGTCGTCGATGGCGTTAATCAACACCTTGGCGTGCTCGGCCCCAGCGGCCTCCAGCAGATCGGCGCGGGTGGCATCACCATAAAACACCTTGGTATCGAACTTGCGCAGCGTTTCAATATGGTCAGGATCGTGATCCAACACCACGGTATGTACGCCATTGGCCAACAGTAAACGGCCGGCGATCTGACCGAAACGACCAAACCCGGCGATGATCACGCTGGCGTTCTCTTCATCAATCACATCCGCCGGACGTTCGTCTTTCGGCGCATTTTTCTCGAGCCGTGTTGCCACCACCAATAGCAGCGGCGTCGCCGCCATCGACAGGGCAACCGCCAGCGTCAAGGATTTGGCCCAGTCTGGCGGCAATACTCCGGCCAGTTGAGCGGCGCCGAAGATCACGAAAGCAAACTCACTGCCCTGGCCCAGCAGGATCGCGAACATGCCACGTTGGCGCTTCGGTACCCCAAGCCAGGGGCCAATCAGCCACAGCAACGCCGCCTTGATCAGCATAAAGCCCAACAGCAGCGAGGCGATCAGCAGCGGGTGATGGAACAAGGTGCCAAAGTCGATCGACATGCCAACGCCGATAAAGAACAGCCCGAGCAGCAGCCCCTTGAACGGTTGAATATCGCTTTCCAGCGCATGGCGGTATTCCGAGCTCGCCAGCAGCACCCCGGCGAGAAAGGCGCCCATCGCCATCGACAGCCCGGCCATTTCCAGCAGAATGCCAAAGCCGAACACCAGGAACAGCGCCACGGCGCTGAAAACCTCACGCATGCCCGATCGCGCGACAAAATGCAGCAGCGGCCGGGTCACATAGCGCCCCAGCAGTACCACTATTGCCAGCGCACCCACCACTTTGGCCGCTGACAGGGAAAACGCCGCTAACGTAGTAGTGGCACCGCTGCTGGCCAGCAGCGGGATCATCGCCACCAGGGGGATCGCCGCGATATCCTGGAACAGCAGTGCCGCAAACGCACTGCGGCCAATCGGCGACGGCGTCAGGTTTCGCTCGCTCATCGCCTGCATGGCGATGGCGGTGGATGACAACGCCAGCGTCAGGCCAATCAGCAGCGCCACCTTCCAGTTCAACCCGAGGAAATAGCAAAAGGCGCTCAGTGCCAGTCCGCATGCCGCCATCTGAATAATGCCGCCGCCAAACACCGAGGCGCGTAGCGTCCACAGCCGTTTTGGATCCAACTCCAGGCCGATGATAAACAGCATCAGCACCACGCCAATCTCGGCAAAGGTGAGGATCGATTCGGCATCGGAAACCAGCTTCAGCCCCCAGGGACCAATAATGCAGCCGGCAATCAGGTAGCCCAATACCGAGCCTAGCCCGAGCCGCACCGCAATCGGCACAAACAACGCGGCCGATCCCAAATAGATCAGCCCCTCAATCATCATCTGGTGATTATCCATGCTCAACTCCCTGTTCGGCGGGCTCGCTGTGTTCCATCAGATAGGCCACCAGCCGCCGGCGATAGGCTTCCCCAGCGGCAATCAGCGCCGGTTCATTGCAGGTAAAGGTGTTATGCACGGCAAAATACGGTTGCCAATGCATACCGCAATACAGCGCCGTCGCCTGCAGCGGCTGCCCCAGAGCAGCGAAGTTGGGGTAATCGCCCAGCTCGAAATGGTGTTCATCGCCACCGCTGGTCACTGCCCACAGCACATCCTTGCCCACCAGGGCATTGCCTTCATGGCCATAGGCCCAGCCGTGCTCCAGCACCTTATCGATCCACA
Source organism: Serratia liquefaciens (assembly GCF_027594825.1). Lineage (NCBI taxonomy): Bacteria > Pseudomonadati > Pseudomonadota > Gammaproteobacteria > Enterobacterales > Yersiniaceae > Serratia > Serratia liquefaciens. Next base: position 3,651,103 of record NZ_CP088930.1, on the reverse strand, counting down.
ATTTCAGCAGCGGCGGTTGGCTGTACCATTGCATCGGATGTTGCAGCACCACCAGATCGGCGCGCTCCAGTGCCCGCTGTTCAGCGTTGATATCGATGTTGAAGTCGGGATACAGCTCATACAGCGAGCGCACCTCCACCTCGGGAATATCCTTCACGGCCTGCAGCAGGCGGTGATTGGCATGCGAATGCCGGGGATAGGGATGGGCGTAAATAATCAGAATCATTGTTGTCGTCGTTCCTTCGTTCCATGCCAATACATCAAGCATATACCAATCGCACAGGGTGACAGTTTGCTGAATGATTGATAGCGGAAATTTCTAATTCACGACAACAAATTCACTGAACAAGTTAAAAAATAAGGGCGCTGCAATAGCAGCGCCCTGGAGCTTACGGCATCATCGAATTACTTGGTGATACGCGCATGCAACTCCTGCACCGATGTCACCTGTTCGGTCGGATCCGCTTTTAGCGCCATCGCGGTGGCAAAGCCGCCGTTCAGGGTCGTATCGTAATGCACCTTGTACTGCAATGCGCTACGACGGATCAGCTTGGAGTCCTCAATCGCCTGGCGACCGGCGGTGGTGTTGACGATGTAGGTGTACTCGCCATTCTTGATACGGTCCTGAATGTGCGGACGGCCTTCATGCACCTTGTTGACCAGGCGTGGGTTAATCCCCGCCTCGCCCAGCACCACGGCAGTACCGTGAGTGGCATCCAGCTCGAAGCCCTGTTTCAGCAGGCTTGCCGCCAGATCCACCACCCGGGCCTTATCGCCCTCACGCACCGACAGCAACGCACGGCCCTGTTTTTTCATGCCTGACTGGCTGCCGAGCATCGCCTTGGAGAAGGCCTCGGCGAAGGTACGGCCCACGCCCATCACTTCCCCGGTAGAGCGCATTTCCGGCCCTAAAATCGGGTCGACGCCTGGGAACTTGTTGAACGGCAGCACCACTTCTTTTACCGAGTAGTAAGGCGGGATGACTTCTTCCGTCACGCCCTGCTCAGCCAGGGTTTTGCCTGCCATCACGCGCGCGGCCACTTTGGCCAACGGCACGCCGGTAGCCTTGGAAACAAACGGCACGGTACGCGCGGCACGTGGGTTGACTTCAATCAGGTAAACTTCATTGTTCTTCACGGCGAACTGCACGTTCATCAAGCCGCGCACCTGCAGTTCAAACGCCAGTTTCTCAACCTGCTGGCGCATCACGTCCTGAATTTCCTTGCTCAGGGTGTAGGCCGGCAGTGAACAAGCCGAGTCACCGGAGTGCACGCCCGCCTGTTCAATGTGTTCCATGATGCCGCCAATCAGCACCCGCTCGCCGTCGCAGATGGCGTCGACGTCGACTTCTACCGCGTCATCCAGGAAGCGATCCAGCAGCACCGGGGCGTCGTTGGAAACGCTGACTGCGTTTTGGAAGTAACGGCGCAGGTCGATTTCGTCGTAAACGATCTCCATCGCCCGACCGCCCAGCACATAGGAAGGACGTACCACCAGCGGATAACCGATTCCGGCCGCTTTCTCTACCGCCTGCTCAATGGTTGCCACGGTGGCGTTGGCCGGCTGTTTCAGGCCCAGACGGTGTACCGCCTGCTGGAAACGCTCACGGTCTTCGGCGCGGTCAATCGCGTCCGGGCTGGTGCCGATAATAGGGACACCTGCGGCTTCCAGTTCACGCGCCAATTTCAGCGGCGTCTGGCCACCGTATTGCACGATCACGCCTTTCGGCTTCTCGATGCGCACGATTTCCAGCACGTCTTCCAGCGTTACCGGCTCGAAGTACAGACGGTCGGAGGTGTCGTAGTCGGTAGACACGGTTTCTGGGTTACAGTTGACCATGATGGTCTCGTAACCGTCTTCGCGCAGTGCCAGCGAGGCATGCACGCAGCAGTAATCGAATTCGATACCCTGGCCGATACGGTTTGGCCCGCCGCCCAGCACCATCACTTTCGGACGGTCGTTGGTCGGGTTGGACTCGCACTCTTCTTCATAGGTGGAGTACATGTAAGCGGTGTCGGTGGCGAATTCCGCCGCGCAGGTGTCCACACGCTTGTAAACCGGGTGCAGGCCATAGCCGTGACGCAGCTTGCGGATTTCGCTTTCTGCGACGCCGGCCAAGGTGGCCAGACGCGCATCGGCGAAGCCTTTGCGCTTCAGGGTGCGCAGGAACTCTTTCGTCAGGCCGTTGATGCCGGTACCGGCAACCTGCTCTTCCAGACGCACCAGCTCTTCAATCTGCACCAGGAACCAGCGGTCAACATTGGTCAGGTTGAAGACGCCGTCAACGGACAGGCCGGCGCGGAAGGCGTCAGCGATGTACCAGATGCGGTCAGAACCAGCGTCTTTCAGCTCGCGACGGATTTTGGTCAGCGCTTCCGGATCATCCAGGCTCACTTTAGGGTCAAAACCGGTGGCGCCCACTTCCAGCCCGCGCAACGCTTTCTGCAGCGACTCTTGTTGGGTGCGGCCAATTGCCATCACTTCGCCGACGGATTTCATCTGGGTGGTCAGACGGTCGTTGGCACCGGCAAATTTCTCGAAGTTAAAACGAGGGATCTTGGTCACGACGTAGTCGATGGACGGTTCAAACGAAGCCGGCGTACGGCCACCGGTAATGTCGTTCATCAGCTCGTCGAGGGTATAACCCACCGCCAGCTTGGCGGCGATTTTGGCAATCGGGAAGCCGGTGGCTTTTGACGCCAGCGCCGAAGAGCGGGATACGCGTGGGTTCATTTCGATGACGATCAAACGGCCGGTTTTCGGGTTGACCGAGAACTGCACGTTGGAACCGCCGGTTTCCACGCCGATTTCACGCAGTACCGCCATCGAGGCGTTACGCATGATTTGGTATTCTTTGTCGGTCAGGGTTTGCGCCGGTGCTACGGTGATGGAGTCGCCGGTATGGATCCCCATGGCATCGAAGTTTTCGATCGAACAGACGATGATGCAGTTATCGTTCTTATCGCGCACCACCTCCATCTCGTACTCTTTCCAGCCGATCAGCGACTCGTCAATCAGCAGCTCTTTGGTTGGCGACAGGTCCAGACCACGCTCGCAGATCTCTTCGAACTCTTCGCGGTTGTAGGCGATGCCGCCACCGGTGCCGCCCATGGTAAAGGAAGGACGGATGATGCATGGGAAACCGACGTCAGCGGCCACCGCCAGCGCTTCTTCCATATTGTGCGCAATGCCGGAGCGCGCGGTGTCCAGGCCGATTTTTTTCATCGCCACGTCGAAGCGACGACGGTCTTCCGCTTTGTCGATCGCGTCAGCAGTAGCGCCAATCATGGTCACGCCGAACTCGGCCAGCACGCCCTGACGTTCCAGCTCCAGCGCGCAGTTCAGTGCGGTCTGGCCGCCCATGGTCGGCAGCACGGCATCCGGACGCTCTTTTTCGATGATTTTGCGCACCACTTCCCAGTGGATTGGCTCGATGTAGGTTGCATCCGCCATTTCCGGGTCGGTCATGATGGTGGCCGGGTTGGAGTTGACCAGAATGACGCGGTAACCTTCTTCGCGCAGCGCTTTACACGCCTGGGCACCCGAGTAGTCGAACTCACACGCCTGGCCGATAACAATCGGGCCAGCGCCGAGGATCAGGATGCTTTTTATGTCTGTACGTTTTGGCATTTTTTACTGCTCCTGATTATTTGGCGTTAGAACGGTAAGTCTCGATCAGTTCGATAAAGTGATCGAACAGCGGCGCGGCGTCGTGTGGGCCCGGGCTGGCTTCAGGGTGGCCCTGGAAGCTGAACGCTGCTTTATCGGTGCGGTGGATGCCCTGCACCGTGTGGTCAAACAAGGATTTGTGCGTGACGCGCAGTTCGGCCGGCAGATTGTTTTCGTCTACCGCAAAACCATGGTTCTGCGCGGTGATCATGACGCAGTCGTTATCCAGATCTTTTACCGGGTGGTTACCGCCGTGGTGACCTAGCTTCATCTTCACGGTTTTCGCGCCGCTGGCCAAAGCCAGCAACTGGTGGCCGAGGCAGATGCCAAACACCGGAATGTCGGTTGTCAGGAACTGCTTGATGGCGGCGATGGCGTAATCGCATGGCTCCGGGTCACCTGGGCCGTTGGACAGGAAAATACCGTCCGGATTCATTTTCAAGACTTCATCCGCCGGGGTCTGCGCCGGCACCACCGTCAGGCGGCAGCCGCGATCCACCAGCATACGCAGAATGTTGCGCTTGGCGCCGAAGTCATAGGCCACCACGTGGAACGGCAGCTCAGAGGCCGGTTTGGCTTCCGGCAGTTCGCCTTCAAGCGTCCAGCTGCCCTGCTGCCAGCTGTAGGCTTCCTGGGTGGTGACTTCTTTCGCCAGGTCCATGCCTTTCAAACCCGGGAAGGCTTTGGCCTTCGCTAACGCCAATGCGGCATCCGGCGTGTCGGCGGCGATGATGCAGCCGTTCTGTGCCCCTTTCTCGCGCAGCAGACGGGTCAGCTTGCGGGTATCGATATCGGCAATCGCCACGATGTTGTGACGCTTCAGGTAGTCAGACAGGCCTTCTTCGTTGCGGTAGTTGCTGGCAATCAGTGGGAGGTCGCGAATGACGAGGCCTTGGGCGTGTACAGCGGAGGATTCTTCGTCGGAAGCATTGGTGCCGACATTGCCGATATGAGGATAAGTAAGAGTAACGATCTGGCGGGAGTAGGAAGGATCAGTGAGGATTTCTTGATAACCGGTCATCGACGTATTGAAGACCACTTCCCCCACTGCCGTACCCTCTGCCCCGATGGCCCGACCGTGGAATTGGGTTCCGTCTTCGAGAACCAATAGCGCTGACTTAATCAAAACACCCTCCAGGAATAATCAATCACAATATTTGCATATTAATTCAGATATCGAGATCTAAATCAATGCAAAAACCGCCCTCAAGGTCAATTTTTGGCAAATTGGGCGCATTTTAATGATGAGTGCTCCGCTTGTCTACCCAAAGCGCCATTTTTTCTCTTATTTTTGCACTTCTCGGCGTTTAATGAGGTTAGTAGCCATAAAAACACGTCTAAACTCGGGTGAGTAAACGGTTGCGAGCGCTAAAGACAGAAAATCACCATTCTGCAGGCATTTTTACGAGCGAGGGATACGTCAGAAGGGACAAAAGCACCACAAAGCAAAAGTTAACTATCGAAAATAAAGGAAAACCAATAAAAACAACTTAAAACACCAATTTATCATGTTAAAAAAAAGGACAATAAAATTATTGTCCGTTAATCATAGCATTATGATTAATACAGCCACATCACGATGGCATACAAATCAATTATAACTGGTCTAAATTGAGCACATCACGCATATCAAACAGACCTTTATCATGGCCATCAAGCCATATCGCAGCCTTAACCGCACCACTGGCAAAAGTCATGCGACTGGAGGCCTTATGGGTGATTTCTACCCGCTCACCGATGTCGGCGAACATGGCGGTGTGCTCACCGACGATATCGCCGGCGCGAATAGTGGCAAAGCCAATGCTCTTCGGATCGCGTTCACCGGTATGACCTTCACGCGCATACACCGCGCACTCTTTCAGATCGCGCCCCAGCGCGCCGGCAATCGCCTCGCCCATCGCCAGAGCCGTGCCCGAAGGGGCGTCGACCTTATGACGATGATGCGCTTCAACAATCTCAATATCGGTATAGTCGCCCATCACCTGCGCGGCTTTTTCCAGCAGTTTTAACACCAGGTTCACGCCGACGCTGAAGTTGGCGGCGAAGACGATGCCAATCTGCTCAGCTGCGGCGCGGATGGCCTCTTTGCCCGCATCATCGAAACCGGTAGTACCGATCACCACGGCTTTTTTGTGCTCGACACAGAAAGCCAGGTACGCCAGGGTGCTTTCCGGGCGGGTGAAGTCGATCAGAATATCGAAATCGTCGGCCACTTTTTCCAGGCTGTCGCTGACGGTTACGCCCAGCGCACCAATGCCCGCCAGTTCACCGGCATCGGTGCCAATCAGGCTTGAGCCAGGACGCGATACTGCCGCCCCCAAAACCACGCCCTGCGCCTGATGTACGGCCTGGATCAATTGGCGGCCCATACGGCCGCCGGAACCCGCAATCGCAATGCGGATGGGTGAATCAGTCATACTTGCTCTCTTGTTGATTTAACGCCTATCGCATTAGGCTATTGGTTCAGGTTAACTGCCCCACCTTATCATCGCCAGAGGATTCATTTCATAATTAGAAAATTATGATATCCCCCGCTTTTCATCAGTAATGCTGTCAACGGGTTAACAATCCGGCCGGTCCACGCCCATTGGCGATTGTACATAATCATGCAAATTCAACCGGTAGAAATTGCATGAAAAAGCGCTCATTTTCTTCATTCAAACCGGTGCTGGTACCGTCAACCCGCCGCTTAGCTTAGTATAGGGTGCAACTGCCGCTTTAATTGCCTGAGAGCCACGGATGAAAACCGCGCAAACCACCATATCGGAAACCCTGACGCAAGATTTGGCCCGCCGTATCATCAGTGGCGATCTGCCGCCCGGCCTGTCGCTGCCGGGCGAAAATGAATTGGCGCTGCAGTATTCGGTTTCACGCACTTCGGTTCGTAACGCGCTGCAGGTACTGGCGGCGAAGGGATTGGTCTCCATTCAGGCCAAGAAGCGCAGTACGGTCAATGCCCGCGAACAATGGAGTTTTTTGGATCCTGACGTCCTGAGCTGGTTGGCGGAAGGCAGTCTCGACCAGCAACTGGTCGAACAATTGATGGTTACCCGTCTGATCTTTGAACCGAATATCGCAGCATTAGCGGCCGTTAACGCCACCGGTCATGACCTGGCCGCGCTGGAAGACGCCTGCAATCTGATGTCGCAAGGGCAGCAGCAAGCCAGCCGCCAACTCTTCGAGCAGGGCGATATGGCGTTTCATCTCGCGTTGCTGGGCGCCAGCCATAATCCTTTTTTGCATTCCCTGGGCAGTGCCCTTTCCGCCGCCATGGCGCTCTCTTTTCAGCAAACGCTGGAAGAAGATATCCGGCTGACCAAAAGTGCGGTAGAAGAACACCAACAACTGCTGGAAGCCATTCGCTTCAAGCAGGTGGAAACTGCGCGTCAGCGTATGCGAGTCATTCTGCTTAACGCGGCCAAAAAGAGTCACTGGCATCAGCAACCGGAAATGTTCGCCCACATCCTCTAAAAATCCCTCTTTGCTGTAATTTCGATCGTCCTCACAGATCCTGAGCAATTTTCGCCCTAGCATTCTTGTATGACAAGGTTGAATGGTTTGTATTACTTGAATGAATAACAACTGGATTGCTATCGACTGGGGCACCACTAACTTTCGCGCTTTTTTAATGCGTGGGGAGCAATGTCTGAGCACTCTCAGCCGCCCCTGCGGGTTACTGGCCGTAGAAAAAAACCGGTTTGCCGACACCCTGAAAACCTTATTACAGCCCTGGCTAGCCGACCAAGGGGCTCTGCCGGTGGTCATGGCCGGCATGGTGGGTTCGCAGCAGGGCTGGCATGAGGTCGCCTATCTAACCCAGCCGTGCGGTCTGAAAAGTTTGGCGGCCAGGGCCATGGCATTCACCACCGACTGGGGAAGTCCGGCGTGGATCATTCCCGGCGTTCGGGGCCAGGGTCTGGCTCAACAACCCGAAGTCATGCGAGGGGAAGAGGTGCAGTTGCTCGGTTTGGCCAGGCTGCATCCGGCCGCGCAATGCCTGGCTATCCTGCCCGGCACCCACAGCAAGCACGTTCAGTTGAATCATGGGGAAATCGGCCACTTCTCCACCTTTATGACCGGCGAACTGTTCTCGCTGCTCAGCCGACACTCCATTTTGGGCAACGCCCTGCCGGAACAACGGGAAGACGCGCAGGCGTTCATGCTCGGGGCCAATACCGCACGCACCGGCGCCCCCTTCAGCCATCTGATTTTTTCGGCACGTACCCGCCGCCTGAGCAGTGAAATAGCCGCGGCGAATATACACAGCTACCTTTCCGGCCTGTTGATCGGCTATGAGCTTCATGCGCTGCCCACTAACCAGTCCATCTGGGTAGTCGCCAGCCCGTCGCTGATTGCACGCTACCAAATGGCGGCGGAGCCGTTGGGCCTGTCATTGCGCGCCGCGGATGGCGATAGCTGCTTTATCAACGGATTAAGTCAACTGTATCCCCTACTGCAAGGAACCGCCCAATGAGCCCAGAGATTTTCTTCCAACAGTGGCAGCAGCAGCCCCTCCCGCTGGTAGCCATTTTACGTGGTATCACGCCAGCGGAGGCGGAGCCGGTCGCCGAAACTCTGCTGGACTGCGGCTTCCGCTATCTGGAAGTGCCGCTTAACAGCCCCAGCCCGTACGACTCTATCCGCTCGATCAGGCATACCGTTGGTGACAGGGGTTTTGTCGGTGCCGGCACCGTACTGAACGTTCAGCAGGTTGAAGAGGTAGCCAAAGCCGGAGGGCAGCTGATTATTTCTCCCAATGCCGACGCCGCCGTGATCGGCCATTCCCGTTACCTGAATCTGATCGGTTTGCCCGGCGTGGCGACGCCTTCCGAAGCCTTTGCTGCCCTCGCCGCCGGGGCCAGCGGGTTAAAATTTTTTCCCGCAGAAAACATCACTCCCGCCGTCATCAAGGCGCTGCGTGCCGTGCTTCCGCAAAGGCTGGTTTGCTTGCCGGTTGGCGGCATTCAGCCGGACCCCATGCAGATGCGTGCCTATATCCAGGCCGGCAGCAACGGATTTGGGTTGGGTGGCGGGCTCTATCAACCCGGCATCAGCCTGGCGACGTTGCGCCAACGGGCCCTGGCTTATCAGGCCGCCTGGCAACATTGCGTGGAATAGCTGTTTACCCACTGCGACGTTGCCGATGCTTGTCTCAAAAAAATATAACGCATTGAATAAAAAGGTGTTGTTATGAATAAATCATCTATTCCCGCAAAAGCAAACCGCCAAACCCTACAGGTTTGTTTTCTTGCCGCGTTAGCCGGCTTGCTGTTCGGCCTGGATATGGGGGTGATCGCCGGTGCATTGCCATTCCTGGCGAACGAATTTAGCCTCTCGAACCAACAGCAGGAAGTCGTCGTCAGCATCATGATGTTCGGAGCCGCGTTGGGGGCACTAAGCAGCGGGCCTATGTCTTCCCATCTGGGCCGTAAAAAAAGCCTGTTGTTAGGCGCGGTTTTGTTCGTCGTCGGCTCGATCGGTTGCGCCGTGGCCCAGAATCTAGAAGTGCTGGTGATTTCCCGCTTTATCCTCGGACTAGCCGTGGGCATAGCCTCGTTCACCGCGCCGCTGTATCTGTCGGAAATCGCTCCAGAGCGCATTCGCGGCAGCATGATTTCTCTCTATCAGTTGATGATTACCATTGGAATTTTGGCCGCCTTCCTGTCCGATACCGCATTCAGTGCCGGCGGACACTGGCGCTGGATGCTGGGCATCATCACTTTCCCGGCGCTGGTGCTATTTATCGGGGTACTGACATTGCCGGAAAGCCCACGCTGGTTGGCGATGAAGGGGCGCGGTGAATTGGCCGGCAAGGTCTTGCAACTGTTACGCAATTCGGATGATGAGGCTCGCGACGAACTCAACCAAATCCGTGAAAGCCTGCAAATGAAGCAACGAGGCTGGCAGCTGTTTCGCTACAACGCGCACTTTCGCCGCTCCACCTACCTGGGCGTTCTGCTGCAATTTATGCAGCAGTTCACCGGCATGACGATCATCATGTATTACGCCCCCAAGATTTTTGAAATCGCCGGTTTCGCCACCACCCGAGAGCAAATGTGGTGCACCGTGATAGCAGGCCTGACCAACGTGCTGGCCACCTTTATCGCGATCGCGCTGGTCGATCGCTGGGGCCGTAAACCGATCCTCAAACTCGGCTTCAGCCTGATGGCAATCTGCATGGCGACGCTCGGTTATATGTTTTATATCGGCATCGGCAATCCCACGGAGCAATACGCCGCAGTGACGGTGTTGCTGATCTTTATCATAGGTTTCGCCATGAGTGCCGGCCCATTGATTTGGGTGCTGTGCTCCGAAATCCAACCGCTGGCCGGACGAGACTTTGGCGTCACCTGCTCCACCATGGCCAATTGGATTGCCAACATGATCATCGGTGCCACCTTCCTGACGCTGATCGACAACCTCGGCAGCGCCGGGACCTTCTGGCTTTACGCGCTGCTCAACCTGCTGTGCATCGTTCTGACGTTATGTTTCGTACCGGAAACCAAAAATATCTCCCTTGAACGCATTGAAAAAAATCTGATGCAGGGTGCCGCCCTGCGCCACATAGGCGGGCCACCCCAGTCCAAGACTGTCGACCGTTCCTTGAATACGCCGGCATAACCCGGCTAATAAAAATAAATCAAAGGAAACCATCATGAAGCTGACCACGGAAACCCCTACGACGGAACAGGCCGCTGAAACGCGGGTGTACGGAAAAATTACCCGCCGCCTGATCCCTTTCCTGATTTTGTGCTATTTCTTCGCCTATCTGGACCGCGTTAACGTCGGGTTCGCCAAGCTGCATATGCAGGATGCCCTGAGCTTCAGCGATACCGTTTATGGCCTGGGCGCCGGCATATTCTTCATCGGCTATTTTATTTTCGAGCTGCCAAGCAATCTGCTGATGCAACGCTTCGGGCCGCGTTTTTGGATTGCCCGCATCATGGCTACCTGGGCGATCCTGTCCGCGGCCATGATGTTTGTTACCACGCCAACCACCTTCTATGTATTGCGTTTCCTGCTTGGCGTGGCCGAAGCCGGCTTCTTCCCCGGCATCGTGTTCTATTTAACGCTGTGGTTCCCTTCATGGCGTTCCGCCCGCACGCTGGGGTTGTTTATTCTGGTTACGCCGCTGTCGGTAATTATCGGCAGCCCGCTCTCAGGGCTGATCCTCAAACTGTTCGAAAATGTCGGCGGTTTACATAACTGGCAGTGGCTGTTCCTGGTCGAGGCCATTCCCTCTTTCGTACTGGCCTTTGTGGTACTGCGTTACCTGGATAACAACGTGGACGAAGCCAAATGGCTCACCGTCGAAGAGAAAAAGATCGTTCAAACCGATCTGGCCAAAGATCGCGCCAACCGCGATCGGGCGGCAAACGGCAAAGCGTCCCACAGTCTGAAAGAGATGTTGGCTAACCGCTATGTCTGGTTGCTGGCGCTGATTTTCTTCAGTTTCAACGTCGGATATTACGGCGTCAGCTTCTGGCTGCCTTCCATCATCAAGACTTCGGGCATCAGCGACGATCTCCAAATCGGCCTGCTGGCAGCCCTGCCCTACGTGTTTGGCGCGGTATTTATGATATGGAACAGCCGCCATTCCGATCTGAAACAGGAGCGTCGCTGGCATATCGCCATTCCGGCGGTCATTGGCTGTATCGGCCTGACGTTGAGCGCCTACTGCAGCGGTTCCACCTTCTGGATGATGACGTGGATCTGCGTAGCGATGTCCGGCACCCTGGCGCTGATCCCCACCTATATCAGCCTGCCCGGCACGCTACTTTCAGGCACCGCCGCTGCCGCCGGTATTGCACTGGTGAACTCTGTCGGCAACCTCGCGGGTTTCTTCGGCCCCACGGTGCTCGGCTGGCTGAAAGATCAAACCGGACAAACCGACAGCGGTCTGTACATTCTGGCGGGCTTCCTGCTGCTCTGTGCACCGTTGATTTTCATGCTGCCTGCCAAGCTGGTCTCCCCCGGCAAAACCCCTGGCATGCATTACCAGGATGTTGCTCAGCCTGACGCTGAGGATCCTTTAAATATCACTGAGAGATTTTGATGATGAGCGGATGTGGAACCTGTGGCAGCGGCGGTTGCGGCTCGCATTTCAACCCTATTCTGGAGGGCGATGACGGCGCTTTGAAGCGTGCACTATACAAATCCATGGGGCACAGCGACGAACAACTGCGCCGTCCGGTGATCGCCGTGGTCAACAGCTATACCAACGCGACCGCCGGCCACGCCAACCTGAACGAACTGACGGCCAAGGTATTGCAGGGCATTGAAGAAGCCGGCGGGGTCGGCATGGTGTTCGGCACTATTGCCCCCTGTGACGGCATCGCAGAAGGGCATCTCGGCATGCGCTACATTCTGGCTGCTCGTGAAGTGATCACCGCCTCCATCGAAGTGATGATGCGTGCCCATCGTTTCGACGGCATGGTGTTGCTTGGCTCCTGCGACAAAATTGTCCCCGCCATGCTGATGGCGGCGGCACGGCTGGATATTCCGGCCATCATGGTCAACGGCGGGCCGATGTACCCGGCTGAATATAAAGGCAAACATTGGGACGGCAACATCGTCACCGAGGCCATCGGCTGGAAGATGCGGGGCGAGATCGATGAGGCGGAATTTGCCCATATCGAAAATATTGCCGAACCCGGCCCGGGTTCCTGCACCATGTATGGCACCGCCAACACCATGTGCTGCATCGGTGAAGTGCTGGGTATGAGCCTGCCGGGCAGCAGCACGCTGCCGGCGGTGTCGGCCGAACGCCGCGAGTGCGCTATCGAAACCGGACGCACCGCGGTGGAACTGGTATTGAACGGCATCAATGCCCGCCAAATCATCACCGCCGAGTCGATTCGCAATGCGGTGATCTACCTGCTGGCAACCGGCGGCTCCACCAATGCCATCCTGCATCTGCAAGCCATTCACTACGAGGCGGAACTGGGCCACCTGCCGCTGTCCGTCTTCGATGAACTGAGCCATCAGGTACCGCTGGTCGCCTCGCTCTACCCGGCCAGCGAACATGACATGATTGATTTTTGGGAAGCGGGTGGCGTACCGGCAGTAGAGCTTGAGATTGCCAAACTGCTCGATCTCAACGCGTTAACCGTCACCGGCAAAACCAAAGCGGAAATGCTGGCGAAAACCCGGCCAAGCCGCCGCCCGGAAGTCATCCATACCCTGGCCATTCCTGTCCGCAATGAAGCCGGCGTCGCCGTACTGCACGGTAATCTGTCGCCTCTCGGCTGCGTGGTGAAGCCTGCGGCCGTGCCGGAAAATTTGATGCGCTTCCGGGGACCTGCCGTGGTGTTCAACAGCGAGCAAGAATCCGTCGAGGCGATTATGTCCGGCCAGATTAGGCCGGGTAGCGCCCTGGTCCTGCGCTATGAAGGGCCCAAAGGCGGCCCCGGCATGCCGGAAATGTATAAACCGATGAAGTCGCTGGAAGGCATGGGCCTGGCTGACAGTTGCGCTCTGATCACCGACGGCCGTTTCTCCGGCTCCAACCGCGGGCTGTTTGTCGGCCATATTTCACCTGAAGCGGTGGACGGCGGCGAGCTGGCATTGGTGCAAGACGGTGACGATATATCCATCGATATTCCCGCGCGTACCCTGACGCTGCATGTCAGCGAGACGATGTTGGCGCAGCGGCGCCAAAACTGGCAGTCCGTGGACAAAGAAGTGCCACGCGGCTTCCTGCGTTTATATCGTCGCTGGGCTTTACCTGCTGCGCAGGGTGCCGTACTGGCCGATCGGGAGGAGGAATAATGGGCCGTTACCAAGCTATCGACATTGCAGGGGTCAACCCTATCGTCGCCATGCCGTTCAAGGCCAATGGCGAAATCGACCCGCTGAGTTTTACCCAGTTGCTGGAGCATCTGGCAGCAACCGGCGTTCAGGGAATGACGCTGTTTGGCATCGCCAGCGAATTCCCGAAGCTCGAGGAGCCTGAGCGTGAACGCCTGGCGGAGATATTTATCAGCGAACTGGCAGGAGCCCCGCTGTATCGTGCTATCTCGGTCACCGATCACAGCAGCGAAGTCGCCGTCAAACGCGCTCGTCATTATCAAACTCTGGGCGCCGACGCTTTGATGCTGCTGCCCCCCTTTTTCCTTCAACCCAGCCCACAGGCGATCCAGCAGCATATTTTCGCCGTTCTGGAGGCCGTAGACATCCCGGTAATGGTGCAATACGCGCCGAGTGAAACCGGTTTGCCGATCACTCCGCAACAATTGGCCGACGTGGCAGCCCGCTATCCCCATGCGGTGTTCAAAATTGAATGTAATCCGCCGGTGGAATACACCAAAGAATTTCTGCAACTGGCCCCTGAAGCCAACGTGCTGAACGGCTATGCCGGGCTTTATATGTTGCAGATGCTGGCGGCGGGCGGCAAAGGCGTGATGCCGGGTTGCTCGTTCAGCGAGATTTACCTGCTTATTTATCGCCATTGGCAGGCCGGCGAAGTGGAACAAGCGAACGGGCTGCATCAGGCATTGTTGCCTTACATCCAACGCTGGATGAGCCACTGCGAATACATCATTCAGATCGAAAAGACGATCCTGCAACGACGCAATATCATCGCCACCGATTACTGCCGCCACCCCGGTTGGCAACTGACCGCCGACGATCACCAGACGATCGATCGATTTCTAAGTCGGTTCTCTCTGTAACCAAGCAGGCAGCGCATTACGATTGTGATAGACAGTGGACATGGCAACACGAGAAAGAGGACGGACGACTGATAGCGGAAGACAAAAAAGGGGGCGAAAGCCCCCGTGATTAAGGCGATTCAAGCAGTTAACGCCGCCACCTCTTTGGCGATAGCCGCCAGCGCATCATGGCGGGCGTAATCGGCCTGAACCCATGCCGCGTGCTGCCGATAAGCCGGTTGCGTCAGGATCTGCTGCACGGCATGACGCAGTTGCGACTCATCCGGATTGCTGGTGTGCAGATTAATTCCGCAGCCAGCCGCCACCACCCGAGAAGCCGCCTCGAGCTTGTCCTCGCCGGTACCGGCGATAATCAACGGCACACCCTGATCCAACGCGTAGTTGATCGAACCGTAACCGCCGTTGGTGATCAGCACCGCGGCCCGCGGTAGCCAGTGTTCGAAAGAGATAAACTCCCGTACTCTGGCATTGTCCGGCAGCAGATCCGACAGCCCGTCGACCGAACGACCACCGGTGGTCGCCAGCACCCGTACCGGTAACTGTGCCAGCGCCTTAAGCGTCGGAACAATCAACTGGTGCAGATCGACATTCGCCAGTGTGCCCTGGCTGACAATCACCAGCGGCCGCTGATCGGCTTCATCCCAAAGAGCATCGGCAGGCGGTTGCGCCGACGCGCTTCGCAACGGGCCAATAAATCGTACGCTGGCCGGCAGATCGTCACGCCGATACTCCAGCGCAGGGGTCGCCAGTTGCAAGAAACGATCGCAACCGCCGATCAAGGCATCGCTAAAGGGTTGGTGCAGCGGCCTGCCACCGGATTGCGTCATCGCGGCATCAAAACTCTGCTGCACCTCATCTATCAAGGCACGTGTAGCGTCATCCACCAGCTGTTCGCGACGCAACTCCCGCGGCAACAGCGCCGGAGGAATGCGCGGCCCGTAGAAGATGGAATCTTCAGACGAGAATGACAGCGGCGTTACGCCGATACCGATAACCGGAGGACGATCCTCCACCTGCAGCAGCGGCAATACCCCGTAGAAACAGTTTTCCACCATCAGCAGATCGGTAGCCTCGGCGGCGATCACCGTACGCAGCTGTTGATTCAGCAACGGGATTGGGGCGGCGAAGAAGTCTTTCAACGCCAGCGCCATCTGCTCATTGCCCGGCGGCAGTGCAGCTCGTTGCGGAAAATGTTCCTCGAGATAGCGGTAGTCGAAATCGACCTTCGGATCGAAGGCAACAAACTTCGCCCCTATCGCCTCCGCACGTTCACGGAACAACGCGCCGGTCATCACCCGAACCTGGTGCCCTTGTGCGATCAGGTGCCGGGCAATGCCCAGCATTGGGTAAACGTGACCGGGCGTTGCCACGGCGGTCATCAGTATACGTGCCATAACTCTTAAGCCTCTGCGTTGGCCGGTTTCAGCGCCAGATTGGCGCACACCGGGTTGCTCTGTATATGAACCCGTTGCAAATGGCGGGCCGAGCGGGCGGTAAAGCCTTCACGCCCGTGCAGCAGCGAGAAGTTGTCTGCGATCACCACATCGCCCTGCTGCCACTGGTGGGCGTAATAGTGGCGCGGATCGTAGAGATGCTGTTGCAGAGTCTGATGGAACGCTTCCTGCTGATCTTCCGGCACCCCGTGATATTCCAGCGCATGCTGGTTGAGGAATTTCTTCCCCTCTGTCGGCGGCTCGTTGTAGCGCATGATCAGCCCACTCCCGCTCGGGTGCGTTACCACCAGCGGCGAGCAAACCTCGCCACCATAGTGCACCACCTGCTTGATTCGGTATGAGATCGACACCGTCAGCCACTGTGCCAGTTGCGACTCATCGGCATTGGCCAGCAGGCGCGTAGTATCGACAAAGGTAGTGCAACCGCCTTCATCCTGCGAGGGCGCGGCTACGCAGTGGAACAGCTGAAATTCCGGGATGGTCGGTTTATACATGCCGTCCCAGTGCAGCGGCACATAGCTGCTGTCGAAAATATGGTCCTTGGCGTCTGGATGTTCTTTCACATCCAGCACCGCGCCGAAGGGCCACATCATGATCTCGCCCCAATTGCCGGCATAACGGGTCAGTACCCGAGGATCGGTAAAACCGGAATCGAAGCCGCGCAGCACCAGCAGGTGATGCTGCTGTGCCAGCGCCCGCAACGCCGCCACCGGCAGCTCGCTGATGGATTGCCCTGGGCGTTCTGGGGTCAATACAGCGCCAAAGGGGCTATTGAGTTCAATACGGCAGTTCAATTGTTGCTTGTCCATCGGTGACTCTCCTTGAAGCAAATTTGCTGCTCACACGGCAACCGTGCCGTTAAAACACGCTCGCCAAGATAGCGAGCGCAAGGTGGCGTGTTACACCACTTGAGGTTGTTCAATCAGGTAATGGCTTGGCGTACCGCGGATCGCCACCAGTTCGCCCTCTAACTCCTGAGCGTCTTTGCGTTTCATCAGCACGAACTGTCCGTTGACGTTGGCCGCGACGCCGTGCCATGGCGTGAGCCAATCATCTTTGGTCGGCATCATATGAATACCTATTTTCAGGCTGTCCGCAGGCTGCGGGTGGATCGACAAGCGGATCGCCGCCGGGAAATGCTGAGCCAGCAAATTGCCCCAGGCCCAGCTGCGTTGGATCACACCGCAGGCCCGCAGCTTGGCGTCTTTCTGCAGCGCGGCATTCGAGCCGCTGTAGCCCGGCAGTTGACTGTCTTCATACAGGAAACGGGTAATGGCGCGGTACAGTTGCAGCCCTTGCTCGCTTTCCATCAGCTGTTGTTTGATTGCCGACTCCGGTTCGGCATAACCGTCGACCAGCAACTGGCGCAGCAAGTCGTAGTCGTCGGTATGTTCCGCCAGCCCTTCCACGTCCCCCAGGTTGAATACGCTCAGGTGCGTGGCCCCAACCTCATGCAGCAGAGTTTCAATTTCGCGCTGATAGTGGTTGATGGCATCGTCGCTGACGCGGATTAAATCGCCGAAGACGTGACCATCCGAACAGATGACAATATGTGCACCCGGCGGATAATAAAGCTGAATACGCTGGCAGAGGGAATTAAGGAATATCAGCGACAGGCGTTCCGCCATATCGGGCACCGCACCAATTACCTTATTGGTATTGGGTGATTTTGTTGGAAAGGCAGGCAGTACAAACTCAATCCGCTGTTGTTGTTCAATGAACGCCCGGATGCGCGGCAATTGCACTTGAGTAACGAGCAGCTCTTCCTCGGAATTTGATGTTTCCATTCCTGGGAACCGACGCCGATATTGCAATAGCTCATGAAGGATCTTTAACGATATTTTTTCAATACGGGCACTGTCCACAATTAACTCCTGTTCAGATCATGGCGCAGGTGACTTATTCACAAACGCAATAAGACTTTTCGAAAAAAGAGGCATCATCAGGGAATAATACTCACCACTGAGATTTATCTGCTTCAGGCAATATAGAAGAGATAGTGCTATATTATTAGCCCGTATAATTAACAATCTTGGTTAAGTTGAACTTAACAAACTATGAGTAATATTCTAAAGCGCATGGCCATTTTTTCTAAAGTTGTCGATTGCGGCGCGTTCAGCATGGCAGCTAAAGAATTAGGCATTACCACCTCTGCCGTCAGCCAGCATATCCGCCTGCTGGAAAACGAGCTGGGCATTCAATTACTTCTGCGTTCCACTCGTTCACTGAGCCTGACCGAAGCCGGGCTCTGTTTTTATGAAGACTGCGTTTTAATGCTGCATGCCGCCGAACGGGGGCAACAACGTATCGCCGCCCTGCGTGGTGAACTGAGTGGTGAATTGCGCGTCGCGACCTCTACCGAGTTCGCCACTCACTATTTGGTGCCTGCACTGCAAAGCTTCCTTGACGATCACCCGCGCATCACGCTGAGGTTGGAGATCCATGACGAGAAGATTGACCTGATAGGCCAGCGCATTGATCTGGCGATCCGCGGCGGCGTCCTGGCGGACTCCAGCTATGTTTCCACCCGCCTGGCGCGCTTTCGCGAAGTGTTGTGTGCCTCACCGGCCTACCTTGCCGGCCATGGCATTCCTGATAGCCCACAAGCGTTAACCCGGCATCAATGGGTGACTTTTACTCCTTTGGGCAACCCGCAGTTTGTTCGCCTTCTCCACCATAACGGTGACGAACATCGGCTGAGAATGACCGGCCGTTTATTTACCAATAACGGTATGGCCATGAAAGAACTGGCGCTGGCGGGCAAAGGGATCATCCGTAATTTCTTTGTCAATGTTGAGCGTGAATTACACAACGGCGATTTGGTGGAAGTGCTGCCTGATTGGCGATTACCGGAGATTAATTGCTATGCGATTATGCCACGCCGGGACAGCCAACCTTTAAAAGTTCGCCGCTTGCTTGAGCATATGAAAATCCATTTGCAGCAAAAAGAGAAAAATTCTTTTAACCAGTTGCGAACTTAATTAAATAAACAGTGTCTGCAACGACAATTAATTTAGTTATTTAACCACTCAGCCCTTTGCTGACCAACACCAGCTTTTATTTAGATTGCAGACTAATGATATTAGTCTTAATAACTTTATTACTGTCTATATAAGCACTTCCTTTTTCATTAATTCAAATTGTCAGAACAAATTTGACTTTAAATAGCAGAAAATTTGAATTACATCCTATTCCTCCCCCGTTCTAATATTTCCTCCAGCCCCCGTTCCCCAAAAGCAAAACGGGGAGCCTAAGCTCCCCGTTCATTTATTTACCACTGTGCCCTAGTCAACCTGACGGATATCGACCCGCAGCTCTTTTGGCACTTCAAACACGATATTCTCTTCACGACCGCTGACTTCATGGACGTTAAGGCCGCCCAAGGCTTTCAGACGGGCGATAACATCCTGTACCAGCACGTCAGGGGCAGACGCACCGGCGGTAACGCCGATGTTAGTCGCGTTCTTCAGCCAGGCTTCCTGAATATCCGCAGCGGAATCGATCAGGTAAGCCGGCTTGCCAACGCGCTGAGCCAACTCAGCCAGACGGTTGGAGTTGGATGAGTTCTTCGAGCCCACCACCAACACCACGTCCGCATCCCCGGCCAGGTTACGCACCGCTTCCTGGCGGTTGGTCGTGGCATAGCAGATGTCGTCCTTGCGTGGCCCGATGATGCTCGGGAAACGCTTGCGCAGGGCATCGATCACGTCAGAAGTGTCATCCACCGACAGCGTGGTTTGCGTCATAAAGCACAGGTTGCTTTCATCCTTCACCTGCAGCTTCCACACGTCGTCCGGCGACTCAACCAGATACATGCCCCCTTTCGGGTTGCTGTACTGGCCCATGGTGCCCTCCACCTCCGGGTGACCGGCATGGCCAATCAGGATCGCCTCAGTGCCACGACGGCTGGCGCGCGCCACCTCCATATGCACTTTGGTTACCAGCGGACAAGTCGCGTCAAACAGCATGGTCAGATCGCGCGCCTTGGCTTCAGCCCGTACCGCTTGGGAAACCCCGTGCGCCGAGAAGATCAGAATCGACCCGTCCGGCACTTCAGCGATCTCCTCAATAAACACCGCCCCGCGCTCGCGCAGGCTATCCACCACATAGCGGTTATGCACCACTTCGTGGCGCACATAGATAGGCGCACCGTAAATTTCCAGTGCGCGCTCTACGATACTGATCGCACGATCAACCCCGGCGCAGAAGCCACGTGGGTTAGCCAGCAATATTTGCATGCGTCTCCTCCTGCACGGGATCAATCTCCAGGACTTCAATGTCGAAGCTTACCGGATGGCCCGCCAGCGGATGGTTGAAGTCAACGGTAATCGAATCTTCCGCCACTTCACGCACCACTCCCGGCATTTCACTGCCGTCGACGGCGGTAAACAGCATGATGGTGCCCACATCCGGTACCCCGGTCTCCGCGAAATCGCGGCGTGAGAAGTACTGGACCAGGTCCGGGTTCTCCGCACCGAATGCGGCTTCCGGCTGCAAGGTAAAGGCGCACTTGTCGCCCGCACGCAGGCCAATCAATTCCGCTTCCAGCGGTGCCGAGAGGCTGCCGTCACCCAGACGGAACAGCGCCGGTTTGCCGCTGCTGCGGGTAGATTCTGCGGTCGAACCGTCTTCCAGTTTCAGCGTGAAGTGAACCAGCACTGCGCTGTTACCGTTAACCTGAGCCGTCATATTACTCACCTTTACTCTTTGCGCTTTTGCTCGCCGGCGACAAGAAGCCTTCCAGCACGATCATCGCCGCCCCCACGCAGATAAAGCTGTCCGCCAGGTTGAAGGTCGGGTAATGCCAGTCGCCTACGTAGAAGTCGATGAAATCGACCACAAAGCCGTGCCACAGGCGATCGAACAGGTTGCCGAGCGCCCCGCCGATGATAAAAGCATAGGCAATATTGTTCAGCTTTTGCTGCGCCTGGCTGCGGTACATCATCACCAACAACACCGCCACGATAGCGACGGCGATGCCGGCAAAGAACCAGCGCTGCCAACCGCCGTGATCGGCGAGGAAGCTGAAGGCGGCGCCGTAGTTGCGCGCATAAAACAGATTGAACGACGGGATCAGCGGCTGGGTCTGGCCCAGCACAAAGTTACCGAGGATCCACTGTTTGCTGGCGAAATCCAGTACCAACACCACCAACACCAGCCACAGCCAGCGCAGACCGGTCGAACAGATTGGTTTACTCATTTAGGCAAACTTACGCTTTTCGCCGTCACCGGCTACGTTGATCACACAGCGGCCGCAAAGATCTGCATGCTCCGCCACCAGGCCGATATCGGTGGTGTAATGCCAGCAGCGCGGGCACTTCTCACCTTCTGCGGTGCTGAAGGCAATTTTCAGACCTTTCACCAATTCTGCTGTTTGTGCATCCGCCGGCGCATCGGCCAGTAGAGCAACGCGCGCCGCCGAGGTCAGCAACACAAAGCGCAGCTCATCCTGCAGGCTGTTAAGACGCTCGGCCAGTTCGGCATCGGCATACAGCGTGACCGCCGCTTCCAGAGAACCCCCCAGGCGTTTGTCGGCACGTGCCTGCTCCAGCACCTTGTTCACTTCGCCGCGCACTTTCAGCAACTCGGCCCAGAAGGCGTCGTTCATGCCTTCACCTTCGGCCAAGCCGAAGAGACCGTCGTACCACTCTTCGGTGAACACGTATTGGGCACGTTTGCCTGGCAGGAAGCTCCAGATTTCATCGGCGGTGAACGACATGATCGGCGCCATCCAGCGAACCAGCGCTTCCGCGATGTGGAACAATGCGGTCTGACAGCTGCGACGGGCGACGCTGTCGCTCTTCGCGGTGTACTGACGATCCTTGATGATATCCAGATAGAAGGAGCCCATCTCGACCGAACAGAACTGCATCAGGCGCTGCACCACTTCATGGAAATCGTAGTTGGCGTAAGCCTGTTCGATATCCTTTTGCGCCGCCAGTGCACGGCCCACCGCCCAGCGATCCAGTACCACCATGTCTTCCGGGGCCACGCAATCGGTGCTTGGCTCAAACCCGTTCAGGTTGGCCAGCAGGAAGCGCGCGGTGTTACGGATGCGGCGGTAAGAGTCGGCGGAACGTTTGAGGATCTCGTCAGACACCGCGATTTCACCGGTGTAGTCGGTAGAGGCCACCCACAGGCGCAGGATATCGCCACCCAGCTTGTTCATCACGTCTTGTGGACTGACGGTGTTGCCGATGGACTTGGACATCTTGCGGCCCTGACCGTCAACGGTGAAGCCGTGGGTCAGCACTTCTTTGTATGGCGCCTTGCCCTTCATCGCGGTGGAAATCATCAACGATGACATAAACCAGCCGCGGTGCTGATCGGAGCCTTCCAGATACATGTCGGCACCGTGGCCCTGGAACTCAGGACGCACGTCGACCACGGAAGAGTGGGTAGAACCGGAGTCGAACCACACGTCCAGGGTATCAGGCACTTTGACGTAGTCGGCAGCATCCGCGCCGAGAATATCGGCCGCGTCCAGATCCCACCAGGCTTGGATGCCGTCTTGCTCAACGCGCTTCGCCACTTCTTCCATCAGCTCAACGCTGCGTGGGTGCAGTTGCTCGGTGTCTTTGTGCACGAACAGCGACATCGGCACGCCCCAGGTACGCTGACGCGAAATACACCAGTCCGGACGGTTGGCAACCATGGTTTCGATACGTGCCTGGCCCCATTCAGGGATCCACTGTACGCCTTTGATCTCTTCCAGCGACTGCTTGCGCAGGCCTTTCTGATCCATGCTGATGAACCACTGTGGCGTTGCGCGGAAGATGATTGGCGTTTTGTGACGCCAGCAGCATGGGTAGCTGTGAACCAATTTTTCCACGTGCAGCAGTGCGCCTTTCTCACGCAGCAGATCTACGATCAGATCGTTGGCCTTGAAGACAAACTTGCCGTCCAGCAGCGGATGAGTGCCGGTCAGGTAGCAGCCGTTCGGCCCTACCGGGTTGGCAATCTCCAGACCGTATTTCTGGCTGATGACAAAGTCATCCGGACCGTGGCCACCGGCGGTATGGACCGCACCGGTACCGGCATCCAGCGTGACGTGTTCGCCCATGATCGCAGGCACGTCGAAGCCCATGAACGGGTGTTCGAAACGCATCAGTTCCAGATCGGCGCCTTTGCAGCTGCCCAGCACGGTCCATGAGCTGATACCGGCGCGCTTCATTACGCTTTCCACCAGTTCAGCCGCCAGGATCAGGCACTGACCTTCAACCTGTACCAATTGATAAGCAAATTCCGGGTGCAAAGAGATCGCGCGGTTAGCCGGCAAGGTCCACGGCGTGGTGGTCCAGATCACCAGGGAAACCGGGCCGTTGAAGCTGGTAACGCCAAACTTGGCCGCCACGGCAGCCGCGTCAACCGCGTGGAAAGCCACATCGATCGACGGCGAAGTCTTGTCGTAATATTCCACTTCCGCTTCCGCCAGCGAAGAGCGGCAATCGGTACACCAGTGCACCGGCTTGGCGCCTTTCAGCAGATGGCCGTTGTCGATGATTTTGCCCAACGCGCGGATGATATTGGCTTCGGTTTTGAAGTCCATGGTCAGGTACGGGTGATCCCAGTCGCCCAACACGCCCAGACGGATAAAGTCTTTCTTCTGACCTTCAACCTGCTCTGCGGCGTACTCACGGCACTTCACACGGAATTCCGCGGCGGAGAGTTTCTCACCCGGCTTGCCGTACAGCTGTTCAACTTTCAGTTCGATCGGCAGGCCGTGGCAGTCCCAACCCGGAACATAAGGCGAGTCGAAGCCGGACATCCCTTTCGACTTGATAATAATGTCTTTGAGAATCTTGTTAACCGAGTGACCAATGTGAATGCTGCCGTTCGCATACGGAGGGCCGTCATGCAAAATGAAGGATTTTTTGCCCTTTTTGGCAGTACGAATAATCCCGTACAGATCCTGTTCATACCAACGTTGCAGCATGCCAGGTTCACGCTTGGCCAGATCGCCGCGCATCGGGAACCCTGTTTCCGGCAAGTTCAGGGTATTCTTGTAGTCACTCATTAGATTCTCGGTTCCGTTTTCGGCTATAGAGATTAAACCGGTGTCTGTAGCCCGAAGAACTTTCGGGCCGTCACCACATCATTGGCGATTTGCTGCTTCAGGGCATCGAGCGAAGCAAAACGCTGTTCATTGCGCAATTTCGCGCGGAGCACCACGTCTATATGGCGCCCGTAAAGATCCATTGTGACATCCAGCAGGTGGACTTCCAGCTGCTGACGCACACCGGCAACGGTTGGGCGCGTGCCGATATTGGCTACGCCAGGGAGCGGCTCAGGCCCCAGACCATAAACTTCTACCGCATAAACCCCTTTCACCGGGGCAACCAGGCGCTTCAGCAGCAGGTTGGCGGTCGGGAAGCCGATGGTACGACCCAGCTCATCGCCGTGCACCACCCGACCAGAAATGCTGTACGGGTGGCCCAGCAGCGTTTCCGCCTGCGCCAGGTCGTCATCGCGCAGCGCATTGCGGATCGCCGTGCTGCTGATGCGTTGATCGCCCTCGCGGAAGGTCGGCGTGCTGATCACCTCAAAACCGTATTCTTTCCCGGCTTTTTGCAATAGCGGAAAATCGCCCTGGCGGGTAGCGCCAAAGCGAAAATCATCCCCAACCATCAGGAATTTCACGCCCAGTTTTTCCACCAGCAGTTCGGCGACGAACGCCTGAGCCGTGTTGGCGGCAAAACGCGGATCAAACTTGACGCACAGCAGGTAATCAACGCCCGCCTGCGCCAGATATTTGGCCTTGTCACGCAAACGCGTGAGACGGGCCGGTGCCTTGTCCGCTGCAAACATTTCCAGCGGCTGCGGCTCAAAGATCATGACCATCACTGGCAGCCCGAGGCGTTGCCCCTCTTGTTTCAGCTGCTCCAGCAACGCTTGGTGACCGCGGTGTACGCCGTCAAAGTTGCCGATGGTGAGCACGCAACCATGGTGGCGTGCCCGGATATTGTGAATGCCGCGAATTAGCTCCATAGCTGGCTCAAAACAGTGGAAATCGCCGGATTATACCTTGTACAGCGGTTAAGGTTAACCCGCGATTGGTGCCTTTATGTAATAGACATACCATACCGGAGATAATCTGCAGGTGAAACGCCCTAACCGCAGTTTATCCGGCGTCATCCGCGTGATTACCGACTGCGGCCAATGGGTTGCGACCCCCCTGGCAAATCATTGGTGAATTTTCTCGCGAAAGACTGTATTCCCATGACCGAAGCTGGTAAAATCCTGCGCCATCACAACGTAGCAAGTGCCGCCCGTACAAACGGCGCTTATTTGCACAAATTCATTGACAAACGCAGGCTAAAAGGGCATATTCCTCGGCCTTCGAATTGTCCTCAATAGAATATATTTGGGAGTTGGACCTTGGCTAATATCAAATCAGCTAAGAAGCGCGCCGTACAGTCTGAGAAGCGTCGTAAGCATAACGCTAGCGGCCGCTCAATGATGCGTACCTACATCAAGAAAGTAGAAGCTGCTATCGCCACTGGCGACAAAGAAGCTGCGCAAGCTGCTTACGCTGTAATGAAACCAATCGTGGACCGCAAGGCTGCTAAAGGCCTGATCCACAAAAACAAAGCAGCACGCCATAAGTCAAACCTGTCGGCGCGCATCAACGCTTTGTAATAAGCAAAGTGTTGTCTGCTTGAAAAAAAACCGGCTCAGGCCGGTTTTTTTACGTCTGCGCTACCCGGTCTAGTAGGCAAACAGCGCAGAGAAGTCCTTGTTGCACACCCGCTGTACCGCCGGATGCTGGATCATGCGCTCGGCAAAGATGATGTAGTACTCTTCCTGCACGCTATCAATACGTCCAATCTCCACCACGTCATCGTCGTTATAGGTATCTTGCGCATACAGCGTCGGAGCAACGAAGATCGCGTTGTGGTACATGCCAAAGGTCTTCATCAGGGCCGCATCGTCAAACTCGCCCAGGATTTCCACCTGAATGCCTTGAGTGTTAAACCAGTTAAGCAATTTACGCCCCAGCATCGAACGTCGGCCAGGGATCAACAATTTGCGCTGTTCCAGGCAGGCGGGGAACGGCAGGTCCGGCGCCGGCTGACGACAGAAGAAGCTGATGCCGCACTCACCCAGCTTGAGTGAAAACAACCCTTCCTGCTGGCTGGAGTCCACCGGGCAGTCTGACAGGATCATATCGAGCTTATGCTGGCTGAGCTGCTCCAGCAGCATCTCATGCGTCGACTCAAAGCAACGCAGGTGAATTTGCTCATTATCCACCACCACCGCCGTTTCCAGAACCTGGCTCACCAAACGCTTGGACAGCGCATCCGCCACCCCAACGTCGAACAGCAGGTTGGATTCCTTGCGATAGTTGACGATATCCAGCATTTCCTGGCTGAGCATAAACATCTTGTCGGCATAGCGGAACACCAGCTGCCCCAATTCAGAAGGCACCAGCCCACGCCCCTGCCGCTTGAACAGCTTGCCGTCCAAACGCTCTTCCAGCGCTTTGATCTGGCCTGTGATGGTCTGCGGCGTCAGAAACAACGCTTCGGCGGCGCCGACCACAGAACCTTCCTTGCAGACCTGCCAGAAGTAGTAAAGGTGATTAAAGTTGATATGCGACATCCTCACGAGGTGCTCTCCTTAACATTTCATCGCGGCGAACTTTCGACCGTGACGAGCGACTAATGTCCTTTCCCTGTTTCAGACAACCTGTTGCTGCATT
Organism: Serratia liquefaciens; assembly: GCF_027594825.1. Taxonomy (NCBI): domain Bacteria; kingdom Pseudomonadati; phylum Pseudomonadota; class Gammaproteobacteria; order Enterobacterales; family Yersiniaceae; genus Serratia; species Serratia liquefaciens. The sequence goes on along the minus strand of NZ_CP088930.1, from coordinate 3,624,605 downwards.
CGTCCCAAACAGAACGGCCGAAGCTGCACATATTTTATACTGTGCAGCTCCGACCAGCTATTGTAGTGTGTCCCCGCAAACAGGGGATACCCTAAAGGGGTTATCTGACCCGTGGTAACGACATGCGCAACAGACCGTACCCGACCACCGCCGCCGTGGTTGACCCAATCAGGATCCCCAGTCGCGAATAGGTGCTTAGTACAACATCCGCATCACCAAACGCCAGTGACGCGATGAAAATCGACATGGTGAAACCAATACCACAGAGCACAGAAACGGCAAACACCTGTTTGAAACCAATTCCTTCAGGCAACCTGGCAATGCCCAGCTTCACCGCCAACAGGCTAAAGGTGAAGATACCCAACGGCTTACCGATAAACAGACCCGCCGCGATCCCGACCGGCAACAGTGAGGTCAGCCCGCTCAACGACACGCCCTGTAATGAAACGCCGGCGTTGGCGAAAGCAAACAGCGGCAGGATCATAAAGGCCACCCACGGATGCAGTTCATGCTCTAACGTTTCTGAAGGCGACGGGCCTTTCTTCACGTTCAGCGGGATCATAAAGCCGACGATCACCCCGGCGAGCGTTGCATGCACCCCGGATTTTAGGATCGCTACCCACAGCACCAGGCCGACAATCATATAGAGCGAAGTTTTCCCCACGCCGCGCCAGTTCATAAACGCCAATACGGCAACAGCGGCCGCCGCCACGCCCAACGCCACCATCGAGACTTCATGGGTGTAGAACAACGCGATAATCACGATCACGCCCAGATCATCAATAATCGCCAGCGCCAGCAGGAACACCTTCAGGCTGGTTGGCACGCGGTTACCCAACAGCGCCATCACCCCGAGGGCAAACGCAATATCGGTCGCCGCCGGGATTGCCCAGCCCTGACGGGTCACCTCGTCCGCGCCGTTGAACATCAGGTAAATCAGCGCCGGCGCCAGCATGCCACCCAGCGCGGCAATTGCCGGGAAGACCGCCTTGTCGCGACCGGCCAATGAGCCCTGCATCAGCTCACGCTTAACCTCCAGCCCGACCACCAGGAAAAAGATCGCCATCAGGCCATCGTTAATCCACAACAGCAGCGGCTTGGCAATCTCCAGCGAAGACACTTTCACCATGACCGGTAAATTGAGGAAAGCGTGATAGATCCCCTGAGCCGGGGTATTGGCCATGATCAACGCAATAATCGCGGCTACGATCAGGATGATGCCGCCCGCGGCCTCCTGACGCAAAAACTGACGAATAATGTTGGTCACAATACGTCTCTCCAGATTTGTGCGTGGCGCAAGGCCCCCGCAGACAAAGTAATGGAACGAGTATAGACGGCGATTTAGCTCGATAAAATACGTTTATAAATGCTTTAAACATCGATAAAACCGATCTATTTACGATGTATGTCACATTTTTTATAGGGATATTGGCAAGTGAACGTCAATAAAAAACCCCGGTTTTGACACCGGGGTTATGCAGAACGCTAACGGAGACAGAAGCTTAACGCGTCAGGTCGTCAAAAAACTTTTTCACGCCATCGAAGAAACTTTTCGAACGCGGACTGTTTTTATCACCGGAAGGGCCACCCAGGCTTTCCTCCAGTTCCTTCAGCAACTGCTTCTGCTTGTCGTTCAGGTTAACCGGGGTTTCCACCACCACGCGACACAGCAGGTCGCCCTGGCTGCCGCCACGTACCGATTTAACACCCTTGCCGCGCATGCGGAACAGCTTGCCGGTCTGGGTTTCCGTCGGCACTTTCAGCTTCACTCGGCCATCCAGCGTCGGCACTTCGATCTCACCGCCCAATGCTGCCATCGCGAAGTTAATCGGTACTTCACAGTACAGGTTGTTGCCTTCACGCTCGAAGATAGGGTGAGCTTTCACCTGAACCTGAACGTACAGATCGCCAGCCGGTGCGCCGTGTTCGCCTGCTTCACCCTCACCCGCCAGGCGGATGCGGTCACCGGTATCCACGCCGGCCGGGATTTTCACCGACAGCGTTTTGGCTTTCTCTACCCGGCCGTGGCCGTGGCAGCTGTTGCAAGGGTCTTTGATGATCTGACCGCGGCCATGACAGTGCGGACAGGCCTGCTGCACGGTAAAGAAGCCCTGGCGCATCTGCACCTGGCCCTGACCGTGACAGGTTGGACAGGTCACCGGCGAGCTGCCTGGCTTCGCGCCGCTGCCGTGGCAAACGCCACACTCTTCCAGCGTCGGGATGCGGATCTCTTTGGTCACGCCACGAACCGCTTCCTCGAGGGACAGCTCCATGTTGTAGCGCAGATCGGAACCACGGCTGGCGCGTTGACGACGGCCACCACCGAAGATGTCGCCAAATACGTCGCCAAAGATATCGCTAAAGTCGGCACCGCCGCCGCCAAATCCACCGCCGCCGCCCATGCCGCCTTGTTCAAACGCCGCATGGCCGTATTGATCGTAGGCCGCACGCTTTTGATCGTCGGTCAGAACTTCGTACGCTTCCTTGACCTCTTTAAATCTGGCTTCGGCGTCCTGATCCTGGTTGCGGTCAGGATGGTACTTCATCGCCAGGCGCTTATACGCCTTTTTGATCTCACGTTCTTCCGCCGTCTTGGAGACGCCGAGAATCTCGTAATAGTCTTTCTTCGCCATTATTTCTGTAACCCTTAACATGCGTGCACGGGCGTAGAGTTGCCTCGACGCCCGTGCTGGTTTCCGGTAACGGCCTTTCGACCGTTCCGTGCCCGCTTAAGGGCGATTATTTTTTGTCTTTAACTTCTTCGAACTCAGCGTCAACCACGTCGTCGTCTTTCTGCGCCGCGTTGTCAGCACCGGCATCAGCACCTTGCTGAGCCTGCTGCGCCTGAGCCATTTCCAGCAGCTTGCCGGAAACCTGCACCAGAGCCTGGGTCTTAGCTTCGATCTCGGCTTTATCTTCGCCTTTAACCGCAACTTCCAGATCTTTCAGCGCCGCTTCGATAGCCGTTTTGTCTTCCGCTGGCAGTTTATCGCCCGCTTCTTCCAACTGCTTACGGGTACCGTGGATCAGGTGGTCGGCCTGGTTACGGGTCTGCACCAGCTCTTCGAACTTACGGTCAGCTTCGGCGTTCACTTCAGCATCGCGCACCATTTTCTGGATTTCTTCTTCGTTCAGACCAGAAGAAGCCTTGATGGTGATCTTCTGCTCACGGCCAGTATTCTTGTCTTTGGCAGACACGTGCAAAATACCGTCGGCGTCGATGTCGAAGGTCACTTCGATTTGCGCCATACCGCGTGGAGCCGCCTGGATGCCGTCCAGATTGAACTGGCCCAGTGACTTGTTATCGTTAGCGCGTTTACGCTCACCCTGCAGCACGTGGATGGTTACCGCAGACTGGTTGTCTTCAGCGGTAGAGAACACCTGGCTGTGCTTGGTCGGGATGGTGGTGTTTTTGGTGATCAGCGGAGTCATCACGCTGCCCATGGTTTCGATACCCAGCGACAGCGGGGTAACGTCCAGCAGCAGAACGTCCTTCACATCACCGGCCAACACGCCGCCCTGTACCGCAGCACCCACCGCAACGGCTTCGTCCGGGTTAACGTCTTTACGCGGTTCTTTACCGAAGAAGTCAGCGACTTTCTTCTGAACCATTGGCATACGGGTCTGGCCGCCCACCAGGATCACGTCCTGAATGTCGGAAACCGACAGGCCTGCGTCTTTCAGAGCGACTTTCAGCGGCTCGATAGAACGCGCGACCAGATCTTCTACCAGCGACTCGAGTTTTGCACGGGTCACTTTGATGTTCATGTGTTTTGGACCGCTCGCATCTGCAGTAATGTACGGCAGGTTTACGTCGGTCTGCTGAGCGGAAGACAGTTCAATCTTCGCTTTCTCAGCGGCTTCTTTCAGACGCTGCATCGCCAACGGATCGTTGCGCAGGTCGAAACCTTGTTCTTTCTTGAACTCTTCCACCAGATAGTTGATCAGGCGGCTGTCGAAGTCTTCACCACCCAGGTGGGTATCACCGTTGGTTGCCAGAACTTCGAAGGTTTTTTCACCGTCAACTTCGTCGATTTCGATAATGGAGATATCGAAAGTACCGCCACCCAGGTCATAAACCGCGATGGTACGGTTGCCGACTTCTTTGTCCAGGCCGTAAGCCAGGGCCGCAGCGGTCGGTTCGTTGATGATACGTTTTACTTCCAGACCTGCGATACGGCCGGCGTCTTTGGTCGCCTGACGCTGTGCGTCGTTGAAGTATGCAGGTACGGTGATAACCGCTTCAGTTACCGGTTCACCCAGGTAATCTTCCGCCGTTTTCTTCATTTTCTTCAGCACTTCAGCAGAGATCTGCGGAGGTGCAACACGCTGGCCTTTCACTTCTACCCATGCGTCGCCGTTATCAGCAGCCACAATTTTGTACGGCATGATGTCTTTATCACGCTGTGCTTCTTCATCCTGGAAGCGACGGCCAATCAGGCGCTTGATCGCAAACAGGGTGTTTTGTGGGTTAGTAACAGCCTGACGCTTAGCAGGCTGGCCAACCAGAATTTCACCATCCTGGGTATATGCGATGATCGAAGGTGTAGTACGGTCGCCTTCGCTGTTCTCCAGCACGCGCGCTTTACCACCATCCATAATTGCTACACAAGAGTTGGTAGTACCCAGGTCGATACCAATGATTTTGCCCATCTAAACGTCTCCACTAATAAATTCATATTCGATCAGGTTGCTAACCTATATGCGGGCGAATTTTTGCTTTTCAACTGCCCAACATTTCAGACTTACCCGCGGTCAGCAACTGCGGTTGCAAATAAGATGGGGCCATACAATCCAGCATCAAGGGGCAGGGCAAAAAAAAATTCGTTTTTATCGTCACTCAGATCATTGTTTCCTGTTCTGGGGATCATTATGATGCCGCGCGCTCTGATGGAAGTTATGGTTTTTTCGGCCATTCAGACCATTTATGAATTTACCTATCCATTTTCGTTAAAATTCTGTTATCGCAGAGGACATATGCACACCAACAAGTTGGCGAATCCCGGCCCTCTCGGCCTGATGGGCTTCGGGATGACCACCGTCTTGCTGAACCTGCACAACGCGGGCTTTTTCCCATTGAACTCTTCCATCATCAGCATGGGGATTTTCTTCGGTGGACTGGCCCAGATTATGGCTGGCCTGCTGGAATACAAGAAAGGCAACACCTTTGGCATGACGGCCTTTATCTCTTACGGCAGCTTCTGGCTGAGCCTGGTCGGGCTGCTGCTGCTGCCGCGCCTGGGCCTGGCTGAACCGACCGATGCCAGCGTGCTGGGTATCTATCTGGCACTGTGGGGCGTCTTCACCCTGTTCATGTTCTTCGGCACCCTGCGCGCCAACCGCGTGCTGCAGTTCGTGTTCGGCAGCCTGACGCTGCTGTTCGCCCTGCTGGCCGTAGGTAACATCACCGGCAACCCTGCGCTGCTGAAATTTGCCGGCTACGAAGGCATCATCTGTGGCGCCAGCGCCATCTACCTGGCCATGGCGGAAGTGCTCAACGAGCAGTTTGGCCGTACGGTGCTGCCGATTGGCGAACCCAGCGTCAACAATGTAGAGCCAATTCGGGCAGTGGCATAAGCGTCATTGACCTGAAATGAAAAGCCCTGCGGTTGATTGCAGGGCTTTTTTTTAGCTGTAAGAACCGGCGCGTTGCGCCTTGGTTTCGCTGTTCAGATCGCGATGAAGGTAAATCCCCAGCAGCAGTCCTATTCCCGACAGCGCCAACACGTAGTAAGCGGGCGCTAACGGGGTTAACTTCATGATCAACGTCACAAATATTGGGGTTAAACCCCCAAAAATAGCGTATGCGACATTATATGAGAACGAAATCCCGGTAAATCGTACTTCCGCCGGAAAAGCCCGCACCATCACATAGGGCACCGCGCCCACCACGCCCACGCTGAAGCCCACCAGCGCATAGCAGGCGAACAGCATTTCAGGATGTTCTCCCACCGTGCGATAAAACAGCCAGCTGCAACCGGCCAACAGCAAGCTGCCAACGATAAAGGTTTTGCTGGCACCGAAACGATCCGCCGCCAAACCCGCGATGATGCAACCGGCAATCAGCATGATGGTGGCAATGCTGTTCGCCTGCAGCGACAGCGCCGGGGCGATACCTAACTGCTTTTGCAGATAGGTGGGGGTCATCAGGATCACCACCACGATACCGGCGGACAGCAGCCAGGTCAGCAGCATCGACACCGCCACTTCCTTGCGATGGTTCAGCACCACGGACTTCAGGGGCAGCTCTTCCGCCAGAGCTTTGCGCGCCTGCATCTCGATGAAAATTGGCGTTTCCTGCAACCAGCGGCGCAGGTACATCGCCACCAGGCCGAAAATACCGCCCAGCAGGAAGGGAATGCGCCAGCCCCCTTCGGCAATGGTCTGTTGGCTGAGCGTGGTGTTAATCACCGTAGCCACCAACGAGCCCAGCAAGATACCGACCGTCAGACCGGCGGTCAGGGTGCCGCAGGCAAAACCAATGCGGCGGCGCGGTACGTGTTCGGCAACAAACACCCAGGCCCCCGGCACTTCACCCCCAATCGCTGCGCCCTGCAGCACGCGCATCAGCAGCAGCAACAGCGGTGCGGCAATACCGATGCTGGCGTAGGTCGGTAACAAGCCCATGCCCAGCGTCGGTAGCGCCATCAGCAGAATGCTCAGGCTGAACATCTTTTTACGGCCGACCAAATCGCCGAAGTGCGCCATCACGATGCCACCCAACGGACGGGCCAGGTAACCGGCGGCAAAGATGCCGAAGGTTTGCACCTGACGCAGCCATTCAGGCATATCCGCCGGGAAGAAAAGTTCGCCCATCACCGCAGCAAAGAAAACGAAAATGATGAAGTCGTAGAACTCCAGCGCTCCGCCCAGGGCAGCTAACGTCAGAGTTTTGTAGTCTTGCCGGTTTAACCGGCGATTATTATCGTGAGGCATAGGGTACCGTCGGAGGAGACTGTTAAAATAAAAGCCAGTGGCTTTCTGTAAACGAATCCTTACTATAACGGCAAAATATTTTCACACCAGATCGCTTGGGGCTTATCTTACATAACGCTGAAATTTAGAGGTTTATCTCGCGACGCGCATTCTTCGGACGAAATGCTGCTACCACTTCAGCCTGAGTTTCCACATAAGGCCCCTCGAGCAGTTGGATGCAGTACGGCACGCTGGCGAAGATACCATGCACCACCACCTTGCCCTGTTCGTCCCTGACCCCTTCCAGCGTTTCCTTGATTGACTTGGGTTGTCCCGGCAGGTTGATGATCAGCGCCTGCTTGCGGATCGCCCCCACCTGGCGCGAAAGAATTGCCGTTGGCACATAGTGTAGGCTGATTTGACGCATTTGCTCGCCGAAGCCGGGCATCACGCGATCGGCGATCGCCAGCGTGGCGTCCGGGGTCACGTCACGTCGTGCCGGCCCGGTTCCGCCGGTCGTCAGCACCAGATGGCAGCCCATTTCATCCACCAACTCACACAGGGTTTGCTCGATCAACGTTTGCTCATCGGGGATCAGCCGGGTTTCCAGTTTGAACGGCGTGGCCAGCGCGTCGGTCAGCCACGCTTCCAAAGCCGGTATGCCTTTGTCCTGGTAAACGCCGCCGGAAGCGCGGTCAGAAACAGAAACCAAACCAATACGTAATATGTCCATGCGTAACCTCTACAGCCTAATGGGGTTCGAACGGGTTCGCTTCCCGCCCTGTTATTCATCCCGAGAGTATAAGGTGTCTGCCCGCGCCGGGGATCTGCGGGCATAAAAAAAGGCGGCCTAAGCCACCTTTTTCTGCGCTGACTGCCTGAATTACAGCAGATCGGCGATCATTTTTTCCAGCTTGCCCTGGTCTACGGCAAACTTGCGGATACCGTCGGTCAGTTTCTCAACCGCCATTGGATCCTGGTTGTGCTGCCAGTAGAACTCAGGCTCGGTCAGCGCCGCAGGACGCGCTTTCACTTCGCCGGTGTAAGCCAGTTTACGCTCCAGGGAACCTTCGCTCTCTGCCAGCTCTTTCAGCAGTGCAGGGGCGATGGTCAGACGGTCACAGCCAGCCAGTTCGATGATTTCACCGACGTTACGGAAGCTGGCACCCATCACCACGGTTTTGTAACCGTGCTCTTTGTAATACTGGTAGATCTCGGTAACGGAAACCACGCCCGGATCTTCGTGCGGCGCGAACTCTTTTTTGTCGCCGTTGGCTTTGTACCAGTCGAGGATACGACCGACAAACGGAGAGATCAGGTACACGCCGGCTTCGGCACAGGCACGCGCCTGGGCGAAGGAGAACAGCAGCGTCAGGTTACAGTTGATGCCTTCTTTCTCCAACTGCTCTGCAGCGCGGATGCCCTGCCAGGTGGAAGCCAGTTTGATCAGGATGCGATCGTTGCTGATGCCGGCATCGTTGTACAGTTTGATCAGGCGCTTGGCCTTGGCAACGCTGGCCACGGTGTCGTAGGACAGGCGTGCGTCCACTTCGGTAGAGATACGGCCAGGAACCAGCTTAAGGATTTCCAGACCGATGTTGACGGCCAGCTTGTCGGCGGCGTCGGCGATTTGCTGTTCGCGATCGCTGCTCTGCTCGCGCGCCCAGGCAATGGCTTCGTCAATCAGTTTGCGGTATTCAGGAATTTGGGCTGCATTGAGGATCAGCGAAGGGTTGGTCGTAGCATCTTGCGGTTGATACAGCTTCATTGCCGCGATATCGCCCGTATCTGCAACCACGGTAGTGAGTTGGCGCAGGGAAGTTAATTTATCGGTCATGTTGGCATTATCTCATCGTTTGTGCATGAACTTTTGGCATCGTTCAACCATGCCCTGCCCTGATAATAACATGCGCAAGGCGCGGTGCAAGGCTGGAAAATCGCGGCCCGGCGGCGCTAGTTTTATCCTTGAGCGAGCAACCGTTTACGCCAGTATCTTTCGTCATTCTCGAGCTGATGAAAAGGCAATAACGTGCTATCGATTGAATAAATTATGTTAAATTCGCGAAAATTGATGCAATGGGGCCAGTAATCTGAGAAAAATCTCAATTGCTCGGAACCCAGCCGGTTTCAGCTAAGCTCTTGTAAAAATTCAATCAATATATTTTCACCCGTGGTGGACGCGACGCGGTGCGTAACAAATAACAACAAGGAGGGATCCGTGACGGACCTGATGAATTTTATAAATAATATTTTGTGGGGCTCGGTACTGATTTATTTGCTGCTCGGCACAGGCATTTACTTCACCCTACGCACCCGCTTTATCCAGGTCCGCCATTTCAGCCACATGTTCTCGGTGCTCAAGCACAGCAACAAAAGCGACAGCGCTGGCATCTCCTCTTTTCAAGCTTTGTGCACCACTCTCGCCGCACGCGTCGGAACCGGTAATCTGACCGGCGTGGCTATTGCCCTCACCGCCGGTGGCCCGGGAGCCATCTTCTGGATGTGGGTGGTGGCGTTCATCGGCATGGCCACTTCTTTTGTCGAAAGCAGCTTGGCACAACTCTACAAAACCAAAGACGATCGGGGTAACTACCGCGGTGGTCCGGCTTACTATATGGAGAAAGGGCTGGGCATGCGCTGGATGGGCGTGCTGTTTTCCATCTTCCTGATAATTGCCTTCGGATTAGTGTTCAACGCCGTGCAGGCCAACTCCATTGCCCAGGCCTCCGCCGTCGCCTTCCACGTGAAGCCTCTGTATGTCGGTATCGGTCTGGTGATCCTGAGCGGTCTGGTGATCTTCGGCGGCATCCGTTCCGTTGCTCGCGTAGCCGAATGGGTGGTGCCACTGATGGCCGCCGCTTATTTACTGCTGGCCTTCTGGGTGATTGGCCATAACATTGAGCATATGCCGGCAATCTTGTCGCTGGTGTTCAAGAGCGCCTTCGGGCTGCAGGAAGCGGCCGCCGGCGCCGTCGGCTACGGCATTTCACAGGCGATGACCCAGGGCGTTCAGCGTGGCCTGTTTTCCAACGAGGCCGGTATGGGCTCTGCCCCCAATGCGGCGGCTTCCGCTACCCCTTACCCGCCACATCCGGCTTCTCAGGGCTACGTGCAGATGCTTGGGGTCTTTATCGATACCATCGTGATTTGCAGCGCGACCGCCGCGATCATTCTGTCTTCCGGCGTACTGGATCAGCCGGTGGCCAACGTCAGCGGTATCGACATGACCCAGAGGGCATTGTCCGCCGCCGTCGGCAGCTGGGGCTCCCCCTTTGTCGCCATCGCCATTTTCTTCTTCGCCTTTACCTCGATCATCGCCAACTATGCCTATGCCGAGAGTAATCTGGTGTTCCTCGAGCATAACCACCCGGCCGGCCTGCTGGTTTTCCGCTGTGCCGCACTGGGCATGGTGATGTTTGGCGCGCTGGCCGAGTTGCCGGTGGTATGGAAGATGGCGGACACCTCCATGGCGTTGATGGCCATCACCAACCTGACGGCCATCCTGCTGTTGTCAAAAGTGGCGCTGAAACTGGCCGATGATTATCACCGCCAGCGCACACTGGGCAAATTGCCTACTTTCGACGCCACCCGTTTTCCGGAACTGAAGTCTCAACTGGAACCCGGCGTGTGGGATAAAAACTGAGTTTTTACGGGCGCGTCTGTCACGCGCCCTGCCTATCAGACCCATTGACCCTTTTTCCCGCGCTTTTTGCTACAGTATCCGTTCTTGGATAAACAGGATCTGGCCATGCTCGTTATTATTTCACCTGCAAAAACCCTTGATTACGAAAGCCCGTTGGCAACAGAACGCTTCACGCAGCCGGAGCTGCTGGACAAGTCGAAGCAGTTGATCAAGATCTGCCGCGAGCTGACGCCGGTACAAATCGCTAAGCTGATGGGCATCAGCGACAAACTGGCCGGGTTGAACGCCGCTCGCTTTGGCGACTGGCAGCCAAAGTTCACCCCGGACAACGCTCGCCAGGCCCTATTGGCTTTCAAAGGCGACGTCTATACCGGTTTGCAAGCACAGGATTTCAGCGAGGACGATTTTGACTTCGCCCAACAGCATCTGCGCATGCTGTCCGGGCTGTACGGCGTGCTGCGCCCGCTCGATCTGATGATGCCTTACCGTCTGGAGATGGGCATCAAACTGGACAACGCCAAGGGCAAGGATTTGTACAGTTTCTGGGGCGAGCAGATCACCAAAAAGCTTAACGAAGCGCTGGAACAACAGGGCGACGACGTGGTGGTCAACCTGGCATCCGACGAATACTTCAAATCGGTGAAGCCGGCCAAACTGCACGGCACGCTGATTAAGCCGGTGTTCCTCGACGAGAAGAACGGCAAATACAAGGTGATCAGCTTCTACGCCAAGAAGGCGCGTGGATTGATGAGCCGCTATATCATCAAGAATCGCCTGACGCAGCGCGAACAACTGCTTGGTTTCAACCTGGAAGGCTATGCATTCGATGAAGCCGACTCCAAAGGCAACGAACTGGTGTTCAAACGCCCCGAGCAGTAATCCGCCACGCCCATAAAAAAAGCCGTCGCAATGACGGCTTTTCGCTTTATGCACCCAGGGGGATCAGGCAGGCAAGGCCATCAGGAACTTGCGCAGCTCGCTAAAACCGGCCGGCAGGTTGTGGGACAGCAGCGGTAAATCGGCGCGCAGTGCCAGCGCCTTCGGCAGCGGCAGCTCCTGACCGAGAATTTCCTCTACGCTCTCTTTAAACTTGGCCGGATGCGCGGTGCCGAGGAACAAGCCAAACTCTCCTTCCTGCAACTGGTCACGCAACGCGCGATAAGCAATTGCCGCATGCGGCTCAGAAAGGTAGCCCAGTTGCGCCAGCTCACGCATGCTGTCCTTGGTGGTTTCGTCACTCACCGTTGCGTGCCCCAGTTCTTTCAACTGCCAAATCTTCCGACGGAACAGCTCTTCTACGCGCGGCCAGTTATTCGGCTGGCTGACGTCCATTGCGTTCGACAGCGTTGCCACCGTGGCATGCGGCTGCCACTGACCATTCGTCAGGAAGCGCGGCACGGTATCGTTGGCATTGGTCGCGGCGATAAAACGCTTCACCGGCAGGCCCAGCGATTTTGCCAACAAGCCGGCGGTCAGATCGCCGAAGTTGCCGCTTGGCACCGAAATCACCAGTTGATTACGCGCTTCCTGCGGCAGTTGCGCTACCGCTTCGAAGTAGTAGCAAATCTGCGCCAGCAGGCGGCTGATGTTGATCGAGTTGGCCGAGTTCAGGTGCAGCGCTTCTTTCAGCTCCTGATCGTCAAACGCCTGCTTGACCAGGGCCTGACAGGCGTCGAAGTCGCCGTCAATCGCCACGGTGTGAATGTTGCCGCCCAGGGTACAGAACAGTTTTTCCTGCAACGGGCTGATTTTGCCCTGCGGATACAGGATCACCACGCGAACATTTTTCAGGCCGTAGAAAGCATGTGCCACCGCCGCGCCGGTATCGCCGGAAGTCGCCGTCAGGATAGTCACCGGCTGATCGCCCGCCACTTCCGCCAGCATTTGCGCCATAAAGCGGCCGCCGAAGTCTTTGAAGGCCAGCGTCGGCCCGTGGAACAGCTCCAGGCAGGCAATGTCGTCTTCCACTTGCGCAACCGGCGCCGGGAATTCAAAGGCCGCCGCTACGCGCTTATGCAAAGCCTCTTCGGAAACTTCGTCGCCAATAAACGCCGACAGAATGCGGCTGCTGCGGGTGACAAAATCCTGCTCCAGCAGATGGTCGATTTCGGTCAACTCAAACTCCGGCAGTTCCAGCGGGAAAAACAGCCCTTGCTGTTTGCCCAGGCCTTGTTTGATCGCCTGCGCGAAGCTGACCTGCTCGTTGTGATCCTTAAGGTTGTAGAGTTTCATGCGTTATCCCAGTAGTCGTGCGCCTGCGGTATCCAGACGGCAAATATGAACAAAACCTTCGTCGTTTTGCAGATAGTGATTAGTCAACCAATCGGCCATGCGTTGTGCCGTAGCACCATCATCACAGACGGCGAACAGCGTCGGGCCGGAGCCGGAAATACCGCAAGCCAGCGCACCTATATCCTGCGCGGCCTTGCGCGCATCGGCGAAGCCAGGCAGCAGGCGGGTGCGGTACGGTTCGGCAATCACGTCCTGCATCAGTTTGGCGGCCAAGCGTGGCTGTTGGGTGTGGCAGGCATGAATAAAGCCCGCCAGATAGCGGCCGTGGCTGATACAGTCCTGGCGACGATACTGCGCGGGCAAAATCGCGCGCGCTTCGGCGGTGGACACCTTGATGCCCGGATAGGCCATCACCCACAGCCAGTCTTTAAAGCATGGCACTTCCTGGCTGATGAAGCCTTCTTCTTCCAGCATCAGCTGCAAGCCGCCGAGGTAGCAAGGCGCCACGTTGTCGTAATGCACGCTGCCGGAGATGCGGCCTTCCAGCTCGCCCATCAGGCTCAGCAGGGTCATTTTATCCAGAGGACGGTTGCAGAATTCATTCATCGCCATCAGCCCGGCAACCACCGAGCAGGCGCTGGAACCCAACCCCGAACCGATCGGCATGTTTTTCTCCAGCCGCATCGCCACCGGGATCTCACGGCCGATCTCCTGACAGAAACGCTGCCAGCACTGATAAACGATATTCTCTTTTGGATCGTCCGGCAGTTTGCTGACGAAGCGACCGGCGTTCTGCAGGCTGAACGTGGCGGCGGCCTCGACGCTGACGCAGTCGCCCAGCAAGGTACCATCGATCGGTGACACCGCTGCACCCAGAACGTCAAAGCCGACGCTTACGTTGCCAATTGAGGCCGGCGCATACACCTTAACCATATTAAACTCCCAACTTCCATGACAGTGTGCGCAACAGATCGGCGAAGACCCCTGCTGCAGTCACATCGTTACCGGCACCGTAGCCACGCAGTACCAACGGCAACGGCTGATAGTAACGGCTGTAGAAAGCCAAGGCGTTCTCGCCGTTCTTCACTTTATACAACGGATCGTTGCCGTCTACCGCATCTATGCGAACCTGACAGCGGCCATTTTCAATGACGCCGACGTAACGCAACACCTTGCCTTGCTCGGCCGCGTTGGCCACATTGCGGGCATACTCTTTGTCCAGCTCCGGCAGGCGCGCCATAAAGGTTTCCACATCCCCGGAGGCATCAAATGAAGGCGGCAAAGCCGACTCGACTTCGATATCCTCCAGTTCCAGCTTATACCCCGCTTCACGGGCCAGGATCAGCAGCTTGCGGGCCACGTCCATACCGGAAAGATCGTCACGGGGATCCGGCTCGGTATAGCCTTTGGCCTTGGCCTCCAGGGTCGCCGCCGACAGCGACATGCCTTCGTCCAGCTTGCCGAAAATAAACGACAGCGAACCGGACAGAATGCCGGAGAAGCGCGTCAGCTCGTCACCGGCGTTCAGCAGGTTTTGCAGGTTTTCGATCACCGGCAGACCCGCACCGACGTTGGTGTCGTACAGGAACTTGCGGCGCGAACCGGCCGCGGCGGTGCGTAACTGTTGGTAGTAGTTCATCGACGAGGTGTTGGCCTTTTTGTTCGGCGTCACCACGTGGAATCCGTCGGCCAGGAAGTCCGCGTATTGATCGGCAACGGCTTGGCTGGAGGTGCAGTCGACAATCACCGGGTTCAGCAGGTGGTACTCCTTCACCAAACGAATCAAACGCCCCAGGTTGAACGGCTCTTGCGCGCCGGCCAGCTCATCACGCCAGCTTTCAAGCTGAATGCCGTGAATGTTGGTCAACATGGCGCGTGAATTGGCAATGCCGCACACCCGCAGATCGATATGCTTTTGTTTCAGCCAAGGCTGCTGACGGTAAATCTGCTCGATCAACGCGCCGCCAACGCCGCCAACGCCGATGACAAACACTTCAATCACCTGATCGGTGTTGAACAACATCTGGTGGCAAACGCGCACCCCGGTGGTCGCGGAGTCATTGCTGACCACCACCGAGATGGAGCGTTCGGAAGAGCCCTGAGCAATAGCGACAATGTTGATATTGGCGCGAGCCAGCGCAGAGAAGAAGCTGGCCGAAATGCCGCGCAGGGTACGCATGCCGTCGCCGACCACCGAGATGATCGCCAGCTGTTCCATTACGTCCAGCGGCTCCAGCAGGCCGTCTTTCAATTCAAGATAGAACTCGTCTTCCAGCGCACGACGCGCACGTTGCAGTTCGCTCTGCGGCACGCAGAAGCTGATGCTGTATTCGGAAGAAGACTGAGTGATCAGCACCACCGAGATACCGGCGCGTGACATCACGGCAAACACCCGCGCGGCCATGCCGACCATGCCTTTCATCCCCGGACCGGAGACGTTGATCATCGCCATATTGTTCAGGTTGGTGATGCCTTTCACCGGCGTATCGGAATCCAGATTTTCGCCACCAATCAGCGTACCAGGCGCCTGTGGATTAGCGGTGTTTTTGATCAGGCAGGGGATTTGGAACTGGGCGATGGGGGCGATGGTGCGGGGATGGAGAACGCTGGCGCCGAAGTAGGAAAGCTCCATGGCTTCCTGGTACGACATCGATTTCAACAGCCTGGCGTCCGGCACGGTGCGTGGGTCACAGGTATAAACGCCGTCAACGTCGGTCCAGATCTCGCAGCAGTCGGCGCGCAGGCAGGCGGCCAGCACGGCGGCGGAGTAGTCAGAACCGTTACGGCCCAGCACCACCAATTCGCCCTTGTCGTTGCCGGCGGTGAAACCGGCCATCAGCACAATGTGATCCGCCGGGATGGCCGATGCGGCGATACGCAATGTGGATTCTGCGATATCTACCGTGGACTCCAGGTAATGCCCCTGTGCCAGCAGCTTTTCAACCGGGTTAATCACCGTGACCGGGAAACCTTTGGCGCGAAATACCCCTTCCATGATGGCGATGGAGAGCTTCTCGCCGCGGCAGATGATGGCCGCATTCACGCTGTCCGGACACTGCCCAAGCAACGCAACGCCATGCAGCACCTGCTTGAGCTGGGCGAACTCCTGATCGACAAACGTCTTGAGACGGTCGTACTCAAAGCCGGGCAACGCCTGCGTCAGCCCGCTCAGCAGGTCGGCGAAGATGCGCTCTGCATCGCTCATATTTGGCAGAATGTCTTGCCCCGCTACCGTTTTTTCAATCATCGCCACCAGGTGGTTAGTGATTTTAGCCGGAGCGGACAAGACCGTGGCCACCTGTCCCTGACGTGCATTACTTTCCATGATGTCGGCAACGCGCAGAAAACGTTCTGCATTCGCTACCGAGGTTCCGCCAAATTTCAGCACTCGCATTTCTTGTCTCTCCCGAATTTAAGCCGAAAAAAAAGCCCGCACTGGTTAGGTGCGGGCTTTTTTCTTTTGTTTCCTGTACGCGTCAGCCCGCCCCGTTACCTGTGGTATCGGTGGTGGTAATAATTGTTGTGTTCAGGCTGATGTTTCGCATTTTTTCTGTCTGTCTCATTAAATACTCTGTCCCCTCTATTGGTTAAAGCAATCGCTATCCCAAGTCAAATTATTTCTTGTTTTTGCTTATTTATCGTCCAGCGAGCTAACCGGGCGATGCGAGAGCTGAAAAGCCAGATGACAGAACAAAAAGACAGGCAGGCGGCAAATTTGCAGTGGATCACACTGCAAAATTAGCCATGTTTACGGGTATCACTTTGTCAGTTTTTTTTCGATATCATGCAACAAAGTATGCAGCATCGCCGTGTCCCGCTGTTGCAAAGTACCAAGCCGTTGATGCAGCCAGTCGCGCAATTTTTGATCGTCACTGACCTCCAGCGCCGCCAGTAACCCATCAGCACGCTGACGCAATGCCTTAAGCTGGCCTTCGTGGGCGACCGCCTCTTGCGGCGCGCTGACGTTCATCAGCTCTGACAGCTGATAACAGTACACCATCACCGCCTGGCCGAGATTGAGCGAAGGGTAATCCGCCTGCATAGGAACGCCAGTCAGCAAATCCGCCAGTTCCAGCTCCTCATTGGTCAGGCCGGAATCTTCACGGCCAAACACCAGCGCCGCCTGGTTTACCCACTGGCTGCGCTCACTCAGCTGGCCCAACAGTTGCTGCGGCGTACAGTAATAATGAAAACGCGCCCGGCTGCGGGCCGTGGTGGCTACGGTGAAATCTACGTCCGCCAGCGCCTGTTCCAGAGTGGCGAAAGTTTGCACGCCGTCGAGGATCTCCCCCGCCCCGTGAGCAACCCAACGCGCCGCCGGCTGCAGGTGCGCTTCGCTGTCGACGATACGCAACGAAGTGAAGCCCATGGTTTTCATTGCCCGCGCCGCAGCGCCGACGTTTTCCGGCCGTGCCGGAGCCACTAAAACAATATGCAGCTGCATCAATACTCCACAGAATAAGGGGGTCGCAGGTTTTTGACTGTTCAGGATAGTCTGATTATATTTACAAGTGTGCAACAATAATCCCGCAGGCTGCGATAGACAGGGGTAAATGCGCTATTGGCCTTATAAATGGCACGGAATACATATTATTACTTCTTATGATTTACTACTCTTATTAATCAAGGTGTTAAAATAACTGCTTTATCAATAAGCCGTTAATTCTACCTCATTAGGCGCAACAATGCTGAATCGTACACAGAATTTATGGTTCTGTGACTTAAGCTGGCATTTCTGTAAGTGTTTTTCACAAAACTGTTAACGTGCTACAATTGAATTTGATATATGTCAACAAAGCTTAGTTTTGTTGGGTGATGAATTCGGTACGCACTGTTATATTGCTGTTAATAGGGTTAGGATATGCGCCGTTTTGGCACCTTTGGGGATGTAAGGAATAGCACCCCCACCAAGCTAGCGATCTTGTTGACATGAGATGGAAAGTGCATCAAGAACGAGTTTACGTACTGTAGTCATTTGGTAAGAGGGAACGTGAGCGCTAATCTCTGCCCTCCGCTAAGAAAACAAAGACTTCTGTACTTCCTATTTTCTATTTTGTTGGCAATTTTAGGTAGCAAATATGCAGACCCCGCACATTCTGATTGTCGAAGACGAGTTAGTCACTCGTAACACCCTGAAGAGCATTTTCGAGGCGGAAGGCTACGTTGTTCATGAAGCCAATGATGGTGCAGAAATGCACAACATCCTGTCTGAAAATGATATCAATCTGGTTATCATGGACATTAATCTGCCAGGCAAAAATGGCCTGCTGCTGGCGCGTGAACTGCGCGAACAGGCCAGCGTTGCGCTGATGTTCCTGACCGGCCGTGATAACGAAGTTGATAAGATCCTCGGATTGGAAATCGGCGCTGATGACTATATCACCAAGCCATTTAATCCACGTGAACTGACCATTCGCGCACGCAACCTGCTGTCCCGCACCATGAACCTGGGCAGCGTCGGCGAAGAACGCCGTCTGGTTGAAAGCTATAAGTTCAACGGTTGGGAGCTGGACATCAACAGCCGCTCTCTGATCAGCCCAGCGGGCGAGCAATACAAATTGCCGCGCAGTGAATTCCGCGCCATGCTGCACTTCTGCGAAAACCCGGGCAAGATCCAATCCCGTGGCGAACTGCTGAAGAAGATGACCGGCCGCGAGCTGAAACCGCATGACCGCACCGTGGACGTGACCATTCGTCGCATCCGCAAGCACTTCGAATCCACGCCGGACACGCCTGAAATCATCGCTACCATTCACGGTGAAGGCTACCGTTTCTGCGGCGATCTGGAAGAGTAAGCCTGCGCGTTAAAATAGTTGGGGTTCAACTGAACCCCAAGTCTCTTATTTTGCTTCACCCCAAGGGATGATCGGCACAGCGCTCAGCGCGTTCTTCGGCGAACCGTCCACCACACGGTCTGAATAACTCAGATAGATCAACGCATTGCGATTCGCATCGTAAAAACGCACCACCTGCAGCTTCTTGAACACCAGCGACGTCCGCTTCTGGAACACCACCGTCCCTTCCGCCTTGCCGTTTTTGATTTTATCGTTCAGCGCGATCGGCCCGACCTGCTGGCAAGAAATGGCTGCATCCGCAGTGTCTTCCGCTAATCCCAAACCGCCTTTAATGCCACCGGTTTTGGCACGGCTGATATAACAAGTTACATTTTTAACATCGGGATCGTCGAATGCTTCCACCACGATTTTGTGGTCCGGACCGAAGAGTTTGAATACCGTATCCACCGACCCAACCTGTTCTGCCTGCGCGCTGTTTACCGTTGCGCAAACTAAACCAAACAAAAATATCCATCCTTTTTTCATTCACTTAACTCCAATAACCTGGGCGCTAAAAATAGCCGCAGGCAATTAATATTGTTTATGTTTTAGGTCACAGAATAGGGGTTTTTCCGGTCTGCACCGGTCTTTTTAGCACAGAGCGTGAAAAAAATCTTTGAGAGTCTCGGAGGAAAAAAATTGCTATTATGCGGCGTCGTTATTTCTTTGCGCCCTTTAAGGTGTGCCCCTGTCCAACTCCCGCGCAACCCGCTGCGAGAGGCAAAGAGTGCTACGCAAAATGGCTCATGGATTGGTCTGATAGCGCAAGCACCAGCGTGACGAATAAACAGTTCGGGTCCCGACCCTAAAGCTCTACGAGGAAGATCTATGGATCAAGCCGGTATCATTCGTGATCTGCTTAGCTGGCTGGAAAGCCATTTGGACCAACCCTTGTCGCTGGACAACGTGGCGGCGAAAGCGGGTTACTCAAAATGGCATCTACAACGGATGTTCAAAGATATTACCGGTAACGCCATCGGCGCTTATATCCGGGCAAGGAGATTATCCAAGGCTGCAGTGGCGCTGCGTTTAACCAGCCGCCCTATTCTGGATATCGCCTTACAGTATCGCTTCGACTCGCAGCAGACCTTCACGCGCGCATTTAAAAAACAGTTTGCGCAAACGCCGGCGTTGTATCGCCGCGCCGAAGACTGGAGCGCATTCGGCATCTGTCCGCCAATCCGCCTGGGCGCATTTACCCTGCCGCAGCCAGAGTTTGTCACGTTGCCGGAACAGCATCTGATTGGCCTGACGCAAAGCTATTCGTGCACGCTGGAGCAAATTTCGAACTTCCGTACCGAGCTGCGCTCACAGTTCTGGCGCCAATACCTGGGCGAAGCAGAGACGCTGCCGCCGGTGCTGTACGGTCTGCACCATTCGCGCCCAAGCCAGGAAAAGGACGACGAGCAGGAAGTGCTGTATACCACGGCGCTGGAACCGCATCACGTTCCGAAGGAAATTCAGGCTGGGCAGCCGCTGACGCTGCAAGGTGGTGAGTATGCAATGTTCAGTTATGAAGGCCCTACTTCTGGTCTGCAGGACTTTATTCTGACGCTATACGGCACTTGCCTGCCGGCACTCAAACTCACGCGCCGCAAAGGGCACGACATTGAGCGCTTTTATCCCAAGGGTGACCGTCGGCCACCCCAACCGCCGACCGAGATCAACTGCGACTATTTGATCCCGATCCGCCGTTAACGCTGCAGTTCGTCCAATGCGGGCATGTCCAGATGCGTGACATCGCCCGCCGTTTCGACAATCCAACCGGAAGCCAGCCAAGGGCTCTGCTGATGGTCGACACGCGACAGCGAACAGTTGCGCAAACGCAGGCGACGTTCGGCATAGGCCGGTAACCCTAGCACGGTGCTGATCAAACACCCCAGCGCGATACCGTGGCTCACAATCAGCGGCTTGCTCCCTTCAGGCAGCATCAGGCAGCTTTCCAACGCCTCGCGCATCCGCCCCCCCAGCTCGCTCATGGATTCACCTTGAGGGATACGGCCGTCGGCAGTACCATCGACCATCTGCTTGCGCCACTGCTCTTCCTGCGGCGTCAGGCTGTCGATCAGGCGTTCTTCCAGAATCCCCATGTGCAACTCGCGCAAACGTGGATCGTTTATAACCTCGCAACCGCAAGCTTCTGCGATAATTTGCGCGGTGCGTCGGGTACGCCCCAAATCGCTGGTAATCACGTGCGTGATACCGAGCTTGCTGACGCGTTGGGCAACCAGATGAGCCTGATGCTCACCGTGGGCGGTTAACGGGCTGTCGGACTGACCCTGGATACGGCGAGCCGCATTCCATTCCGTTTCGCCGTGGCGAACGAGGTATACCTGTAACATTTTGCTTTTCCGTTATACTGCGTGAAACCTGAGTTTATCTTCGTCACAGGCCGCTTGCGCAAGCGTCTGACGTATTGAATAGGCTCTTAGCTTAAGGATGCCAAACCCGTTATGTATCATGTTGTCGCTGCAACTACCAACCCGGCAAAGATCAAGGCTATTCAGTTGGCCTTTGAGGACACCTTTGGCGTGGACCAATGCCGCATTGAATCGGTCGACGTCGCCAGCGGCGTCTCACTGCAACCCATCGGCAATCTCGAAACCCGCACCGGCGCACGCCAGCGCGTCATGGAAGCGCGCCAGGTACGCCCGGAGGCCGACTTTTGGGTCGGCGTGGAAGCGGGTATCGAAGAGAATATGACCTTCGCCTGGATGACGGTGGAAAACCCGTACACCCGGGGCGAATCGCGTTCAGCCAGTCTGATGCTGCCGGAGACGATTTTACAGGGAATTCGCGCCGGCCGCGAATTGGGGACTGAAATGGCGACCATCACCGGCAATGCCGAAGTGAAGCGCCAGGGCGGCGCTATCGGTATCTTCACCGATGGGCGGTTGAGCCGCACCAGCGTTTACCATCAGGCTCTGCTGTTGGCGCTGGTGCCCTTCCACAACCCGATCTACCAAAACCATAACAACGCGCCGCAAAAATAAGCGTTGACGAGCGAGGCGCGACTAAGGTGCCTCGCTCAGTAATTGCTGCTCCAGCCACTGTTTCAACGCCGGCGTCGCGGCCTTCAGGCTGTTCGAACCGCGAGTGATGGTGGCAATACCGGCCCCCAGTTCGTTCTTCAGCTCACGCTGGCTCATCTCACCGCGCATCAGCTCCTGAATAATCCGCACCCGCGTCCCCAAGGCCGTTCTTTCGTCCGGCGTCAGCAGCAGTTGCAGCAGCGGTTGGTGCAGATCCTGGGCGAACGAATTCTGCAGCAGCGCGACAAAGCGCAGCCAATCCTCATTGCCTTGTTCTGAAAGAGCCGGGTCGTTAAGCGATAATTGCGTCATGGCAAGCCACCATACTATTTAACTAGTACAGCAGCATAGCATAGCGCCGCAAAAATCAATAACGCCTCTGCCACTCGGCATCGGTCAGCACCTTGGCCGGACGATGCATGAGATAGCGATAAAATGCGTCGTAGGCCAGTACGTTCTTCACATAGGAACGGGTTTCCGAGAACGGAATGCTTTCGACAAACGCCACCGCATCCACCCGTCCCTCGCTGTTGCCCAACCAGGTATTCACCCGCGATGGACCGGCGTTGTAGGCCGCCGATGACAGAATACGGTTACGACCGAACTGCTGGTACACATACTCCAGATAACTGGTGCCGATAGTGATGTTTACCCGGGGATCAAGCAGCTGGCTCGGGCTGGTGTAACCGGGAATATTGTACATTTGCACGGTATGTTGCGCAGTGCGCGGCATCACCTGCATTAGGCCGCTGGCACCTACCGGCGACTGGGCTTTCGGGTTCCAGGCGCTCTCCTGACGGGCTATCGCCATGGCGTAGCTTGGCGTGATCCCCTTGTCATCGGTCGCGGCCCGGAACTCTTGCGGCCAGGCTACCGGGAAGCGCTCTTCAAGGTGATCCCACAGTTTGCCAACGATGGTTGCCTGCACGCTGAGATCGGCCCATTTTTGCTCGAACGCATAACGCGCCAGCGCTTCCTGCTCCGGACGGCTGCGGCTGGACACAAACGAGGTCCACTCGCTGCGCGCCAGGTTATCCATATTCCAATACATTAGCTCGCGCACCCGGGCAATCTCCGGCCCGTCCACCAGCGAAGCGCGAGGTTTCGCCGCCACGGCCACCATTACCGGGTAAGGCTTATTCAGTTTCTGCGCCGCCACCATGGGATAGAAGCCGCGTTCGTTCATCAGGCGACGCAGGATCTCTTCACCTTCGCTACGTTTGCCTTCATCCAGCAGCAGGCTCGCACGCCAGTAACGCCATTCATCTTTATTGCGTGACTCTGCCGGCAGGCGAGCCAGCCAGGTAGCCACCCCCTGACGATCGCCATTGCCCAATGCCATACGCACACGACGTTCCAGCAGAGCCGGGGACTGACTGCGCAGGATCACCTTATCTCGCCATTGGGTTTGTTCGAAGGTGGCATCGCTGCCCATCAGGCGCCACGCCACCGCCTCTTCCAACCCCAACTGCTCGCTGTCGCTCATTTTTTGCAGACGCACCAGCGTCGGGATCATCGCGCGAGCATTTTCTACATCCTGGCGCGCCAGGCGTTCAAAGGCGATACCGGTCGCGGCACGGGTAAAATCGGTTGGCCCCACGCTGCGGGCAAAGGATTCTACCGTGGCAGGATCGTTTTGCAGGCGCACCAGCGCATCGCCCATGGTTTGATAATCTGACGGCAGCTGTCGGTAGAGGCTGTTGACCAGGCCACTGTTGCCCTCTTTCAACGCCAACTTCATGCGCTCCAGAATGGCCGACGGCGTCTGTTTCCCGGCGCCCTGCCAGACGTTAAACAGCTTGTCGCAGGCACCCGGCAACGACTTACCGCTCATCCACACGTCTTCGGCGCCGCTCCAGGCCGCCTGTTGATCGCCGGTGGCCCACTTGGCGTAGTAGTAATTGCAACGCGCAGCGATAGGTTTCGGCGCCTGTGGGCTAAAGGACAACAGGGTGCGCCAGTCTTCGCGCCGCGCCAGTTCGTTAACAAAACGCGGGGCCAGTGATTTGGCCGGCGGCAGCGTCGGATGCTGTTTGATAAAATCGTTCACCTCGGAGAACCCGGCCTGACTGAGATCTTGCGTCAGCTCACGGTATTCCAGATAAGGGTATAGCGGGTAATCACGCAGCGTCGGCATCAATTGCGCCACGACGTCCATCTGCTTGCTGTCCCACGCCTGCTTAATCTGCAGGTAACGCTGACGCTGGGCGTCCAGCGAGTCCGCCAATGCGGCGCCTGAGAATGCCGTCAGGCACAGGCCCACAGCCAAAAACCGCCACTTGTCTACCTTGACCATACTGACTCTTTCCTCGCTAATGCTGATGGTGTTGCCAGAGCCGATTCCCCCATTGCCGCGCTACGACAGCAGCCAACGGACAGTGAAACGGCTCTCCGAGTGTTTCGCGCTCTGTCGTGGGATATCGCTTCATCCGGCACGCCAGAACAAAAGTGGGCGCTGAGTGACTGACTCAGCCATCTACCATAGACAGCGCGATCGCTTATCCATTCACTACTGTAGATGAAGTTTATCGTCACGAAGGGCTTCAGGTAAAAAAGGTTTACCCTCGCTGACAAATAAAATAAAGCCGGCACCTAAGACAGCGTATTAATCATTTAACCCGAGGTTAACACTGAGAAACGAACGGCCCATTTATAATTAATAATCACCGCCGACAATAAGATGAAGTCATTTGAAATAATTAGCCATCACAGAATATATTCCGACGTCGACGAACCAAGGCGTTGCGCAAATCCCCCAAACCTCAGGCCGGGCGGGCTCACTTTGCAGAAAACGCCTGGCAAACCCTGGCGGACGTTTTTATACTATTAAAAAAAGGTAAGATAATTCTGAGAAAACGGCACATAAAGCGCGCAACCGGGATATCTTATAATACAATCCGCGCCAATTATGGGTAGATAGTGTTCATCAGGCAGTGCGATTGACAGTTTTCAGCAAGGCAATTATCCCTTCGAGCGGGTCAGGCTTCTCATTGTTATGTTGCCGCATCGGTACTGCGGACGTGGGCAGGAATGGCAGATGAAGATGGCAAAATATGCCGCGTCGTTAGCGACATGCGCAAAAAATTCTCTTGCGAGTTTCATTTGCGCACGTCTGGACTACGGCCGCCTGTTGTCGCTGGTGCTGCTCACCCTGTTGGCCTTTCCCGGTTCAGCCCGCCCCGAAACCGGTGATCCTTATCAAAATCGCATCCATGCCGTCACCACCGTGGTGGTAGGCATTATCAGCTATGCCCGTTGGCCCAGCGAACCCAATCCGATCCGGCTGTGCGTGACAGCACCCACCCAGTATGCCGAAGGCCTGTTCGATCCGATCCTGCTTAGTGCTCCGCGGCCGATTAAGGCCGAGCGAGTATCCTTTGACAGCCCGCTACTGAGCACCGGTTGCGATGTCATTTATTTAGGCAATATTAACGCCGGCCAGAAACAGAATTTTATACAACGCATCAGCGGCCACTCCATTCTCAGCATCAGCGAGAACGATGTTGAATGCTCAGCCGGCAGCGCGTTCTGCCTGCAAATCGAAGGGGATACCGCGAGTTTTAAAGCCAACCTCGATGCGCTGGCGCGTAGCGGCGTGCGCGTTCACCCCAACGTGCTGCAGTTGGCACGCAAACAGGCGCCACCGCTATGAAGTGGTTGCGCAAGAACCGTTCGGGTCAGTCACGCCCTACGCTGGGCCGGGTGCTGCAAAGAGTCCACCTTGGGCTGGCACTGATTGCCGTGGGTACTGCGGGGATCTTTCTGACCCTGGTGGCGCTGTTTGCCCTGCGCGCCTATGCCAACCACAACCTGCATCTGATTGCACGCTCCATCAGCTATACCGTTGAAGCCGCCGTGGTGTTCGAAGACCGTGCCGCCGCCCGCGAAGCCCTGGTGCTGATCGCCTCCAAAGAGGAAGTGTCGGAAGCCAGGATCCTGAACAACAACGGCAAAGTGCTCGCCACCTGGTATCACCCCAAGGACGGCCCGCTGCACGGCATGGAGCAAATCGTGGCGCACTGGGCGTTGCCGGAACCGGTGATCCTGCCGATCACGCATGAAGGCAAAGAGGTCGGCAAAGTGTGGCTGAGCGGCCACGGCGGCAGCCTGCTGCGTTTTTTGCTCCGTGGCATGGTGGGTATGATCGCCTGCCTGGTGCTCAGTACCCTGTGCGCGCTGGTGCTTTCCCGCCGCATGCTGCAGGGGATCGTCCGTTCGCTGGACGATATCGCCAACGTGGCGCATGCAGTACGGCGCGATCGCGCCTTTGGGCTGCGGGTACCTTCGGCACCGATTGCCGAATTGCATGAGCTGAGCAGCGACTTTAATGGCCTGCTGGACGAACTGGAGGCCTGGCAAGCGCACCTGAAACAGGAGAATGACTCGCTGACCCACCGGGCAACCCACGACAGCCTGACCGGCTTGCCGAACCGCGCGTTCTTCGAAGGCCGACTGAGTCGCGCGCTGGGAGACATCGAGTCACCCGAAAAACTGGCGGTGCTGTTTATCGACGGCGATCGCTTCAAGGAAGTTAACGACAGCTACGGCCACGCCGCCGGCGACGTAGTGTTGACCACCATTGCCGGGCGTATCCGCGCGCAATTACGCGAGAGCGACCTGGTTGCACGTTTAGGAGGTGATGAGTTCGCCGTACTGTTGGCACCGGTCCACACTACGGAAGATGTACTGCAGATTGCCGATAACATTATCGACTGCATGACCCAACCGGTGATGTTACCGAACGGCGAAGAGGTCATTTCCTCTTTGAGTATCGGTATTGCACTTTACCCTGAACATGCGGTGACGCCTCAGGGACTCTTGCACGAAGCTGACGATGCGATGTACCAGGCCAAGCATCGTTATAACGGAGGCTGGCGGCTGGCAATACAGAAATAAAGCCCCGGCTATAAAATAAAACTAGGGATTTGATTATGATACAGCAAACACTAAAAAACCGTTTTTCACTGCTGACGATGATGTTTATCGCCCTGCTGGCCCTCGCCGGCTGCCAGAGCAAACCGCAGGGCCTGACGCCCGAGCAGATTGCCCTGTTGCAGTCACAAGGGTTCAAACTGACGGATAACGGCTGGGAATTTGGCCTGTCCGACAAGGTGCTGTTCGGCAACAACGTGGGCAAACTGAACCCGGAAAGCACCGACACGGTGCAGAAAATGGGCCGAGCGCTGATGAGCGTCGGCATCACCAAATTCCGTCTGGATGGTCACACCGATAATTACGGTGAAGACAGCTATAACGACCAGCTCTCGCTGCGCCGCGCCAATGCGGTGGCCGACCTGCTGGCCAGCGTGGGTATTCCGCGCGCTAACATCGAAACTCGCGGCATGGGCAAACGCGACCCGGTCGCCGATAACCGCACCTCCAGCGGCCGGGCGGAAAACCGCCGCGTCGCGATCGTCGTCACTCCTTAAGCGACCAATATGCGCCTTCACGGGCGCATAACCGGTTATACTTAGCGATCGCTGAGTGATGTCTGGGATCCGCTTTCGAAACGGGCTACACTCCGCAGCCAGACATCCTATAAAAACTGATATAGAGAGGCTAGAGCACCGTGGCTCAATACGTCTATACCATGCACCGCGTCGGCAAAGTGGTTCCGCCGAAGCGTCATATCCTGAAAAACATCTCACTGAGCTTCTTCCCTGGCGCCAAAATCGGCGTGCTGGGTCTGAACGGCTCGGGTAAATCCACTCTGTTGCGCATCATGGCCGGCATCGACACCGATATCGAAGGTGAAGCTCGCCCGCAGCAAGGGATCAAAATCGGCTACCTGCCTCAGGAGCCGCAGCTGAACCTGGAGCACACCGTCCGCGAGTCGGTCGAAGAAGCGCTGGCGGAAGTGGTCGGTGCCCTGAAACGTCTGGATGAGGTGTACGCGTTGTACGCTGAAGAAGGTGCGGACTTCGACAAGCTGGCCGCTGAACAGGGTCGTCTGGAAGAAATCATTCAGGCCCACGACGGCCACAACCTGAATACCCAGCTCGAGCGCGCCGCCGATGCGTTGCGCCTGCCGGAATGGGACGCCAAAATCGCCAACCTCTCCGGGGGTGAACGTCGCCGCGTAGCGCTGTGTCGCCTGCTGCTGGAAAAACCGGACATGTTGCTGCTGGACGAACCAACCAACCACCTGGATGCGGAATCCGTGGCCTGGCTGGAACGCTTCCTGCACGACTTCGAAGGGACCGTGGTGGCGATCACCCACGACCGTTACTTCCTCGACAACGTGGCCGGCTGGATCCTCGAGCTGGACCGCGGCGAAGGCATCCCGTGGGAAGGCAACTACTCTTCCTGGCTGGAGCAGAAAGATGCACGTCTGGCGCAGGAAGCCTCTTCCGAAGCCGCACGCCGCAAATCCATCGAGAAAGAGCTGGAATGGGTTCGCCAAGGCGCTAAAGGCCGTCAGTCCAAAGGCAAGGCGCGTTTGGCCCGCTTTGAAGAGCTGAACAGCACCGAATACCAAAAGCGTAACGAAACCAACGAACTCTTTATTCCACCTGGCGCACGCCTGGGCGATAAAGTGGTTGAAGTCAGCAACCTGCGCAAGTCCTACGGCGACCGCGTGCTGATTGACGATCTCTCCTTTGCCGTGCCGAAAGGCGCGATTGTCGGCATTATCGGTCCGAACGGCGCCGGTAAATCCACGCTGTTCCGCATGATGTCCGGTCAGGAACAGCCTGATTCCGGCAGCATCGTGCTGGGCGACACCGTTAAACTGGCCTCGGTCGATCAGTTCCGTGACAGCATGGATAATTCAAAAACCGTTTGGGAAGAAGTCTCCGGCGGCCAGGACATCATGCGTATCGGCAACACCGAAATGCCAAGCCGTGCTTACGTCGGCCGCTTTAACTTCAAAGGCGTCGACCAGGGCAAACGCGTAGGCGAGCTGTCCGGGGGCGAACGTGGCCGTCTGCACCTGGCCAAGCTGCTGCAGGTTGGCGGCAACGTCCTGCTGCTCGACGAACCGACCAACGACCTGGATATCGAAACCCTGCGCGCACTAGAAAACGCCCTGCTGGAGTTCCCGGGCTGTGCGATGGTTATCTCGCACGACCGTTGGTTCCTCGACCGTATCGCCACCCACATTCTGGATTACCAGGATGAAGGTAACGTCGAGTTCTTCGAAGGTAACTTTACCGAATACGAAGAGTACAAGAAACGTACGCTGGGCGCTGAAGCGCTTGAGCCGCACCGTATCAAGTACAAGAGAATCGCCAAGTAATCCGGAAGGCGCCGCATGCGGCGCCTTTTTTAATCCCGAGCCAGTTCGCGGGCATAATCGTCGAATACCGGATGTTGCAACACCACATCGATAAAACAGGCCAGCGCCGGCGAATTAAGCTTGCGGCTCGGATAAACCAAATAGAGTTCATTGCCCTCCGCCTGCCAGTCCGGCAACACCTCCACCAATTGCTTTTGCGCCACCACTTCGCGGCTGAGAAATGCCGGCAGTAAAGTGATGCCCGCGCCGGCGATTGCACATTCACGCGCGTATAACAGGTTATCGGTGATATGCAGCGTCGGCAGTTGCCAGCGAAAATACTCATCGCCTCGGCGCAGATTCCATGCGGGCCAGGAACGGTGCGCGATGCAGCGGTGCTGCTGCAACTGTTGCGGATGCAGGATAGGCGGGTACTGTGCCAGATACGCCGACGATGCCAGCAAATAGCGCGGCGCATGCCCCAAGCGGCGACCAATCAAAGAAGAATCCTGTGGTTTGCCGGTGCGCAAAGCGGCATCGAACCCGTCCTGCACCATATCCACCATCGCATCGGATACCGACACCTCCAGCGAAACGTCCGGATATTGGCGCTGAAAATCCGCCGCCAGCCGTGCCAACAAGGTCGCCCCCAGCCCGGCAGGGGTTGAGATGCGCAACCGGCCGCTGGGGTTGTCACGCAGCCGTTGCAGTGCCAAATCCGCCCGTTCGGCAGCGGTCAGCATCTCCTGACAGTGTTCCAGATAGCGTTCACCGGCAAACGTCAGGTTGAGCTGGCGGGTGGTGCGGTTCAACAGGCGCAGGCCCAACGTCTGTTCCAACTGGCTGATGCGCTGGCTGACGCTGGACTTCGGCAAAGCGGCACGTTTGGCGGCGGCAGTAAAACTGCCGCACTCGGCCACCAGCGCGAATAGCGCCATATCCTGCAACTGCTTAAACCTCATTGTTCACCTTAAACGAACACTTAGTTAGTTATTGTCCATCTTATCACTCCCTCTCAAGAGGTCTACACTGAGGTTATTCATTCGAAAGGAGCACAGTCATGCCGATTAAAGCCATTGCCGTAGACCCGAAAAACCCCGCCGCCTTCATAGAGATCAGCCCGGAAAAACCCACGCCGGGTCAGTACGATCTGTTGGTGGAAGTGAAAGCGGTGTCGGTCAACCCGGTGGATACCAAGGTCCATGCCGGCCTGCAAAAAAGCGGCCTGCAGCAGCCACGCATTCTCGGTTGGGATGCCAGCGGCGTCGTGGTTGAAGTGGGCAGCAGCGTCAGCGGCTTCAAACCCGGTGACGAGGTCTGGTACGCCGGTGATATCACTCGCCCGGGCAGCAACAGCACCCAACAGTTGATCGATTCACGTATTACTGCCCACAAGCCTCGCAGCCTGAACTGGGCCGAGTCTGCCGCCATGCCGCTGACCGCCCTGACCGCCTGGGAGGCGCTGTTCGAACATCTGAAAATTCAGGACGCGGCACCGGGGAAAACCCTGCTGATCATCGGCGGCGCCGGTGGCGTTGGTTCGCTGGCGATCCCGTTTGCGGTACAGCGCAGCCAGGTGAAGGTGATTGCCACCGCCTCTCGTCCCGAGTCGGCGGCCTGGTGTCTGGAGCGGGGTGCCGATCTGGTGGTGGACTATCGCGATCTGAAAGCTAACCTGGCGCAACAGGGCATTGAGAACGTGGATTATATTCTTTGCCTGAATGACACCGACGGCCACTGGCAAGCCATCTCCGATCTGATCGCGCCAATGGGCCACATCTGCACCATCGTAGAAAATGCCCAGCCGTTGGACCAAAGCGCACTGAAGCTGAAAAGCGCCGCACTGCACTGGGAATTGATGTTTACCCGCAGCATGTTCAACACGCCGGATATCGCACAGCAAGGCGAAATCCTCAAGCAAGTGGCGCAACTGCTGGATGAAGGGAAGCTGAGCACCACCCTGAGCGAAACGATGCAGGGGCTAACGGTGCCGACGCTGACCGCCGCGCACCAAAAACTGCTCGACGGACATATGCAGGGAAAACTGGTGATTGTTTACTGATGACCGACGGGGCGCAGCCTGCGCCCCGCAGGCTTAGACTGCAACGCCGACCAGGCGGCTGGCATCGGCCGCCAACAGCTGTTTGACCAGTTCGACGCAGCGCAGGAAGCGCTCGTCGTAATCGCTGGACTCTACGTGTACGTATTCAATGTTGTTGGCCCGCAGCATCTCTTCCAGCAAATACTGGAATGCCTTGCGATCGTTGGGATTGCCCAGGCTGCGCAACCCATCCGCCACCCATGGGGTGTTATTCTCCAGCAGGATCACCAGATCAAACCGGTACTCGTCGATCAACGCCTGTACAAAGGGGTGCTCGCGTCCTTCGTACTTTTTGCAGAACGCCTGAGTGGTCACGAAGTCGGTATCGATAAACGCCACTTTATTGGCGTATTTCACCGCAAAATCGACGTACTGTGCCTGGCCAAGGGCAATTTTGTCGTAGTCGGAATATTGCAACGCCATCTCATCCCCGCCCAGGTGAGAGAACACGTAGTCGCGGCCATATTCCCAGGCGCTGGTGGTATTGAAGATGTTCGCCAACTTATTGACCAGGGTCGATTTACCGCTCGACTCGCCGCCGAGGATGGCCACGGTGCGAACAAAAAACGGCTTCACTTCGGTCGGAATATAGTCCCAATAGCGGAACGGATCCTGACGGATCTGGCGGCCGCTGATGTTCATAAATGAACGTTCGGGATCGATCAGAATGGTTTCAATGCCCAGATGTTCGCGATAGCGCGGAGCATCCTGTGCTTCACTGGAATAGATAAAGCTCGGCACTATGGCTTTCTGCTCCAGAAAAGCTTTCACCCCGTCGCTCCACACGTTCCAGCCGTGCGGATAGGGCTCGATGCCCTGTTCGTCAAACGAGTGAATATGGATGTTTTTCTGATATTTGAAGGTTTGCAGCAGCCAGCGCAGACGATCGCTGACCGTCGGCTGTTGCGACATGGAGCTGTTGTCGAACAGCTCCCGATCGCGCGGTTCATCGTGGCACAGGATCACGTGCAACTCATCCACCTGGCTACAGGCTCGCTGGATCAGGTAAATATGACCGGTGTGCAGTGGGTAAAATTTACCAAACACCACGCCGACCTTTTTCTCACGGCGTGGGAACTCCAGCCCGAGGTAACGGTGCAGCGCCTCCAGCTTCTGGGCGCTGGGGCTTTTGATTTTGTCGTTTAACAGCTGGCTAAGGTAGCCTTTGGTCATGCCACTGGCATCCGCCACCTGCTGCAGAGTGCAGTTCTTCTGCTTAATCGACGCCTTCAGGTAATCAAATTGCCGCATAGCCCCTCCGTTTAGTATGCTAAACAAAATAGCATAATCTGCGTACCCCATGGCAATTAATAAAACTGCTCCAACACGTCCAGCGCATCCGCCAGTTTCTTCACGCCAAACACCTGCATATTGGCCGGCGGTTTTTTCGGTACGTTAGCGTGCGGCACGATGGCGCGCTTGAAACCGTGCTTCGCCGCTTCGGAAATACGTTCCTGACCGCTCGGTACCGGACGGATCTCCCCCGCCAGCCCCACTTCGCCAAACACCACCAAATCGTTCGGCAATGGGCGGTCGCGCAGGCTGGACACCAGCGACATCAGCAACGCCAAATCGGCGCTGGTTTCGCTGACCTTCACCCCACCGACCACGTTAACGAACACGTCCTGATCGGACATCTGCAATCCGCCATGGCGATGCAGCACGGCCAACAGGATCGCCAATCGGTTTTGTTCCAGACCGACCGCAACCCGCCGCGGGTTAGACATCATGGAATGATCCACCAGCGCCTGAATCTCCACCAGCAACGGCCGCGTGCCTTCCCAAACCACCATCACCGAACTGCCGGAGGTCACCTCGTCACCCCGGCTGAGGAAGATGGCAGACGGGTTGCTGACCTCACGCAGGCCCTGCTCGGTCATGGCGAACACGCCCAGTTCGTTCACCGCACCAAAGCGGTTTTTGTGGCTGCGCAGAGTACGAAAACGCGAATCGGCGTCGCCGTCCAGCAGCACCGAACAGTCGATGCAGTGTTCCAATACTTTCGGTCCGGCCAGCGAACCGTCTTTGGTAACGTGGCCGACCATGACAATCGCCACGCCGCGCGTCTTGGCGAAGCGCGTCAGATAAGCCGCCGTTTCACGGACCTGCGCTACGCTACCCGGCGAGGATTGAATATCCGCCATGTGCATCACCTGAATGGAGTCGATCACCATCAGCTTCGGCTGTTCCTGCTCGGCGATCAGGCAGATCTGTTCGATGCTGGTTTCCGAAAGCATATTCAGGCCGCCGGTCGGCAAACCGAGGCGATGGGCGCGCATGGCGACCTGCTGCAGCGATTCCTCGCCGGTGACGTACAGGGTTTTCATCTGCTCGGACAGTTTGCACAGCACCTGCAGCAGCAAGGTACTTTTCCCTGCGCCAGGGTTGCCGCCGATCAGGATCGCACTGCCCGGAACCACCCCGCCGCCCAGCACGCGGTCAAACTCAAGGAAACCGGTGGAAAAACGCGGCAGCTCTTCCAGGCTGATGTCCGACAGCTTTTGCACCTTGCTGATACCGGCATCGCCGGCGTAACCGCTCAGGCGCTCGTTGCGAGAAGAGGAAGACACGGCAGCCAGACGCACTTCTGTAATGCTGTTCCAGGCGTGGCAAGCGCTGCACTGCCCCTGCCAGCGCGGATAATCTGCGCCGCACTCATTACATACAAACGCCCGTTTTGCTGCTTTTGCCACTGATTACCTCTGCTTTATTACCACATTGCTGCTGACGGGCGTCATCGCCGTGTCAGGGGCCTACTTAGCGAACTTCGTGTTTCAGGCTGCCGGTCAACACGCACAGCACGCCCATAAGATCGGCATGACGAATCGACACCTGCGCCTTCTCATACACTTTAGGCTTGGCATGATAGGCAATGCCCAACCCGGCAACCTGCATCATTTTCAAATCGTTGGCGCCGTCACCGATGGCGACAGTTTGCTGCGGTGGAATGCCCAGCTTTTCCGCCAGTGCCACCAGCGTATCTGCTTTGAACTGCGCGTCCACCACCGGCCCCAGCACCTCGCCGGTCAGCTTGCCGTCGCGGATCTCAAGCTCGTTAGCCACCACGGCCACCAGCTTCAGTCTGTCACGCAGATATTCGGCGTAGTAGGTGAAGCCGCCGGAGGCAATCGCCACGTGCCAGTCCATCGCCTGCAGCTTGCGCACCAGGTTGGTCAGTCCGGACATCAGCGGCAGCTCGTCGCGCACCTGTTTGAGGATATTGGCATCGGCGCCTTTCAGCGTGCCGACGCGCTGACGCAGGCTGGCAGTAAAGTCCAGCTCGCCGCGCATCGCGCGTTCAGTCACTTCCGACACCTGCTCACCGACGCCCGCCAGTTTGGCGATCTCGTCGATGCATTCAATTTCAATCGCGGTGGAGTCCATATCCATCACCAGCAACCCAGGGGTGCGCAGGTGAGGGATCTTGCCCAGCGGCGCCACATCCAGCCCGCTCTCCGCCGCCAGCGTTTTGGCGCGTGCCGTCAGCGTGCCCGCCAGACGCACCACCTGATAATCCTCCACGCACCAGGCGGTGACGATCACCATCGCCGCGCCCAGCTTGCGCTGGAAATCGGTAATGCGCGTTTTGTTCAGTTCTCTGCCATATAATAGCCAACCGGTATGACCCGCCCGATAATCCAGCGGCATCACTTCGTCACCGCTCAGCGAAAGGGGAAGACCCGGCCATTGAGAGATCTCAGCCGGGAGATCGCAATAGGTCAGACTATTCGACATCCTTAACTCCTGAAAAAACACTGCATGATAAAACGACGCATCAAGCTATCCTATCGCCATTGCTTCTGGCAACATAAAGTGTCCAAGATGCCCAAGGAACCTGCATGGCCCGCGCTAAACTGAAATTCCGCCTGCACCGCACCGCTATTATCCTGATTTGCCTGGCTTTGCTGGTGCTGTTGATGCAGGGTGCTTCCTATTTTAGCCTGAGTCACCAATTGGCGCGATCCGAACAGGTGGAAGAGCTGGCGCAAACGCTGACCAAACAGGTGGCATCCAGCCTGGCCCCCCTGATGGATGACGACAGCGACGTCGACAACCAACGCATCGACGCCATCCTCAACCAGCTCACTGACCACAGCCGCATTCTGGACGCCAGCGTCTATCAACTGGACGGGTCCCTGGTTTCCCACGCCGGTGAGCAGATAAGTATACGCGATCGCCTGTCGCTTGACGGTAAACGCGCCGGCAGCTACTTCAATCATCAACTGGTAGAGCCCATCGAGAACAAAGACGGGCCGATCGGCTTTATCCGCATCACGCTGGACACCCACGTGCTGGCGACCGAATCCAAACAGGTGGATAACACCACCAACCTGCTGCGCCTGATGATCCTGCTGGCGCTGGCCATCGGCATCATCCTGGCGCGTACCCTGCTGCAGCACCGCCGCAGCCGCTGGCAGCAGTCCCCGTACCTGTTAACCGCCAATACGCCATTGGAAGAAGGTAATACGGTGGAGAATGACGATGACGAACGGCCGGAAGAAAAGAAAGAAGAGAAGAAGCCCTAGGCTAGACCGCTGACAAAGCCCGTTATTAGGGAGAGCGTGCCGTAGGGGTCGTAGCGGCTTGCCCGCCGACCCATTTGCCGGGAGCAAATGGGAACGACTTCCAGTCGGCCCGTAGGGTGGGACACATGGACGTGTCCCATAATGGCCCCTCGGTGCGCTAGGCCCGGGTATCTCAGGCTCAAAGACTACTTTGTCATCAAACTCAGCCCTAGGCTCCCTCTAAGCCATGCGCTGGATGTGTTCGTTCAGCCCTTGAACCTGCATCAACATCTGGTCGGCAACACCACGGAACGCCTCGCTGATCAGCTCATGCTGTGCCGTACGTTGCCAGAACGCCAGCGCCATCAATTCCGCCTGCCGCCAAATAGCGCCGCTGACTTCATGGCTCAGCCGAATTTCCAACGCGGTGTGCCGCATATTGCCGCTGCTGGTTGGAGCAAATGCCATCGGCAACATATCGTATAACGGCGCCAGCGCTATCGGCCGCTGTTCAGGGCGCAAGAACGATAAATTACCCTGGTGCATATCACTATTGGCTATCAATCTGCCGAATGCCCAATACAGAGCCATTCGCTGACAGGTCGGACGGTCGATCACACCTTGCCGCAGTAACCCCTTGGCGGCAGTGGCCCAGTTAACATTGCCGCTCCCGCTGAATTCGGCATCCAGGGCTTCCAACGAAACCATCGCCACCCGGCCAAACTGACCTATGCGATCGAACCGCTCGATCTCCAGAAAACATTGCCGGTCCTCACCCAGCAGGATTTCACCCTGTGCAGCAGGAAATCCGGCTTCCGCCACAACCTGCAACGCCAGTGATTCTGCGATCAGCAAATCACTCCAACGCTGAGCATTCGGGTTTTCCGGCGCCGTACTGAATTTCACCAGCACATGACCGCATCGATCATCCTTCAGTTCGGCATAGGCGATAAACTTGGGTTGCTCTCCGCCTGCAGAAGACCCGACCAGTTCCCCTGCCAGCGCCAGCTTCGCCAGCTGCGCGTAGCGGATTTTTTTATCCGTCATCGGCACGGCTTCCTGCGGACTCCGGGCCAGCCAGCGTTGATAACTTCCATTACCGGGCAACAGACTGCCACTCATGTCATCCCCAAAGTGACAAACGGCTACCAAGCGCTGTTCTTCGCTCCATAGCAAGGTATCTTCCGGCAGCCGCAAAACATGCGAGATGGCTTTCCCCCACGCCCGACCAAGAAAACCTGTCGGCCGCAGATCATTAAGGTACCAAGGCAATCCATCATAGAGGTGCCATTCGCCATTTTGCTCATTGTGGACCGCATAACTCTCCGCCGGATAGACAGGATAAAGCGTGGCCAGCTTAGAGACCTTGCCCTGCTCGCTCACCTGATAGAGTGGAAAATGCGTCTCCCCTCCCACAACCCTGCGCAATGCATAGCGGGTGGCTCGGCCTTTACCCATAGTCAGCACCGCTTCCGCCAGCGTATGGATACGGCGCGACAGCGTCGGTTGGCTGATACCCAGCGCATCGGTGAGTGCTTTCGACGCGGCGGGCCCCTTACGCAGAACTTGCTCGAGGCTAGTCATAGATGAATAGATGAGTGAATAGATTGGTGAATAGAGTAATAGCGCTAATTATCTATAAGGTAAAGCATTTCAAGAAAATGAGGGGAGTACGATGAATAGATTAGCTGGGGCGCAGCAGAACGCTGCGCCCGCAGTATGATTAGGCTTTGTCGCCCAACAGCACAGATTCCAGCGCGATAATGATCATTTCATTAAAGGTGGTTTGACGCTCTGCCGCGGTGGTCGCTTCATGACGCAGAATGTGGTCGGAAACGGTACAAATGGTCAGGGCCTTGGAACCGAACTCTTCGAACAGCTCAGCCGCCACGCCGTAGATGCCGGCCGCTTCCATTTCCACGCCTAGGATGCCGTACTTCTTCATCACCTGGAACATATCCGGATCCGGCGTATAGAACAGATCAGCGGAGAAGATGTTACCTACGCGTGCCGGGATGCCCTGCGCCGCTGCCGCATCTACTGCGTTACGCACCATGTCGAAGTCGGCGATCGCCGCGTAGTCGTGATCCTTGAAACGCATGCGGTTCACTTTGGAATCGGTGCAAGCACCCATACCGATCACCACATCACGCAGTTTGATATCGTCACGCACCGCGCCGCAAGAACCCACGCGGATGATTTTCTTCACGCCGAATTCGGCAATCAGTTCACGCGCATAGATGGAGCAGGATGGGATACCCATACCGTGGCCCATTACCGAGATTTTGCGGCCCTTGTAGGTACCGGTAAAGCCCAGCATGCCACGCACGTTGTTCACTTCCACCGCGCCTTCCAGGAAAGTTTCGGCGATGTATTTTGCACGCAGCGGATCGCCCGGCATCAGTACTACGTCAGCGAAATCACCCATTTCAGCATTAATGTGCGGCGTAGCCATAATTATCTTCCTTCAGAAATCATATTTAATAAAAACGTCAAACATCTAAGCCTTGAATTTCGAGTTGCAGCTAGGCAGCTAGCGGGTGAATCCCCAGGAGCTTACTTGAGTAAGTGACTGGGGTTCACTCGTGAAGCTAACAACGCTGCGGCTTGAAATACGGGGCTTAGAGCATGGATTTACCGTAGTCCATCGGTGACACACCAAAGTAGCTGGCTACGGTCTGGCCGATGTCGGCGAAGGTTTCACGGTGGCCCAACGAACCCGGTTTCACTTTCGGGCCATAAACCAGGACAGGAATGTGCTCACGGGTGTGGTCGGTGCCCGGCCAGGTCGGATCGCAGCCGTGGTCAGCGGTGAAGATAATGATATCTTCATCTTTCACCAGTTTCAGCAGCTCCGGCAGGCGGCGGTCGAACAGCTCCAGCGCTGCGGCATAGCCTGCAACGTCGCGGCGGTGGCCGTAAGAGGAGTCAAAATCAACGAAGTTGGTGAACACTATGGTGTTGTCACCGGCTTTTTCCATTTCGATCAGGGTGGCGTCGAACAGCGCGTCGATGCCGGTAGCCTTGACCTTTTTGGTGATGCCCACGTTGGCGTAGATATCGG
Organism: Serratia liquefaciens; assembly: GCF_027594825.1. Taxonomy (NCBI): domain Bacteria; kingdom Pseudomonadati; phylum Pseudomonadota; class Gammaproteobacteria; order Enterobacterales; family Yersiniaceae; genus Serratia; species Serratia liquefaciens. The sequence continues at coordinate 3,586,063 of NZ_CP088930.1, read as the reverse complement.
CAATCTTACCGATCGACACCACTTCGCCGCCCTTCTCGTCCACCAGCTTTTTCAGCACGGTTGGCGCCGGTGGCTCTACGGCCAGATCGTGACGGTTACCGGTACGCTGGAAGTTGCCCGGCTTGTCGCCCAGGAATGGACGCGCGATCACGCGGCCAATGTTGTAACCGCCTTCGGTCAGCTCTTCACGGGCGATTTCACAGAGTTCATACAGACGATCCAGGCCGAAGGTCTCTTCGTGGCAGGCGATCTGGAATACCGAGTCGGCAGAGGTGTAGAAAATCGGCTTGCCGGTTTTCATGTGCTCTTCGCCCAGTTGGTCGAGGATCACGGTGCCGGAGGAATGGCAGTTACCGAGGTAGCCCGGCAGGTTAGCGCGCTCGACCAGCTTGTCCAGCAGTTCCTGCGGGAAGCTGTTGTGTTCGTCGCTGAAGTAACCCCAATCGAACAGTACCGGCACGCCGGCGATTTCCCAGTGGCCTGACGGAGTATCTTTACCAGAAGAGAGTTCGCTGGCGTAAGCGTAGGCGCCGATGATGTCCGCATTGCGATCCAGCCCTTGCGGGAAGGTGCCGGTGGATTCTTCCGCCGCTTTGCCCAGGCCCAGACGGCTCAGGTTAGGCAGCGTCAACGGGCCCTGACGGCCAACGTTGGCTTCACCGCGTGCGCAAACTTCGGCAATGTGGCCCAGAGTGTCGGAGCCCTTGTCGCCAAAACGCTCGGCATCTTCACTTGCGCCAATACCGAATGAGTCTAATACCATAATAAATGTACGTTTCATCATGCTCTCCTGCGTGTTCTCACGCTGTGGGCGACAGCGAAAAGGCCGCTGCAGCTCCTGATTCGTTAATTATTCCGTGATGCGCTTGTAGACCACAGGCGTCACTTCCGGCGCTTTGTCGCTCAGCACCATCGCACTGCGTACCGCGTCGGCCGCCTGCTGCCAGCTCTCTTCGTCGTTGGCGTGGATCACCGCCAGCGGCTGCTGGGTATCCACTTTGTCGCCCAGGCGTGCCATGCCGGTCAGGCCCACGCTGTAGTCGATGCTGTCGGTTGCACGGCGACGACCGCCGCCCAAAGACACCACCGCCATGCCCAGCGCACGGGTATCCATTGCACTGATGATACCTGTTTTCTCGGCGTAAACCGGCTTGCTGAGGGTCGCGGCAGGCAAATAGCTGTCGTAGCGCTCGACGAAATCGGTCGGGCCTTGCTGTGCAGCGACCATGCGGCCAAACACTTCTGCCGCTTTACCATTGTCCAGCACCGCCTGCAGTTTGGCACGCGCATCGGCATCATCTTTCGCCAGGCCACCGGAAAGCAGCATTTCCACGCACAGCGCCATGGTCACTTCCAGCAGGCGCGGATTGCGGTATTCGCCGGTCAGGAAGCGCACAGCTTCGCGAACTTCCACTGCGTTGCCGGCGCTGGAGGCCAGCACCTGGTTCATGTCGGTCAGCAGCGCGGTGGTTTTGCACCCGGCGCCGTTGGCTACGCCAACAATCGCCTGCGCCAAATCAGCCGACAGCGCGTAAGTCGGCATAAAGGCACCGGAACCGACTTTAACGTCCATCACCAACGCATCCAGACCTTCCGCCAGCTTCTTCGCCAGGATAGAGGCGGTGATCAGCGGAATGGAATCTACGGTAGCGGTGATATCGCGGGTCGCGTAGAAACGTTTGTCCGCTGGGGCCAGCGAGCTGGTCTGGCCGATAATCGCCACGCCGACGTCCTGAATAATTTTGCGGAAGGCATTGTCGTCCGGGAAAATATTAAAACCCGGGATCGCTTCCAGCTTGTCCAGCGTGCCGCCGGTATGGCCCAAACCACGGCCGGAGATCATCGGCACATAGCCGCCGCAAGCCGCCACCATCGGGCCCAGCATCAGCGAAGTGACATCGCCCACGCCGCCGGTGGAGTGCTTGTCGACCAGTGGCCCGTTCAGTGACAGGCTTTTCCAGTCCAGTACGGTACCGGAATCACGCATTGCCATGGTCAGCGCCACGCGCTCCGGCATGGTCATATCGTGGAAATAAATGGTCATCGCCAGCGCGGCAATTTGACCTTCTGAGACTACGTTGTCACGGATACCATTGATGAAAAAGCGGATTTCTGCTTCGCTCAACGGCTGACCGTCACGTTTCTTACGGATAATTTCTTGGGCCAGGAACAAAGCGTCCCCCTGTTTTAGCTAGAGTAGAGTGCAGGCTGGCGATCATCTCGCCTTGCCGACGTAATCGATCAGTAACCGCTGCCGGACTGCCCGGCACTGTGGCCCAGCGTCGTCAGCAGGCTGGCTAACAGACTGGAAGCCCCGAAGCGGAAATGACGCGCATCGGCCCAACCTTCGCCCAGAATACGATCGGCAAGTTGCAGATAGTGCAGCGCGTCTTCCGCAGTGCGTACGCCACCGGCCGGCTTGAAGCCCACCGTTTTGGCAACGCCCAGATCGCGGATCACCGACATCATCAGCTCGGCGCTTTCCAGCGTCGCGTTGACCGGCACTTTACCGGTAGAAGTTTTAATAAAGTCAGCACCGGCGTTGATGGCGATTTCCGATGCTTTACGGATCAGACTGGCCTGCTTGAGCTCACCGGTTTCAACGATCACTTTCAACAGCACGTTGGCCGCCTGGCAGGCCTGCTTACACTGTTTGACCAGTTCAAAACCCACCTGCTCATTACCGGCGATCAGCGCGCGGTAAGGGAACACCACGTCCACTTCATCAGCGCCATAGGCGATTGCCGCACGTGTTTCCGCCAGCGCGATTTCGATATCGTCGTTGCCATGCGGAAAATTGGTGACGGTCGCAATGCGGATGTCCGGCGTCCCCTGCTCACGCAGAGCCTTGCGCGCCACCGGGATAAAACGCGGGTAAATGCAGATGGCCGCGGTATGGCCGGCCGGGCTGTTTGCCTGACGACACAGCGCGATCACTTTTTCATCGGTGTCGTCGTCGTTCAGCGTGGTCAAATCCATTAAGGTCAGCGCACGTTGCGCTGCTGCGGTTAATTCGGTCATAAAACTCTCCAACTGAGAACCTGGGTGTTGGCGAGCGGACTTGGTTCCTTGAAGATAGCGCTGGGGAACGGGTTCCCACCGCGGCAACTGAGATCCTTCTCACCGCACATAACCCTTCGCATCGCGCAGGGTCAGTAATAGCTATTTGAACATGATCGCCGAAGGCAATTCGCGTTCGGGGTCACACTATATGAAATAACACTGTAACAGGCCGGAATTATATGTGAAGACCATCACAAAATAACGCGATATCGTTCACAAATTCGCTAAAGAAACAGACGCGGGCACAGCACGCTGTGCCCGTCTTAGAGTATAGGCGCTGTCCTGCAATAGGGCTCGCGGCGCTATCACAGGACAGGACCGGGGGTTACAGCGCCAGGAAGAACCCGGCGATGGTTGCACTCATCAGGTTGGAGAGCGTACCCGCAGCCACGGCTTTCAGACCGAAACGAGCAATATCGTGACGACGGTTCGGTGCCATGCTGCCCAGCCCGCCGAGCAGGATCGCCACCGACGACAGGTTGGCAAAGCCGCACAGCGCAAAGGAGATGATCGCCTTGGTGTGCGTGGACAACACCTGCAGCCCTTCTGCCGCGACCACATCATCCGGACGCAGGTAAGCACCGAAGTTCATGTAGGCGACAAACTCGTTAACGATAATCTTCTGACCGATAAACGAGCCGGCGGCCATCGCTTCATGCCAAGGTACGCCGATCAGGAAGGCGATCGGTGAGAACACCCAACCGAGTATCAGCTCCAACGACAGCTGCGGATAATCGAACCAGCCGCCGATACCGCCAAGGATTCCGTTCAGCAAAGCGATTAACGCGATAAACGCCAACAGCATCGCGCCGACGTTCAGCGCCAGCTGCATGCCTGAAGCCGCACCTGAAGCTGCCGCATCGATCACGTTGGCCGGGCGTTCATCTTCTGCGATCAACTTCATCGCGTCGTCTTTATCGTGGGTTTTTTCGGTTTCCGGCACCATCAGCTTGGCGAACAGCAGGCCGCCCGGCGCAGCCATAAACGAAGCGGCGATCAGGTATTCCAGCGGCACGCCCATCTGGGCATAACCCGCCAGCACCGAACCGGCCACCGAGGCCAGGCCGCCACACATCACGGTAAACAGCTCAGACTGGGTCATGGTGGCGATATACGGACGCACCACCAGCGGGGCTTCAGTTTGGCCGACAAAAATGTTGGCGGTCGCCGACAGCGATTCGGTCCGCGAAGTGCCCAGCAGCTTTTGCAAACCACCGCCCAACACGCGGATCACCAATTGCATGATGCCGAGGTAATACAGCACCGCAATCAGCGAGGAGAAGAACACGATCACCGGCAGTACGCGCAGCGCAAAAACGAAACCGCCGCCGCCGAAGACTTCAAACATCTTGTCAGATACCAGACCGCCGAAGATAAATGAAATGCCCTGATTACCGTAGGCGATCACGTTGGCCACACCGGCCGACATGCCACCAAGAATCGAACGTCCTACCGGGACATACAGCACCAGCGCGCCGATGGCGACCTGAAGCACAAATGCCCAAACAACGGTGCGCAGATTGATCGCGCGGCGGTTGCTGGAGAGCAGCACCGCAATGGCGATCAGCACCGCCATGCCGACCAGGCTCATGATGAGTTGCATGCAAAGTATCCCTGTTGCGAAAAAGAAATGCATCCCTGTCAGAGAGGAACACGGGGTTGCTTTAGAGTAATTTCGGGGAGCGATTATACGGAGCGAGGTAACCCTCGTACCGATTTATGTCACAAATGCATACAACAAGAAGCAAATGAAAATCTTATAACGTGATAAGCATCACAGTTATCGCGTAGCAGAGGCTTAAAGGGTAAACAAGGCGTGAGTGTTGTGTTGCAGCTGGGCCGAAATCTGATCGGGAGACTCCGGGCGCAGCTGGCACAACACCTGGAAAACTTCGGCGGCACGTTCAGGGCGGTTGGGCTGCCCCTGGTAGCCGGCCAGCGGCATGTCCGGCGCATCGGTTTCCAACAGTAAGGAGGTCAACGGCAGTTGGGCCATCACGCTACGGGTTTTCTGTGCCCGCTCATAGCTGATGGTGCCCCCCACACCGATGTAATACCCCAGGCGGATAAACGCCTGCGCCTGGGACAGGCTGCCGGCAAAACCGTGTACCACGCCCCGGCGCGGTAGCTCAGCGCGACGCAACATCGCCGCCAGTTGATCGTGACTGCGGCGAGAATGCAGGATCACCGGCAGGTCATATTCCTTGGCCAGCTTCAACTGAGCCTTCAGCAGCCGTTGTTGCCGTTCGAACTGCGGATCCTCCATATACAGATCCAGACCAATCTCCCCCACCGCCACCAACTTCTGGGGACGGCTGGCCAGAAACCCCGCCAACTGCTCAAGTTCCGCTTCCTGATGCTGGGCGATATACAACGGGTGCAGCCCCAGGGCAGCAAACAGCGGCGGATAGTCGCGCGCCAGCTTTAACACCAGCGCAAAGCGATCGGCAGTGACCGTCGGCACGATAATTCGCCGTACGCCGGCCTGTTCAGCCAACGCGAGGCTTTCGAGTTCATTTCCACTGAACGGCGGGAAATCGAAGTGGCAGTGGGTATCGATGAAGTCAGGACTCACAGCAGGCCACCTTCGCCCGGCGGCACATCACCCGGCAGAATAATCTCTCTCGCGGCCAGATTGGCCTCCGGCTGGGTCGACAGCTCACGCGGATGCGTCACGTCGGTCACGATCGGCGAAGGCATAATGACGTTCTCCGGCTGAATCAAACGGCGCGACAGCGCCTTCTTCACTTTCATACCGTCCAGTTTGTCCTGCTCGACCAGCCAGTGCCCGACGGTTGCCAGGAAATAGCGTCCGCAGCGGCGCCCCAGGTGATAGTCCTGATTGAGCGACGTCAATCGGCTGCCCAAGGCATTGCTGGCCAGTGGTTTTGGCGGGAAAATTTCAAAGATGCGCAGCTTGCCGGGCGGCTTCTCAATGAATTGCTGAATGCGGTGATAGCTTTGTTCGTGGTGCTGAAGGATGCGCACCATCTGCTGCAGGCTGCTTTCGCTCAGCCAGTGCTCCATGCGCTTCATCCACTGTGGGGTGTAATACATCTGCGAAGGCACGGTACGGATCACCACGATGGTGTCCGCGCCACGGCGATAGGCCTCTTCGACCGGGATCGCATCGCTGATGCCACCGTCCTGATAGCTGACGCCGTCCAAATCCACGCCCATACGGTAAAAACCCGGAATGGCGCTGGATGCCTTGATCGCCGGTAACCAACTGGCGCGCTGCGCCGGTAGGTAGGTGGGTTCGAAGTCATCGCTGCGGCAGGCGCACATCAAAAACTCACGGCCATCGGTCAGGTGCTTTTCCGCCACGTCCATCGCCAGCGGCAGCTGTTGAGAAGTAGTATCAATGAGCCAGTCGAGATCGATCAGATGTCCACCGCGTACAAAACGCAGCGGGTTAAAGAATTCAGCGGAGGTGGTGTAACGGGTGATCACGCGTCGCGCATAGCCCATCTGACCACAAATAAAGGCCGAGAGGTTTTGCGCGCCGGCAGAAGTGCCGATCATCAGATCAAAAGGGTTAAAGCGGGCACGCTGAAACTCGTCCAGCACGCCGGCGGTAAAAATGCCGCGCTGCCCGCCCCCTTCACACACCAGCGCCATTTTACCGGGCCGGTATGGTTTATACGCCAGCGGTTCTATATTGCCGAGCGTGATGGGTATTCTGTATCCCAACCCTGCATCCTCAGTGAGACGTTTTACCCGAGGATACCTCGTCTTGCTCTCTTCCGTAATCCTCTTGCAGTACGCCAGAGAGGCAGTCATTGCTTCCCATCAGCCAGATGCAGTCATTGTCGGACCACTCCGCCAATGCCTGACACACCCGGCCCTTCAACTGTTTCCAGCGTCCGAGGATGATGTCGCTATTCATGACTGACCTCCCTGCGGTGAGAAAAGGAATTAAGCTTTGTTACACTTTGAGAGAAAAGCTAAGGACGTCGGCGGCCGGTAAACAGGCTGACCAGGAACAGAATGATCCCCACGACGAAGACGATTTTTGCAGCCCAGGCGGCGGTACCCGCCAAAGAGCCGAAACCTAACGCCGCAGCAATCAGTGCGATGACTAAAAAGATAATGCCCCAACGAAACATAAGCCTCTCCTTACCATAGTGAAAAAACACATCGCAACCCGTGCCCTTTTCAGGCTCTTCCAGGTTGCCGGTCAGTTTCTTTTTTTGATGGTGCATCCCGGGTTAACCTTTCAGCTAACCCAGGATTTGGTGCTTGTTGTTACGCGTACTAAAACTTACGGCTTAACTACCAGGTCGTTTTTAACGCTTTTCACGCCGTCGATAGCTTTGGCGATGCTTTCTGCACGCTCAGACTGCGCCTGAGTTTTCACTTCACCGGAAAGCTGCACCACACCGTCGGTGGTTTCCACTTTCACATTGCGTGAAGGCACGATGTCATCGGCCAGCAGTTTGGCTTTCAGTTCGCTGGTGGTCGCGGTGTCACCGGCGTAAGCCTTCACGGACTGTTTGCTTTCGTCTTTCACGTGCAGCTTGTCGCTGACGGATTTGACGCCTTCGACTTTACCGGCCACTTCAACCGCATGCTCGGCCTGCGCCTGACTGCCGACAAAACCGCTCAGGGTAACGGTACCTTTTTCCGTTTTCACCGAGATATCGCTGCTGGTAATGGTTTTGTCATCCACCAACGCACTTTTAACTTTAGCCGTTGTTGCGCTGTCATCCATGTAGCCGTCAACTTTTTTCATGGAGCTATCGATTTTGGCACCCGCGCTATCAGCGGCACTCGACGCTTTGTTGAGCAGCGTATCTTCAGCCAGCGCGCTGCCACTAACCAGAACGGAACCCAAAACAACAGCCATCAGTGATTGTGCAAATTTAGTATTTTTCATCGATCTCTTCCTTTGGTTATGGATCCAAAATGATTGCGGACCCTTCAGTCGCCATAACGCGACTCACTCAGTGAATACTTCACGATTTCTATACGTTCAAACATTCACGCTAAGACGATTGTTGCCACACCAGGAATATTGCAACGGCTGTGCCAACTTTAAAACAACCTTAAAAATCAATAACAAAACAAAAATTGATTACTAATCGCTCTAAAAACTGTCGCCTATTGACGACAACGCCATTCAGTTAAATCAGAGTTAAAGCTATGTTATTGATATTCATAACTTCGCACTGTCTCTGATTGGCAACAGTACCGAATAACTCGCTATTACCATGACAAAAAACAGTGAATTACGCTTACCGACTGAGTAAGGCCCTATTAAATATAGACCATATGACAGAAAAAGCAGGGAGTGCCGTGCGGATGCTGGCGGATGCGGGAAGTGGATGAAACTGATGAGGGGGATTTATTAATTAGCAGAATAGGGTGAAGCAATGTAACACAGGGCGCCCTAAGGCGCCCTGTCGTTCTGTTAGTGTTCGCGCGTTTTGCGGAACACCACTTCAGGGTAGCGCTCCTGCGTCAGATTCAGGTTAACCATGGTTGGCGCAATGTAAGACAGGTTGTCGCCACCGTCCAACGCCAGGTTAAGCTCGTTCTTACGCTTGAACTCTTCGAATTTCTTCACGTCGCTGCATTCAACCCAGCGTGCCGTCGAGACGTTGACCGACTCGTACAAGGCTTCCACGTTGTATTCGCTTTTCAGGCGCGCAACCACCACGTCGAACTGCAGCACACCCACCGCCCCCACGATCAAGTCGTTGTTGGCAATTGGACGGAAGACCTGCACCGCCCCTTCTTCGGACAATTGAACCAGGCCTTTCAGCAGCTGCTTTTGCTTCAACGGATCGCGCAGGCGAATGCGGCGGAACAGCTCCGGCGCGAAGTTCGGGATACCGGTGAACTTCATGTCTTCACCCTGGGTGAAGGTATCGCCAATCTGAATGGTACCGTGGTTGTGCAGGCCAATGATGTCGCCCGGATAGGCTTCTTCCACGTGCGAACGGTCGCCCGCCATAAAGGTCAGCGCGTCGGAGATCACCACATCTTTACCGGTGCGTACCTGGCGCAGCTTCATGCCTTTCTCGTAACGGCCGGAAACCACACGCATAAAGGCTACGCGGTCGCGGTGTTTTGGATCCATATTGGCCTGGATCTTGAACACGAACCCGGTGAATTTCTCTTCTGCGGCCACCACTTCACGGGTGTTGCTGTTACGCGGCATCGGCGCCGGTGCCCAGGCGACCAGACCGTCGAGCATGTGGTCCACGCCGAAGTTACCCAGCGCGGTACCGAAGAAGACCGGGGTCAAATCACCGCTCAGGAAGGCTTCACGATCGAACTCGTGTGATGCGCCCTGTACCAGCTCCAGCTCTTCACGCAGCTGTGCGGCCAGATCTTCGCCCACCGCGGCATCCAGATCTGGGTTATCCAGGCCTTTGACAATGCGCACTTCCTGAATGGTGTGGCCTTTACCGGTCTGATAGAGGTAGGTTTCATCCTTGTACAGATGATAAACACCTTTAAACAGCTTGCCGCAGCCGATGGGCCAGGTGATTGGCGAACAGGCGATTTTCAGCTCACGCTCGACTTCATCCATCACTTCCATCGGATCGCGGATATCGCGGTCCAGTTTGTTCATAAAGGTCAGGATCGGCGTATCGCGCAGACGGGTTACTTCCATCAGCTTACGGGTACGATCCTCAACCCCTTTCGCGGCGTCGATCACCATCAGACAGCAGTCGACGGCGGTCAGAGTACGGTAAGTATCTTCGGAGAAGTCTTCGTGCCCTGGGGTATCCAGCAGGTTAACCAGGCATTCGCGATACGGGAACTGCATCACCGAGGTGGTGATCGAGATACCACGTTGCTTTTCCATTTCCATCCAGTCGGATTTGGCGTGCTGGTTTGAGCCACGGCCTTTTACCGTACCGGCGGTTTGGATCGCCTGTCCGAACAGCAACACCTTTTCGGTAATGGTAGTTTTACCGGCATCGGGGTGCGAGATGATGGCGAAGGTTCTTCTTTTCGAGACTTCGCGGGCAAATTCACTAGGAGACATGTTTTTCAGATTCTACAGTTGGTCCGCCCTGCGAAAGCATCAGAACGCGCCGCGCACGGCGCCAGGCAAAGCGGTAAATAAAAGATAATAGCCGGGCATTTTCGCTGATTTGTCAACCGGTGACAATCAATGCTTTTCCCGGCGGAGAATAACCTGGTTTGAGATTAGAAACGAAAGTCGGGTGAGAGCGAAGCCCAGTGCTGCCGTAAGACGGATTGATGCTCTGCCACCATGGGTAAAGTTTCCAATAAATCGGGCCATAGGGTACGAGCCTGATTGATAGCATCCAATAAATGCACCCGAATAGCCGGCCAGGGAATACCGACGCGCGCCGCCCAATGCTCGAAAGTTTGCAGGGTCATCATTGACCAGCGCTTTTCTCTCGCCATATTCAACGCCACTTCTGATTCACCCGGGATATAAACCCTGGTCGTCACAATGTCATAGGCGGGAGAAAGCCGAATTTCGGTTTGATTGGGGTAGATCATCGACCAGTTTTTTAGATGGGCATCGCCATTCGCCAGCAGAATATTCGTCAACAAGCGTCGGGCCATCTGTTGCACATCAACCAAGGGTTCACTGCCTAAGTCATAGAGATAAGCCGCTATTTGCTCATAATTTTTGCCACGGTATTTATCCTGTGCATAGAGTTCAAATATTTGGGCAAAATCTTCAGTATGCACTCGCCCGTTTTCGCTACGATCAAAACGACGGATGGCGTAAGCATAAGGCTCATCAGCCAAGCGAATATCCGGTAGGTTATCGAGTTTGCTCAGCTCAACCAGCTCAATGTCTGGAATATCCACACCAATAGCTTGGGCCAATCGCATCGCCGTATACTCGTTTTCAGGCACGTGACGATGAACCGTCGATGGCGTTTTGATGATCCAGCTGTCAGCCCCCACCTGAGAAGTGATGTTGAAGCGCCCGTCTTTACGCAGAGAGGAAAACTTCATCTGCACACCTGCCAGAGAGAATTTCTGCGCATCCAGGCCGACGTTAATTTGTACCGCTTCCGGCTCGCCACGCGAGGTTAATGCCCAATCGGGGATCTCGTTGGCGGCAAGCGCTCGCGCCTCAAGAGCCCCTGGCAGGTTGGCTCCTGTCCAGGCCATCAAAGGAAACTCTTCATTAACGTGCGCTTTCAACGATTGCGCTAACCAACTACGCAATGCCCCTTCAGGCAGCAAATTGGATAAAACGGGAGGAAGACGCTGAGACGAGGTCAGAACTTGTTCGAGATAGCCCGGGCGCGCCCGCTGCCTTAGGGTAAACAGCGGACGAGTGGCCTCCGGCAAAGCAAGATATTGCGGGTCAAACGTCAGGATATTTTTGCCACCGCTATAGTGCGCAAGCACACCAATACGTACATCGTGCAGTATCAGTGCCAATGCCTGTACCGTTTCAACCTGCCGTTGTCCATCCATTCGCTAGTCCTCGAGATCTTTGAGTTTTTTGTCAAACCCCTGTAATTCGTGCACCTCTAAAACTTTGTCCGTTTCTTTTTGCAGCAAGCGCTCCACATCGTGCACGCTTTTTTTCGGCACGATAACGCACTCCAGATCCATCGCCGCCAACAGACGCATCAGGGTACTCATCCGAATATCACTGCCAGATTCAATACGCTGATATTGCTGCTGAGTCATGCCAATCTTCATCAGAAAGTCTTTTTGATTCCAGCCCAGCTCGGCGCGTTTCTCTTTCAAAAATTTGGCTATCTCTGATGATTTGCGCATCCATCACTCCCAAAGCAACCCATTGACCGTTTTTTAACCAGCAAATACCTGAAGAGTAGTCGTCGCTGAAAATTAAAACAACAAATTTGCTGTATTTACAGCCAAAAACAACTCATTAGTTGTAAATAAACAACAAAACAATAAATAAGCTGTTTTTAATGCAGGATCAGGCCAGCGGCAGCGCCATGACGATGGCGTCTTCACGCCCATTGGCGCTCGGATAGTAATTACGGCGGACGGTCACTTCGTTAAAGCCGAGATCTTCGTACAGCGCAATGGCCGCACGGTTGGAGGCTCGTACTTCCAGCCACAACGTAACCACACCGCGCGTTTCCAACTGCGCAATCAAGGCTTCCAGCAACTGGCGGCCGAAGCCTCGACGTTGCCAGTCGGGGTGAATGGCGATGTTGAACAGCGTGGCCTCATCCAGCACGATCTGGGTGATGGCAAAACCCGCCATCTGCCCGTCGGCGTCCAGTTTCAGGTTAAGGTAACGATCGCCCTGATTGCTGGTAAAGGTGGCTTGCGTCCAGGGAAAGGCGTGACTGGCTTGCTCAATCTTGAAGGCCGCGGCCAGATCGGCTGCGGTCAGGGTAGAAATACTGTTCATTATGACAAATCTGCTGCCAGAGTGCGCGTTTGGCACCCGCATCGAGAGAAAGCTCGGCCAGCGCCGGGCTGTGTAGCTGTGCGCCGGCCACCGCGAGCGGCTCCGCAACGCCCAACCGCCAACTGTTGCATTCGGTATCTTCAGGCAGCATCGCCACCTGGTCCGGCGTCAGGCCGTAGGTTTGCGCCGGCGTCAGCCCCAGGCTACGCAACACGTCGCAAAACAGCGGATCGTTATGCTCAGGCAGTGCCTGCGCCACGATCAGCAAACGCACTTCGGGCGGCAGGCTGACCGCTACTTCGCCCTGCAACACGCCCGGGCGGCGCAATGTCCACTGCGTAATACCCAGTTGTTGTAACAGCCAGTCGCGTTTTGATGCCATGCCGATTCCTGTCAGGATCTACCCGTTGTGGTGCGCCATGCCTGCCATGCGCCGCGCTATGCTAACAAACCCGCGCGGCCTGCGCCAACAAACCCGTCGAACATATCGCCACAAAGCTCTATAATCCCCGGTCTAATTTCTAGGAGCCAAAACCTGATGTCTGCATTAACCCCCGCCAGTGAAGTTATGCTGCGCCACAGTGATGAGTTTATCGAACGCCGCGTTCTGTTTGCCGGTGACCTGCAGGACGCCCTGCCGGCCCAATTCGAGGCCGCGGATGTGCGTGTCCATACCCAGCAGTACCATCACTGGCAGTTACTGAACCGGGCGATGGGCGAAAACGTGCAGTTCGGGCTGACCGTGGACGCTGCGTTCGTCGCCGAGTGCGATACGCTGATCTACTATTGGCCGAAGAGCAAGCAGGAAGCGCAATTCCAGCTGTGCAACATTCTGGCGCTGCTGCCGGTCGGCGCAGAAGTGTTCGTGGTCGGTGAAAACCGCAGCGGCGTGCGCAGCGCCGACCAGATGGTGGAAGACTACGCCACGCTGGTGAAAATCGACAGCGCCCGTCGCTGTGGCCTGTATCACGGCCGTCTGGATACGCAGACCGAATTCAACCTGGAAGACTGGTGGGAAAGCTATCAGCTGCACGATCTGGAAGTAAAAACCCTGCCGGGCGTGTTCAGCCGCGACGGGCTGGACGTCGGCAGCTCACTGCTGCTGTCGACCCTGGAAAAACACATGAAAGGCAAGGTGCTGGACGTGGGCTGCGGCGCCGGCGTGATGGCTTCCGTGCTGTCCAAACTGTCGCCGAAGATGAAGCTGACCCTCAGCGACGTTAACGCCGCCGCCGTGGAATCGAGCCGGGCTACGCTTGCCGCCAACGGCATTGAGGGCGAAGTGATCGTCAGTAACGTCTATTCCGACATTACCGGCCGTTTCGACCTGATCATCTCCAACCCGCCGTTCCATGATGGCCTGCAAACCAGCCTGACCGCAGCAGAAACCCTGATCCGCGGAGCGTTGAAACACCTGCCGATCGGCGGCCGTCTGCGCATCGTGGCCAACGCCTTCCTGCCGTACCCGGACATTCTGGACGCCACCTTCGGCAGCCATGAAGTGCTGGCACAAAATGGCCGCTTCAAGGTGTATCAGGCGACCGTAGCCCGTGCGCCGCGCGATACCAAGAAAAAGAAGTAACGGCGACCCGCTAACGCGTCTCCGTATCAGGGCGCAGCGTTCACACGCTGCGCCCTTTTTATCAGCCGTTGATATAGGTCATCGACTCCGTGCCGTAGCGTGCCCCCGCCGCGGCCTGCAGGGGGAATACCGCCTCAATGGCCGCCAGTTCGGCGGCGCTGAGCATCAATTCGGCCGCTGCGATATTCTCTTCCAGATAACGACGGCGTTTGGTGCCAGGGATCGGGACAATGTGCTCTCCCTGCGCCAACACCCAGGCTAACGCCAACTGCGACGGCGCAACGCCCTTCTGCTTAGCCAGCTCGGTCACTTTTGCCACCAGCGCCAGATTGCGTGCAAAGTTTTCCCCCTGAAAACGCGGGTTGCTGCGACGGAAATCGTCAGCGTCCAGATCTTCCGGCCGTTGGATCGCCCCGGTGAGAAAACCGCGCCCCAGCGGGCTATAGGGAACAAACCCAATCCCCAGGCGTTCACAGGCCGCCAATACGCCCTGTTCGGCATCGCGTGTCCACAATGAATACTCAGTCTGCAGTGCGGTAATCGGGTGCACTTTATGCGCACGCTCCAGCGTGGCGACCGAAGCTTCACTCAGCCCGATATAACGGATCTTGCCTTCGTTAATCAGCTCCGCCATCGTGCCGACCACCTCTTCAATCGGCACCTCAGGATCGACGCGGTGCTGGTAATAAAGATCGATCACCTCGACCCCGAGACGCTTCAGGCTGCCCTCCACCGATCGGCGGATATACTCCGGTCGGCTGCTGACGCCCCGCGCTGCAGGGTTGGCCGGATCGCGCACAATGCCAAACTTGGTGGCCAGAAAGACCTGCTGCCGCTTGCCCTTGATCGCTTTGCCAATCAGCTGTTCATTGGTGTGCGGGCCGTACATGTCGGCGGTATCCAGCAGAGTGACCCCCAACTCCAGCGCACGGTGCAGCGTGGCGATAGCTTCCGGTTCATCGTGGTCTGTCGAATAGAAATCACTCATGCCCATGCAGCCCAACCCCAGAGCGGAAACCAGCGGGCCAGTGGGACCTAATTTGCGTTGTTGCATTGTGTTGCCCTCTTGCGGTTTTTATCAGCGAAGATGCTGATGCAACAGAGTCTGGTTGTTTCGCCTAAAAAGATAAATAATGCAGATTACTCATCACTGTTCATAAATCACTAACAATACGGAGCGGGCAAGATGGACCAGATCCAGGCCATGCGCATTTTTACCCGTATCGTCGAACTGGGCAGTTTTAGCCGGGCGGCGGAGCGCTTGCAGTTACCCCGCGCCACGGTCAGCAATGCGCTTAAGCGGCTGGAGCAGCGCCTCGGTGTGCGCCTGCTGCTGCGCACCACCCGCCAGGTGCAGGTAACCCACGAAGGCACGCTTTATTACCAGCGCTGCGTACAGCTGCTGGGCGCACTGGAAGAAGCGGACACGCTGTTCAGCCACCAAAAACTGCAGCCTTCCGGCAAAGTGCGTATCGATATGCCCCATTCGCTGGCACGCGAAATCGTTATTCCGGCATTGGGTGACTTTTACCAGCGCTATCCGGATCTGACCCTGGCATTGGGTGCCAACGACACCCACGTGGATTTACTGCGCGAGGGTGTGGATTGCGTGCTGCGTGCCTGGGAAACCGAAGATGACAGCCTGGTGGCGCGCCGCATTGCCATGTTGCCACAGCTGACCTGCGCCTCCCCTGCCTACCTGGCGGCGTTCGGCGTGCCGCAGTCGATTGACCAGCTGCAGCAGCACCAGGCGGTGGGCTATTTTTCCCTCGCCAGCAACCGGGATTATCCGCTGGAGTTTTGCCGCAACGGCAAAGTGGAATTGCGCGAGTTGCCCGCCAAACTGAGCGTCAGCGGGGCTGATGCCTACACCAGCAGCTGCCGCGCCGGCATGGGGCTGATACAGGCGGCACATTATTCGCTGGCACCCTGGCTGCAGAAAGGAGAATTGGTCGAAGTGCTGGCGGAGACCCCGCCGCCGCCGATGCCCATTTACGTCATGTATCCCCCCGGCCGTTTCCTTGCGCCACGGGTCAGGGTGTTGATTGACTGGCTGATTTGGCTGTTTGAACGCTATCAGTCACCCAAAACGGACGTTTTTCCAGCAAACGCCCGCAAACAGGGGAAATAACTATTGACGTACCCGCCAAAATCTCTAGAATTCGCCTCCGTGGTAACGTTACTCCGGTAATGTATCTGGTATGCGAAGGTGGCGGAATTGGTAGACGCGCTAGCTTCAGGTGTTAGTGTCCTTACGGACGTGAGGGTTCAAGTCCCTCTCTTCGCACCAAATAACCACATGATTTATATTGCACAGCATCAATGCGAAGGTGGCGGAATTGGTAGACGCGCTAGCTTCAGGTGTTAGTGTTCTTACGGACGTGAGGGTTCAAGTCCCTCTCTTCGCACCAAGCTGGTGATATAAATCGAAAGCAAAATAAAGATTATCGGCTGTGCGAAGGTGGCGGAATTGGTAGACGCGCTAGCTTCAGGTGTTAGTGTTCTTACGGACGTGAGGGTTCAAGTCCCTCTCTTCGCACCAATCGATAAATCTCTTCGGAAGTCCCCCTCCAAAGCCATTCCCAATCGAAACGATAACCAACACGCGATAGCGTGATTTTTACGTTTTTATCCCAGATTGAAATTCAGGCTGATCGCCGCCAATCCCCCAGCCAATGCCATGCAGGAAGGCAGCAGCAGGTAATGCCGCCAGCGGCTGTTGAACAACATCACCAGCGTCGCCAGCATAGCGATCACAATCAGCGTACGCAGTTGCATCATATCCAGGTTGATCAATGCCAGTAACGGCATTAAAGCGCAGGGCAACAAAACGCCCCAGGCGCTGGCCAGCCGATTGCCCAGGCACCAGCTGACGCCCCACAACCCACACGCGGTAATCATGGCTGCAATCATGATAACCCCACCCTTCAAGTGATAATGATAACCAATATCATATACCACTTTTTTTCACTGCGCATCATTTTCGCCGCAACCACCAAACGCGGATGACATAACGGTGTAAAAATGATAGTTTGCCATAAGAAAATTCTTAGTCTAATTCGCATGTGAATAATCACAATCAACAACCATACAATGCGGATGTTTAATTCACGCCGAAAGAATTTTTCGCCACCTTAATTTTTCGACAGATCGATTTTGTGAAGAGTGAACTCCGTATGAACGCGCGTTCTTATCAGGAACTGCTGAACAGCAAACACCGCTTATCATTATTTTTATTTTTGTTGATGAACGCTGCCTCTTCCATATTTACATTATTGGTCCCATTTAATGACAAGCCCGCTTTTACCCTACCTTTATTAGGTATACCGATATTTTGTCTGGTGGCGCTGTTATTTACCTTGCAGTCTCCACGGTTATACGTCAAAAAATTGAATCTATTTTCCTGCGTGCTCGGCCTGCTGTGGGCAGCGCATATTTACGTTAAAAGTCAGTACTGTGCGCCGAACAATCAAAGTTTTCTATTAATTAGTCTGTTCAGTATGTTTTTTATCAGCGCCATTGCCTTAACCGATAACTTTATCGCTTTTTGCCTGCACGCCGTGCCTTCCGCCCTGGTTATTCTATTACTGGACGGTATGCACAATACCACCAGGATCGTATTCACCACGGTATTGCCGATTATCGCATTCTCAATTCATCATCTGATGCTCAAACGCAGCGAGCTTTTTACCCAAACGCTGGTGGCCAATCTGTATAACGAACGGGACAGGTTCAGCAATTTGAGCATGATCGATCCCCTAACCGGGCTTTATAACCGCCGGGGCCTGGAAAATAAAATCAATATGCTGACGGTGCCGCCGTCGGGTTGTCATTTCGTGGTGTTACTCGATATCGACCATTTCAAGGCTTATAACGATAACTATGGTCACACCATGGGCGATCAGGCGCTGGTGCAGGTTGCCATCACCATCCGCGATTCGGTGCGTTCTCGCGATATTGTGGTGCGCTACGGCGGGGAAGAGTTTCTGGTGCTGCTGACCAACGTCAGCGAGGATTACGCCACCCAACTGGCCGAACGGGTGCGGCTGCGGGTGCAGGAATTAAAAATTCCTCAT
Organism: Serratia liquefaciens; assembly: GCF_027594825.1. NCBI lineage: Bacteria > Pseudomonadati > Pseudomonadota > Gammaproteobacteria > Enterobacterales > Yersiniaceae > Serratia > Serratia liquefaciens. Next base: position 3,567,993 of record NZ_CP088930.1, on the reverse strand, counting down.
CGCTTCAACCAATTGGAAGCCACTACCGTGACGCTCAGCGCCGGAATCTCCGCACTGGACAAGCTGGACGTGTCCTCGGCGATCCGCGCAGCCGACGCCGCGCTGTATCAGGCGAAAAACAACGGCCGCAATAATATCCAGCTGGCACCTAGCGTGCAGCCCGCCGCTGTCTGAGCCGACGGGCCGGGGGCTTAGCGACGGCGCTGCTGCAGGCCGTACACAAACACCACGCCGAAGCACAACAGCGGCAGCACATACGACAGCGCCGTGCTGTATCTGTCCGCCAGCGCACCCATAAAGTAAGGCATGATGGCCCCCCCGACGATCGCCATGATCATAAAGGAGCTGGCGCGCTTGGTGTGTTTGCCCATGTTTTTCACCCCCAGGGCGAAAATGGTCGGGAACATGATCGACATAAAGAAGAACACCGCGATCAATGCCACCACCGAGACGCCATCCAGGCTGAGCATCACTACGCCGCACAGCGCAATGTTAATCAGCGAGTAGATCATCAGCAATGTGGCCGGCTTGACCCTGCCCATCAGCCAGGTGCTGAAGAAGCGCCCGACCATAAAGCAAATCATGGCGATAGAAAGCAGGTAGGACGCACTTTGGTTGGACACTTCGTTCCAGTGTTCGGTGGCGTAGTTGATAAAGAACGCACCGACGCCAACCTGCGCTGCTACATAGAAGAACTGGGTAATCACCCCGCTGACAAAGTGCCGGTGCTGCCACAGCCCCTGCGCGATTTCGCCGTGTTCCGGTTGCTCTTCCTCACGAATATCCGGCAGCCGGGTGCGGCCAAACAAAAAGGCAATCAGCAGCACCAGCACGGCGATCGCCACATAGGTCATCTTCACCGCGCTCTGGTCACCGCTGCTCGCCCCTTGGGTGGCAGAGAAAAACAGCGTGCCGCCGATCATCGGGCCGATAAACTGCCCCAGACCGTTAAACGACTGGGAAAGGTTCAGCCGCCGTTCAGCCCCTTTAGCGTCGCCCAATACCGTGGCATAAGGGTTGGCCGCCGTTTCCAGACAGCCCAATCCGCAGGCAATGACAAACAGCGCGAACAGGAACATGGCGAAGCTGTTGGCGGATGCCGCCGGCACAAACAGCAAGGCCCCCAGCGCATACAGGCACAGCCCGACCAAAATACCGGCCTTGTACCCTTTCTTATCCATAAAATAGCCGGCGGGCAGCGCCACCAGGAAGTAGGCGCCGAAATACGCTGCCTGCAACAATCCCGACTGCGCTTTGGTAACGTGCAATGTCTCCTGGAAGTGTTTGTTTAATACGTCCAACAAGCCATACGACAGCCCCCACATAAAGAACAGGCTGGTGACCAGAATAAAAGCCCAGCGCAGGTTGGCGGTTGACTTGACGCCCAGCTGTGGCGGGGCCGCACTTTTTTCAGCAAGCATTGATATATCCTCGGTAGAGTAGCGATGTTATTGTTTTTGCAAAGAAAATATCTGCTCCATCTCCACCCATTTTTCGCCTTTCGGCGTCCAGGGGGTGGCGACCTGGTATTGCCACATCAGGGCTTCCCAGCGCTGCACGTGGGGGTTGCTCAGGCCGGCGGCGGCAAACCGCGCGGCATCGAACTCGGTACTAACGTCAACAATCATGAACAGCCGGGTACCCAGCCGATAAATCTCCATATCCAAAATGCCGTGCTCCCGCAGATAAGCGGCAATCTTCGGCCAGATACGCTGGTGATGGTGCAGGTACTCCTCGATCAGCGCCGGTGAGTCGACCAGATCGAGCGCCTGACAAAAGCGCCGTCCCCTGCCCGCCCCGCTACTCATGTGATCGCCCGATCAAGATGCAGATAACCACCATCCACCGACAGCCATTGCCCGGTGGTGTGCGACGAACGCGATGAAATCAGGAACACCACGGTGTTGGCGATTTCCTGCGGCGTGGTCATCCGATGTTCGAAAGGAATGCGCGCGGTAATTTTCTCGAGCTGCTGTTCCGGCTGCTCGAAGGTAGTGATCCAGCGCTGATACTGCGGTGTGATCACCTCCGCCGGAACCACCGCATTCACCCGTACGCCTTCATGGCGCAGCGACACCGCCCACTCGCGGGTCAACGCCAGCACGGCGCCCTTGGCGGCGGTATAACCGCTGGTGCCGCCCTGCCCGCTCAAGGCCGTTTTGGAAGCGATGTTGACGATGGCGCCCTTGCTGTTTTGCAGCGCCGACTGGCACAGGTGCGCCATCAGGTAGTAATGGATCAGGTTTTTCTCCAGCGATCCGACAAAGGCCTCGCGTCCGGCCTCCAACCCCACGCCATCGTTAACACCGGCGTTATTCACCAGCGCATCGATGCGGCCGAAGGTCTCTTGCGTTTGCGCCACTGCCCGCCGACAATCCCGCTCTTCGCATAAGTCGGTGATGATCACCGTACTGCTCGGCTGCAACTGCCGCAGTTGCGTCAGAAACTCCACCTCTGGCGCAGCGTTGGTGACAATCACCGGGATCGCCCCTTCCTCCGCCAGCAGCAGGGTGATGGCCGCGCCGATGCCGGAACCGCCGCCGGTGACGATCACCACCTTATCTTTCAGATACAGATCCATAACCAGACTCCGTTAAGCCATAAATTCGGCAGGCGGTACCGCCCCAAATCTCCGCCTGTTGCGAAGGACTCAGCGTGGCGATTGCCTGCTCACTCAGTTGATAAACCTGGCCATAATCCCCGGCCAGCAGGCACACCGGCCAGTCGGAACCGAACATCAGCCGCTGCGGGCCGAATACCTCCAGCGCCGCATCAAAAAACGGCAGCAGCTGCGATGCCTGCCATCTGCCACCGGGCACTTCGGTGATAAGCCCCGACAGTTTGCAGACCACATGGCTCAATGCCGCCAGCGGCTTGATCTGCTGCGCCCAGTGCTTCGCGCCCAAAGCGATATCCGGCTTGCCGAGATGGTCCAGTACCAACCAGTAATCGTCGTGCTCGGCGGCAAACTGCGCCGACGCCGTCAAATGCCGATGGGTGACTAAAATGTCGTAAACGTAGCCCTGCCGCTGCAGCGTCTGCATGCCGCGCCGCACCTCCGGCCGCGCCAGCCAGGCGTCCGGCTGCGGTTCATCCTGTACCAGATGACGCAGGCCACGCAGCAGAGGCTGCTGCCGCCATTCATCAAGCTGCTGCGACAGCTGCGGTCCGGCAATGTCCAGCCAGCCCACGACCCCGCACACACCCCGGCTTTGCTGCACCTGGGCCAACAGTTCCTGTGTTTCCTGTTCGCCGTGGCGGGCCTGCACCACCAGCGCACCGTCAAAACCGTGGCGCTGCAGCAACGGATCAAGCTGAGCCGGGCCAAAATCCTGCTGCAGCACCGCCATCTGCTCGCCGATCCACGGGTAGCGTTGCGGATGGTATTGCCAGTAATGTTGATGGGCATCGATGCGCAGCATGGCCTGTTTCCCGTTCAACCGCGGAACCGATACTGTTCAAGCGACGACGCATGCATCTCGATCGAATAACCGGGATGGCGCGGCGGCATATAGGCCGCCCCCTTGACGTCGCAAGGGTGAACAAAGTGTTCATGCAAGTGATCGACGTATTCGATCACCCGTCCTTCGTGGGTACCGGCAATGCACAGGTAGTCGATCATCGACAGATGCTGAACGTATTCACACAGCCCCACGCCTCCGGCATGCGGGCACACCGGCAGGTTGTATTTGGCGGCCATCAGCATCACCGCCAGCACTTCATTGACGCCCCCCAGGCGACAGGCGTCGATCTGCACCACGTCAATCGCTTCGCGCATGATGAACTGCTTGAACATAATGCGGTTTTGGCACATCTCGCCGGTGGCGACCTTGACCGGATGAACCCCCTCGCGAATGCGGCGATGCCCTTCGACATCATCCGGGCTGGTGGGCTCTTCGATAAACCAGGGCTTGGCGAACGCCAGATGCTTCACCCACGGGATGGCATCGTTGACCTCCCAGACCTGGTTGGCGTCGATCATCAGTTGACGATCGGGGCCAATGACCTCGCGGGCAATGCGCACGCGGCGGATATCGTCTTCCAGATCGCGCCCCACCTTCAGCTTCAGGTAGGAGAAACCGGCATCGACCGCTTCCTGACACAATCGACGCAATTTGTCATCCGGGTAGCCCAGCCACCCGGCGGAGGTGGTGTAACAGGGGTAGCCTTCCTGCAGCAGCCGTTCCAGACGCTGCTCTTTGCCCTGCGCCCGCTGTTTGAGCAGCGTGAGCGCCTCCTGCGGCGTAATGCAGTCGGTGATGTAGCGAAAATCGATGCAGCGCACCAGTTCCTCTGGCGTCATCTCCGCCACCAGCCGCCACACCGGCTTACCCTCAGCTTTGGCCCACAGATCCCAAACCGCGTTGATCACCGCCCCGGTCGCCAGGTGGATCGCCCCCTTGTCCGGCCCGATCCAACGCAGCTGGCTGTCGCTGGTAAAACGGCGCCAAAAGGCTCCCATATCGGCGGCGATCTCTTCCAGAGTGACGCCGACGATCTGATGCTCCAGCGCACGGATCGCCGCGCAGCAGATCTCATTGCCACGGCCAATGGTAAAAGTCAGCCCATGGCCGCTCAGATCGGCGCGATCGGTTTCCAGGATCACATAAGCGGCGGAGTAGTCGGGATCCGGATTCATCGCATCGGATCCGTCCAGCGCCAGTGAAGTCGGGAAGCGAATATCTTCCACCCGCAGTGCGGTAATCGTTGTCATGGCAATGCTCCCCATCAGGCCTGTACGGTTGTTTGACGCTGTTCACCCAATCCCTCGATACCCAGCCGCATCGTCTGTCCGGCTTTCAGGTAAAGAGGCGTTGGTTTCTGCCCCATGCCGACGCCCGGCGGCGTACCGGTCGAGATCACATCGCCCGGTTGCAGGCTCATAAAACGGCTCAGGTAACTGATAATTTGCGGAATGCGGAAGATCATGGTGCTGGTGTTGCCGTCCTGATAACGCTTGCCGTCCACCTCCAGCCACAGGTTCAGGCTATGGGGATCGGCAATTTCGTCGGCGGTTACCAGCCAGGGGCCGGTGGGGCCGAAGGTGTCACAGCCTTTGCCTTTGTCCCAGGTACCGCCGCGTTCAATCTGGAATTCACGCTCCGAGACGTCGTTAATCACGCAGTAACCGGCGACGTGGCGCATCGCATCCTGCTCGCTGATGTAACTTCCGCCCAGGCCAATAATCACGCCCAGCTCTACTTCCCAGTCCGTTTTGAGCGAGTCACGCGGGATTTGCACCTCATCGTTCGGCCCGACCACCGCGCTGGTCCATTTGTTGAACACCACCGGCTCGGAGGGGATTGCCGCGCCGGTTTCCGCCGCATGGTCGGCATAATTGAGGCCAATGCAGATAAATTTGCCGATGTGGCCCACGCACGGCCCCAGTCGCGGTTGTCCTTCCACCCGCGGCAGTTGGTTGATGTCCAGCGCACGCAGTTTGTCCAAGGCCGCCGGCAGCAAGGCTTCACCGCTCAGGTCGGCAATATGCTGCGACAGGTCGCGGATTTGCCCCTGCGGATCCAATATTCCTGGGCGTTCCTGTCCCGGCGCGCCATAACGTAAAAGTTTCATGATGTCCTCGCTGTGAAAAATGGGTTGGGCATAGCGGCCCAAAGCGTCTGGTCTCAGTTGCTCCAGCCGCCGTCGATAATCTGTACCGTCCCTGTGGTGTAGGAGCTGGCATCGGAGGCCAGATACAGCGCCAATTGGGCGATCTCGCCGGTGGTGCCGATACGGCCAATCGGTTGACGAGCCACAAACGCCTGGTACACCTCTTCTTCGCTGCGTTCCTGTTCGCGCGCCTGCTCGGCGATGCGCTGCCGCAGCGAAGGCGACTCCACCGTACCGGGGCAAATGGCGTTGCAACGGATACCCTGAGTGACGTAATCCGCCGCCACCGAACGTGTCAGGCCTATCACCGCCGCCTTGGTGGCGCTGTAAGCAAAGCGGTTCGGCACCCCTTTCACGCTGGAAGCCACCGAGGACATGTTGATAATCGACCCGTTTTTTCGCGCCAGCATGCCGGGCAGAAAGGCGCGGATCATGCGGAACATTGCGGTCACATTCAGATCCAGCGCAAATGCCCACTGATCCTCGCTGCACTCCAGGATCGATCCGCTGTGCACCACGCCGGCACAGTTGAACAACACGTCGATCGGGCCAAGGCTTTCCGCCGCTGCCGCAATCGCCGCGGCATCGGTGACGTTAAGCGTCATTGGCACGATGCCGGGCAAACCCTGCAGTTGCTCGGTGTTGATGTCGGTGGCAATGACCTGCGCGCCTGCCTCAGCAAAAAGTTTGGCGGTACTGAAGCCAATCCCCTGGCCGGCGGCGGTGATCAGCACGCGTTTTCCGGTTAAATTCATTTTCGCTCCCTTGGCTCAAAGGTCTAATGGTCAGGCCACTTAGGGCAATTAAAGGTCAGGCCTTTAACATGACAAAAGACGCTTTACGCGTTATGGTTTGGTGAGAATGTTATGAGATACACTTGGAACAGCTTTTTGATTAACCAATTTTTTACACTTGAATAACGATTACTCAAGCGGTTTGACTAATAACTGTGCGCTGAATCACTTAACACGGAAAAGGCCAAGGTAAAAAATGCCGATTACCCGACTGGAAAATCCTCGTATTTACAGACAGATAGCCGACCAATTGAAACGGCTCATCGATAACAATGAATTTCCTCCCGGCAGCCGCCTGCCCTCCGAACGCGATCTGGCCCAGCAGTTACAGGTTAGCCGGGCCTCCGTTCGAGAGGCGCTGATCGCGCTGGAAGTGATTGGCCTGGTGGATGTCAAAGTCGGCAACGGGGTGATCGTCCGGGCGCAAACGCCGGTGATGACATCGCAAGAGCCGGTGATGGCCCAGGCCGGCCGGGATCAGTGGGCAGAAATCGATGATGAATTGAATATCGAGCTGGATTTTAACGCCGAGCTGCCGCCGTTCTCACTGCTGCAAACCCGCCTGTTGATCGAACCCGAAACCGCAGCACTGGCGGCGCGCCACGCCACCGATCAGGAACTGGCGGGTATCCGCGAGGCCTACGAGCAAAACTGCCGTGATAACCGCGCAGGATCGGCCACCCATCCCGGCGATCGGTTGTTCCATATCCGCATCGCACAGGCCAGCGGCAACCCGGCTTACGCCTTTATCATCGGCCACCTGCTCGGCCACCGCTACGGCAGCATGTTCCGCGTACTTCAGCGTCACTACACGCCGGATGATATGCCGCACCGTTCCGAACAGGAACACCGGGAAATTCTGGCCGCTATCGAGGCGCGTGACGTGCGTGGCGCACGCAAGGCGATGAAAGCGCATCTGGACGAAGTGATCGCCATTTTCGCCCGCGCGCAGTAGGACGATTGACCGGCATCAGGGCGGTGGGAAATTTTTTCTCAAACCGCCTTTTTTCCACATGCAGCCAAGGCTCAGGCACATTACACTGACAGCAGATTAAGCCGTCCCCGGCCCTTTCCCTGCTGCCTTTTAAAATGGATAACGACCGTTGAAGAACTCTTTCTCCGCTTCATTGCTGGCGCTGAGCCTGTGTGCCGCTCCGCTGGCCGCGCAGGCCGCCGCCCCGCAGCTGGCTTCGCAAATCGTCGACCAATATGCCGAGCACATATTCTACAACAGCGGCGCCACCGGCATGGCGCTGGTGGTGATCGACGGCAATCAGGTGGTTAACCGCAGTTTTGGCGACACCAAACCCGGCAACAACCTGCGCCCGCGCCCGGATTCCCTGATCCGCATCGCCTCGATCACCAAGCTGATGACCAGCGAAGTGATGGTCAAAATGGCGGCGGAAGGCCGGGTCAAGCTCAACGATCCGCTGCGCAAATACGCCCCGTCGGGTGCCTACGTACCGGCTTATAACGCTCGCCAGCCGATCACCTTGCTGAACCTGGCCACCCACACCAGCGCCCTGCCGCGTGAGCAACCGGGCAAGAAACCGCCAAAAACGCCGGTGTTCACCTGGCCGACCAAAGCGCAGCGCTGGCAGTGGCTGGAGCACGCCAACGTGACGGTTCCGCCGGGCGTACGCGCCTCTTACTCCAACCTGGCGTATGACCTGCTGGCGGATGCGCTGTCACGGGCGGCAGGCAAACCTTACAGCGCCCTCCTGAAAGAAAAAATCACCGCGCCGCTCGGCATGGTCGACACCACCCTGACCCCCAGTGCCGAGCAGTGCTCACGGCTGATGGTCGCCGCAGCCGGCCCTAGCGCCTGCCGCGATACCACGGCCGCAGCCGGCAGCGGCGGCGTCTACTCCACCCCACGCGATATGCAACGCTGGATGCAACAGTTCCTCACCTCCAACGTCTCCGGCTCACGCAAATCAACCGCAGCCAGCGAGCAGACCATGTACTTCCAGCGTAACGATCTGGTTTCGCTCAAAGGGATGGATGTGCCGGGTGAAGCCAGCGCCCTGGGATTGGGCTGGGTGTATATGGCGCCGAACGGTGAACTGCCGGGGATTATTCAGAAAACCGGCGGTGGCGGCGGCTTTATTACCTATATGGCGATGATCCCGCAGAAAAACGTTGGGGTATTTGTGGTGGTAACCCGCTCGGAACTGAGTAAATTCACCAACATGAGCGATCCGGTGAACCGGCTGGTGAGTGATTTGGCGACCAACAAAAGCTAATGCCGTAACGGGGCGCAGCCCGTGCGCCCCGCCATTTTCAGACTAACGCCGCCATCTTGTGCATCACCGGATGGAAGTTGCGTTTGAAGTAGATCAGACCGTTACCGCCCGCACTCACACGGATCTGGCGAATTTGCACCAGATAAACCTGATGGGTGCCAATGCTTTGGATCTGCTCGATCTCCCCTTCCAGACTGGCCAACGTGTTACGCAGCACCGGTTGATCCAGCGCGCCGTTCTGCCATTCCTCCAAACGGAAACGCTCCTCCATGCTGAGTTCGGTCATCCCGGCAAAGTGGCGTGCCATCAGCTCCTGCTCATGGTTCAACACGTTGACGCACAGGCGCTGATTCGCCTGGAAAACCGGGTTCATCGCACTGTTGCGGTTAATGCAGACCAGCAGCGTCGGCGGCGTATCGGTCACCGAGCACACGGCGGTGGCGGTAATGCCGCAGCGCCCCGCAGGGCCGTCGGTGGTGACGATATTCACCGCGGCGGACAAGCTGGCCATCGCGTCGCGAAACAGCAAACGGTGTTCATTTTCCTGAGACATACACCCCTCCTTCAGGATCACTTGAGCAAGTTATCCAGCTGATTAATATCACCATTATTATGCAGATGCGGCACTTTCCAACCGTGCTGGTCGTAGTCGGACAGGCATTTGTCGACCATCTCCATCATCTGGTTCATGGCGCCGGATCCCTGTGCGTTGCGCAGACACTGTAGGCGGATCTCATCCTGGCTGCCGGCGTAGTTGATCTCATACAGCTCGTGGCGACCGCCGAATTCGCTGCCGATCGCATCCCACATCAGCTTGAGGATCTTGATGCGTTCAACGTGATCCATACCGTCGGATCCGCGCACGTAACGAGAAAGGTATTTATCGATCTCCGGGTTATTCATGTCGCGCACGCTGGACGGCAGATAAATCAAACCGCTGGTGACGTTCTTTTCGATAATGTGCTTCACCTTGGTGTAGGCCATTGGTGCCATCACGCGGTAAGTTTGCATCGCGGTGGAATCCGGCAGATAAGCGCCGTTTTCCCATTGGGTGGCCTCGGCGCACATCGCATCGCTCAGTGACCAGAACATATTGCGCCAGGCCACCACTTCGCCAAGATCGGCCTGTACGCCACGGAACTCCAGCACGCCGGTACAGGACAGGCTTTTTTGCAGCAGCGCGGTGATAAAGTCCATCTTCACCGCCAGGCGCACACAGGCCTGCAGCGGGAACAGACGAGCGAATCCCCCTTGGGTGCTCCAGCGGCGACAACGATCGAAATCGCGGTAGATCAACACGTTTTCCCATGGGATCAGCACATGATCCATAATCAGGATCGCATCGTTCTCATCGAAACGGCTCGAAAGCGGATAATCGAACGGAGATCCCGTTGCGCCGGCCACCAGTTCATAGGAGGCGCGAGAAATCAGCTTCACCCCTTCGGCATCCATCGGCGCCACAAACATCAGCGCGAAGTCCGGGTTATCCCCCATCACCTGGGCAGAACCGAAACCGATAAAGTTATAGTGGGTCAGCGCCGAGTTGGTCGCCACCACCTTGGCCCCGCTGACGATGATGCCCGCGTCGGTCTCTTTCTCCACCTGAATGTAAACGTCTTTCACTTCGTTGACTGGTTTGTGGCGATCAATCGGTGGGTTAACGATAGCGTGGTTAAAGTACAGGCCGGTTTCCTGAATGCGTTTGTACCAGTGGCGCGCGTTATCAGCGAACTGACCATAAAACTCGGGATAAGCCCCCAGCGCGCAACCGAAGGCCGCCTTGTAGTCCGGGGTGCGCCCCATCCAACCGTAGCTCTGGCGTGACCAGTCGGCGATGGCATCACGCTGCTGGCGCATCTCTTGCGGGCTGCGGGCGTAGCGGAAGAACTTGTGAGTGTAACCGCCGTTGCCGGTATCGGTGTTCCAGCACAGGCGATCCTGGCTGACCGGATCGTGCAGCGAGTCGTACAGTTGGCCGACCGAAGCCGCCGCATTGCGGAATGCCGGGTGGGTGGTGACATCTTTCACTCGTTCGCCGTAGATATAAATTTCACGGCCGTCCTGCAAACTTTTCAGGTATTCAGCACCGGTGAACGGGCGTTTGTTGTCAGCACGAAAGTCTTCAGGTTTCATTTAAGTCTTCCTCGTAATCGGCATAGTGCAGACCGTGGATTCGGCCGCTTGTTAAAATAATGTTTTCTTTTGGTTGCTTAATTGAAGCTTCCAGGGCCGGTTTCGAGAAGAGACTTTTGCGGCAAACGCCGGTACTTTTCAGGCTGGTAGGCCGCAATTGCCGCGAATTGTGATCCAGACGGTGTTCCACCGTTATGAAAGGGGATGTTGAGCAGCGCGGTAGGTCGAGGGTGAACAGCCTTCCAGACGATTGAAGAAGCGCGCGAAATAGGCCGGATCCTTAAAACCCAGGCTGTAGGCCGTTTCATGCACCGTGCAGGCACTGAACAGCAGCATGCGCTTGGCTTCGCGCAGCAGGCGATCGAAGATCAATCTTTTGGGGGGCTGGTTGGCAAACCGCCGGCACAAATCGTTCAGCCGCGATTCGGTGACGCCGAGCGCCTGCGCATAGTCCGGCACTGCCAGGTGATCGCGAAAACGCTCGTCCACCATCTTGTTGAAACGCTGGAACAGCTTCAGTTCGCCACGCACGCCGCTGGTGGCGGTATCCTCCAGCGTGGTATTGCGCAACAGCAGGGTAAACACCGCCTGCGCCAACAGCACCAGCGTCTGTTCGCGGCCCACTAACCTCTGGCTGAACTCACGCCGGATCAGCGCCCAGTAATGGCTAAGCGCGGTCAATTCCTGCGGTGCATCCGCCAGCGACAGGCAAATGCCCGGCATGTCCAACGCCAGATTGCTGCCAGGGTAGAGGCGTTCCAGCAAAGGCCAAATCAGCTCCTGGCGTACCGTCAGCACGTGGCCGTCACTGTCCGGTTCGGTGAAAAACGCATGGGGCACCGAGGGCGGCGTCAGGATGAACAGCGGCGCCTGCACCGAATAGTGCTGGCTGTCCAGCTGCAGCTCAATCTTGCCGGTCTCCAGAAAATGCATCTGGAAAAACCGATCGTGCCAATGCACCTGCATATCGCGGCCAAAAAACGCCGCCAGCCCGGCGAAGGTTTCATAGTGCACTTCGTCGGTGGCGTAACGCGCATCGTACTCTTTGCAGATATCGATATTGGCGATAAAACCGGTACTTTTCTGCATGTAGTGACCTCATCCCCCAAGAACGGGTTGAGCATGCTCAACCCCTACAGGTATCCGGCAGGGGTGCCGCAAGCGGCCCCCGCAGTTCAAGGTGTGGCCCGTGGGCGCGAACCCTGCATCGGGATCCGCCAAACGATCACGGCACCGATGATCAACAACGCCGAAACGAAATACAGCCCAGAGTTAAAGCTGCCGGTCAGATCCTTAAACCACCCGATCAACACCGGGCTGACCGCCGATCCGATATTGCCGGTGGCGTTGATCACCGCGATCCCAATCGCCCTCGCCTCGAGGCTGATGGACTGATCCGGCGTGGTCCAGAAGATCGCCATCGCCGTGAACGACCCCACCGACGCCATCACGATCCCCAGCAGCTGGATCATGCTGTGATCGGTGGCCGACGCCAGCAGCCAGCCGGCAGCGGCAAACAGGTACGGCAGCGCGGTGTGGTATTTGCGCTCTTGCAGCCGATCCGATCTCTTACTCCACCACACCATGCCGGCGATGGTACAGATCTGCGGGATCGCCGCCAGAATACCGATCACAATGTTGCTGCTGCCCTGGTTGAAGCTCTGCAGGATCTGCGGCGTCCAGATATTGATGGCGCTCAGGGTGTTGGTCAGACAGAAATAAGCCAGGGTATACATCAGCACGATCGGCGTGAAGATTTCCCTCCACAGGCTGCGCTGCTGCAGCGCCCGATGGCTGTGCGGCCCATTGGGTTGCACCAGTTGCAGCTTGTCTGCCTCCATCATCGCCTTCAGACTGGCTTTTTCTTCATCGGTCAGCCATTTGGCCTTGGCCGGGGTATCGTCGAGATAGAACCACACCACCACGCCCAACAGCACCGAAGGAATGCCCTCCAGCAGAAACAGCCATTGCCATCCCTTGAGGTTCATCAGCCCGTCGAGCGCCAGAATATAGCCGGACACCAGCGAGCCAATCGCCATAGTCACCGGCATGGCGATCATAAACAGCGCGTTGGCGCGAGCGCGGTAAAAAGCCGGGAACCAATAGGTGAGATACACCAGAATCCCCGGCAGAAAACCGGCCTCGGTAATACCTACGATCATCCGCAATAGGTACAGGCTGGTCGGCCCGGTGGCGAATAGCGTGCAGGTCGAGGCTATCCCCCACAGCACCATGATGGTGGCTATCCAGCGTCGCGCGCCAACAATCCCCAGCATGATATTGCTGGGAATGCCGAAGATCACATAGGTGACATAAAACAAGGTTGCCGCCAGGCCGAACATGGTCGAGCTCAGGCCGAGATCCTTGCCCATCGTCAACCCGGCGAAGCCGATATTGATGCGGTCGAGGAAAGAGAAAACAAACAGCACAAACAGGAAGATAATCAGTCGCCGAAATAACTTTTTAATCACCGATTGCTCGGCGGCGGTTAACGCTTTATGTTGCTGCGCCGGGTTGGCCGGCGGCAGCGAATCGACGTTGCTCATGGTGTCTCCAATAAGATGGCTGCCTGCAACCTAATAAACGCTCGGGGATTGCACGGGCGGCCGCTCCTGCTTAAAGCGGCTGGCCAACGATTCCGCCGCTCGCGCCAGCAGGGTGGTATCCACCCCTACTGCGACAAACAGCGCGCCGGACGCCAGATAGTGCTGCGCCAGTTCCGGATTGGCCGTCAGAATGCCCGGAGCCTTGCCTGCGGCGCTGATGCGCGCTATAGCGTCATCGATGGTTCGCTGCACTTCCGGCTGCTGCGGATTGCCGGAAAAACCCATGTCGGCGCTGAGATCCGCCGGGCCGATAAACACCCCGTCGACCCCCTCCACCTGCAGGATGGCATCCAGGTTTTTCACCGCCTCGCGGGTTTCGATTTGCACCAGTACGCACATCTGCGCGTCGGCCTGTTGCAGATAATCCGGCACCCTGTTCCAACGGGAAGCCCGTGCCAGCGCACTGCCAACGCCGCGTATGCCGTGCGGCGGATAACGGGTGGCTCGCACCGCGTCACGCGCCTGTTCTGCGTTCTGGATCATCGGGATCAGTAGCGTCTGCGCGCCGACGTCCAACAGTTGCTTAATCATCACCGGATCATTCCATGCCGGACGCACCACCGGATGACTCGGATAAGGCGCGATGGCCTGCAACTGGCCCAGTACCGTTTGTACGTTGTTGGGCGCATGTTCGCCGTCGATCAGCAGCCAGTCGAAACCGGCCCCGGCCAGCATTTCTGCGCTGTAGCTGCTGCACAGCCCCAGCCACAGGCCAATCTGCGGGCGTTTTTCCTGCAACGCCTGCTTGAAAGGGTTGGTTAACATGGTGTTCTCCATTGGTTTTTTCACTCTCCCCCGGGAAAGGGCCGATCAGACAAACCGGCAGCTGATGCAGCCCATCGGGCCATAATCCGCATGGAAGGTATCGCCGCGTCGGGCGGCAACCGGTCGGGTGAAGGAACCGCCAAGGATCACCTGTCCGGCTTCCAGCTCTACGTCGTACGGGAAGAGTTTGTTGGCCAGCCAGGCCACGCCGTTGGCCGGATGATTCAGCACCGCCGCCGCCACGCCAGACTCCTCGATCACGCCGTTGCGGTACAGCAACGCGCTGATCCAACGCAGATCCAACGCGTCCGGTTTGATCGGGCGCCCGCCCATCACCACCCCGGCATTGGCGGCATTGTCAGAAATGGTGTCGAACACCTTGCGCGGGCGCTGAGTTTCGGGATCCACGTTATGGCTACGCGCATCGATAATCTCCAGGGCCGGGATGATGTAATCGGTGGCGTTGTAAACATCGAACAGCGTGCAGTTCGGCCCGCGCAGCGGCTTGGCGAGCACAAAGGCCAGCTCAACCTCGACGCGCGGTACGATAAAGCGATCGATGGGAATATCGCTGCCATCGTTGAAGAACATGTCGTCCAGCAGCGCGCCGTAATCCGGCTCGGTGATCTGGGAACTGACCTGCATGGCGCGCGACGTCAGGCCGATTTTATGGCCCTTGAGTTTGCGCCCCTCGGCGATCTTCAGCTCTACCCACTGGCGCTGAATAGCGTAAGCGTCTTCAATGGTGATCTCGGGATGATCCAGCGACAGCGCGCGGATCTGCTCGCGGTTTTGCTCCGCCTGATGCAAGCGCTGCACGGCACGACTCACCAGCTCTTTATTCAACATTGACGGCCCCTTAGCCTTGGCGAAATAGCGCGTGGACATTGTTTTGCTTGTAGTTCAGCACCGGATCCAACTCTTCCATCGTGAAGGACAGCGCCAGATAGCGCCTGGCCATCAGCGCGGCGAAATGTTCTTTGATCAGGGCAAACAGCATCTCGCCCACCTGTTCACGACTTTCCAGGCTGCGGCCGTGACCAATCTTCAATGTCATATGCACGAAGGCGTAATCGTGCTTACCGTCGGCCATCTGCCAGGTATCCAGCCAGATAGCGCGGCTGCGCACGCCTGCCAGCGGAAAAATACCGGTGTCCGCCAGTGCCTGATTGACCTTGGCGAACAACGCGGGGAGCTCGGCTTCTTCGCGGATGTTATTGGTGCATTCAGCATAAAAATGCGGCATAGCAATCTCCGGGAAACGAATTTGCGCGAACGCCTGTCCGCGCGTTGGGGGCTACAGGGTGTTGCCGAGCTTAAAGCCTTTCTCTGTATCGCCTTGACGAGTATAGGAAAAACCATCCGCGCCAATGGTGACGGCCATTTCGCTTGGCGCGTTGCGTTCGATAACCGGCTGCGGCTGGCCATCAAGATCGAGCACCAGTGACCCCTCGGTGTACCAGCTTGGCACTACCGGGTTGCCCCACCAGTCGCGGCGCTGGTTATCGTGCACATCCCAGCTCACGGTCGGGTTGTCAGGATCGCCGGTGTAGTAATCCTGGGTATAGATTTCTACGCGATGGCCATCGGGATCGCGCAGATAGAGATAGAAGGCGTTAGAGACGCCGTGGCGGCCTGGACCCCGTTCGATCAAATCGGATTTACGCAGTGCGCCGAGCTTGTCGCAGATAGCCAGAATGTTGTGCTTTTCATGGGTGGCGAACGCAATATGGTGCATACGCGGCCCGGCGCCGCCGGTCATCGCGGTGTCGTGCACCGTGGCTTTGCGGCGCATCCAGGCGGCGTAAACCACGCCATTTTCATCACGGATATCTTCCGTCACGCGGAACCCCAGCCCCTGGATGTATTCCACCGCGCGCGGAACGTCGGGCGTGATCTGGTTAAAGTGGTCAAGACGTACCAGCGCCCCTGGCGTGTAGAGATCGTAACGCCAGGCCAGACGCTCGACGTGCTGCACGTCGTAGAAGAATTCGTACGGGAAGCCGAGCGGATCCTCTACCCGCACCGAATCGCCAATGCCTTTGGCGAAACCATTCACCCGGCGCTCGGTACGGCAACCCAGCGCTTTGAAATAGGCTTCGGCGCGATCGACGTCTTCCGGCGTACGCACGCGGAAGGCAAAGGCCGCAACGGCAGCCACCGGCCCTTCACGCAGCACCAGGTTATGGTGGATAAACTCTTCCATCGACCGCAGATAGAGGGTTTTTTCGTCCTCGGCGGTCACAACCAGACCCAGGATATCGACGTAGAATTCGCGCGCGGCTTTAAGGTTGGTGACCTGAATTTCCATATAGGCGCAGCGCACAACATCGGGAGCAGGGACAGCATGGGTGGTAAGTTTTGTCGTCATTGTTCTCATCTCCTTCGTTTTTATTATGGGTTGAGGCTTAAACGCCCCAGCGCGGGATCGGGTGGTCACCCATGGAAATGCACACGTTCTTCATCTCGGCGAACACTTCAAAGCTGTATTCCCCACCCTCGCGGCCGGTGCCGGAGGATTTCACGCCGCCAAACGGCTGGCGCAGATCGCGTACGTTTTGGGTATTCACGAAAACCATCCCCGCTTCAATATTGCGGGCCAGACGCAGTACCTTGCTCACATCCTGCGTCCAGATGTACGACGCCAGGCCGTACTCCACGTCGTTGGCCATGCGCAGGCCGTCTTCTTCCGATTTGAACGGCAGCAGGCAGGCCACTGGCCCGAAAATCTCCTCCTGCGCGATACGCATCCGGTTGTCGACATCCGCCAGCACCGTCGGGCGCAGGAAATTGCCGTGGCTCAGGCCGGCCGGTTTGTCCGGGCCGCCGGCCAACAGGGTGGCACCTTCTTCCAGCCCGAGGCGGATATAGCCGGACACTTTTTCCCAGTGCTGCTGGCTGATCAACGCCCCAACCTGCGTGTTGGGATCCTGCGGATCGCCTACGCGCAGGCGGTTGGCGCGCTCGGCAAAACGTTTGACGAATTCCGGGTAAATGCTCTCCTGAATAAAGATGCGCGAACCGGCAGTGCAGCGTTCGCCGTTGATCGAGAAAATGGTGAACAGCGCGGCGTCCAGCGCACGTTCGATATCGGCATCCTCGAAAATCAGTACCGGCGACTTCCCGCCCAGCTCCATGGAAAACTTCTTCAAGCCGGCGCTTTCGATGATCCGGCGCCCGGTGGCAGTGCCGCCGGTAAAGGACACCGCACGCACGTCTTTATGACGCACCAGCGCATCGCCGGCGGTGGCGCCGTAACCCTGCACCACGTTGAGCACCCCGGCCGGAATACCGGCTTCCAGCGCCAGTTCGCCCAGGCGATCGGCGGTCAGCGGCGACAGCTCGGACATTTTCAGCACTGCGGTATTGCCCAGCGCCAGGCAAGGCGCAGTCTTCCAGGTTGCGGTCATGAATGGCACGTTCCACGGTGACACCAGCGCACATACCCCCACCGGCTGGATCAGCGTGTAGTTGAGCATCTTGTCGTCCACCGGATAGGTGCGGCCGTTCATCTGCTGGCAGATCTCTGCAAAGAACTCAAAGTTGTGCGAAGCACGCGGGATCAGCACGTTTTTGGTTTGGTGGATCGGCAGACCGGTGTCGGCGGTTTCCATCTCGGCAATCTGCGGCACGTTCTCGTCAATCAGCTCGCCCAGACGACGCATCAGGCGAGCACGCTCTTTCATTGGCGTATTAGCCCATTTCGGGAACACAGCCTTGGCGGCAGCCACCGCCTGATCGATCTCCAACTGCCCGCCGGAAGCGACCTCTGCCAGCACCTCGCCGTTGGCCGGATTGGTGGTGGTGAAATACTCTTTGCTGGCTACGTTCTTACCGTTAATCCAATGGTTGATGGTTTTCATCGCAGGCTTTCCTCGTAATCTTTTTCACTGATGATGTGGTTAACCAGACGGCCGATGCCCTCAATCTCCACCACCACTTCATCGCCCGGCTGCACGTCGGCCAGCCCTTTCGGCGTGCCGGTGGCGATCATGTCGCCCGGCTGCAGCGTCATAAATTCGCTCAGGTAACTGATCAGGTAGGGAATATCGAAAATCATGTCGGCGGTGCTGCCGCGCTGGCGCAGCTCGCCGTTGACGTAGGTGCTGAGTGCCAGACGGTGCGGATCGGCGATATCGTCACGATCGACGATGTACGGCCCAATCGGCGTCAGGGTATCGCGGCTTTTCACCCGCAGATTTGGGCGGTAATAGTTTTCCAGATAGTCGCGAATGGCGTAGTCATTGCACAGCGTGTAGCCCGCCACGTATGCCATGGCATCTTCGCGGCTGACGTTACGCGCCGTCTTGCCGATCACCGCCACCAGCTCGGCTTCGTAGTGCATATAGTCGACGTTGGCCGGACGTACCGAAACCTGCCGATGGCCGGTCAGGGTGTTCGGCGCCTTGAGGAACACCAGCGGCTCTTCCGGGGCCTTGAATTCCAGCTCGCTGGCGTGATCGGCATAGTTCAGCCCCAGGGCAAACACCGTGCCCTGCGCCGGTGGCAACCACTCGACGTCCTGCTCTGGCAACACCGTGCCGTCCGGCAACGTCACGCGCAGTTGCTCGTCGACGCTGACATTAACAATTTGGCCATGATGGCGAATACGGGCATGTCTCATGTTGTTTCTCCTGCCTGCACTACGCGGTTGGTCAGGGTCGGTAAACCGGCGGCACGCACCCTCACTTCATCTCCGGGTTTGATGTCCACCCGTTGGTGCGGCGTGCCGATCAGCACTGCGTCGCCCGGCTGCAGGGTAATAAAATCGCTGATGGCGGCGATCAGTTCCGGCACCGAACGCACCAAATCGGCTGTCGACCAGCGGTCCTGTTCCACCCCGTTGATTTCGGTGATGATTTCCAATTGCTCGGAATTCACCAATGCACCTATCTCCCCCAACGGGCAAAAACCGTCGCGGCATTTCGCTTTGATCGCCGGGCGGTAAAAGCTACTTTCCGGCAGGCTGATGTCATTGGCCAGCGCATAACCGGCCAGATAGTCGGCGACCCGTTCAACCGGCACCTTACGGGCGGTGTTGCCAATCACCACCGCCAGCGTAGCGCCGCTTTGCACCTGCTCACCGGCAGGAAACGGGATCGCCCCGCCGTTGGCGAGGTGGGTATTGCGCGGTTTTATAAACCACACCGGGGTCTTCGGCGGGGTTTTATACGGCGGCTGATGAAACGCCTGATCCCAGGCGTCTATCTGGCTGCGGTGGTTCAACGCGACGGAAAATACGGTGCCTTTCATGCAAACTCCTTTCAATGACACAACAGGGCAATTTGGCATTCATTAATATGTTAATGAATACTTTTATACGCTGTTCAGCTTTTACGCAACGCGGGTGGATTGATTTGTGATCGTGATAACAAAATATTCACAACCCATGAACATTAGCGTGATTATTCAACGGATTAATCATTTTTAGCTGATTTTTACCGCTGTATAGGCGTTTTCGCTTTATCCATCGGGGTAAACTTGGCTACTATTAAGTTATTAATAAAATCAGGATTTACAGGAAGGGATTGCAGCGCCCGTGGGGCCGCCTGCCGAGCCCCGCCGGTAAATGCCGGAACAAAGAACCCCTTATAGCCAAGGCCAAATCTATGCATGAGTCCTTAACCATTGCCCTGCTGCAAGCGCGTGAAACCGCCATGGGCTTTTTTCGCCCGATCCTGAAAAGCCATAACCTGACCGAACAGCAATGGCGCATCATTCGCGTTCTGGCCAACAGCCGTTCAATCGAATTCCACGAATTGGCGGCAGAAACCTGCATCCTGCGCCCCAGCCTGACCGGCATTTTGTCGCGCATGGAACGCGATAAGCTGATTTTCCGCCTGAAACCGGTTAACGATCAGCGCAAGCTGTACGTGTCTCTCACCCAGCAGGGGCAGGAGCTGTATGAAGTGGCGCGCCACCAGGTAGAACAGGGGTACGCTGAGATCGAAGCCGCATTTTCACAGCAGAAAATGGACCAGTTGATGACCTTGCTGGACGAACTGATCACCCTGGGGGAGAAACTGCCCGCCAACGTGACCGCCCATCCAACAAAGAAATGATCCTTTCGATTATCATCCTCTAAATAATTGGCGTTGCCGCCAGGCTGCAACGTCAAGAAAGAACAGGATGGGCCTCGGGGAGTAATGCGCCGCCGTCCACCACCAGCGTTTGGCCGGTCATATAGGCGGCCGCCGGCGAGGCGAGAAACACCATCGCCGCCGCGATGTCTTCCGGCTCCCCCAATCGCCCGAGCGGCACTGCGGCCGCAATCGCCTGATTGACCGCCGCGCCCCCCAGATTGGCCATCGCCGGCGTGCGGATCATCCCCGGCTCCACGCCGTTGACCCTGACGCCGGCCGCCGCCAGTTCCAGCGCCGCCGCGCGAATAAACCCATTGACCCCGGCCTTTGAAGCGGCATAGTGCGCCAGCCCCGGATAGGCGACCCGTGGCCCGGTCACTGACGAAGTCACCAAAATGCAGCCCCCGCCCTGACGCTGCATCCAGGGTAACGCCGCCTGTGCCAGAAAGAACGGCGCCATCAGATTAACGCTCAGCGTGCGTTGCAATAACACGGCGTCAATCTCGGCAAAGGGTGTCAGCGGGAAGTAAGCCGCGTTATGGATCACCACGTCCAGCCGTTGATGCTGCAACCCCACCACCGCTATCAGTTCGGTAATCTGCCCCGAATCGGCCAGATCGCAGGCCATCGCCTGTACCTGCCCGCCCTGTTGTTGCAGTGCCTCGGCGGCATCCTGCGCTTTTTGCAGCTGCAGATCCGCCATCACCACCGTCGCGCCCAACTGAGCAAAGGCACTGACGATCGCCAGCCCGATGCCCTGCGCACCGCCCGTCACCAGTACCACCTGACCGCTGAAGGCATCGGCCGCATAGGTTGCATTCATCGGCCTATCCCCGTGGGTGACGCGTGGTGTTCAGCACCTGCGCATGGGCGCCTACCGCAAAATTGCTCAGCGCGCTGAAATCGCTGCCCTGATAGCCGAGGATCTTGCCGTCGGTGCGCATGCCTTGCAGGTCGATAATGACTACGCCCAGCGTCGGCACAATCTTCTCCCGCCAGACAAACAGGTACAGCTGTTCGGCTACCTTCACGTAGTGGCAGCGATCGACATCCGCCAGCCCTTTTTCCACGCCGTCCAGACACTGCCAGGCATAGAAATTGTCGTTCAGATAAATGTGTTCGTAACGCTCGGTCGGGCTGTAGGTATACATATTGCGCATGCCGATCAGCTCGTCAGTGAACTGTGGCGGCTCAGCATCGGCGTTATCCAGCGTGCCAAAGTGGAATTCAACGTTGACCGCCGTCAGCGGCAGCCCTTGCTCAACCCGGCTGAAGGCGTCCAGACGGGCCTGTTCCTCATCCGGCAATTGGCCATACACCGCCGTGAAATTCCCCTGGTTGCGATCGCACACCAGCGTAATACTGGCGTTATCCTGTGCGGGATCGAGAAAATCGATAAACAGAATGCCGGGGCGGATGCTGGTGGCGCGATAAGCGATGCCCCTGTACTCCCCCCAACTCAGCGTCTGCTCATCGACAAAGTGACAACTCAGCATTTCACCGTCGGCAAAACGTAATGTCAGCGTGTTACCGCTCAACCCATGCTGCTGTTCCAGCGTATTGCTGTGCGGCGCAAAGCCTTCCGCCAGTGCGCCAACCTGAATAAATACCGCTTCTGTACTCATTTGATGCTCCTTAAAGGGAAGTAAAAGCCAATGTCGGTACGTCGACGATGGTGGAGCCGCCGTCGGCCACCAGCGCCGCACCGGTAATGATCGACGCTTCGTCCGAACAGAGAAAACGGCAGATACCGGCGATCTCTTCGGCGCTGGCCGGGCGACGCAACGGCACGTCGCGGCATACCCGTTGGTAAGCCTGCTCCAGCGTAAGGTGGTACTCAGCCATCAGCGGCTGCATCTCTTCATCCGCCATCGGCGTAGTGACCCAACCGGGACACACCGCGTTGGCACGCACGCCCAGCGGGCCGTAGTCACGAGCGATGGAGCGCATCAGCCCAATCAGCGCATGTTTGGCGGTCACGTAGCCGCAAACCTCCGGCCCGGCGGCCAGCGAAGCGATCGAGGCGACAAACAGCAGGTTGCCGCCGGTTTTCACCAGCTCCGGCAGGCAGGCGCGGGCGCTGGCAAAAGCACTGTTGAGATTGCTGTC
This sequence comes from Serratia liquefaciens, assembly GCF_027594825.1. NCBI lineage: Bacteria > Pseudomonadati > Pseudomonadota > Gammaproteobacteria > Enterobacterales > Yersiniaceae > Serratia > Serratia liquefaciens. The sequence continues at coordinate 3,545,644 of NZ_CP088930.1, read as the reverse complement.
CAGCGCCAGACGCCACTGGTCATCGTTCATTTCGGTAATCCGCCCCAGCCCCATCCCGCCGGCGCTGCCGATCAGGCAGTCGATGCACCCGGCCTGTTGCAAAATGGCCGGCAACAGCTGGCTTTGCCAGCATTCGCCGCTGGCGGCGTCCCCCACCAATACCTGCGCGCCAATGTCGTCCGCCAGCGCCATCAGAGGTTCACGGCGGCGGCCGATGATAAATACCCGATCGCCCCTGCTCGCCAGCAGCCTGGCGCACGCAGCCCCCACGCCGGTGCCGCCGCCGGTAATCACCACGACTCTACTCATCCAGTTTCTCCATCAATTGGCCGATCATCAGCAGGCTGCTCAGCAGCAAGCGCCGCTGCTCCGGTTCCAGCCGCAGATAGCGGCGACCGGCAGGCAAACGGCTGACCACTTCCGAAGCGGCAAAATGTTCGATCTCCAGCCGCCAATGACCGGCAGCGACCGTCAGTTGGATACGCCGAAAATCAAGCTGCTCCAGCGTTTCAGCAATCTGCGGATAGCGCCGCAGAGCGGCAATCATTCGCTGCGCTGCGGCATCATCCCGGGTCGCGCGATAAACGATACCGCGTCGCCGTAACCACCCCCCGGCGTTAATACCTAGCGTCAGCGGTTCCTTCTGCGAGCACGCCCCCTGCACGCAGAAACGCTGGCTGACGATATGCGCCATAAACAGCGCGCTGACCCGTTCGCTGATGTCGATAACCGCTCCCTGTGGCAGGGTCAGGCGCAGCAGGCAGGGCGAAAGACGTTCGCAGTCATAGGGCTGCAGACTGTTCGCCAGGCGGCTGAGGGTCACCCCTGGCTGGTAGCCCGCCGGAGGACGCTGCCAATAGCGATTAAGTGAGGGAAGTAAGCCGATCAAACTGCGCCTCCTCGCTTTCCGCTTTGGCAAAGGCCGTTTCCAGTACCTGTTCGACCGGCACCGGTTTAAACGGATTGACCTTTTGTACGCACAGGGTCCAGAACAACGCATAGGCGGCAGTCAGGCCAATCATGATGCTGAACGGGATATAGACGGCACGCGGATCCATGCCCGGCGGGGTGATATAGATAATCGCCAGCACGATGCCCACGCTGGAGACAATTTGCGGCAGCGGGAACCAGGGAGATTTGTAAGCGCGTGGCAGATCCGGGCGGCGAATACGCAGGATCACCACCGAGCAGGTGACCAGCAGGTAGGCCACGCCCCAGGCGCACACCGCCGCCAGCACCAGCGGAATGATGCGGTCGAGATTGCCCTGAATGGCGAAGGCATGCACGCAGGGTATTAACACCGCCACCAGAATACCCACCACCGGGGTTTTAAAACGGGGGTGCAGATAGGCGAAGATACGTGGCAATGCCCCGTCCAGCGCCATGCCATAAAGAATGCGCGGCACCGCCGCCATCAGCGTGTTGATGGTCGCCGCCCCGGCCAGCAGCAGCCCGATACCCAACCAGTATTTGCCGAATTCGCCCATCACCTGACCGGCAAAAGCCGGGATCGCCATCGGCGTATCCAACAGATGAACGCCGTTGGCGGCATCTACCACCACATTTTCCACCTGATGGCTGAGCGCCGCGCCGTACAACGCCATGCAAACCGCCACGCCGCAGAGTCCCAGCGACATTGCCCGAGGGATCACGCTGGCGGAGCGTTTGATCTCCGGCGCCATCGGCGTGACCAACTCACACCCGACGAACATGAACATCGCCATGCCGATCAGGCTGAATACCGCAAAGGGATCGCTCAGGCTCAGCGTGCTGCCAAACCAGCCTTCCAGCGGTACCGCATGCGGCGAAAGCAGCCCGGTAATGCCAAATATCACCAGGGTGCTCCACATGGCGAAGGTCAGCACGATCTCCGCTTTACCGAAGGCCTCAATGCCGAAGGCGTTGAGTGCACCGAAGACGATGACCAAACCCACCCCCACCATCCAGGAAGCATTGTGCGTTTCCATCAGGGTATTAAGGTGCTCAAAATTCACCAGCGCCATGATGCCGGAGAGAATGGTTTCGGCGGTCCCGGCAAAGATATGCACGATCAGGTAGGCCGACAGCGCGCCGGTAATGGCAAAAAAACGTCCCATACCACAGGCGATATAGTCATACACCGATCCTGAGGTCGGCAATATCGCCGCCGCCTCCGAGAAGGTGGTGAGCTGGGCCTGCATCATGATAAAGGCGATCAGCATCGCCAGCGCGAAGGTATCGCCGCCGATGCCGAAACCGCTGGTCACGGTGAGGATCACCGGGCTGGCCATAATCACCCCGACCGAGCTGGCCAGCGTGGTGGGGAATCCGACCTTGCCCCGCTCAAGATGGGCATGAAGCCGCGACGACAGGTTCATGGTTATATCCTCTTATAGTTTTATCGTTTGGCCCTGATGGTGCATTTGCAGGTGTTTCGTCGCCAGTGGCGGCAATATCACTATAGAGAGGAAAAGAAAATGCTGACTATCGTCCTTAAGGACGAGGCCAAACCATAGCTTTTTCGTCTTACCTTTGGTGCCCAATCAACCGTTATGGTTTTCGTTGGCAGGAAAAGGTTTTCACAGAGAGAACCAACGGGATTAAGGCTGTCTATCGTTCTTAAGAACGAGCCGCGGGGAGCGGCATCAGCGGCGAGACTGGCCGGTGATATCGCAGGGGGTCACCACGCCGAGGGGGAAATTGCTGTAAATTCAGCAGGAAGGCCACAGGTCATTCGTTAATATATTAATAAAATATCGACACCCATGCAGCACTGTCGCTGCCGAGGCTTCTTCGTTGCCTTGTTATTTATGTGTTTTATTGCAATCAGGCTCACGTTGTTAATATGTATTTATTGTGTTGCACAATTGCTATCACTATGCTTGTATCGTTCACATATTGACCGAATATTCCAGACCGAACGATAAAGGGAGGAAATGAATCATGCACATTGCATCGTCCGATGCCTTTATCAACAGCTGTTTGACCACCATTGCACACCTGATCCCGGTGTCCGCAGGGGTGTTTTATTTGGTTAACCATGACCTACGGCCAGACCACTATATTTTGCACGGCATCTCCGATAAAACCCATCAGCAGTACTTGAACCATTTCCAGCAGATCGATCCGCTCAAGCCGGCCAACTTTCACCAGCAGGACATCAATATGGTCGGCATGAGCCCGGCGGCAATCGCCAATAACCGCCATTACTATCATGACTTTATGCTGCCCAATGATATGCGCGACATGACGGAGATCTTTATTCGGCAGCGTAAACGCATCGTTGCCGGAGTGTCCTTGATCCGCGATACGCCGTTTACCGAACTGGAACGCGGTCGCCTGCGGGCGGTGATGCCGCTGATCGAACTGGCGACCCGCGACCTGTTGCCCGACGGGGAAGCCCGCCTGCTCACCGCCAAAGAGCAGGAGATCGTCAATATGGTGCGTGAAGGCGCCAGTAATAAACGCATAGCGTTGAAGCTGGGTATTTCGCTTTCAACGGTAAAAACCCATATGCGCAATATTTTTGCCAAAACTGAAGTGGTCAACCGTACCGAATTGGTGGCCAGCAGCTTTATTGCCCACGGTTAATAAATAGAGCCATAACATCGGCTTATAGTGGAGAAAATAAGTTCGTTAATTATTCGCCATTCATGGCGCGGTTTCCGCCTGCCCAGAATACGGCAACGCGGTTATATCTGAGTCAGGCTTAACCTGCGGGGATACTTATTATGTCCAGTGATTCCGTTTCTGTACCCGCTGCCGGGGCGGCTCTCCCCTGCCCGCCGCGGCTGTTGACCGCCATCATCATCTTTGCCGCCATTGCACCGGGCATCCTGATGACCGCTCCGGCGGTTGCCGCACAGCTGGCCAGCCAATGGTCGCTCACCCCCGCGCAAATCGGCCATCTGTTTTCCACCGAGCTGGGGGCCATGAGCCTCGCCACCCTGCCCGCCTGGTGGTGGATCAGCCGCGTTAACTGGCGCCGGGTGGCAACCCTGGCTGCGGGGGTGTTTATCGTCGGCAATTTGGCGTCGGCACTGGTCAGTGATTTTCACCTGCTGCTGGGGCTGCGCTTCATCGCCTCTTTGGCGGGCGGCACGCTGATGATCCTGTGTATTACCTGTGCCGGTGGCACCGCCAACCCCAGCCGGGTTTACGCGTTATGGGTACTGGGCCAACTGGTGCTGGGCGCCGTTGGCCTGCTGGTGCTGCCCCTGCTGTTCGCCCATTTTGGCCTGATGGCGGTATACCTGATCCTGGCGGCCATCATGCTGTGCAGCTTGCCGTTGCTTTCCGCCTTTCCCAGCGGCTTTCATCCTGCTCAATCCACCGCCCATGCCACGGCAACGCCATGGCTGCGCAAAGCCTTCGCCGTTCTGGCGGTGCTGACCTTTTATATCAGCCTGAGCGCAGTCTGGACCTTTATCGGCAGTATCGCCCACGCGGCCGGCCTTTCGCCGGTCAGCAGCGGCCAGGTGCTGGCGTCCGCCACGCTGTTTGGCATCGTCGGTGCCGGTGGTGCGGCCTTCATCAGCGCCAGGCGAAGCGGCAATGGGCTCATCTGGCTAAGTTACGGCTTGCTGATCGCCGGCATTGCGCTGCTGTTCCACACGCCGCAGCTGCTGCGCTTTGCGCTGGCGGCGGTGCTGTTCAAGTTTACCTGGACCTTTGTGCTGCCGTTTATCCTGGCCCGCGTCGCCGGGCTGGATAACAACGGCAAGCTGATGAACAACATCAATCTGGTGATTGGCGGCGGTATGGCGATCGGCCCAACGCTGGCCGGTTACTGGATTGAGTCTTCAGGCGGTTTCGACAGGCTGCTGGTCGGGGCGCTGGGCAGTGCGCTGCTGTCGCTGCTGCTGATTTCGCTGGCTTCACCGCGCGTTCAACGCGCCATTTAACAGGAGTAATAAGGTGAAAAGAAAAACCGGTTTCTTGTTTGATGAACGCTGTTTCTGGCACAGCACCGGCCTGCATGCCACTACGCTGCCGGTCGGCGGCTGGGTGCAACCGCCCTCAGGGGCGGGCCATGCCGAATCGCCGGAAACCAAACGGCGGATGAAAAACCTGATGGACGTGTCCGGCCTGTCGCGCCAGCTCCAGCTGCTGAGTGCCGACATGGCGACGGAAGAAGACCTGTTGCGCATTCATCCGGCCGACTACCTGCGACGTTTCAAACAGCTAAGCGATAACGGCGGGGGCATGCTGGGTGAGGAAGCCCCTTTGGGGCCGGGCAGCTACGAGATAGCCAAACTGTCCGCCGGGCTGGCCTGCACGGCGGTCGAAGCGGTGCTGCAGGGCAAACTGGATAACGCCTATGCGCTGTCGCGCCCACCGGGCCACCATTGCCTGCCGGATCGGTCGATGGGGTTTTGCTTTCTGGCCAATATCCCCATCGCCATCGAGCGTGCCAAAGACAAATACGGTTTGGGCAAAGTGGCGGTGCTCGATTGGGACGTGCATCACGGCAACGGCACGCAGCATATCTACTGGCAACGTGACGACGTGCTGACGCTGTCGCTGCATCAGGACGGCTGCTTCCCGGCGGGCTACTCCGGTGAACAGGACCGCGGTGCCGGGGCAGGAGAAGGCTTTAACATCAATATTCCGCTGCTGGCAGGTGCCGGTGACGACGGCTATCTGTATGCCATGCGGCAGATCGTGATCCCGGCACTGGAGCGCTTCAAACCCGAGCTGATCATTGTCGCCTGCGGCTACGATGCCAATGCCCTCGACCCGCTGGCGCGCATGCAGCTGCACAGCGACAGTTTCCGCAGCATGACGGCTCTGGTGCAGGACGCTGCCGACCGCCTGTGCAATGGAAAGCTGGTGATGGTGCATGAGGGCGGTTATGCCGAGTCCTACGTGCCCTTCTGCGGTCTGGCAGTGATGGAGCAACTGAGCGGTATTCGCACCGAGGTCGAAGATCCGCTGCTGGCATTCATCCGCCAACAGCAGCCGCGAGACGCCTTCAACCTGTTCCAGCGTCAGGCTATCGATGCGCTGGCGCAGCACTTTATTCGCTAAATATCCTGGGGCACCGCACGCAGTGCCCCTACCCATTCTCCGCTTTGCCGCTACGCTGAATATGACCCTTCCGATGAGAAAATACGATGTCTGAACAGAAGATCAGCTTTATCAAAGGCGGCCATGGCGATATTGCCGTGCATGACTGGGGCCATGACCGGCCGCGCTTTCTGGCGCTGCTGGTGCACGGTTACGGCGAGCATCTCGGGCGCTATCAGTACGTAGCCCGTACGCTGGAAGCCCAGGGTGCGCGGGTGTTCGGCCCCGATCATCTCGGTCATGGGCTTTCGCAGGGTGAACGCGTATTGATTGAGGATTATGACGCCGTGGTCGATGACGTTCGCCGCGTGACGGAGCATTTTCAGCAGCTGCATCCTGACGTCCCCCTGGTGGTCATCGGCCATTCCATGGGCGGGATGATTGCCACCCGCTACGTTCAACGCTATGGCGATGGCGTGCGTGCACTGGTGCTTTCCGGCCCCTTGATTGGCGAAAGAACCCTGATTTCCGATCTGCTTGATCTGCCGGTGATCCCAGATACGCCGCTCGATCCCGCTACCCTGTCGCGTGACCCGGCGGTGGGGGAAGCCTATCAGGCCGATCCGCTGGTATGGCATGGGCCATTCAAACGCCCGACGCTGCGGGCAATGCAGCAGATCCTGGCGAAAATCAACGCCGGCCCGGGCTTCGGCACGCTGCCTACGCTGTGGATACATGGCGATGACGACAGGCTGGTGTTAATGGCGGAATCGCAAACCGCGATCGATCTGCTCAAGGGCAGCGATTTCGAAGCGATGGTCAATCCAGGCGGGCGGCACGAGAGTTTTAACGAAACCAACAAGGATCAGATATTAAGGCGGATCACCGACTTTATCGATCGGGTGCTGGGATAGCGGAATGCCCCTCTCCCGGCGGAGAGGGGCCAGTTCACGATCAACCTTCTACGATCGCCAGGTAATGTTTTACAAAACGATCCGAGGTGATCTCCCAGCGTACCGGGGTGCCTTTTTCGACAAACCACGAATCCCCGGCCTGGTACTGCACGGATTGACCGGTCTTTTCGTCGGTCAGCGTCGCGGTGCCTTCCCACACCGTGGCGTGTTCGGAGAACGGATACTCCATCACAAAGGTGCCGCGCGTGCAGCTGAAAATGCCACAGTTCAGGTTGTCGGTCGGCTCACCGAAAAGGCTCGCCACCCCGACGTTTGGCTCACCGGCGATCACTGTGGCGCCCAGGTTGCTGACGCTGCCAATGTCCAACAGTTCAGGCAGTGGTTGCTTAAGCAGTAATGGTTTCATGTTTCTCTCCTGTGATAAAAATTAGCGACGGCCTTTCCAGTAGCCGGATGTCTGGTGCCAAACCTTGCCGGCGGTAGTCATTACCCGTCGCAGCTTGTCTTTACCGAAGATATTGACGTGCGGGATTGAACTCATCAGATCGTAACGATCCGATCCCTCGCTCATGCCCTCTGCCAACACTTTGCAAACGATATGACTCGGCGTTACGCCAAAGCCGGAATAGCCCTGCACATAAAACACGTTGTCATGCTGCGGCAAGGTGCCGATCTGCGGGAACAGGTTGGCGCTGCAACACAGCGGCCCGCCCCAGGCCAGGTCGATCTTCACGTCGTGCAGGTACGGGAACACCTTGAGCATCAGGTTGCGGTTCCAGGCCTTAAGATCCGAGGGAATGTATTCGATCAAGCGGGTGGCACTGCCAAACAGCAGCCGGTTTTCATTGGTCACCCGGTAGTAATCGATCACCGGGCGGATATCGCTGTAGGCACCGCGGATCGGGCTGATCTGGCGGATCAGCTCTTCAGGCAAGGGTTCGGTAGCCAGTTGGAACGCGTAGGTATTGATGGTTTTGTCGTAGATGAACGGCTCCATGCCGTTGAGAAAACCGTTGCACGCCCACAGCATCTTGTTGGCACGCACTGAGCCCATGGCGGTGCGCACTTTGATGCGCGAACCGTATTCCACGCCCAGCACGCTGCTGTTTTCGAAGATTTTCACGCCGTAGCCGCTGAGCGCCTTCGCCTCGCCCAACAGCAGGTTGAGCGAATGCACGTGGCCGCCGCCCATGTGTTTCAATGCGCAGGTGTAGGCGTCTGACCCCACGACCTGCTTCACCTCTGCGCCGGTGTAGAGTTCAATCTCTTCATCCGGCGAGACCGCCTTGAATTCCTTCAGCCAGCTGCGCAGGGTTTTCTCCTGGCGTGCATTGCTGCCGAGGTAGCCATAGCCAAAACAGAAATCGGCATCAATCTCGTACTTCTTGATGCGTTCGCGAATAATCCCGGCGCCGAGGTTGCTGATTTTGAAGATGGTTTCCAGCCCGGAGGGGCCGACGTGGCGTTTGATTTTTTCCAGATCGTGGCCGATGCCGGCCATCACCTGCCCGCCGTTGCGGCCGGTGCCGCCGTAACCCAGATAACGCCCTTCCAGTATGGCGATATTGGTGATGCCCCGCTCAGCCAGCTCCAGCGCGGTATTGATGCCGGAGAAACCGCCGCCGATGATCACCACGTCAACGTCCAGATCTTCTTCCAGCGTCGGGAAGCGCAGATCGTATTTTTTGGTTGCCGCGTAGTAGGTTAACGATTCGATATTATTGTTCACTGTCGCACTCCCGAAGACCCTATGCCATAACATCGGATTATCAGGAGGTCGGCGCGACGTCGCCATGTCCCCTTAGGGACATTCGCAACAAATAATTAACACTCAGGCGCTGCGACGCAGCGGGGTGGCCAACAGCAGATTGAACAGTTCGGCCTGCGAACCGATCGCCAGCTTGCTGTAGATGTTCTTGCGGTGGTTTTTCACCGTTCCCAGACTGATGAACAGCCGATCGGCGATTTGCTGCGAACCGCAGCCGTCCAGGATCAGATCCACTATTTCGCGCTCACGAGGTGTCAGCAGATAACGTGCCTGCACCGCATGATCCATCACCCTTTCAGGCTCTGCCGGAGCGACGATCACTTCGCCATGCAGCCGCGCTACGCTCTTGAGCAGCGTCAACGCATCGCGCAGCTCAGCCAACTGCGGATAACGCACGCCCACCGACTGGCGCGCCGAGCCGAAAAACACCCCCAGCCCGCGTTCGGGTGTCAGGGGCAGCAGCACGCCGGCTTCATCATGCCAGCCGGTCTTGCGGTAAAAGTTACGGTAATAATCAGTATGGTAGAAGCCGCAGGGAGCCAACTGGCGCAGGGTCAGCACCTCGCCACCGCCGCCATCATTCAGCGCCTGGTAAAACGGATCCTGCAGGTAAGCGCCCTGTTGATAGAGTTGATTGACCGCGTCACTGTTTTCTCGCTCGGTTTTGATCAGGCAACGCGGTGCCTGGCCGCGTTCAAACGCGTAAACAATGGCGCTATCAAAGGCGAAGAACCCTTCCAGCCAGGCCAGCAGGTTGGGATAGAAACCTTGGGTTGCGACTGCGTCTATCACTGCGGATAATCGTTCCACCTGAATATTCATCTTCGCCCCGCCATTATTAATAAATTAACAATCACTTTATTCCGGCTACGCCGTGGCCTGTTTGTTATAGAAAACACTCAATAGCGCCAAATGCAACCGCATAATCGTTTACATGTTAAACAAATCACACCTTCGCCAGATTATTGCGGCGGGGCCGAATGAGGCTGGATTAATATATTAACGGAATCCCTGTCAGGCAGAGAAAAGCAGTGGTTCAGCCGCAGAGGCTGGCTTATGCTGTGATTTTCGCGTGCCAAGGAGAGAACATGACTATCAGCCTGACCATTGCCAACCGCCATACCTGGTTCGGCCACGGCAGCATCAGCCAACTGATCCCGCTACTGACCGCCGAACCACAGCCGACGCTGCTGTTTAGCTGCCGATCATTCCTCAATGGCGCGGTGTATTCCTCACTGGCAGACGCATTGACGCCGCTGCTGCTCGGCACCGAAATCGTCAGTCACGAGGCTTCGCCGCAAGAGATAGATGCCTGGGTCGCGCGTTGGCGCGGCAAGGTGCGACGCGTGGTAGCCATTGGCGGCGGTAGCGTACTGGATGCTGCCAAGGCCTTTGCCGCGCTGGTCGAGCACCCGTTGCCCACCCTGCGCTATATGGAAAAGATCGGCGACACAAAAATCAGCGGTGCAACCCTGCCGCTGATCGCCATCCCCACCACCGCCGGTACCGGCAGTGAAGTCACGCAGAATGCGGTGATCACCGACACCCAGGTGAGCAAGGTGAAAGCCTCGCTGCGCCATAACAACTTTGTGCCGCAGACTGCCATCCTGGATCCACAGCTGCTGCAGGGTGCGCCGGACAAGGTGCTGGCCTACTGCGCCATCGACGCCTTTACCCACCTGTTCGAGGCCTATCTGTCCAAAACCGCCAACGCTATGACGCGCGAGATGTCGCTGACCGGCATCCGCCACTTCCTGCAGGCCTGGCCTGCGCTCAACCGCAGCGCCGAGGCTCATGAAGCTATTATGCAAGCCTCCTATCTTGGCGGCCTGACGCTGAGCGCCGCCGGGCTGGGAGTGATCCACGGCATCGCCGGTGAGATTGGCGCCCTGCGCGACTATCACCACGGCCAGGTCTGCGGCCGCCTGCTGCTGCCGTTCCTCGAACTGCTGGCGAAAAGCGAACAACCGCAGCAGAGGGCGCTGATGGCTGAGCTTGCCGCCCGTCTGTTCCCCGAGCAGCATGACAGCCCGGAACGCTACCTGATCGACTTTATTACCCGCAATGCCATCGCCAGTTTCTGGCAGGATGACCTGACGATTTCCGCTGACGAACTGGCGGTGACGCTGGCAAAATCCAACAGCAAGAACTCGCTGATCGACTACAGCGCGCCGCAGCGGCAGCAGATGATCGAAGGCGCATTCCGCATCGAATGATTATATAATCAGATCAAAGTAATAGCGGGAGATTGGACATGGGCATCATCAGCTGGATTTTCACCGGCATCGCGATTGGCATCCTGGTCGGCTTGCTGATCAAGATTTTTGGCAAGAAGAAAGATCAGTAAATATTAAGCTGTTCCATGAGCCGCCAGCAGGCATTCGTGGAACAGCTTGACCACCCGCTGCGGGCTGGGCGAACGCCGCAGCACGCTGGAATATTCGCAGTGATAACGGAACAGCGTCGGTTTGATGGCGCGCATCATATTTTGCGCGACAAAAAACGCTGCATAGTGGTCGGGAAGAAAGCCGACGTACTTACCGGAAAGAATTAGGGTCGCGATCGACTCCTGGGCAAACCCCGTTGCCTTGCGATGTAAATGCTGCTGCAGGCTCAGTTCCATATTCGGCGAATGGTAGCCTAATCCGGCAAAGGCATAATTGTGCAACAGATCCCAATTAAGTATTTCATGGTTAGCGGAAAATAATTCATGCTGCGCGCCACAATATAAGAACATCCTCTCATGAAATAACGAACTATAAGATAAACTTTCCGCACTGCGGTGCATGGGAATAATGCCAATTTGAAATTGGCCGTCAATCACGCCGCGTTCAATGGTATTTATCGGCTCCACATACATTTGCAAAGAGACATCCGGCGCCTGCTCGCTGAATAAGGCGATCGCCCGGCCGATATGCGCCTGAGGATTACTGACGGTATGGTCGAATATCGCCACGTGCAGCTGTCCTCCCAGGCGTTGATGCACATCATCCACCCCACGGTGAAAGGCCTCGGTCGCCGCCAACAGATTCACGGTTTCCTGATAAATCAGCAGCCCTTCGTCAGTAACCGCAAACCCTTCGCGCCCGCGGTGGCACAGCGTCAGGCCCAGCCGCTGCTCCAGATCCTTGATGTGCTTGCTGATGGTCGACAGGCTGATGTTCAGCTCCAGCTCGGCGGCACTCATGCCGCCACAGTCGACCACCGCCTTGAATACCCGCAGCAACCGCAGATCCATATCCGATAACTGGCCCAACAATGCGCGCTTTTTTACTTGCATAAAACCTTAAGTAAGTTTCGACATATGATTATTCACATTAGTGAAGAAGCAGAACATAGTCAATTTCACTCAACATTTCATTAACACGCTTATTTATACCCTATGGCTTTTAAGTTACGGCTAGGCGGCCAGCTCGCTCATCCCAGATATTGTAGGGGCGCTGCATGCTGCGCCCGCATTAATCGGGGCGAATTTATTCGCCCCCTACAGTAACTGGGGTGACAAATCTGCCGGTGGCCGATTTGAACGCTGCCCGCAGGGGTATGGCCCATGGACGGGCCATATAACTGAGTGCAGATAACAACGCTGTAACTTAAAAGATGACGGGTATATTTAATTAACCGTACCTGTTCTCCCCCTCGGAGGGAAAAATGGCTGATTTAAATCACCGTGAAAATAAAGCCGACCGTGAATGGTTAGAAGCACATTGGATGCCCTTTACCGGCAACCGTAATTTTAAAGCCAACCCGAGAATGATAAGCCACGCGCAAGGCGTTTATTATACTAGCCAGGACGGTCGCAAAATTTTTGACGGATTATCCGGGTTGTGGTGCTGCGGGTTGGGCCATGGCCGCCAGGAAATTGCCGATGCCGCTCACCGGCAACTTTCCCGATTGGATTATTCCCCGGCGTTTCAGTTCGGCCATGCCTTATCTTTCGAGCTGGCTAACAAAATCAAGGCCATGACCCCGGCCGGGCTGGACTACGTGTTTTTCACCGGCTCCGGCTCCGAAGCGGCAGACACCTCGTTAAAAATGGCTCGTGCCTATTGGCGAGCCAAAGGCCAGGCGGGAAAAACCTGTTTTATCGGTCGCGAAAAAGGCTACCACGGCGTTAACTTTGGTGGCATCGCGGTGGGCGGCATTGCCGGCAATCGTAAAGCCTTTGGTGCCAGCGCCGAAGCGGACCACCTGCCCCATACCCAACTGGCGGGAAATGCCTTTTCACGCGGCATGCCCGAGCAGGGGGCCGAACTGGCGGAGGAACTCAACCGCATCATCGCACTGCGTGACGCCTCGACCATCGCCGCGGTGATTGTCGAACCCTTCTCCGGCTCGGCCGGGGTGATCGTACCGCCGGTCGGTTATCTGCAACGCATCCGCGAGATCTGCACTCAACACAATATTCTGCTGATTTTTGACGAAGTGATCACCGCCTTCGGCCGCTGTGGTGCCTTGACCGGCGCCGAGGCATTCGGCGTCACGCCGGACATCATGAATATTGCCAAACAGGTCACCAACGGCGCACAACCGATGGGCGCCGTGGTGGTTCGGCCCGAGATTTACCAGGCCTTCATGGCCACCGATGAACCGGAATATTTGCTCGAATTCCCGCACGGCTACACCTACTCCGCCCATCCGGTCAGCTGTGCGGTGGGGCTGGCGACGCTGGATATCATTGAACGCGAGAAGATGATCGAACGAGTGCAAGCGTTGGCCCCCCATTTCGAACGGGCGGTGCACGGTTTGCAGGGATGCAGCCACGTCAGCGACATTCGCAACTTTGGCCTGGCGGCAGGTATCACGCTGGCGGCCCGGCCGGGTGAGGCGGCACGCAGGCCATATGAGGTGGCGATGCGCTGCTGGGAAAGCGGGTTTTATGTCCGCTATGGTGGCGACACCCTGCAGTTGGCACCGCCGTTTATCAGCAGCGAGGCGCAGATCGATTCGCTGATCAACGCCCTCGGCGACGCTATCAACGCAACCGAATAATAAAGGAGCGCAAGCCATGCCAATTGCACATTGGATCAACGGCCAGTCCGCCACCGGCGGCACCCGCAGCCAGCCGGTCTACGATCCGGCTACCGGGCAGTCATATCAGGAGGTGTTGCTGGCCGACCGCGCCACGGTAGAAAGCGCCATCGACGCCGCCGAACGCGCTTACCCGGCCTGGCGGGATACGCCACCGCTGAAGCGGGCCAGAGTGATGATGCGTCTAAAAACGCTGCTGGAACAGCATGCCGATGCCATCTGCCGGTTGATCACCGTCGAACATGGCAAGGTGCTCAGTGACGCCATGGGCGAACTGCAGCGCGGTATCGAAAACATTGAGTACGCCAGCTATGCACCGGAGCTGCTGAAAGGCGAGCACAGCAAGGACGCCGGGCCAGGCATCGACAGCTGGAGCGAGTTTCAACCGTTGGGGGTGGTGGCGGGCATCACGCCGTTTAACTTCCCGGCGATGGTGCCGCTGTGGATGTGGCCGATGGCGGTAGTGTGCGGCAACACCTTTGTACTGAAACCCTCCGAACGCGTCCCTTCCTCCACGTTGTATATCGCTCAACTGGCGTCCGAAGCCGGGCTGCCGCCGGGAGTGCTGAACCTGGTCAACGGCGACCGCGAGGCGGTGGACACCCTGCTGCACGATCCCCGGGTCAAATCCGTCAGCTTTGTCGGCTCTACGCCGGTCGCGGAGCACATCTACCACACCGGTTGTGGTCAGAACAAACGGGTGCAGGCGCTGGGCGGCGCGAAAAACCATGCGGTGGTGCTGCCGGATGCCGACATCGCCGGCAGCGTTAGTGCGCTGATGGGCGCGGCGTTCGGTTCCTGCGGACAGCGCTGCATGGCCATCCCGCTGGTGGTGGCAGTGGGAGACGACACGGCCGATGCGCTGGTCGCCGGGCTACAGCAGCAAATGGCGGCCATGCGGATCGGCGCCGGTAGCGATAACCGCAACGACATGGGGCCACTGGTCACCCAACAGCATTATGAAAAGGTGAAAGGCTATATCGATCGGGGCGTTGAAGAAGGCGCCACCCTGGTAGTCGACGGCCGCAAGCTGGCAGTGCGGGAAGACAGCGGGCAAATCAGCCAGGGCTATTTCCTCGGCCCTACGCTGTTTGACCACGTGCGACCGGGAATGAGGATTTATCAGGAGGAGATCTTCGGCCCGGTGCTGGGCGTGGTTCGGGTCGGCTCGCTGAAAGAGGCGATGGCGATGATTGACGCCCACGAGTACGGCAACGGGACCTGCCTGTTCACCCGCGACGGCGAGGCGGCACGTTATTTTTCCAATCATATTCAGGTCGGTATGGTGGGGATCAACGTCGCGCTGCCGGTTCCGGTGGCCTACCACTCGTTCGGCGGCTGGAAACGCTCGCTGTTTGGCGACCTGCACGCCTACGGCCCGGATGCCGTCAGGTTCTACACCAAGCGCAAAACCATTACCCAGCGCTGGCCCTCTTCCCATGACGCCCAGCATGCCACCTTCAGCTTCCCGTCCGGGCAAGGGTAATCTCATAATAAACATAATGATTTTTTAGGGGCGAAGAAATTCGCCTCGTTTTCCACGCGCTCCATTTAATCAGGCCCGGGCAGCGGCATGCCATCGCAATGCTCTCCCGCACGACCGCCGTCCGTAAAATAATCCACTAACGCGTTAATGGAGTTTTGAATGACTGAGTCCACACCAGAACACAAATTCAAAGGTAATCTCAGCGTCCTCGACGTGGTGATGATTACCGCCTCCGGCGTCACGCCCGCCAGCTCCATTTTCGTTATTGCTCCACTGGCGATCGCCAGCGCCGGCAGCGGTGCCTTTATCTCATTTCTGATCGCCGCCTTTATCGCCGCCACCATCGCCCTGTGCTATGCCGAACTCGGCGCGGCGCACCCCAGCGCCGGGGGTGAATACAGCATTATCAAACGCCTGTTCGGCACCCTGTGCGGACTGCAAACTTACCTGTTTATCCTCAGCGCTGCGCTGTTCGTGCCGGCGGTGCTGGCCACCGGTGCAGTGCCTTATCTGAACACCGCGCTGGGGACTCAGTTCGACGCCTCTACCGCCGGGATGATCACCATCCTGATCGGCGGTGCCTGCGCCATTTTCAACATCAAGGCCAATGCGCTGCTGACCGGCACCTTTTTGGTGGTTGAAATCGCGGTGCTGGGGTTAATCGCCTGGTTGGGCTTCAGCAACCCGCACCAAAGTGCGGACATCCTCGTCGCGCCGGTGATGCTAAACCCCGAAGGCGTGTTGGCGCCGGTTTCCGTACCGCTGATCGTCGCCATGGTCGGCGTCGCGCTGTTTTCCTATAACGGCTACGGTGCCGCGGTGTATATGGCGGAGGACATGCGCGAACAGGGCAAACCCATGGCCACCGCCATCATGCTGACGTTGGCGATCGTGGTACTGGTCGAGCTGCTGCCCTTTACCGCTTTGCTGATTGGCGCGCCGTCCCTGACGGAAATGGCCAAACAGGCCGATCCGGTCGGCTACGTGGTCAGCCAACTGGGGGGGCCGACGCTGGCGCGGGTGGTCAGCGGTGCGATTTACCTGTCGGTGTTTAACGCCATTATCGCCATCGTGGCGCAGTTTAGCCGCATGATGTTCTCCAGCGGGCGTGACGGTTTTTGGCTGCCGCAGGTGAACCGGGCATTGAAAATCATCCACCCGCGTTTTGGCACGCCGTGGATCGCCACCCTGCTGTTCGGTATTCCCTCCGCGCTGTTGGCCTTTTGCTCCAACCTCGGCGATCTGACTTCCTTTACCGTGATCCTGCTGCTGCTGGTGTACATCATCATGGCGGTCGCCGCGCTGATCAGCCGCCGCCGAGCACGCTTCCACCACCCGTACCTGATGCCGCTGTGGCCGCTGCCGGTGGCGATCGCGCTGATCGGCTGCCTGTATGTGTTATGGACAATTTTGATCGCCAGCAGCCTGAAAGACTTTATTATCATCGCCGGTATCCTCTGTTTTGGTCTGCTGCTGAGTTACATGCGCACCCGGCAGGCTATCCCGCACGTTGAACCCTCAATTGAAGGAGAATAACCATGTCGCAGCGCGCTCAGGATTTGGGCATTAAAATCGGCCACGGCGTTGCCGGCCCGCTGAACGCCATCACCGATGTGCCCGGCGTTCGCGTCGGCCACGCCAGCATCCACGCCGATTTGGCCGAGGGGCGCAGCGTGCGTACCGGCGTCACGGTGATCGAACCGCGTGCCGGTCAGGCGCGACAATCCCCCTGCTTTGCCGGCGTGCATGTGCTTAACGGCAACGGCGACGCCACCGGGCTGGAGTGGATCCGCGAAGCCGGCCTGCTCACCAGCCCAATCGCCTTCACCAACACCCACAGCGTCGGCGTGGTACGTGACAGCCTGATCGCGCTGGAACGCGAGGCGCTGCCGGCCGGCGACGCGGTGTACTGGAATATGCCGGTGGTGATGGAAACCTTCGATGGCCTGCTCAACGACATCAACGGTTTTCACGTCAAGCCTGAACATGTGCGGCAAGCACTGCAGGCGGCACACCAAGGGCTACCCCAGGAAGGTGCCGTCGGCGGCGGCAGCGGGATGATCTGCCATGAGTTCAAGGGCGGCATCGGCACCGCTTCGCGCCGCCTGCCTGCCGATCGCGGTGGCTGGACGGTGGGTGCCATCGTGCAGGCCAACCACGGCAAACGCGCGTCGCTGCTGGTGGGCGGTTACCCGGTGGGCCGTCATTTGGCACATATTCACTCGCCGTTCACGCCGCAGCTGCCGCACCCGGGCATGGGGTCGATCGTCGTCACCCTGGCCACCGACGCCCCGCTGTTGCCGCACCAATGCGCCCGTCTGGCCCAACGCGCCAGCATCGGCATTGCCCGCACCGGCGGCGGTACCGAAGACTCGAGCGGCGACATTTTTATCGCCTTCGCCACCGGCAATGACGGCCTCCCCCCTGCCGACTACGCCAACAAAGGGGCCTTTACCACTCCGCTGCGCATGGTGAACAATGATTACATCTCCGAGCTGTTTGCAGCCGCGGCAGAAGCGGTGGAAGAGGCGATTATCAATGCCCTGCTGGCCGCCAATACCGTTTCCGGTAATGGCCATCGGGCGGAAGGACTGAGCGCCGAACAGTTGCTGACGGCACTGGAAAAAAGCGGCTGGCGGAAATAATCCGGTGAAGCCCAGAACATGGGTGCTGCATTAACAGGGGTAAATCGGGTCGAACGTGTTCGACCCTTGCCGGTTCAGTCTTGACGAGGATTTGCCGACACTCTCAGGACTCGCCGCCCGGTTTGGGCGTCGGGTAGTCGTAATCCAACTTCAGCGGTTCGGCGTACAGGCTGTCCCACAGTTGGCTGTACAACTTGTCCAGCCGCAGGCTCATGTTCGCGTCGTGCAGAACAATCTCCAGATTACGCGAATTGTCCAGATAGCCGCCGGTCCAGTTGCTGGTGCCCACCCAGGCGATCCCGCCGTCGATGGTCATGATTTTACTGTGGATCACTCGGGCAAATGGGATAAACCCGCTGCTGGCCGGTGGAATGGTGACAATTCTCACCTGTACGTTCGGCACCACCGCCAGGCTCTTCAGCCAGGCGATATCCGGCTTTTTGGTATTCCAGTTGGCGACCATCAGCTCAATCTGCACACCGCGCGCGGCGGCGCTGCGCAGGGCGTTATCGATCACCGCGTAGTAAGGCCGTGTGCGGTCCGGGCCAAAAGACAACGGCGCATAGTCCATTACCTGTACCCGCACCCGCTGCCTGGCGGAAGCCAACAGGCGCGGCAGCTCAAGCTGCGAGTCAATCACGCCCACCGGATTGTAGGCGCGTGGGCTGGCGATCAGGTAATTGCCCTGCGGCGTTTCCGCCGTGGGTTGGTACGTCAGTTGGGGCACCGGTTTATCCGCCGCCAGCAACGCCTGCGCCTGCCAGTCCTGTTCGAAGATCGCCTGGATCTGCCCCACGACCCCGGCATCGCTGATGCGCAACCCGGTTTCATGGATGTGTGCCAGCGCGCGCCAGTCAAAGTTCTGGCTGCCGACAAACGCCTGCTCACCGTCCACCAGCAGGTATTTGGCATGCAGAATGCCGCCGCTCAGCCGCTGGTAAGGGATGATGCGCAGCTCCAGATTCGGGATCGCCTTGAGCTGTTCCAGCGTTTCGGGAGTAGAAATGCGGATGCCCTTCTCCTCCATCAGGAAACGAATTTTTACCCCACGTTCCCCCGCCGCTTTAAGATGCTGCAGCACGCCATCCAGCAGCGAACCCTGTTGGTTCGCCACGTAGAACTGGCCCAGATCGATGCGGGTTTTCGCCGCATCAAACATCTGCTGCCACACCTCGGCCGTGTTGCGCAGGTCATCCGCCTGCAACGCAGTTTCTACCGGTGCGGTATACACCAGCTCGTAGCCGGGAATTTCAAAGCGCGCCGCCGCATTCTGGCTCAACATCAACAGACAACCACCCCATAACGCAGTGTAAAGGCGGCCCAGTGGCCACCGTGAATGACGGCCATTAGGCATAGCGCGGCACCTCGCTGTCAACCCGTTGCTCGCGGCTGCCGTTTTCCGGGCGGCTGCCCGGCGCACCGGCGCGGATCAGCAGCACCTTCAACAGTTCGTTAATCCGCTCCATGCGGCTTTGCAAATAGTTGTTCCCCACCAGGCACAGCAGCGCGATGGCGATACCCAACCCGGTGGCGTACAGTGCGGTGCCCATCCCGGCAGAAACCAGGCTCGGTTCGGACACCCCCGAGGCAGCCAGTGCCTTAAAGGTTTCGATAATCCCCATCACCGTACCCAGCAGCCCCAACAGCGGCGCCGCGGTAACGATAGTTTCCAGCAACCACAGGCCTCTCGCCATCAGCGGCTTGCTCAACAAATACTGAGCGTCGATCAGATCACCGATCGCCTCGCGGTCACCGGCACGATGTTTTTGCTCCAGCACCGGTGAAATCACCGCCAGCGGCAGGCTGTTGCGCTGGGTCAACTCATCCGGCAGATCGGCCGTGCGGTGCACGTCCAACGTCAGCGCCTGCTCCAGTCGACGCGCCTGACGTTGGGTATAGGCAAAGTACAACGCACGTTCGATAATGATCACCAGTGCAATCGCCAGCGCGGCGTACATCACGTAGAAAATAATGTCGTGTAATAGATTGGCATTCATCGTTCAGTCCTCTTACCCGTCGTCTTTCAAGCCGCAGCGTTGTTACCTGCACTCGCTCATCCCAGTTACTTACTTAAGTAAGCGCCTGGGGATGAGCGAGTTGGCCGCCTGGCTGCAACTTGAAAGCCGCAGGGTATAAATAGTTAAAAGGTGGCTTCCAGCGATACGCTGAAGGTACGTTCTTCACCGACGTTGTAGTAAGGCGTGCTGGCCCTCACGCCGTTATAAGGTGCGGCGTTGAAGGTCGTGGTACGCACCGAAGTCAGGTACTCCTTGTCAAACAGGTTGCTGATGCCAAAACGGAGTGCCGCACTCTTGACGATCTTCTTGTCCACCGGCAGATGCACCCCCGCCGCCAGATCGAATACCGTACGGCCGCCAATCTTCTCGTCATTGGTCAGGTCGCCGTAGAACGCACTGACGTATTTGCCGCTCACGCTGCTGTAATACAAACCGTCGTCATAACCCAGGGTTACGTTAAGCAGGTTTTTGGGCACGTTCGGCACCTCTTTGCCGCTGGTCGGCAGCGGCAGGCCGCCGTTGCTGACAATGTCGCTCTTCTGCTTGGACTCGGTATAGGTGTAAGAGGTGTAGTAGTTGAAGTTATGCGGCAGTTGGCCGCTCCACTCCAGCTCCAGCCCTTTGTTCTCTACGTTGCCGATGTTCATCATCTCGTAGTCACCGGCCGGGTTGGTGGTGGAGATTTGACGGTCGCTGTAGCGCATGTAGAACAACGAGGCGCTGAGCAGCATATCTTCACGCTCGAAGCGCCAGCCCAGCTCATGGTTCCAGCTCAGCTCCGGTTTGGTGCTGATAGAGTCGCCGACGTTGTACAACACATAGTTTGGCGGGGTGCGCATGTTGCGCGTCAGGTTATAAAACATCTGGTTTTCCGGGTTCAGCTTGTAACTGGCGCTGAAGTTAGGCAGCAATTCATGGTATTTGGCATCACGCTTTTCCGGCACGTTATACAGGCTGCCCTTGTTATCGCCTTTTCGTTCAACGTACTGATAGGCCAGCCCGCCGACGAAAGTCCAGTCCGGCGTCGCAAACCAGGTGTCCTGCAGCCACACTTTTTGCGCCGGGGTAATGGTGTACTGGTTACGCCCCTGTACGGTTTTGCCGTTGGCGTCCTTCACCTGATCGGAACCGCCCAGTTTGCCCGAGAGTTGTTCCGGGTTGCCGTCGTCCTTGATGCCGATAAACGGTTGGGTCTGCGACTGGCGCGCACGCTCATACCAGTAGCCAATATCCAGGCTGTGCTGATCGTTGATGTCCCACTTCAGCTTGGTGGTAATGCCCGGCCGCCAGGTCTGGGTCCAGGAAGGACGGTAATAGGTGTTGGACTGCAAGTTGCTGAGGTCATACTGACCGGCCCGGTCCGAGGTATTGGACAATACCGATGCCGTCTGACCGCTGAAGCTGCCGCCGTTCCCCCAGTAGTAGTACGGCTGCAGGGTCAATGCCAGGTTGTCGCGCAGCTGCAGCTTCTGGGTGAAGGTCAGGTTGAAATTGTCAAAAGGATTGCGGTTGAGCTTGTAATACTTGTTCAACTGGCCCCGGCTGTTGTAGGACGGCGTGGTGTCATAATCGCCACGGGGGTCCTCCGCGAACTGCGCCTTGCTCAGGGTGTTGTAGTTAACGTTATTCTGCTGGTTGTACTTCATGATCAGGTTGCTGCTGTTGCCGTTACCGTCTTCATACAGCGAGTTCATCTCGAACTTGTTGGAGTACAGACGCCCTTCCCCGCGCCACTTTTTGGCCTCGGTGTGCGAATAGGAGATCCAGTTGCTGAAGCCGTTGTACTCACCGGTCTCCAGACGGGCAAAGGTTTTGCTCAGGTTGTTGCTGCCCAGCGTCTGTTTGACGAAGCCGCCGAAGTCTTTAGACGGACGCCGCGTCACCAGGCCAATATTGCCACCGCTGGAGCCAATGTGCGGGCCGTCGGCTTCCGAAGAGCCTTGGGTGACGAACACTTCCCCCAGGTTCTCCGAATCACCCAGCAGGTTCGGATAAACCGCATAGTTGCCGGAGTCGTTGATCGGGATCCCGTCCATCGACAGGCCGATTTGATCGGAGTTCATGCCACGCATGGTGTAATCGACGCCGCTCAGGCCGCTGGCGTCGTTGCTGTTGACGTTCAGGCCAGGCGTATATTTCAGCTTGTCGATGGCGTTGGCCGCCGCCGGCATTTTATCCATCGCCTCTTTGGTGACGGTGGAACGCGACTTGGCGCTGTCCTCCTGCACCATCATGCCGCCCCCCAGCGACTGCCCTTTTACGTTGATGGTGCCAACGTCGGTCGAGTCCGCTGCCAGCACTGCACCCGGCAACATCGCCGACATCACTGCCAGATAAATCCCAGATCGATTGAAAGATTTCATTGTTTCCATCCCCTAAAAATCAAACTGTTATGCCAGGCCTCAAGGCGCCTGATAATTGAACGTGGCTGAAAATCTTTTGGTTGTCTGCCCGTTGAAAGCCTCACTTGGGAACGGCTTCACCTGGCTGATACTTTGCAAACTGCTCAGCGCCGCACGGTTGAGCAGCATGCTGGGGGCCTTATTGGTGATGCCGGACGAGATCACCCGACCGCTGCGATCCACCTCCAGCCACACCTCGACGTTGCCCTGCGGCCGTTCAAGCGAGGCCTGTCGCCCGCTGGGATAGCGCTTGCGCTGCTCCAGCTCATGGCGCAATGCCTGCAGATAACCGTTTTCGATCGCCTGCGCGTTCACCTTCGGGGCCGCCGGAGCCGGCGGAACAGGTTGTGCGGCGGGCTTGCTGACCAGGGTTCTCGGCGCTGTCGGCACCGCGACCGGCCTGGCCTTTTCCACCGGCTTGGCTTTCTCCTTCACCGGCTTGGGTTTGGGTTTCGGCTGCGGCTTGGGCACCGGTTTGGCCTCGACAATCGGCTCAGGTGCAGGCACCACGGGTTCAGGAAGGGGCTCAGGTTCCGGCGGCGGTGGCTCGGGTTGCGGTGGGGTTTCAACCGGCGGCTCCGGTTCCGGCTGTGGCTGTGGCTGAGGTTCCGGCTCGACCAATGCCAGCTCCATGGCGGTTTCGTCATAGCGCGGCTGAATTTTCAGCGCCGCCTGTTGGCTGGCGAACAGCACGCAGCCCACGACGATCAGCGCCGGCAACCAGCTGAAAAGGTGACGTGAACGATAGAGCAGATACATGTCACAGCTTCCGTGTGGCGATGGAGACGGAGAAGAAACCGCCCTGACGCAGGTTATCCATCACCGCGACCAGGCGCTCTACCGCAACGCCTTTGTCGCTGTTGACGATAATGGTGGTGGTCTGGTTTTCCTGCTGCTGTTGCTTCAGCGTGCTGACCAGCGCGCTCAGCGCAATGGGCTGACCGTCCAACTGCAGTTGTTCCTCAGCGCCCAACGTGATGATCGTCTTCTTCTGCGGTTTCAATTGCTGAGCGCTACCGGCGGACGGCAACTGAGTCTTCAGCCCAAGGGCCGGGATCACGTTCAGGCTAATCAACACAAAAAACACCAGTAAAAACATCATCACGTCGATCATCGGGATCAGTTCGATGTGCGCTTTGTTCTTTTTCGGCTCGTTCCAGTTACGCATGACACGCCCTCCCAAAAGCAAAGCAGCCAATATAGAGAGCCTATGTTTATCTTTTGTTACGTTTGTGTGATCTTATTTTCACAATGCAGCGATTTTGAGAGTTTTTTCTCAGACAATTACTGGTCGGAGGGGATATATAACCAATTAATTAACGATGGTTTTTTGAGGAATAATTATCAGGAAGGATTTATAGCGGTGATGCATAGGCAGGTAATCTGTGATTATTCTGACACTCTACAGCAAGATCTTCAGGCCGTGTTTTTGCACCAGAGAAAGAAGTTTCAGCGACGGCCTTCCCGACAGTTCCCTGTCGCAATTTGGCCCACCTACAGCTTCGCGATGTCCGTTTTAAGCAACGAGAAAATCTGTTTTTTGCTAACAGTACCGGACCTTTAAAGCGGCAGCGGTAACGAAAAGCAAAGAACTGCGGAGGCCTGCGCAAAACGGTGTTTTTTAGCCATAAAAAAAGGCGCTCTAAGGCGCCTCAGACGGCTGACAAACCTGCGAAAAGGCTAAACCGGTAGGTGTCGAACATGTTCGACCCGATTTAACCCATTGATTATACTATTGGGCAGCATGCAGCGCCCCTACTATTAAACAACAGAGCACTTTGTCAACGGCCTCAGACCCCTAAGGCGCCTTTTCTACAGCGACTGAATCAATCAGTTCACTTTAACCGGCATACCGGAACGGGCTTTGATTGCCGCGTCCACTTCGCTCTGGTTAACCGCTGGGTCCATCATCACTTTGCCCACTGGCGCAGAGATGGTCAACGGCACCGGATCTTTGGACTGCAGCTGTTCTTCGTTAGCAGAAAGTGGGTTGTGCACTTCAATGTAACGGGAACCGTCCGGCTCAACGCTGGCTTTGATCGGCTCGTTGATGAACTGCACGCGGGTGCCGACCGGAACGTTTTCAAACAGGAACTTGATGTCGTCAGCACGCAGACGCACACAGCCATGGCTCACGCGCAGACCGATACCGAAGTTGGCATTGGTGCCGTGGATGGCATACAGACGACCGACGTACAGCGCGTACAGCCCCATAGGGTTGTCCGGACCGGCCGGGAATACTGCAGGCAGGATCTCGCCGTCAGCGGCGTATTCTGCGCGCATCTTGGCGGTTGGCGTCCAGGTCGGGCCGTCTTTCTTGCGCTGCACGGTGGTGGTCCAGTTCAGCGGGGTGTCTTTGCCCAACTGGCCGATACCGATAGGCAACACGATTACGGTGTTGGTACCTTTCGGGTAGTAGTACAGACGCATCTCGGCGCTGTTGATGATGATGCCTTCACGTGGCGCATCCGGCAGGATCAACTGCTGTGGGATGGTCAGAGTGCTGCCCGCCTTCGGCAGGAAAGGATCCACACCCGGGTTGGCTTCCAGCATATTGCTCAGGCCCATCTGGTATTGAGCGGCAAAGCTCTCCAGCGGCAGCTTGCTGTCTTCCGGTACGGTGATTTGGATGTTCTCACCCACCAGACGGCTGTCTTTGGCAGGCAAAGGATATACAACGGCGAAGGCAGCCTGGCTGAAAGCCACCAGTGCCGTAAACAGGGTTAGGAACGCGCGAATGCTCATTTTCATCTTCGTGTTGGTAGTGGCCACTGGCAGTTATCAATATAGGTTATGCGGCCATAAATGACCGGATGCGCATTATATGTGCACATCGGCCCAAGTGTGAAACATTACCAGCGCAATATCGAACTTTTTTGTAACCTGGTGCGGCACGGAGAGGTTTTTCTGCGAAAACTGCCGTTAAAGCGCAGCGGCCGGCGGTGACGTTCGGCGAATCGGGATCAGATATTCGCAGCGGATCGCCGTACCGGGTACGTTGCAAACCTCACCCGGCGTCGGATAAAAACGCTCGATATCCTGCCCGGGGCGCCGTACGGCTTTCATCATGGGCATCGCGGCTTCATACAGGCGGTCCACGAAGTTTGGCAACTCTTCAACCTGCCCCTGATAGGTAAAGCTGGCGTAATCCCCCTGTTCGATCAGCACCTGCTCCCCTTCGGCCTGCTCATCCGCCAGCGCCAGAGTATAGGCCATGCGTTGACCATCAAGCTGTCGGCTGTCCGCTTCCAGGCTGGTGAGGCCGTAGACCACCGCCGGTGGCGCAACTTCGGGTTGCAGCACCTGGTTCCAGACATACTGGCGCAGCTCATTTTTCGAACGTTGCATTTGCCCCAGCGTGCAGCAGCGGCGCTGGGTACGTCCCACCAGCTGCATGGCCGGCAGAGTGACAATATCCCCCTGCGGCAATGGGCCTTCTGCCATCCGCAGCGGCGGCTGCATGCCGTGGCTGGACCAATCCGCACTGCGGCGATAGCCGGCCGGCGGCAAACCAAACTGTTTTTTGAAGCAACGGGTGAAGGTCTGCTGGGAATCGAACTGGTACTTATCGGCAATGCAGGCCACGCCGGTATGGGTGAGCCGCAGCTCACGCGCGGCGGCGGTCAAACGCCTGCGCCGGGCGTAGGTGCCCAGAATATGGCCGGTCAACTGCTTGAACAGCCGTTGCAAATGCCATTTGGAATAACCGGATTTGGCGGCGATATCGTCCAGCGTCAGCGGCTGGTCGAGGTTTGCTTCAATCCAGGCCAGCAGTTGCGCAATTACCTGTTGCTGATACATGGCGCTTCCTTATTAATTATTGTTCCCGTTGCTCGAGCAGGCGTTGTGCCAGCTCATGAGCCTGCTGCTCACTGGCCACCACCATCACCGGGTAGCCCCAGAAACGGCTGGCGAAATCGACAAACCCTTCCGCTGCCTGGCGGCGCACGTCGTCCGGCTCGATCAGCACCATGCCTTTTACCCACTGCGCCAGCGCCTCGCGGTGATCGCGTTTCCACAGGGCGACCTGGGTGCGCTCGTCACGATCCTGCTCGCCGCTCTCGTCCATACGACGATCGCAAAGCAGCACAAACGGCTGTTCACGCTGCAGCAAGGTGCTGAATTCGGCAAATTCGGCGAGGGTATCTTTCGGTTCGCCGGCGGCTTGCTGACGCATCCAGACCAGCGGGAAGGTTGCAGAGTCTAATGACATGAGATTTCTCCTAAGAGTTCGAAAACGTGCGCTTACTTTATCGGCGGAGGCACTAGACCACATTGCACAATCAGGACATAATGTTTTTCATTTACGCCAAATTGAGAATAATTCTCATGCCTTTTGTCACTCAGCCGCTTTTCGATATCGATCGGGTGCCCCGGGCGGTTTTCGCCGTGCAGGGTTCCACCGTTAACAAGGATTGGGAAGTCGCCCATCACCGGCACCAAAAAGCGCAGCTGATTTATACGATGCGCGGCATGATCCGCTGTGAAGTGGAAAACGGCCTGTGGCTGGTCCCGCCGCAGTGTGCGCTTTGGATGCCCAGCAACGTGCTGCATAACGCTCAGGGTACCGGAGCCACCGAATGTTACGCGCTGTTTGTCGATCAGGCTGCCATCACCGGGTTGCCGACCAACTGCTGTACGTTGGCCGTTTCGCCATTGCTGCGTGAACTGTTACTTCAGGCCAGCGGTTTTGATCCGCTGTATGACGAGCAAGGGCCGGAGGGGCGACTGATTGGCGTACTCTTGGATCAATTGGCCGCCGCGCCGATTGAGAACCTGCACTTGCCGGTCTCCAATGACGCACGCATTCGCCAACTGACCGAGCGCCTGCTGGCCGATCCGGCGGACAAAGCCACCCTAAGCCAATGGGCTCAGCGCATCGGCATGAGCGAACGCACCCTCAACCGCACCCTGCAGCAGCAAATGGGCATGAGCTTTGGCCACTGGCGACGGCAACTGCACGTGATGCTGGCGCTGCAACGCCTGACCAAGGGGGAGACCGTACAGCGGGTGGCGCTGGATCTGGGCTATGAGAGCGCCAGTGGTTTCGTCACCATGTTCCGCAAAGCGGTGGGCAAACCGCCGGCACGCTATCTGGCGGAGAAAACCGCGGCGGATCGGGCACAGGGCGGTTGGATCACCCTGTGAAATAACCAGACAAAAAGGCCGGCAACGAGGCCGGCCTGGAAAGTTTGTGCGGGGGGATCAGAAGTCGTAGAACACCGTCACCCAGGTGGAGTCCGGTTCGTTGTCGCTGCTGTTGGCCAGCGTCCGTTCCGCATACACCGACAGGCCATAGCCGATGGTGGTCCCCACCCCGAGGTATACGTGATTGGCGTGGTACTCTTCGTCGCCCTTCAATTGCAGCGAGTCCGCAGCCACATAAGGTTGGATCGATTTCAGGAAAGGCTTGTCGATATTAAAGGTATAACCGACAAAACCTTCCACCCCGTAACCGCTCCCGGCGAAATAATGCGACAAGGTACGTTCACGGGTGCTGGGCACATAGTCTTTGTAATAGCTGGCGGTCCCGACGATATACCAGTTATTGGGTTGCCAGGTCAGCGCGGTGCCGGATAACTGCTGGTGATACTCTTTCTCGTTATATTGGTTGTCTTTGATTTTTGCGTCGGTGTAGCTGTAAGCCGCGCTTACCGTTAATGTCTTCGTCGCCTTATAATCGAACCCTACCCCGCCGCCACCTTTGCGGCGATAGCTGAGATTATCCGCCGTGTGCAACTCGTCTTCCGGCAATAAATAGTTGGCGTATAAGGTAACCGGCCCAAAATCATTGGTGTATTTCAGGCTGTTCTTCGGTTTATTACCGCCGTCGTAGTCGCCGGAAATACCAATGCCAGTGCCGCCCGCATGCCCATCGTTATCCCAGACGTCGCTTTTAATGCCGACAACCGAATAATAAATGCCGTATTGGTGGCCAAAGGTTAAGGTGCCGTAGCGGTCATCTTTGAAGCCGCCATACAGCTGGCGCTGATAGTCGCGTTTGCCGTCTTCGTTGTAGTGGCCGTCCCAACTCAGCGCATGTGCCAGATCGACACCCCACTCGTAGTAGCCTATAACCGAGGTATCCTGCGTCAGCGCATAGTCGCCGCTAAAGCGAAAGCGCGTGCCGCCGTCGTGACCATTTTTATAATACCCCGGCTCCGGGCCATTATTAAATATCCACTCGGGGCGAATACTGCCGCCGACTTTCAAACTCAGTGGTGCCAGCAACACATTGCTTTGCGGGTTTTTATCCAGAATGGTGATTTCTGCCTGCGCACCGGCGGATAACGCCGACAGCACAACGCCGCCAATGAATATTGGCGTTTTTATATATCTCATTATTACCCCTGCCCGAAAAATTATTTTTATAAATACGGTGGTCTTAAGCCACGCATAAACAATTACCCGATGTGTGCAAATGACGCAAGTTATAAAAATTCATGTCATAACCTGAGATTATTCACCACCGGATGACTTTTTCACCCTAAAAGTATTCAACTGTAATTCAATGCAAGACAATGTAATTAACCGCTCATATAACGTACAAAATGAGGTTTTTTAACCTGCAGAAACCTCCGTTATTATCGGGTTTTTATTATAAGAGATAACAAATAAATATTATTACAGCCACCAAACAATAACGCAGCTAAATTAATTATTTGTTATCTGCCCGCAGGGAAAACCAGGAAACCCACGCGGCGGCAAGGCATCGGCAACCTTCTGCCCACTCTTCACATTGTGATTTTCACCCCAGCCTGGGTAGAAATCACTCCCCTCCAGCATGAATAATGATTATTATTCGCAAACAGAAGGCCCGGCGCGATGCGACCGGCCGGATTTTGCTTTGAATTCAATGTTGAGCTTTTTAGCCTCTGGGCAACCGCCCTGCGGCGACAGGCATTTTAACTCCATGGAGAGGTTATGAACTCTGCAACAACCACCAGCCGCCGCTTTGGCGCACGCGCCGCTTTCCCACTGCTGCTGCTCACTTCAATGCTGTTTTCCGCCCCGCTGCTGGCCCAGGGCGAGCCGGAACTGCTGCGCAAGCCCGTCGGCAAAGGCGCTTATGAGATGGTCTACAGCCAGGGCGAGAACGCGCTGTATCTGGCCACCTCACAAAGCCGCAAGCTGGACAAAGGCGGCGTAGTGTATCGTTTGGATCCGCAAACGCTGGATATCACCCAGATCATTCACAACGATATCAAACCTTTCGGCGCGGCCATTAACAGCAAAACCGACACGCTATTCTTCGGCAACACCGTCAATAACTCGGTCACGGCCATCGACGGTAAAACCGGTGAGGTTAAAGGCCGCCTGGTGCTGGATGCGCGTAAACGCTCCGAGACGGTAAAACCGCTGGCACCGCGTGAGCTGGTGGCCGACGCCACCACCGACACCCTGTATATCACCGGGCTGGGTGAATCCAGCGTGGTTTGGGTAGTGGACGGCAAAGACCTGACCCTGCGCACCACCATCACCGAAACCGGCAAATACGGTACCGGTCTGGCGCTGGATGCGGCCGCAAGCCGCCTGTACGTGACCAACGCCGACGGCGAGCTGGTGACTATCGACACCAAAACCAACAAGGTGCTCAGCCGCAAGAAATTGGACGAGTCCAAAGAGCACTTCTTCCTGAACACCAGCTTGGATCCTGCCACGCATCGCGCCTTTATCACCGACTCCAAGCAAGCACAGGTGCTGGTGGTCGATACCCGCGACGGCAAGATTTTGAGCAAAATCGACGTGCCGGAATCACTGGCGGTCCTGTTCAACCCGACGCGCAATGAGGTGTATGTCACCCATCGTCAGGCAGGCCAGGTCAGCGTGATCGACGCCAAGAACTACAAGCTGCTGCAAACCATCAAGACCCCAACCCACCCGAACAGCCTGGCGCTGTCACCGGATGGTCAGACGCTGTACGTGAGCGTCAAACAGGCTTCAAGCCGTGAGAAAGAAGCCACGGCGCCGGACGACGTGATCCGTATCGCGTTGAAATAACAGCATAAGGGCGCCTCGGCGCCCTTTTTTTTATCGTTTTAAACCCTAAATCCAACGTGTTTGCCATCCGGCAGTTCAATATCCAGCCGCAGTGTTCCGCCCATCGCTTCCACATACCGTTTTAATGTCGAAATCTTCAGTTCATTGCCACGTTGCTCTATAGCAGCAACAGAGGGTTGCGAAATACCGAGATTATTCGCCAGTGTTTGCTGTGAAATATCCAGTGCCTCCCGCACCTCATATAAGCGCGTTTCCAGCAGCATTTCCTCTGCCATTTCCTCAATTCGCTGCCTGCTATCAGGGGTACGCGAAGCTAACATTTCTTTTAAAGTACCCATTGGTTACTCCTCAAAATTACACATCAAATGCTGGGTAAACTGCGCATCGGCAATAGGTAGCATGACTTTGTAAAACCGCTTCTCATTGCCTGTCTTGTCGCCGGCACACAAAACGATAGCTTGGCGTACAGGATCGAATGCAAAGAAAGCACGAATTGGCCGCCCCTTATGTTGGATTCGCAACTCTTTCATATTGGAATGCTGCGACTCCTTCAACGAATCTACAAATGGGCGGGATAAGTTGGGGCCACCTCTCTCAAGCATCACCAATGCAGCAAGCACCTTTTCCTGGGTAAGGTCATCTTGCGATACAAACCATCGATCAAACTCTTCCGTTGTTATGACAGTCCATATGGCATTCCCTTTTTATAGACTACAATCTATAAATAAGATATAGAGCACAGCCTATAATTACAACGCCATTTTTAAAACTGTACTGCCAAGAACCCTGCTGCTATGGCTTCCCCGCCATCTCGTCAGCGTCCTGAACCACCGCCTTTTTAGTGGCTCGTTGGTAAAGGCACAGCTCTTTGCCCGCTTTGTTATGCATAAACGCCTGCGGATAGCGCCCGGCGATCAACAGGGCCGAGTAACCGACGTCGTCACCATAATGGATAATGCTGCCGATGGCTTTGGCCCCTTTCAAACTGCTGGCTTTCAGGCAGGCGGCTTGCAGTGCTTTATCGCCGCTGGCCCATGCCGCTTCAGAGGAGGCCCCGGCGCTGAACGCCGTCATCACGGCGGCAAACACGATAAAAACTCTGATCATTATTTTCTCTCCTTATAACGGCGTTCTCAGCAGTATATGCAGCCTTTTATTCTTCGGCCATCAGAACCACGCCCCTTATTTACAGCTTTTTTATTCCGGCCATAAATAAAGTTACGGCGTTTTTACAGACAGGTTTTAGGGGCGCGGATAACATCATTACATCGCCAATATGGCCTTACGAGACGGATGCCTCATGTGTTTATCCCCTGCCCTGATAATAATTTCCCCCGCTGTTTTCATTTATTTCGGGGGCTGCCATGCATGCTAACGTTATTGGTTTTAACCCGCTGCTGGCAGATATTCCCGCTTCGCAGGCGCGTTCATTCCACAAAGAAGTGGAACAGTATTTACAGCGCTACCCGGACACCGAACACGTCGATATTTATCTCAACGATCTGAACGGTCAATTCCGCGGAAAAAGGTTGCCTGTCGCCGAGCTTTTTGCGCTGGATAAAGGCTGTTATTTCCCGCTGTCGATCTACGCCATGGATCTTGGCGGCCAGGTGATCGAAGAGAGCGGACTGGGCCAACAGGCCGGCGAGCCGGACAGGTTATGTCTTCCGGTGCCCGGTACCTTGCGGCCCTGCGCCCGCGATCCGCAGCACCATGCTCAATTGTTGCTGACGATGAAAAATGCCGACGGCGACGCCTGCGAACTGGAGCCGCGCGTGGTGCTGCAACAGGTGCTAAAACGCCTGCATGCCAAGGGTTACTTCCCGGTCGTGGCGGCAGAGCTGGAGTTTTATCTGCAGGATCCGCTGCAGCAACCGGCTGACGCCGGACGGTGCCCAACGCAGAGTTTTTCTGTCGATGCGCCGGAGCGCCACCAGGCGTTGCTCAATGACATCGAGCATCAGGCCAGGCTACAGGCCTTGCCGCTGACCGGGGTGGTCGCCGAAGCGGCCTCCGGCCAGTATGAGCTGAACCTGCATCACAGCGCTCGCGTGCTGGAGGCCTGCGATCAGGTGCTGGCCCTGAAGCGGCTGACGCGCCAGATCGCCGAGAAACACCACCAGCACGCCTGCTTTATGGCCAAACCCTGTGCCCAGGCCGCCGGCAGCGGTTTGCATTTTCACATCAGCCTGCAGGATGAACAGGGCAACAACCTGTTGGCCAGCCCGCCGGGCGAGTTGAGCGCCACCATGACGCAGGTGATGGCGGGCATGCTGGCGCTGATGCCGGCCTCGATGGCGATATTCGCGCCAAACGTTAACGCGTTCCGCCGCTTTCGCCCCGGCATGCACGTGCCGCTGCGCGCCTCCTGGGGCCACAACAACCGCACGGTGGCACTGCGTTTGCCCTGCGCCGACAATGCCAACCAGCGCATCGAATACCGGCTGGCCGGGGCCGATGCCAACCCGTATCTGGCCGTAGCGGCGATGCTGAGCGGTATGCTGTATGGGCTGGAGCACGCGCAGCCCCTGCCACCGGCGGCCTGCGGCAACGGCTATGAAAATGGCGACGCGGTGGCACTGCCGCTCAGCCAGCAGGAGGCATTGGCGTTGTTCCAGCAGACCCCGCCGTTGCAGGAAAGCCTCGGCCCGGTGTTTGCCGCGCTGTGGCACACCTGCAAGAGCGCCGAGCTGCGCCGCTTTGAAGCGCAGGTCACCGAAGCGGAAACCCGCTGGATGCTCTAACCCCTATTCGTAACCTGAACAAGGAACGCAGCATGTCTCGTTTGGTTTTGATCTCGAATAAGCAGTGTGACGGCAAGGATCTGGCCTGCGCTACGCAGGCCCTATCGCCTGACAGCCAGAGCGATGACGATCGCGGGTTGTGGCTGGGCTGGAACGGTGACGTACAGAACTTTGGCGAGGCGCCGCTGCGCCCGGTCAGTTACCAGCACCGCAGCGGCTACGAACAGGTGACCTTTCCGCTGTCGACCGAGGAGTTTCACTTCCACTATCAGGGCTACTATCACGATGGCCTGTGGCCGGTGTTCCATAACCGGCCGGAGAAGGCGCATTTCACGCCGGAGAACTACCGCGCTTATCGGCAGCTCAACCGGCATTTCGCCGATATCGCCTGCGAGTATGTTTGCCCGAACGACATCATTTGCATTGATGATTACCAGCTGTTGCCCTGCGGCCAGGCGCTGAAAGAACAGGGGTTGCTGAACCCCTGCGCGTTCTTCTTCCATTTGCCGTTCCCGTCGACGGCGCTGCTCAGACAGATCCCCGAGCACCACGGCTTAATCGAATCGCTGTTTTTCTACGATCTGATCGGCTTTCAGACGCTCGACGACCGCAACAACTTTCTCAGCTATCTGACCCACGAATACCCGGTCGAAATGCTGCCCGACGACCAGTTGCAGGTTAACGGACACATCTTCGCCACCGGCATTTTCCCCGCCGGGATCAATGGCAGACAGGTTTATTGATTTTACGGCGGCGCGCGACATTCAGGCGCGCCGTTTCATTTCGCTTCGATTTACTTTTACCGTATTTATCGCCATCGCAATAGGTTATTTTATTTTCTGAATATAGCGATTAAAAAATGAATATTCATCCTGTTACACATCAACAATAAAAACCGCATGCCACCAATTGCTTTTTATTAGCAAAACACATTACCCTCTCCCTGCCATATTTAAACCGAGGAGGGCCCTATGGGCGATGAAAGTTTTAGTTTTACGCTAATTCTATTGGGCGCCTTTCAGTAATGCCACCCAGGTTGCATTCTGAAAGACACGGAATGCGGCAACCGCTCCCCTTCTGACGGCCTTTCCCGCTCTGCCGGCCCGCCCATCGCCCCGCTGCGAAAACAACGTCTGTCTCAACCGCTGTAGCGGTATTTATCTGAGGTCGCCGGGAATATTCCCCCGAGCGCCGACGGATTTCTTATGGGAAAATTAAGGTATTGCGTTATGCAAAATAACCGGGGTACATCTATTTTCAGAAAGTCTTATTTAAATGACTTTATCGTTATCGCCATCGGCGTTTTCTTCATTGCATTTTTTATTCGCGCCTGGGGCGACATGCACGGCGACTTCAATGAACAGAACGTCTCCGCCATTAATCTCGATGCCTGGAATCTGCTCTATTATTCGCTCAGAACCAGCATGCGCTTTCTCCTCGGCATGGTCTGGTCGTTGCTGTTCTCTCTGGTGTTCGCCGTGCTGGCCGCGCGCTATGCGCCGCTGCGCCGGGTGATCTTGCCCTTCGTCAACTTTATGGAGTCGGTGCCGTTGGTGGGGTTCCTGACCTTCACCACCGTGTACTTTCTCAACCTCTACCCGCACAGCGTGATGGGGCTGGAGTGCACCGCCATCTTCGCGGTGTTTACCGGCCAGGCCTGGAACATGATGCTGACGCTGTATCAGACGCTGCGCATCGTGCCCAAGGAGCTGGACGAAGCCGCGCGCAGCTTCAATTACAACCCGTGGCAACGCTTCTGGCGGCTGGAGTTCGTCTATTCGGTGCCGGGCCTGCTGTGGAACGCCATGGTGTCGCAGTCCGCCGCCTGGTTCGCCCTGGTGGCCTCCGAAGCCATTCCGGTTGGCGATCGCTCGGTCGAATTACCCGGCGTCGGCTCCTATATCGCCGAAGCGCTGGCGCAGCAGAACGTAGCGGCGATCCTGTATGCGATCGTCGCGCTGGCTGCCAATATCGTGCTGCTCGATCAGCTGGTTTTCCGCCCGCTGGTGCGTTACACCGCCCGTTTCAAATATGAAGACGTCACCGCCAATCGGCCGTTCGGCAATCCGTGGTTCTACAACAGTCTGGCCTTCTCGCACATCGGCGCAGCTTTGGGCAGCACGCTGCGCGCGCTGGCTGACCTGTGGCTGTTCAAGCTGCCGCGGCTGTGGTACGCCCTCTGCCTGCACCGCCTGTTTCGCCTCGCCGCCAAAGGTAATTGGCTGTGGCGTAGCCTGTGGTATCTCGGCGTGGTGCTGGCCTGCGTCTGGTTCGGTTACCGGCTGTGGGAATACTTCCCCAAACAGTACTTCGCCATGCTGCCGGAGTGGATGCTGCTCACTACCGCGCGCGTGGTCGCGGCTATGCTGCTCAGCGTGGCGATCTTCACGCCGCTGGGAGTCTGGATCGGCATGAATCCACGCCTGGTGAAGATCTTCCAGCCGATCATCCAGATCCTGGCGGCCATTCCGCCCAACATTTTCTACCCGCTGATCGCCGCCTTCATCGCCATTTATCATCAGGATCTCGGCTGGTGGGCCATTCCGATGATCATGCTGGGTACCCAGTGGTACGTGTTGTTCAACGTGATCGCCGGCGTCTCCGCCATTCCGACGCAGATCACCGAGGTCAGCGAAACCTTCGGCCTGCGTCGCTTTCGCTGGTGGCGCTACTACATGCTGCCGGCGATTTTCCCCTACATCGTGACCGGCATCATCTCCGCCGCCGGCGGCGCCTGGAACAGCGCCATCGCCGCCGAGGTGATCCAGTGGGGCAGCACCACCCTCAGCGCCACAGGGCTGGGCGCCTTCATTTCCGTGGTGACCGACGCCGGCAAGAACCCGGAGTCAGCACTGGGCTGCGCAGCGATGTGCGCGCTGGTGGCATTGTGCATCATCTTCGTCTGGCAACCGCTGTATCGCATAGCGGAAACCAAATTCAAATATGACTGATCAATGGGGAACAACATGGTGACTCAAGACGTGATTATCCGCGCCCGCCGGCTGAACAAGACGTTTATCGGCGAAAACAAACACCCCAAACCCGTGCTGCGCGACGTGTCGCTGGCCATACACGCCGGCGAGTTCGTCACCATTCTGGGGCAATCCGGCTCGGGCAAGTCCACGCTGCTGCGCATGCTGGCGGGGCTGATCCCGCCGGACAGCGGCACGCTCACCCTGGCGAGCAAACCGGTCAACGGCCCGAGCGCCAACGTCGGCATGGTGTTTCAGTCCTACGCGCTTTACCCCTGGCTGACGGTGTACGACAACATCGCCTTCGGCCTGCTGGCGCAAAAGCTGCCGCCGCAGACGATCGCCGAGCGGCTGGGGGCGCTGCTACGCCTGGTGGGGCTGACCGGCTATGAGCACGCCTGGCCGCGCGAGCTTTCGGGCGGTATGCGCCAGCGCGTGGGTTTCGCCCGGGCGCTGGCGGTAGAGCCCGACATCTTGCTGCTGGACGAGCCCTTCTCCGCCCTCGATATCTTTACCGCGCAAAAACTGCGGGGCGATCTGCTGGCGCTTTGGGGAGAAAACCACCTGCGTACGCGCGCCATGGTGATGGTGACGCACGACGTCGAAGAAGCGGTGCTGATGTCCGATCGGGTGCTGATCCTGGACGCCGCCGACAAACGAATCGACGACGAATTCAGCGTCAACATCCCTCGCGCGGCGCGCAACCGGGAAAGCCTGCGGCACCTCACCGATCGGATCCGCAGCTGCCTGTACAGAAAAATCGCGCAATCGCAATCGGCCGGTTAACGGCCTTGTTTTCATCCACTTGGGGAATTGAAATGAACCATAAAAGCTTGCTGATGACGCTGGTCATCCTGCTGCCGGCTGCCGCCACCGGTGCGGAAATCGTCAATAAGGACGGTAATAAACTGGATCTGTACGGCCAACTGAACGGCGTGCATTACTTCAGCAGCGACGCCAGCAATAACGGTGACCGCTCCTACACTCGCTTCGGCTTCAAAGGCGAGACGCAAATCGGCGACGAGCTGACGGGGTATGGGCAGTGGGAATATCAGGCGGGGCTTAATCAGGCGGAAAGCGCCGGGCCGGGCGACAGCTATACCCGTCTGGGCTTTGCCGGATTGACGTTCGGCCGCTGGGGTAGCCTGGATTACGGCCGCAACTACGGCCTGCTGTATGACGTGGCTGGCTGGACGGACGTGCTGCCTGAATTCGGCAACGACAGCTACGAAGCGGCCGACAACTTCATGACCGGTCGCGCCAACGGCCTGCTGACCTACCATAACCGCAGCCTGGGTGGACTGTTGGACGGTCTGGATCTCGGCCTGCAATATCAGGGGAAGAATCGGGGGGACGACGCCCTCCGGGCGAAGGATATTCAGACACAAAACGGCGATGGCTACGCCTTTTCCGCCACCTACGACACCGGCGTAGGGCTAGACTTTGGCGCCGCCTACGCCAACTCTGCGCGCACCCTGGCGCAACAGCGCTTCGGTCTGGCTGACGGCGA
Organism: Serratia liquefaciens; assembly: GCF_027594825.1. Classification (NCBI taxonomy): domain Bacteria; kingdom Pseudomonadati; phylum Pseudomonadota; class Gammaproteobacteria; order Enterobacterales; family Yersiniaceae; genus Serratia; species Serratia liquefaciens. Next base: position 3,508,165 of record NZ_CP088930.1, on the reverse strand, counting down.
TCGTGCCCGGGCCTGGACGCTGGGACTGAAATACGACCAAGACAACCTCTACCTGGCGGCAAGCTACGCGCGCACCGAGAACATGACCTACGTCGACGGCGATCGCTACGCCGGCTTCGCTCCCCGCGCGGACGCCGTCGAGGCGGTCGCGCAGTATCATTTCGATTCCGGCGTCACGCCCTCGCTGGCCTACCTGCAAACGCGCGGCCGTAACCTGCCCGGCATCGGCGACGCCGATCTGGTCAAATACCTGGATCTGGCGCTGAATTACAGCTTCAACGCCAACATGTCAACCTACGTGGAGTACAAACTCAACCTGCTGCAACGGCAGAACGCCGTGGGTGCCAGCGCCGACGACATCGTCGAAACCGGCATCATGTATCAGTTCTGATCCCCATTCCGGCCGGAGGGCGCCCTCCGGCCGGTTCATTATTTGACTTGCCGCATACCATGTTATTCTCTCGTTTAATTCAGGTTTATATTTCCATAAAATGATGCCTATATTCATTCTTGTTATTTCTGTTGACACGCCGTTTAATTAATAAAGAAAACTTTTCCCGCATTCATATTAAATTACATTTTGCCGACATAATTCGGCGCAACCACATTGAATAACAGGCTATACCACGCGTATTATGGCCACACGAAAAATAACGGGAGAAAGATATGGAAGGCGACAGTTGGTTGTTTATTTTATTGTTGGAATCGCTGAGGTCACAGGAGCAATAGTCATCCCATTGCATCCTGAAAGTGTCAGGATATGCGTTAGTTACCACATCCCTTCGCTTTACCCCTTCAGCGCATGGCCTCCGCGCATGCCAGTCCGGCGCGCCTGACAGGCTAATCACTCCAGCATATGCTTATTAACAGTCCGATAACGGTCAGGCTTATTTGCGCTCGCATTTATTTCACGCCGGCCCGACGATAAATATCGGCCATTTTTCCATGCTCATATTTTTAATTGAGTGGAGAAACATCATGATGGTAAAAAAAACCACGCTGCTAGCAGTCAATAACGTCAGCAAAAGCGTTCAGCCTACCGGAAAAGAAAAACGCCTGGTGCTGAATGAAATCAATTTGCGCCTCTACGACAACGAGGTCGTCAGCATTTTGGGGCAGTCCGGCTCAGGCAAATCCACCCTATTGCGTATTATTTCCGGCCTGATCGCGCCGGATCTGGGTACCGTGATGCTGGGGGATAAAAAAGTCTCGGGGCCAAATCCGCAGATCAACATGGTGTTCCAGACCTTCGCCATTTTCCCGTGGCTTAACGTCTACCAGAATATCGCCTTCGGGCTGCAGGCGCAGGATCTGCCGCCGCAGGTGGTCGAAGCCCAGACGCTGAAAATGCTCGATCTGGTCGGGCTCGCCCCCTACCGCGATGCCTACCCGCGCGAGCTTTCCGGCGGCATGCGCCAGCGAGTCGGCTTTGCGCGCGCGCTGGCGGTAGAACCGATACTGCTGTTGTTGGACGAGCCCTTTTCCGCGCTGGACGTCTATACCGGCGAACACCTGCGTAGCGACCTGCTGCGTATCTGGAGCACTCGCCAGATCAAAACGCGCTCCATCGTGCTGGTTACCCACAGCGTAGAGGAGGCGGTGATGATGTCTGATCGCATCTTCCTGCTGGGCGCAGGTACCCTCGACGGCTGCTATCACATCGCGCAGCGCCGCGAGACGCGCACCCGCGAGGGAATGCAGCCGCTGACGGACAAAATCAGCGAGACACTCAGCCGGCAGATCGCCGCCACGCACTGAGCGCAGCCATGGTTTGGCGGGACGGAACCCCGCCAACTTAACTACCTGTTTATCAAGAGTTACCCCGCCACGGGTGGCTCATGATAAGCGGATAATATATCGAGTTATTATCATGCATTTCATTCATACACTGCTGACGCTGCTGACCGCGTCCGTCCTGGGCGCCGCCATCGGCTACGAAAGACAGTTCCGCCAGCGCACCGCCGGGCTGCGCACCAACACGCTGGTGGCCACCAGCGCAGCGATCTTCGTCCACCTGGCCATGACCATCGACGGCAGCGACGGCGCGGTGCGCGTCATCTCCTACGTGGTCTCCGGCGTCGGCTTTCTCGGCGCCGGAGCCATCATGAAGGAAGGGATGAACATCCGCGGCCTGAACACCGCCGCCACGCTCTGGGGTTCCGCTGCGGTCGGGGCCTGCGCCGGCTGCGGCCTGTACGGCGATGCGCTGGCCGCCACGCTGTTCGTGCTCGCCGCCAATACCCTGTTGCGTCCTCTGGTCAATATGGTCAACAAACAACCCTTCAATGACGTTAACGGCGAATCCACCTACCAGATTTGCGTGATCGCCTTCGAGCATGAGCAGCGTGAAGCGCTGGCCAAATTCAAACAGGTGCTGCAAGGCGAAAACTGCTTTATCTCGCATCTGGATATCGAACCCTTTGGCGACGACGACGTGGAGATCACCGCCACGCTGATGCCGGCTTCCGTCACCACGCCGGTGCTCGACCAGACCATCAATAAACTGCTGAACGACAGCATGATGAAACAAGCCTATTACAGCCGCATCGCTGGCTCCGGCTAATGCCTTTCACCTTCAGGGAGACTAATCATGAAAACCATGCCGAAGTTGGCTCATCTGACGATGTTCAAAGATATCGTCCACTGCGGAAGCTTGCACGAGGCCGCGAAAAAACTGGCCATCTCGCAACCGACGCTCAGCCGGGTGCTCAAGGAGCTGGAAATGTCCATAGGCGCACGGCTGCTGGAGCGCAGCAACCGCGGCGTGCGCCTGACGGCGGTGGGTGAGCTGTTTTACCGGCGGATAGACGCCGCCACCAATCAGTTGTTCAGCGTGTTTGACGAACTACGCGGCATGAGCGCTGACGGTGAGAAGCGTCTGCGGGTGGGGATGAGCGTCGATCCGCTGCTGTGCTATCTGCCGCAGGTGCTCGAAGGCTTCAACCGCCGCTACCCGCATACCCGGGTGACGGTGGTGGAAGACGGCCCGGAAGGCCTGCTCGCCCGGCTGCGAAACTGCGAGCTGGATTTGGCAGTCAGCAGCCTGAACGGCGCGACGGGCGGCGCCGATCTGGCCATGCAGGCGCTGAAAAGCGAGCGCTTCTCGCTCTATCAGGGGGGCGACCTTACCGCCGCCGGGCAGCCGCCGGCCGAGGCCAAATGGGTGGTGCCGCGCTCCTGCTCGGTGGGGCACGCCGCCATCCGCGAGATCGCCGAGAGTTACACGCCGCACGGCCAGATAGTCGAGACCGACTCCTTTCTGGCGACCTGGTGCCTGGTCAGGCAGCAGGGTTATATCGCGCTGCTGAGCGATCGGGTTGTCGCGCACTATGCGCCGCAACTGCACCTGCAGAAAATCCCGACGCAGGGGATCGACATCAGCGCGCGCTTTTACGTCTTTACCCGCCATGAACCGGCTACGCCGCCGCTCAGCGCCGCGTTTATCCACCTGCTGCAAACCCTGCAGACGACCTGAAGACGCAGGCCGCCGGAAACGTTCGGCACCCAGTAGGCGAACAGAAAAACAGGGGGTTAAAGCCGGCCGGTTATTCCGGGGGGTGTATTAGCACAGCGGCGGCCGGGCGGCAGTGCTAATGCAGCAACACAGAAAGGTATTATTACGCTCTCCTGCGCCACTTTCATCGATAACGCTCGCGGCCATTACGCCATGACAGTTCTATAAAGCAATTCATCGAGCGAAAAATCACTGCGCGCGCGGCTATCTGGTAATTCGGTCTGTTGTTCATGAGCTTTAAGCCCTTGCAGGATAAACGCGTGTATCAGCTCCCTGCGGGGACCGTATTCTGCTTCTCCGGCTCTTTTCTTGGCAGCCAACAAGGCATGAATTTCCGCTAACAACAATGGATCGCTCACCGTTCCAGCCAGCAGGTGCTCGAAAAGCATTGGCGGCACTCCTTTGCCCGCTTCTATCCAGAGGACAGCCAGCAGTGGCCGCAGAACGTAAAAATATTTTTTGAGGCGCACCTCCTCGCCTTGCAAGTAGCCGCGGAAGTTTTTACGCGCCATGGAAAGATAGTGCCAGCGCGCTCGCTTAGCCGAAAACCATTCCGGTACGACGCCTTTCAGCGCCTCTACACTTTCAGTGTCCTGCTGATAAACCACCGGTGAATCCAACCATTCGATCAAAGTCGGGTTAGCCCGCTTTAACAGGCCGAGCGACTTACGCCATTCCCATCCACAGACGTCTAGCTCATCATCTATCGGCAGCTCTATCACGTCACGCTGCGTCTCAACGCGCAAATACCATTCAGGCCGATGCACATACAAGAAACGCACGTCGTAATCACTGTCCGGCGAGGCGAATCCCCACCCTCGACTGCCGGACTCGCAGGCATATAACACCCTTACGTCATACCGCGCTTCTATTTCACGCAACACCTTTTTTATTTTGACGCGCATTTCACTGCTGACGCCTTCTGTTTGTTCTTCCATGACCTTATCCTTTTCCATACGTTATCTAACGCAGGGTATATACGATTTTCACCCGAGACAACTGCGCCGCTATATTCAAAACATGATGAAACCAGCTACCAACCGCTTACCCTGCCAATCCAACCGTTCACCCGGCGAATCCAACCGCTGACTGAAATTCGCCTGTCTTCCCCTGCCCCAACCCGCAATGATGAGCTGTTCCTAAACCTATACCCGAACGTTATCCGCACCGGGCCGCGTGCCTGAAACATCTTATAAGCGGATTAACTCACTCATTTTGCAGATTTGAACTAAGGACACCTCAATGAACAGAGAGGGGATTTTAAAACACCTACCCTGGATGCTGCTGGGAATACTCGGCGCGTCCTGCCTGGGCGTGGTTGCGCTGCGCCGTGGCGAACACATCAGCGCACTGTGGATCATCGTCGCCTCGGTGGCGGTGTATCTGGTGGCGTACCGTTATTACAGCCTGTATATCGCCACCAAGGTGATGAAGCTGGACGCCTTCCGCGCAACGCCGGCGGTGGTCAATAACGACGGTCTGAACTACGTGCCGACCAACAAAAACGTGCTGTTCGGCCACCACTTCGCCGCCATTGCCGGGGCTGGCCCGCTGGTGGGCCCGGTGCTGGCGGCACAGGTCGGCTACCTGCCCGGCACGCTGTGGCTGCTGGGCGGCGTGGTGCTGGCGGGGGCGGTGCAGGACTTTATGGTGCTGTTCATCTCCTCGCGCCGCAACGGCGCTTCGCTCGGCGAGATCATCAAAAAGGAAATGGGCCCGGTACCGGGGACCATCGCGCTGTTTGGCTGCTTCCTGATCATGATCATCATCCTGGCGGTGCTGGCCTTGATCGTGGTGAAAGCGCTGGCGGAAAGCCCGTGGGGCGTGTTCACCGTCTGCTCCACCGTGCCAATTGCCCTGTTTATGGGCGTTTACATGCGCTTCCTGCGTCCGGGACGGGTGGGCGAAGTGTCAATCATTGGCATCGTGCTGCTGGTGGCTTCCATCTGGTTCGGCGGCGTAATTGCCCACGACCCGTACTGGGGGCCGGCGCTGACCTTTAAAGACACCACCATCACCTATACGCTGATTGGCTATGCGTTCGTTTCCGCCCTGCTGCCGGTCTGGCTGATCCTGGCGCCGCGCGACTATCTGGCGACCTTCCTGAAAATTGGCGTTATCGTCGGGCTGGCGATTGGCATCGTGATCCTCAACCCTGAGCTGAAAATGCCGGCGATCACCCAGTTTGTCGACGGGACAGGCCCGGTGTGGAAAGGCTCGGTGTTCCCGTTCCTGTTCATTACCATCGCCTGTGGCGCCGTGTCCGGCTTCCATGCGTTGATCGCCTCCGGCACTACGCCGAAGCTGTTGGCCAATGAAAAAGACGCGCGCTTTATCGGTTACGGCGCAATGCTGATGGAGTCCTTCGTGGCCATCATGGCGTTGGTGGCGGCCTCGATTATCGAGCCGGGCCTGTACTTCGCCATGAACACCCCGCCGGCAGCATTGGGCATCACCATGCCTGACCTGCACCGTTTGGGGACTGAAGATGCGCCGATGATCATGGCGTCACTGAAAGATGTGACCGCCCACGCGGCGGCGACCGTCAGCTCATGGGGCTTTGTCATCAGCCCGGAACAGATCCTGCAGACCGCCAAAGACATCGGCGAGCCTTCGGTGCTGAACCGCGCCGGTGGCGCACCTACGCTGGCAGTGGGTATCGCCCACGTGTTCCACCAGATCATTCCCGGCGCCAACATGGGCTTCTGGTACCACTTCGGTATCCTGTTTGAAGCGCTGTTTATTCTGACCGCGCTGGATGCCGGTACCCGTTCCGGCCGCTTTATGCTGCAGGATCTGCTGGGCAACTTCGTGCCGTTCCTGAAGAAAACCGACTCGCTGGTGGCCGGCATTGTCGGCACCGCCGGCTGCGTGGGCCTGTGGGGCTATCTGCTGTATCAAGGGGTGGTCGATCCGCTCGGCGGCGTGAAGAGCCTGTGGCCGCTGTTCGGCATCTCCAACCAGATGCTGGCCGCCGTGGCGCTGGTGTTGGGTACCGTGGTGCTGATTAAGATGAAGCGCACCCAATACATTTGGGTCACCGTGCTGCCGGCGGTATGGCTGCTGATTTGCACCACTTACGCCCTGGGTCTGAAGCTGTTCAGCGACAACCCGCAGCTGGAAGGTTTCTTCTTCCAGGCCGGTGAGTACAAGCGCAAAATCGCCGAAGGCGGTGCCGAGCTGACCGCGCAGCAAGTGGCTAACATGAACCATATCGTGGTGAACAACTACACCAACGCCGGGCTGAGCATTCTGTTCCTGCTGGTGGTGTACAGCATCATCTTCTACGGGGTGAAGACCGCCATGGCGGCGCACAAAAACCCGAACCGCAGCGACCAGGAAACGCCTTACGTGCCGGTGCCTGAAGAAGCGCCTGCCAACGGCGTAACTGAGGGGGACGTCAAAGTTTCACCGCAGCACTGATGGTGATTTAACGGATACCCTGCATAATGAAATCTGTTATGCAGGGTAATTTTTTTGGGGAGAAGGTTATGTTCGGAAATCTCGGCCAGGCGGGGAAATACCTCGGTCAGGCAGCGCGCATGTTAGTGGGCGTGCCCGACTACGATACCTACGTCCAGCATATGAAAGACAACCACCCGGACAAACCGGTGATGACCTATAAAGAGTTTTTCCGCGAACGCCAGCAGGCCCGCTACGGTGGGGACGGCAAAGGCGGCATGCGCTGCTGTTAATAAGGACCCGTAATGAAACCCATCGCAGTCACCATTCTGACCGGCTTTTTGGGCGCCGGTAAAACCACTCTGCTACGCCATATTCTCAACGCCGAGCACGGCTACAAGATTGCGGTCATCGAAAACGAATTCGGCGAAGTGCCGATCGACAATGCGCTGATTGGCGACCGCGCCAGCCGCATCACTACCCTGAGCAACGGCTGCATCTGCTGCAGCAAATCCAACGAGCTGGCGGATGCGCTGCTGGACTTGCTGGACGGCGTAGACCAGGGCCAATTAACCTTCGATCGGCTGATCATCGAATGCACCGGCATGGCCGATCCCGGGCCGATCACCCAGACCTTTTTCTCGCACGAGATCCTCTGCGAACGCTTCCTGCTGGACGGCATCATCACCCTGGTGGACGCCGCACATGCCGACCAACAACTGACCCAGTTCAGCATCGCGCAGGCGCAGGTGGGCTACGCCGACCGCATTCTGCTGACCAAAACCGACGTGGCACCGGACTGCGAAACGCTGATCCAACGCCTGCAGCAGATGAACGCCCGCGCACCGGTGTATAAAGTGACGCACGGCGAGATCGATCTCAGCGTGCTGTTCGACATCGAAGGCTTTGTGCTGAACGACAAGCTGACCCTGACGCAGCCGGCGCCGCTGTTTCGCCGCATTCCGCAAGCGCAGAACAACATTGGCTCGATCGTGGTGTACCACGACCAGCCGCTGGAGCTGATGCAGATTTCCGAAGTGATGGAAAGCCTGCTGCTGGACTATGCCGACAGCCTGCTGCGTTATAAGGGCATTTTGTCGATCAAGGACGAGCCGCGCCGGCTGTTATTCCAGGGCGTACAACGGCTGTATAACGCCGACTGGGATCGCGAGTGGCTGCCGGAGCAAGAGCGCCGCAGCACCTTGGTGTTTATTGGCGTGGATTTGCCGGAGAAGTTGATTCGGGAGCGGTTTGCGGCATTAGGTTGAGTGAAAAGCCACATTAATGGATGCAACCTAAGGAACTACGCCTGATAGTGCTACAGGCGGGAATCATACAGAACGCCGACACGCCGTGACCCCATCCCTGGGGGCTCGTATCGCGCATCCCTGCGCTCAACGGTCGGCTAACCTGCAATGGCCCCCGCCTGCCTCATGCTTAGGGTGTAGCGGTATTAAACTCAGCTATTCAGAAAGCCGTAACGCGTTGCACTTTAGCAACATGGCTGTATTGGCATACTAAAATCTAACTAAGAACTGAGAGTACCCCTATGACCCAAAGAACTCTCGTTAGTGTCGCAAGTTATGTCCATAAACTTGCAGAAGAACACGATATTACAGTGTACCGCGGCAGCATGAGCCGTATGGCGGTTGACATTACGGGTCTGGCTGACGACGCTGTCGAATTGGATGATGTGGAGCAACTACTTGTTAACCTTAAACGGAAAGGGGTTCTTACCAAGTCTGAAATACTTGAGCTTCAGGGGCGTTACTTCCGCGAACAAAAGACTGGACGGTTTAGATAAAGAAAATATCTCCTACGGCAGTCTGGATGATCCTGAAATTCAAAAAATTTATATGACGTACCGTGGAAAAAAATAAAACCCTCCGCCCCCCTTACCCCTTCTGAAAATAAGGCCCCGCCGCTACCGAATCGCGCAGGATCAGGCTGGCCGGGAAGGTGGGGCGCTTGCTCAGTTCGCCGCCGTCCAGCATCGACACCAGCCGATTGATGGTTTCCTTGATCATGTCGGTCACCGGCATTTTCATGCTGGAGAGCGAGGGGATGGTATAAGGCGCCAGCGGGATGTCATCAAAACCTACCACCGAAACGGCGGACGGCACCGGGATCTGGCGCTCCGTCAACCGCTTGATGGCGCCGATAGCCATCTCGTCGTTGCTGGCGACAATGGCGCTGAAAGCGCATCCGCTGGCCAGCAGCGTATCGACCGCCGCCATGCCGCTTTGCGCATTCCACTTCCCCTCGACAATCAGGGCGCTATTGACGGCAATACCCTGCTCCGCCAACGCGGCTTTATAGCCGGAAAGCCGCTCCAGCCCGGTGGGTGAATCCAGCGAGCCGGTGATGAAAGCGATATCGCGGTGCCCCTGTTCGATCAGGTGCCCCACCGCCGCCGCGCTGGTGGCGTGCTGATCGCTGAAGATGCAGTAGCTGTCGTTCAGCCTTAACCGACGATTGATCACCAGGATCGGCTGTTTGTGCTGGGAGATGATCTCGTCCATTTCCGCAATCGACAGAAAGCGCGGATAGATGATCACGCCGTCGCAGCGCAGATCCAGCAGGAATTGAATGGCGGCCTTTTCTTCTTCGGCGGTGTGCTTGCCGTCCGCCAGGATCAGTTGGCGGCCGTGCTCTTCCATGATGCGCGCCGACTGGAACATCAGCTCGCTGAAATAGTTGCCGCTGTACAGCGTGTTGGTGACCACCAGGCCGATGGTCTGAGTGGTTTTGGTGGCGAGGTTGCGCGCCAGCAGATTGGGCCGATAGCCGGTCTCGGCGATGGCTTTCTCTACCCGTTCTCGCTTTTCCGGGCCCACGTAGCCGCTGCCGGATAATACGCGGGACACCGTCGCTTTCGAAACGCCGGCCCTTTTTGCCACCTCAAGTATTGTTGCCATCTCTGCGCCATCAAAATCCAGGGTTCCGCGCAGTCTACCCAAGACGCCCCGGCTTTGAAATGTTTTCGCGCCTGCCGCTGCCGTCCCTTTCGGCCTTAAAGTGACTGGCTTCACGAAATGAAAAACCAAAAAATCATAATTCTTGCCAGAGTAAAAACAGATCAGCATGATTTTGTGAAACCGGTTTCTTGTGGGCGTTTCATTGAGATGGAACGGCGGATCGCCCAGGTAGCGCAAATTCGCCTTTGGGCAATCCGAATTCATATCTAAGAGACGATATTCCATGCCGAAGAACTACACAGAGATCTCGCACGCCATCGTGGATGCGTTGGGCGGCCGCGCGAACATCGAAGCCGTTACGCACTGCATGACCCGCCTGCGATTCGTGGTGAAAAACAAGGCGCTGATCGACACACCAAGACTCAAAGCGATTAGCGGCGTGATGGGCGTGGTGCACAGCGGCGAGCAGTGCCAGGTGATCATCGGCAACGAAGTGTCGAAAGCCTATCAGGCGGTGCTGGCGCTTGGCATGCCGGGCAACGCCCCCGAGGCCGCACCGGCAAAGCGCAAAATCACCCTGAAAGGCATTGGCGCCGGCATTCTCGACGCGCTGGTCGGCACCATGTCGCCGCTGATCCCGGCCATCATCGGCGGTTCGATGGTGAAGCTGCTGGCAATGATGCTGGATATGGCCGGCGTGTTCGATAAAGGCTCGTCGACGCTGATCATCCTCAACGTGATTGGCGACGGCGCATTCTTCTTCCTGCCGGTGATGGTCGCCGCCTCTGCCGCTCTTAAATTCAAAACCAATATGTCGCTGGCGATCGCCATTGCCGGTGTGCTGTTGCATCCTAACTTTATCGATCTGATGGCCAAGGCGGCGCAGGGCCAGGCGGTGGAGTTCGCCTACATTCCGGTGACGGCGGTGAAATACACCTACACGGTGATCCCGGCGTTGGTGATGACCTGGATCCTGTCGTATATCGAGCGCTGGGTCGATCGCATCACCCCGGCGGTGACCAAGAACTTCCTTAAGCCGATGCTGATTGTGCTGATCGCCGCGCCGATCGCGATTGTGTTGATCGGCCCGCTGGGCATCTGGATCGGCAGCGGTATCTCGGCGCTGGTGTACACCGTGCATGGCTATTTGGGCTGGCTTTCCGTCGCCATTATGGGGGCAATCTGGCCGCTGCTGGTGATGACCGGCATGCACCGCGTTTTCACCCCGACCATCATTCAGACCATCGCCGAAACCGGCAAAGAGGGCATGGTGATGCCTTCGGAGATTGGCGCCAACCTGTCGCTCGGCGGCTCTTCGCTGGCGGTGGCGTTCAAAACCAGGAACCGCGAACTGCGCCAGACCGCCTTGGCCGCCGCCGCTTCCGCCATTGTGGCGGGGATTTCCGAACCGGCGCTGTACGGCGTGGCGGTGCGCCTCAAACGCCCATTAATCGCCAGCCTGATCAGCGGTTTTATCTGCGGCGCCGTCGCCGGCATTGGCGGATTAGCCAGCCATTCGATGGCTTCGCCCGGCCTGTTCACCAGCGTGCAGTTCTTTGACCCGTCGAACCCGATGAGCATTGTCTGGGTCGGCGGCGTGATGGTGCTTTCCGTGGTGCTGTCATTCGTGCTCACGCTGCTGTTGGGCTTTGAAGACATTCCGGAAAGCGAAGAGGCCCCAACGACAACCGCGCCTGCGGCCAATACCGCTAACGCTACCCACTGAGACAATTGAGGATTGCATGTCTGATTCAACATTCCCGCAAGGGTTTTTATGGGGCGGCGCCCTGGCCGCCAACCAGTCTGAAGGGGGTTATCGCGAGGGTGGCAAAGGGCTGACCACGGTTGACATGATCCCGCATGGCCCCAACCGCATGCCGGTAAAGCTCGGCCTGGAGAAGCGTTTTGCCCTGCGCGAAGACGAGTTTTACCCCAGCCACGACGCGATTGATTTTTACCACCGCTACCGCGACGACATTGCGCTGATGGCGGAGATGGGCTTTAGCGTGTTCCGCACCTCCATCGCCTGGAGCCGGATTTACCCGAACGGCGACGAGCTGACGCCCAACCCGGAAGGCATCGCCTTCTACCGCAGCCTGTTCGAAGAGTGCCGCAAATACGGCATCGAGCCGCTGGTGACGCTGTGCCATTTCGACGTGCCGATGCACCTGGTGACCGAATACGGCTCCTGGCGCAGCCGCAAAATGGTGGCGTTTTTCACCCGCTATGCCCGCACCTGCTTCGAAGCCTTCGACGGGCTGGTAAAGTATTGGCTCACCTTCAACGAGATCAACATTGTGCTGCACAGCCCGTTCTCCGGCGCAGGGTTGGTGTTTGAGGCGGACGAGAACCCCGAACAGGTAAAATACCAGGCCGTACACCACGAACTAATTGCCAGTGCACTGGCGACCCGCATCGCCCACCAGGTGAACCCCGCCAACCAGGTGGGCTGTATGCTGGCGGGCGGCAATTTTTACCCCTGGTCCAGCAAGCCGGAAGACGTGTGGGCCGCGCTGGAGAAAGACCGCGAGAACCTGTTCTTTATCGACGTGCAGGCCCGCGGTGCCTACCCTGCTTACTCTGCCCGGGTGTTCCGCGAGAAAGGGGTGAGTATCGTGATGGAGGAAGGCGACGCCGATATCCTGAAGAACACCGTCGATTTTGTCTCTTTCAGCTATTACGCCTCGCGCTGCGCGTCTGCCGATATGAACGACAACAACAGCAGCGCCGCCAACGTGGTGAAATCCCTGACCAACCCGCATATCCCGCGCAGCGACTGGGGCTGGGGCATCGACCCGTTGGGTTTGCGCATCACCATGAACATGATGTACGACCGCTACCAAAAACCGCTGTTTCTGGTGGAAAACGGCCTGGGCGCGCACGACGAGTTCAATGCCGACGGCGAGATCGCCGACGATTACCGCATCAGCTACCTGCGGGAGCATATCCGCGCCATGGCCGACGCCATCGCCGACGGCGTGCCAGTGATGGGCTACACCACCTGGGGTTGCATTGACCTGGTGGCGGCTTCGACCGGGGAAATGAGCAAGCGCTACGGCCTGGTTTATGTCGACCGCGACGACAGCGGCAACGGCACACTCGCCCGCACCCGCAAGAAATCTTTCTGGTGGTACAAGCAGGTGATTGCCAGTAATGGGGGGGATTTGGGGTGATGGGGATGGGTGCGATAAGGGCCGCTAAAGGCGATTGTTGCGAGCCGTATTCCAGACCTGGCAGTAAGCCCCTGTAATTTTGTACAGGCTGTTTTTTCGCCTTTTGGTCAGCGCTATAGTCTGTTGGCTGCGGCACATTCCGCAGCCGGAGTTAGCGTTCCGAATCTGACATATACCGCGGCGTTGTGTAATAATGCCGCAGCTTTAGCTCACCCCAAATTATGGTGGCTCAGGCGGGGGCTTCATACGAAGCGCCGGTTCCTATGTCCCGGTAACGCTAACCCCGTCTGGGCTGCCACCCGAGTTTAGCGTCTCTGGTGATGGTCATAATCTAATGACATACGGAGATGCAATCATGGCTGATACTTCCACCTCAGAACCTGCCACAGACACCCTCACCCTCTATCGCCAATTGTTCAATCAGCTCGATCTCAGCACCCTAGACGCAACGCAACTCCTAGACCTAGCCGCCCTCTCCGCCGAGCAGGCCGAAGGACTCTGCCACGGCCTGCTGCTGTTCGGTGAGCTTATGCAAAAGCACCCGCAGCCTGACGACACCCAATGGGAACAGCTGCATCACTACCTCAACGCGACGGCTCACTTAGTACCGGCCCTGTGCAACCTCTATGGACGTGCTCTGCGCGAGATGGAGTGCCAGAGCTGATAAGTTAAAATAAAAGCCAAAATAAATAATAAGAACGGTATTAGTTTTGTACCGTTCTTATCACTCTGGTAAATCTCATAGATCTGACTGACACATCACGATAAACACATTCACGAAGGTAGGCATTTCCCCCGTGGCCTGGCATAGTTAACGCATTCGATAAATCGATGAGTTAACTGCTGGATAACGACGCATGGCCGCTGGCAGCACGCAAACGCATTGATCAGAATCCGTTCTGCAATGAGGGAAATGTTTTGCCGACTAAAATAGAGACGTTATCTTCGAAAGAAGCGGTTTTAAAAGCCATCGAAGAATATAAAACGTTGGGTTGTGATGCTCTGCTGAAAAAATACAACGTCAAACGAATTAAAAAATGTGAACTCCTTTATAATAACGAAAAGTACGATATCAGAGTCATCGTCGCGGCCGCTTATGTTTACCAGTTCGAAACACCCTTCGAAAAAATAAAATCTAACAATGGCGCTAAGATTGCGATCCAAGCACTTAAAAACCTCGGTTTCGAGATCATCGAAACACCTCACCCTATTGAGCATTTAGTCAAAGGTAGGCTTTACACGCGTAAAGAGCTTATCGACCTCTATGGTGGGCAACTGCAGGGCGGTATCTGGACACCCACTGAGTTCCCCGTCATCTTCATCTTTACCGGTGAGAGCGGCGAGGCTTATGGCTACAAAGACGGTTGGTCAGCTGATGGCAGCTTCTCCTATACCGGAGAAGGCCAGAAAGGCCCAATGGAGTTTATTCGGGGCAATAAGGCCATCCGCGACCACAAAGAGAATGGCGAAGACATCTTCTTATTTGAAGATAATAAAAAAGATAAGGGCGTAAGATTTATTGGCATGTTTGAATGTGATACGTGGGATTACATTGAATGCTTAGACTTCGAAAAAAAGGATATGCGGCAGGGAATAGTTTTTAATTTATTCCCGGTATCTTCTGCTCGCGAAGTTGATAATGATATCGACACTTCAGAAGTCGCTTCGAAGAAAGATACGCTCGAGCAGCTACGTGCCAAGGCCATAAAATCATCCATGATGACGGGCCAGCGTAAAGAAAGTGACAGCAAAAACTCTTGGTTCAAGCGCAGCGAAGACGTGAAAAAATACGTACTGCAACGCGCCAATGGTATCTGTGAGTCATGCGAGCAACCCGCACCGTTCAAGAAAAGGAATGGCGAACCCTACTTGGAACCTCATCACACAAAACGCCTGGCCGATGAAGGCCCCGATCACCCTCAGTGGGTCGGCGCCATCTGCCCTACCTGCCACCGCAGGATCCACAGTGGGGTTGATGGGAAAGCGCTGAATCAGACTTTGATGGTGAAGTTGGAGCTGAAAGAGGCGAGTTTTAAATAGCCATTATTTAAAAACTATTTGAGTAGAAGTGTTTCGAGGGTGGTGCTTAAAGAAACGGGTCTAGAAAAGGATCATCTTTTCCCCACATCATCCTCTGCCCTTATTTTGCTGTGATTAGAAAACCGTTTTTGCGAACGACGCATATCATCACCACTGTTCCCGCCTGGCGGGTGAGTTTTTATGTTCGGCAGAGACTTCCTCGGTTTCACATCCCGCAGAGGTAAGCTCTGATGAAAACACCATTTCAATACCCAGCACATTAAACACCCTAAACAGACGTTCCAGGCTGGCTGATGTAGGGTTTGACTCCAGGCGTGCATAGGTCTGCTGGGTGACGCCCAGCCTCTCAGAGACGTCTTTTTGCGTCAGGCCTTTTGCTTTACGAAAACCCACCAGTAAAGGACGTAGCTGGCTCAGTGTTTTTAACGGATAGACGGTATTCATAGATAGCGGCTCGCTGTCTTATCGCTGTGTACAGATTATAAGCTGTATTGTTCACATTACACCCCACAGGCTGTAAATGCAAAATACAGCTTATAGGGTGTTTAATTATAGATACAGCCTAAAGGCTGTTATCTTGGCTAAATTTATTCATAAAAAAATCCACGCCGAAGCGTGGATTGAATTTGATAGCCAAGGCCAGGCATCACGTTATTCGAAGTGAACTGCGGGGTTATCCGCCAGTGATACGAAATTCTTCGTATTTTTATCCAGCGTGCGGATCTCGCCACTTTCGATGTCGTACACCCAGCCGTGCAGACGCAGGCCGTTGTTGCGCAGGCCCACGGCAACGGACGGGTGAGTCTTAATGTTATTTAGCTGGGCGATGACGTTCTCTTCGACCATAGCGTTAACTTTGTCGATTTCGTTATCCCAGGTTTTCTTCTCTACCACCGCTTTGGCGGCGTCAGCATAATGCAGCCAGTGGGCCACTGCCGGCATCGGGTCAAGGCACTGGCAAGAAGCTATCGCCTTCATGGCGCCGCAGTTCGAGTGGCCGCAAATCACGATATCCGTGACGCCCAATGCCACCACCGCGTATTCAATG
The DNA here is from genome assembly GCF_027594825.1 of Serratia liquefaciens. NCBI lineage: Bacteria > Pseudomonadati > Pseudomonadota > Gammaproteobacteria > Enterobacterales > Yersiniaceae > Serratia > Serratia liquefaciens. The sequence goes on along the minus strand of NZ_CP088930.1, from coordinate 3,492,070 downwards.
GTCGCCGACACCCCGCCCGGTTCCGGGCCAAAGGAAGGAACGATGTTGCCTGCGTTACGGATAACGAAAAGCTGCCCTGGGTCTTGCTGAGTCACAAGCTCGGGTACCAGGCGGCTGTCAGAACACGAAATAAAAAGCGCTTTAGGGTTCTGGCTGGAGGCAAGGCTGCGGAAGAGTTCCTTACGCTGTGGGAAAATCTCTTTCTGGAAGCTGAGGAAACCTTCAATGATATGTTGCATAACACGCTCTCTGGATCGGTAGTATCGATAACATGATAATCATCACTCCCGGTTAGTCCAGCACCTCTTGAATGGAAATGAGCGTTCAAGGGGCTGCAATGACGAGGGTGCAGTAAGCTCCATCGGTATCTGAGCCCTGATAGTTTGTTTTCCCGGTGAGTCCACAACTAAACCTCGCCTGGTAGCAAAATTAATAACCTTTTAAAGATATCTCGATGGCGTTTTCTTAACCACTTCCCTGATATCACTGGAAACCACATTCAAGCCGTGAACATCTGCCTACGGCAGTCTAACTCAAACTCAAAGTGCTAATATTTTATCTTTTTTTTTAATTTATAGAGACAATATTAGCACTACAAGCCATAAAACAAAGGCAATCACCTTCAAACAATCAGTAAACATGCTAATATTATGTTCATATTTAACACTGAAAGATAAAATATTATCACCATGGCTAAAAAAACAGCACCCCTACTTCCTGGCACAAACCTGTTACTGACTGACTTTGGCGAACGACTGAAGCTTGCGCGACTACGCCGGAAACTGACGGCCAAACAGGTTGCAGAAAGAGCAGGCATGACGCCAATGACGCTACGTTCGCTTGAAGCAGGTGGCGCAGGTGTCACGATTGGCGCTTACCTGTCCGTCATGCAGGTGTTAGGGCTGGAAACAGATCTGAATAAGTTGGCCGCCGAGGATGAATTGGGTCGCCAGCTTCAGGATTCGCGCCTGATAAAAAATGCCAGCACGCTTCCTTCTAAGGTTACGTCAGCTCGAAGAAAACCAGTGACCGAGGACAGCAGCGCCGAGTCAGTTAAGCAAGTCACAGCAACCGAGAAACCCAGCCTGCCTTCCGCCAGAACAACGACAGGCACTACCTCGGCAAATCTGGCTTCCCTGCTAAAACCATTGAAGAAACCAATAAAAGGAAATTAACAATGGCAATGATCGGTGTATACGCAGACTGGGATGGATTGTCAGAACCAAAGCGCATAGGCCTCTTGCATGGCCGAAAAACTCGCATGCGGGAGCTATTTGAATTTGAATACGATCCCCTGGCATTAGCCGATCCCAGCCTCAATCACCTGCAACTTGACCCAGAAATACGGCTATTTCCCGGTGCTCAGTATCCCACTCAGCCAAAGGACAAATTCGGGGTATTTGGTGACTCCAGCCCCGATCGCTGGGGTCGGTTGCTGATGAAACGTCGCCTTGAAAGGGATATTCGTACTGGTATTCAAGCTGAAGGAACCCGGCTATACGAATCAGACTATCTATTGGGCGTGCATGACCTTTATCGCGTTGGCGCGCTGCGTTATAAGCTTGAAGATGAAGGTGAGTTTCTTGATAACCGGGCTGGTATCGCCGCCCCACCCTTTACCGAAATTCGCGCTTTAGAAAGAGCCAGTCGCGCACTGGAAGATGATCCGGATAATACATCTCCACAAGGGCAGGAATGGTTGCGGATGCTTATTGCTCCGGGTGGCTCGCTGGGTGGGGCCAGACCTAAAGCCAGTGTGATCGACGAGCAAGGCCACCTGCATATAGCAAAATTTCCAAGTGTCCGGGATGATTACGATGTTGGCGGCTGGGAGATGGTTGTTAATGCCCTTGCCGTAGGCTGTGGGTTAAAGGTCGCAGCAGCCGAGGCTCATAAATTCGCCAGCGATTATCACTGCTTTATGGTTCGCCGATTCGATCGCACCCACACCGGGCGACGCCTTCATTTTGCTTCGGCGATGACAATGACCCGGCATCAGGATGGTGATGATGCCTCGACGGGTGTCAGCTATCTGGAACTTGCCCAAGTTCTGATAACCCAAGGTTCGCAAACCAACACCGACCTACGGGAACTCTGGTCAAGGATCGTTTTCAATATCCTCGTATCAAACACAGACGATCACTTGCGTAATCACGGGTTTATTTTGGTGCCTGGTAAGGGCTGGCGGCTTTCAGAGGCCTACGACATGAACCCTATGCCCTGGTCCGACGGCCTAAAACTGAATATCACTGAATCGGATAATGCGCTGGACCTCGAGTTGGCGCGGGAAGTCGCCAGGTTCTTTCGTTTAAGTCTGGCTGAGGCCGATGAGATTATTGAAAATTTCATTGGGATAGTGAGCCAATGGAGAACTATCGCTAATGGTCTGGGGCTTCCTCTACGGGAACAGGAGCGCATGGCTGAAGCATTCAGGCTTGCAGAAAGATAAACAGGCCTTGTCTTCTTGAGTAACAGAATCGCCATCTCTGCATAAAAGACCTAAAAAGAGGTTATTTGTGTAGAGATAAAAAGCATCACTCCGTAACCGCTTTTAATGGCGCAGGAATAAATGATGCTGCTTCCGCAGAATCAAACACCTCACCTACTGCGTTGCCAAAACCCTCACGCGCCTGCTTTTTTATCGGTTCACCGCATAACCTCCCGTGCAGTTGTGTCGCCAATGGGCTGGTGGCTCGGTCTGGCAGGCAGCACATCATCGTTTCTACCATTGATGGCAGATTCCATTCTGTTCTCGCTGAGACAGCGCACACCGGATGGAGTGGTGAAAATAACTGACGAATGGATGCCAGCCTGGCCTCAATATTCACCCACTGATGCGGTGATGGTACATTGCCGGTGACATACCACTCATGGCTTGGCTCGATTTTGTCAACCTGATTAACGATAAACAGTACCCGTTGTTGGTAGCCAGTCATCACTCGCCGGTAGAAGCGTTCATCCACAGAGAAGGCTCGATCATCGGCTTTGATAACCCACAAGATGAGATCCAGCTCAGGGAGGATATGGCGATACAGAGATTCATATTCTTTATTCATCTATACAACAGCATGGCGTAAGCCTGCCCTTCAGGGACGGCTTACGCCTGCCAACAGGAGTCCGATTATGTTCCGAGGCTATTAACCACACGGGGCGCGCCTAACGACAGTTATATCTGTCTTCTCTGTGGCTATACGTTGCATGATTGTCCTTATGCGAAGCCAGACATCAGTGAAATCCAACTGATTAATCGTCTGCACCATATCTATCTCAATGCTTAACAGAGACAATCGGCACTGTACGCAATCTGGCACTAATTATTAAGGATCATTCGCTGCCCGGCCTACCACGCCAAATCTTCAGAACTGAAGTAGAACTGAGATCAACTTTGCTGAATTAGTCTGTTCTATAATCGTCCGGTCACTGGGAATTACTATAATGCTTTCTGCATTCACCTATAGCTGAAAACATATCCCGCGCAGGACGCATCTGGTAAGTAATTGCCATTTGAAATCCCCCGTCCTGGAATCCGAGATGATCCAGACTGATGATTTCATCCGTTTTAGCCCAATACTTATCACCGTTCACCACCAATACCTTCTCGCGATAAACTATAATTTTTTCTGGATAGTCTGGTCGCTCTCCTTCTTTTGAAAATATTTCGTAACGGACATATCCATTGCTTTCGTCTCCAAGTAACAGAACCTTGGCAAGGTTAAGTTGTACCATTTCTATATCCTTATCGTAATTTGTCAGTACCGGCTTCGTTCAAATTGGGCTAAGTAAACGATTCTGGGGCAATTAATCATCGAGACATACGTTGCTTGATTACTCCGAAGAACATTCCCCAGAGATGTTCTGACATCCCTTCGTTCGTCAGAAGCTCTTCTCGTGAGTTACCGCTGCTAAATCCTCCCATCAGAGCACGGAAACCAAGAGATTGACCATTATCAGCAAGGCTCAGGCTTTCGTTAATGCTGTTTCGAACAACGTTATCCTGGCTATAACAGATATCCCCCATTCCATGGTGTTGATTGCCACGCCAGATGCCACATTGACCAACCTTGCTACCATTGATATATACTGAGCAAGTGAATGAATTCGCATCAATTCGCTGGAAATCAACGTCTAACCCAGCATGACGATTTTTAAGTTCATCCAGCGAGTTTTCAAAATAACGAGCGACATACTCAAAACCCTCGTGACGGGCTCGATCTTTATCCAGGTCGGTAAAGCTCTTGGGTAGAGAAAGATTGCTGGAACGCGGTGTAAAAACGGTATCTGCTGCCTGAAGCATCGGATTCACCGGAGCTGCAGCGTGCACACTCTGCTGTGGCTTTTTCGCTTCCAAATTGGCAATGGCTCGGGAGACAGCATCGACGACCTGAACATAGCCTTCATCGTGACTGGAAAATCGGGTAATCGGCTTACCATCGATTGTCGCCGCCATAATGCTGCCGAACGGCAACTGATGCCAGGCACAATCTCTTAAGATTACCGGAATGACCACCGCTTCACCCCGGTTGTGCCGCTCAAGCGCATTAGCCATTTCAACCTGATAGCAATAATCAGAATTGATGAAATCACTACTGATCAGTAGCAAGATGATATCTGCTTGGGAAAAGTACAGATCAATCTGGCGCTCAAACTCTTGGCCTGGAACGATACGGCGATCGTGCCATGTGGTAATTTTACCCATCCGCTTCAGAGGGGACAGGTGCTTCTGAAGTTCATTGAGTAATGCTTCATCTGCATGAGAATAGGAAAAAACGAGAGTGGTCATAGCGCGTAAGATGCTCCGGTAGGGAAATGAAAAACACCGTTATTTTGCACCTATAAGTGTAAAAGAGTAATCCCCCCTTGCCGCAAGGTATTGATGCGGAAATCAGCCCTTCATCTTGGTATCGCTCTGACGTCAGGGTATGATCCCTAATAATTTCCCCGATTCTACGCAACCTGGGCACCGAACCAGGCATAGATGATTTTTTGAGGCTTTGATGGACAACGCTGAACAGCAATTTCTGAACGATCTGGATACTAAGTTCTGGAAGGCAGCAGACAAGCTACGCGCCAATATGGACGCGGCCAACTACAAGCATGTGGTGCTGGGGCTTATCTTTCTGAAGTATGTTTCAGATGCCTTTGACGCCCGTCAGAAGGAACTGAAAGGGCTGTTTGAAGATAAGTCCAACCCGGACAACATTTACGCGCTTTCTCGTGACGATTACGACACGGAAGAAGCATATCAGCAGGCGATCGCCGAAGAGCTGGAAGTCCAGGACTATTACACTGAGAAAAACGTCTTCTGGGTGCCCAAACTGGCTCGCTGGGAAACGCTCAAAACCAACGCTGCTTTGCCTGTAGGGACGGTTCTGGGGAAAGACGATAGCGGCAAAAATATCATCATGACGTCAGTATCGAAGCTGATTGATATCGCTCTGGATACTATCGAAAACAGCAACCCGAAGTTGAAAAACATCCTTAACCGTATCGGGCACTATCAGCTTGGTAACGATCTGTTAATCAGCCTGATCAACGTTTTCTCCGATACCAGTTTTAGCGAGCCTAAATACAACGGCGTGAAGCTCAATTTGAAGAGCAAAGATATTCTCGGCCACGTCTATGAATACTTCCTTGGTCAGTTCGCACTGGCGGAAGGCAAGCAGGGCGGCCAGTATTACACGCCAAAAAGCATCGTCACGCTGATTGTTGAAATGCTTCAGCCCTACAATGGTCGCGTTTATGACCCGGCAATGGGTTCTGGTGGTTTCTTTGTTTCCAGCGATCGCTTTATTGAAGCGCATGCTAATGAAAAGCATTACAACGCAGCTGAGCAGAAACGCAATATCTCCGTTTACGGGCAGGAGTCCAACCCTACCACCTGGCGACTGGCTGCGATGAATATGGTGATTCGCGGCATCGATTTTAACTTCGGTAAACAGAACGCCGATACGTTCCTGAACGACCAGCACCCGGATCTGCGTGCCGATTTTGTTATGGCTAATCCACCGTTCAATATGAAAGAGTGGTGGAATGCAAAGCTGGAAGATGACGTCCGCTGGCAGTACGGCACACCGCCACAGGGCAACGCCAACTTTGCCTGGATGCAGCATATGATCCACCATCTGGCCCCGAAAGGTTCAATGGCGTTGTTGTTGGCGAATGGTTCGATGAGCTCCAACAGTAATACGGAAGGTGATATACGCCGTCAGATTATCGAAGCTGATCTGGTTGAATGTATGGTAGCTTTGCCGGGTCAACTCTTTACTAACACGCAGATCCCTGCCTGTATCTGGCTATTGACCAAAGATAAATCTGGCGGTAATGGTAAAGCGCATCGTAAGGGTGAAGTGCTATTTATTGATGCCCGCCAGATTGGCTTTATGAAAGATCGCGTACTACGTGATTTCTCAACGGATGATATTAAAAAGATTGCCGACACTTTCCATGCCTGGCAAATGGATAAAGATTATGAAGATAAGGCCGGCTTCTGCTTTGCTGCCACACTGGACGATATCAAGAAAAATGATTTTGTCTTAACCCCTGGTCGATACGTTGGTGCGGTTGAACAGGATGAAGATGATGAACCGTTTGCCGAGAAGATGGAGAGGCTGACTGCGCAGCTTAAAATTCAGTTGGATGAAAGTGCAGAGTTGGAATCACAGATTAAGGAAAACTTGGGGAGCCTGGGTTATGGGCTTTGAACTAAAAAGAGAAGAACTAGGTAGTTTAGTAGCACACAAAAAAGGTTTTGCCTTCAAATCAAAAGATTATATTTCTGCTGGTGTTCCTGTTGTACGTGTAAGCAATTTTACTTGGGATTCAATTTCTACTGATGACCTTCGCTTTGTTGCTCATGAAGTAGCTATTAGTAACAAAATGGTACGGCTCAATGAAGATGATGTGGTTATTGCAACCGTTGGTTCATGGCCTCAAAACCCAGCATCAATAGTGGGTAAAGTTGTAAGGGTTCCTCGTGAATTATCCGGAGCCTTATTAAACCAGAATACAGTGAGGCTTAGAGTTGTTGATGAAGATTTAGTGAATCAAAAATATCTATACATCTCACTTAAAACTAAAGATTTTTCAGAATATTTGATATCAAAAGCTCAGGGGAGCGCAAACCAAGCAAGTATAACATTATCAGATATTTTTTCGTATTCTATCCCGTGGGGCACTTACGCACAAAGAAAATTTATCGTCAGTGTTATAGATAGTATTAATTCGAAGATTGTTAATGCTAAACGAATTAACCAAACTCTCGAACAAATGGCACAGGCCCTGTTCAAAAATTGGTTTGTTGATTTTGAACCGGTAAAAGCCAAAATCGCGGTGCTGGAATCAGGTGGTTCGCAAGAAGAGGCGACGTTTGCTGCCATGACGGCGATTTCCGGGAAAAGTGCTGACGCGCTGGCGATTTTTGAGCGTGAGCACCCTGAGCAATATGCTGAGTTAAAGGCCACAGCAGAACTGTTTCCGTCTGCAATGCAGGAAAGTGAATTAGGTGAGATTCCTGAAGGATGGGCTATTGGCAATTTGGGGGAAATTATCGAATTCAACCCAAAAAGAATATTAAAAAAAGGAATTAATGCTCCGTATCTTGATATGAAAAATGTTCCTGTTAAAGGACATTCAGTACAAGAAGTTGTTTGTCGAGAAGTAACTAGTGGCACAAAATTTAAAAATGGCGACACTCTCTTGGCTCGCATAACACCTTGTCTTGAGAATGGAAAAACTGCATTTGTAGACTTTCTCTCCTCTAATGACACAGTCGGTTGGGGATCAACTGAATTTATTGTGATGAGAGTAAAACGAGATCTTCCTTTATCTATAAGTTATTTTATTGCCCGCTTAGAATCCTTCAGAATAACGGCCATTCAAAGTATGCAGGGGACTAGCGGAAGGCAAAGGGCTGATGCAGGAGTGCTTCAAAATATGCCATGGGTAATACCTCCTGACGCATTATTAATGAAATTTGGTAAGTTTAGTAATTTTGTCATTGATAATAATCGGGTAAAGCACAATCAAAACACACTGCTTTCACAGCTACGCGATACCCTACTCCCCAAACTCCTGTCCGGTGAAATCACGTTACCGGAAGCCGAGGAAATAGCCAAGGAAACTGACTATGTTTAAAGTCGATCAGCCCAGCAATAGCCTGCAACCCCTTCAGGAAACCACCTTCAGTCAAGCGGGTTTCACCGAACGTTACCACTTACAGGAATGGTTGGCAAAGCATCCGCAGGCGTTGACCCGTAACTGTGATGATGAATTACTTATCATCCAAAAAGAGTTTGCTGGGTTTGACGATACCAAAGAGCGGCTTGATCTACTGGCGATCGACAAGGACGGTAATCTGGTGATCATCGAGAACAAACTCGATGATTCCGGGCGTGATGTCGTCTGGCAGGCGCTGAAGTACGCGGGTTACTGCGCGAATCTACGCAAAGAACATATCGTTGAGATCTTCCAACGTTACCTCGATCAGAACGAACCAGAAGAAACGCGTCCTGCAGCTGACGTGCTGGCTGAATTTCTTGAGCACGATAGCCTGGAAGAGGTACAAATTAACCAGAATCGTTCACAGCGTATCATGATGGTCGCAGCAAATTTCCGCAAAGAAGCAACTAATACCGCACTCTGGTTAATGCAGTTTAATATTCGCGTACAGTGCTTTAAGGTCACACCTTACCGTTATGGTAACGATGTGTTTATTGATATCAAGCAGGTTATCCCGACGCCGGAAGCGGAATCTTACATGATCGGTATGGCGCAAAAAGAGGCTGAGGAGCAGTCCACGACTGGAGAATCCAAAGCTCGCCATCATTTACGTAAGGCGTTCTGGACCCAGGCTCTGGAGAAATTCCGCGTTAGCTCATGTTCACTCTACAATAATATCAGCCCGTCAACCGACCACTGGTTAAGCGCAGGTTCTGGCATCAGTGGCGTTTCGTACAATCTTATCTTCAGCAAAAAAGAAATTAGGGTTGAGCTTTGGATTGCCAAACCGTCAGCACAAACCAATACATTTGCGTTTGACTGGCTTCATGAACGCAAATCCGCTATCGAAAATCGCTTTGGGCATGAAATTTTTTGGCAGGCCTTACCGGATAAGAAATCCTGTCGTATTACTTACAGAAAACCCATCAACGACATCGCAGATCAGGATAAGTGGCCGGAGATGGTCGACTGGTTGGTAGAACATATGACGGCATTTGAAAAAGCCTTTTCAACATGTCTACCGGAACTTAATCAGTTGATTAAGCGAACCTTTAACGGGCATGATGAAGCTGAAAATATTACAGAAGAAGCCGAACACGTTTAATACAGGACGTTACCGATGCTAACCGAAGACGACTTAGAACAGCTTTGCTTGGGCTGGTTTACTGAACAGGGCTGGGAAATTCATCACGGGCCGGATATTGCCCCTGATGGCAGTAACCCGCAACGCGCCAGCTATCATGATGTGTTCCTGACGCCCGTGTTAACCTCCTGCCTGCAAAAAATCAACCCGCATCTGCCCGCAGACGTCTTCGAACAGGTTATATCCCGTATTACTCGCGCTGAAAGCCCGGATCTGATTGCCAGCAACAAAGCCTTCCATCATTGGTTGTTGGAAGGTGTTCCGGTTCAGTACCGTTGCGACGAAGAACTTATCCACGACCATGCCTTGCTGGTGGATTTTAACCAGCCGCAAAACAACCATTTTATGGTGGTCAATCAAATGACTATTTGCGGAACGAAACAACCGCGACGCCCGGATATCATCTGTTTTATTAACGGACTGCCGCTGGCGGTTGTGGAACTGAAAAGCCCCATCGACGACAAAGTAGATATCTGGGATGCCTACCACCAGTTACAGACCTATAAAGACGAAATCCGCGATCTGTTTATCAGCAATGAAGCGCTGATTGTCAGCGATGGCTATCTGGCACGTGTGGGTTCTCTGACGGCCACGGAAGAACGTTTTATGCCGTGGAAGACCATCAGCAATGAAAATGATAAGCCCCTGCTGGAATGGCAACTGGAAACTATGGTACGGGGGTTCTTTAACCGGGAACAGCTGCTCGACTATATCCGTTACTTCGTTCTGTTCGAAAACAACGATGAAAGACTGATAAAAAAAATAGCTGGTTATCACCAGTTCCACGCGGTGCGTGAGGCCGTGCAGGCGACGATCGTCGCTGCTACCGGTAAGCAACTGATCCTGCACAGCAACATTCAGCCAGGCAGTAAGAAAGCCGGTGTGGTCTGGCATACGCAGGGTTCCGGTAAAAGTATCTCTATGTGTTGCTACGTCGGTAAATTGTTGCAACAGCCGGAGATGGGCAACCCGACGATTGTGGTCGTGACCGATCGTAACGATCTGGACGGCCAGCTTTACGGCACCTTCTGTCAGGCACAGGAACTGCTCAAACAGACGCCAGTGCAGGCGGATGACCGCGAAGCACTGCGTGAACTGCTTGCAACCCGCGATGCTGGCGGCATTATCTTTACCACTGTGCAGAAGTTCTCCCCGGAGGAAGGGGAAAACGCCCATCCGGTTCTCAATGGGCGCAGCAACATCGTTGTTATTTCCGATGAAGCCCACCGCAGCCAGTACGGCATGAAAGCCAACCTGGACCGGGAAACCGGCATCTATAAATACGGTTACGCTAAACATATGCGTGACGCGCTGCCTAACGCCTCGTTTCTGGGATTCACTGGAACACCGGTTTCGGCAGAGGATCGCGATACCCGCGCTGTATTTGGCGATTACGTCTCGATTTACGATATTCAGGATGCGGTGGACGATGGCGCAACGGTGCCTATTCACTACGAATCCCGGCTGGCGAAACTCGATCTCAATCATGAAGAACTGGCGGCGCTCTCCGATCAGGTTGATGAACTGATTGAAGATGATGAGCTGGACCTGCGTGAAAAAACCAAAGGTGAATGGAGCCGTCTGGAGAAACTGGTTGGTGCTAAACCTCGTCTCCAACAGGTTGCCGCCGATCTGATTTCTCACTTTGAGAAGCGCAATACCGTAATGGACGGCAAGGCGATGATTGTCGCCATGAGCCGTGAAATCTGCGTCCATCTTTACGATGAAATTATCGCGCTACGCCCGGAGTGGCACGATGACGATCCTGAAAAGGGGCAAATCAAAATCGTGATGACCGGTACAGTGTCCGATAAGGCAATGCTTCAACCGCATATCTACAACAAACGAACTAAAAAACGGCTGGAGTCCCGTTTCAAGAATGTGAACGATCCGCTGAAGTTGGTGATTGTGCGCGATATGTGGCTGACTGGCTTTGATGCCCCTTGCTGTCACACCATGTATATCGACAAGCCAATGCGCGGACATAACCTGATGCAGGCCATTGCCCGCGTCAACCGGGTATTCAAAGATAAACCCGGAGGGCTGGTGGTGGATTACATCGGAATCGCCAATGAACTGAAACTGGCGCTGAAAACCTATACCGATGCAAACGGTAAAGGCGATGCGACCATTAATGCCGAAGAAGCGCTGGCAATCATGCTGGAAAAGTTGGACATCATCCACGGTATGTTTGCCAAAACAGCAACGTCAGCGGGTTTTGACTACACCGGCTTTGAAGCTCACGCACAAAAGCTGTTGGTACCTGTTGCAAACTACGTGCTCGGCCTTGAAGACGGTAAGAAACGCTTTCTTGATAACGTATTGGCAATTACTAAAGCCTGGTCGCTTTGCTGTACGCTGGATGCGGCACAGCCTTATAAACTGGAGATTGCTTTCTTGTCTGCAGTGAAGGCCGCTATCAGCAAATTTACCAGTGTGGACAAAAAAATAAGCCAGGCCGAGAAGAACTCCGCGCTGAAACAGATTCTGGATAATGCCGTAATTGCTAATGGCGTGGATGATATTTTCACACTGGCCGGGCTGGATAAGCCCAATATTGGCTTACTTTCTGATGAGTTTTTGCAGGAAGTCCACGATATGCCTTATCGCAACCTGGCGGTAGAGCTGCTGGAAAAACTGATTAATGATGGTATCCAGTCCCGCACGAAAAATAACGTAGTGCAGGAGAAGAAGTATTCTGAACGTCTTCAGGCCGTGCTGATTAAATACAACAACCGGGCTATTGAGACGGCGCAGGTGATTGAAGAGCTGATCCAGATGGCGAAGGATTTTCAGTCCGCAATGGCGCGTGATGATGCGCTTGGTCTGAATCCTGACGAGATCGCCTTCTACGACGCACTGGCAGAAAACGAAAGCGCCGTCCGAGAGTTAGGGGATGAGGTACTTAAGAAACTGGCGATAGAAGTGACGCTGAAGCTGCGGCAATCTACAACCGTAGACTGGCAGGTACGGGAAAGCGTTCGTGCAAGGTTGCGTATCCTGGTTCGACAGACTCTGCGTCGGTATAAATATCCGCCGGATAAAACAGCGGGTGCGGTGGAGTTAATTTTAAAACAAGCGGAAGTTATTTCTAATCACTGGACGATGTAACATCGTGAAAATTTCTGCCAGGAGCATGTTATAAGGAAATAGTAATATGGCCAAAATGATTCCGGCATTCGGACCTGTTGATAATGATAGTTATGGAGAAAAAACGGTCTATGCCCTGCTAAAAGAAGGGCTGTCCGATGATTTCACTGTGATTCATAGTCTTCCGTGGTTGAGTTCGGCAGCCCGGCATTTGGGTATGAGATTACCTCCAAGTGGAGAAATAGATTTTCTTGTTCTCCATCGTATCTATGGTGTTTTAGCTTTCGAGGTAAAAAGTGGGGTATATCGCGTAGATGGCCCTATTTTTGTACATCTCCAAACAAATAATAATGTCGATGTAGTGAAGCAAACACGTAACAATGTTCATGGATTAGCCCGTTGGTTAGGAGGAGCAACAACATTACGATTGCGTATTGGTTATGGTTTTATTTTTCCCGATAGCTATTTCAATAATAACGTTATAAATACAGCAATGGTTGATGCGTCTGTAAGACCATTTAGAAAAATATTCGTTGATAAAAGCCAACTCCCGGAAATTGCAAAGTACACTATTGAGATAATGCAATATTGGAAATCTGCATTAGGAAATAATGATTTAGGAAGTGAACGACTTCAATTAATAATAAAATCTATATGCCCGCAATTTGATGGCACGCCTGACTGGGGAACCCGAATTATTTATGATAATCAACTCTGGTTAAGACTCACACATGAACAAATTAAAGTCATTGAACTGCTGTCAGAATATCAACGATTTGTTGTAACTGGATGGCCAGGAACAGGAAAGACTCTGATTGGGATTGAATTCGCCAGACGACTTGTTAAAGAGCAAAAAAAAGTTTTATTTCTTACTTTTAACAACCGCCTTTCTGAATACATTCGACAACAAACTCCAGACTCATTATGCGACGTTTTTACCTGGCACAAACTCTGTCATCAGGCTCGTAATAGATTAGCGCTACCTCCTGAGTCTCCAACAGGCTGGTTTGAATCAGGATGTTGCGAGGATTTGCTTAATGCATTAAATAAAAAGGATCTAAAGGATTATGATGCTTTGATTATTGACGAAGCGCAGGCGTTACATCCTTCGTGGTTGGAAACCTTATTTTGTTGGTTTGAAAATAAAAACATTATTGCATTTTGCGATGAAACCCAAACGTTCTCTTTTGAAAAAGGAACGAATCATACTGACCTTCAGCGGATAATTAACTCCCAATTTTCCTTCAGCTTAACGATTGTGTTAAGATGCCCCAAAGCCGTTACTGATTATTTAATGGCTATCAGACCTTCTTCATATCAAATTACTTCCCCAAGGAATAACGAACCTGATACGTTAAAAGAATTAGTAGTTATCGATCCACTTTCCACATTGATTGATGAAATCTTACGGTTGAAAGAAAGTTCTGTACCATCTGATGAGATTACCGTCCTTGTCCCTACGGATTTAGTGAAAAACTTCCTCCAGAAAGACATGAAAATTTTTGATATAAATATTGAAACTGTATCCCGTTTTCGTGGTATGGAATCACCTGTTGTTATTACACTGGATTCCGAAAACATGGAGGATGCTCAATTATTTTGTGCTTATTCAAGAGCCACAACTGCTTTCATTGCAATTTATGATTCGGAGAAACTAGCATGGAGAGAAAATAATAATTTTCTGCATAAGCTGGTTAATAGAAAGGAAATTCAGCGAGCAATTAATGAAGCAAAACATAAATCATCCTCCAAAGTTCTTATGGCTAACTTTTTCAGCGAAGGGGACCTTAAACTCAACACTGTAAAATTAGCATGGTCAAAAAGCCTTTCTTCGTGGCTTATTGAGTTTGATGAAGAAAACTCTCCAGCGGAAACGTGGGTTGATTATTTATATTCCCACCATACTTACCCAGTTATGTATTGGTTCAGCGATTCACGGAGAGTTGTTTATTACATTGAAAATCAACAATTCGAATTAAACACATTAGACATAGGAACACATTTATTAATAAAAAATTGTGCCACATGTGAAAAGATGACACCTTTTGATTCTGACAATAATTGTTTTCTTTGCAATAAGAGAACAGAAGAATCATCACCAACCAGACATGAAATTAATGCAATTCGCGAGTTTGATTTAACAATCTCTCAGGGTAATTTTAATTCAGCTGTTCAAAAAGAAAAGAGACGATTATTACCCATACCGTTAGCTGCGGCTAGTGCCCGAAGAGTGGCATTCGAAAAGGCATATAGAAGGAAAGTACTACGCGAATCATTACCTGGCGGAAAACTTCTCTACAGAAGCGCATTAGCTTTTATACAGGCTTGGGTTGCGTTATTACCACCAGATAAAATACTAGTATTGGATGAGATAACAGATGCACTACGTAAACGCTATACTTATCTTGAACAATTAGAACGTTCTGAATTAAGGAATGCTTTAGCCTGTGCACTGTCAACTTGCTACAATAAAAAGCATCTTATTAAAGTCGAAAAAGGGAAATATTCACCTGTCGACGACTAAGATCTCTTAAATAGGTTTATTTAAAGTTAGAGGTGGGTATGTCTATGAGTTTTTTCTCGGCGGTGTAGAGAATACAAAAGTTCTGATGGCGCTTAAACCACACATTTTCTTTGAAGATCAGTATGTGCATTTGATCATGACTGCAAGCTCCTTATGCCAGTAACTCCGAACTTGCAGAACGTGAAGCATCGTGATTATCGCTAACAAACCATTTAGTCAATAAGACTGAATTGTATTAGCTCAAAATTGACTTGGCAATATTCACCGGTAGCACATAAGCAAACCTGACGGTCTGCTTCGAGCGATAAGCGGAGATTGACATATCTGTTAAAATGAATGGTTCGTTTTGCCGGGATACTTACAGGTAGATTCAGGCCTACCAGATTCACTTTTCGACAATTAAAATTTTTCTCGAATCAAATAAATATGCCCTAAAAAGGGCTCGACGAGTGTTTATACTCGTCGAGTACTGCATTATTTGTTAATTCTTGACTGGCTTCTTAAACATTCAACTGCCGCCTCTAATAAACCTAGATCAGGGTTAAGAGAACCCCATTCTTTCCAGAAATCTCGGGTGGCGCTGTCGGGTTTTACCAGCGGTTGGTCAAGTTTAATGCGTGTTGGTAGAAGAACCGCATCCCCAAGCAACAAAGCCTCACCTGTATCTAAAAGTGGAAGCATAGCTGTTAGACCTACGAGGGAATCAGGCATAAGTCTCTTGATAACATTTTGATCGCTGTCATTTGTTAGCCTCAGAGCAAGGAAGTTGTTACATTGGGAAAGGATTGTTCGGCTTACATCTGATGGCCTCTGACTTACGACTAATAATGAGAAACCATATTTACGCCCCTCTTTTGCAATGCGTTCAAAGGACCATAGCGCCTGTCTTTGAACTGAATCGGCGTCATCTTTTACAGGAAGATAAAGATGTGCTTCATCGCAAAGTAAAGTGATTGGCGTACGAGAATTTGCGTTCATCCAGAACTGAATATCATAGAGTAGGCGGGCTAACGTCCCTGTCACTACTGGCAGGACATCAGCAGGAACTTCAGAGAAATCGATAATTTTAATACCATTACCAGAATCAGCTCGAAGTAGTTTTATAATCTGTTTGGCAAGCCATCCATAATCGAGAGCTTCAGGAGGCGGGGAAAACATAAAACCATATCGGCGATCATCAAGTTTTGCTTCCAGCCTAGAAAGAAAACGTGTCAGCTTGTCTTCCCAGTCCCCCTTTACAGCAGCGCCGTTTTTCCCGACACCCTTCGTTATATTATCCTTGGTTAAAAGAGCAACTAAATCAGAAATAGCGTAAGGTATTGGTGAGTCTACAGTGAATGTCTCTTTGACTTTCGGCTTACCAGATGAGTCCAGAGTTGCGCCTTTGAGATCCCGAACATGAAGAGTGAAACGAGAGGCCTGGTTTGGGGCATTCTGATCGCTACGGTCAAGAATCATCGACAACATTTCATCTCGATTCAGTAACCAATACGGCAGAAATAGTGCATCATCTTTAGGTGCAGTAAGGTCTCCTGGTCCAGCGATACGGAATCGTTGTGCGTAACCTCCTTTGGTTTTGTCAGCAAGTGCGGCGTACTCACCATGCATATCGAACACAACGATATTCGGATATTTAAGCTTAGCTGCTCGCTCTAGTATTAGGGCTACAGCCCAACTCTTACCTGAACCAGTACTTCCTAGGATGGCTGCATGCCTCTGGAAAAATCTATCCCCACTAGCAATAGCCTCAGCACTCCGATCCGCCACGAAAGTACCTAGTTTAAGACGTTCTTCGCTGGGTAAACCGGCACCGAGTATCCCCATAAAACGCTGAAGATTAACACCTTCTATCACAAAGCATTCGCGATCGATCTGAGGAAAACTATCGGCACCTCGTTTGAAAATATCCGTTTTATCTCCATCAACAGTTCTATAAGTGCCAATGACGAAAGCCTGCATATGGTCTGAAGGTGATACGGTTAACATCCCTGACTCATCCTCTTCTGGGTCAGGTAGTTCTTCTCGTAGTGAGCGAGTAACGCGATCTGTCATTCCAATCAGGAATTCGGCCTGTGTTGCTCCTTTTATTGCTATAAGCTGTCCAATTCCAACACGTGTCAGCATTTCTGAGTTGGTGACATCAATAGCCACACGGCTGGTATCTACTCCAGCCACACGGCCTATTTGTTCGTTTTCTGTAAATTTAAGAGCAGAACTGGTCATGCGGATAAGACTCCTTCTACGAATCCTTTAAGATCCCAGTAATCAACACTAGGGAAAAATATCTCATTACCATCGACGATAAAGCGCGCACCGGTAGTTCCTGCATCGCTATGAAACTCCGCTGCAATTACATTCTTATTTAACTTAGCTATTTCTTTAGCTTTTGCAGAAAGTGTATGGGTCAAAATGACAGTTCTGACTCCTGACCGAATACGAGGAGTGAGATGTGTTTCCAAATGATCATCATTAAAGCCATAACCGATGATAAAGAAACGACGGGCTTTATCGATTGCGTCATTAGCTTTTTCCCTGTGTTTGTCAAAGGGACTGTCGTAGCCGCTCCTGAATTTATTCAAGCCAGGTGTAATAATTAGACGAGGAAGAGGAAGATCTCCTGTATATCGCACCGGGTTCCCTTTACGGTGATACCAGTCCAAGCTGCCATGCGGTTTGAAAACGTTCACTTTTGGTGTGAACTTGTATCGCACATTCTTACCAACAAGTTTGGCTCCACGGCAAAAGCCCCAATGGCTATCAAGAGGCACTAGCCGAGCAGCAAAATGCCCGCTGAACATCGTATCAACTCCTAATCCAGCTTCTTCACAGGCAAGCTCAACTAAGCGGTCATAGTTAGTTGTAACAATGGGTATGCCTTTATCTGGTTTTAATAAATGAGGAAGTAACATTGTAAGCCGAAGTGTTTTCTCGTTTTTAAACACCTCAGAGATAATAGCTGCTTCGGCTGCTGCTATGTATTCCCCGGTAGATTTGACAATGATTGCTTCAAGGGCTGGTGTCGGGGCTCGTTTGAGCAATGCCGCTTCTAAACCATCAGTTCCGATCGCGGGGTGGATTTCATCCCAGAGTTTCAGGTCATCAGGGGAAAGATTGTCTGCGACATGGGCGATCAGATGGTCCCCGAGTTTTCCCATCCCAGGAACTCCTTCTGCGCAAGATAACCCTGAACCAACGATTAGAACTAGGCCATCACCCAGATGCTGTTGAAGTCGTTTTTTTAAATCATTCAGTTCCACTTGCTCTCTCCGTAGATGCAGCACTTAATTCGTGTGGGTAGGCAATTTACAAACATAGGAAAATTAAATAAGCCTTATAAGTTTCGGCCAACAAAAAATGACTTCCTATTAACTAAGGTTCGGTAATCAGATATAGGGCTCTCATTTTAACCTTTTGAAAAAGTGGACTCTTATATCTCCATCACAACTTTGATTCGCAGTCCTTGCTTGACTGGAGTTCCCAGAAGCCATCGCCCTTCAGACGCCAGAACGGCATGTCCGGTCGCTCGTCACGGCGCTGCGGTCCATAACGTTCCAGAAGATCCAACAGGGGTTCGTAGATTTCAGAACCATAGTTAAACAGGCGATCATGACCCAGGCGATAGTGTGAGAGGACGTGCAGTAGCAACAATGGTTTATGTGGCGCACGCTGTTCGCCTTTGCGCCAAATAGTAATATTTGATATCGCTTGCTTTAGGGTTTTGTCAGAGGTCATTGCGTTGAAGAATCCATGAGCACATGTTTGCGATGATGCTCGCAGCTATATGTACATTCAAGGCATTATTGCAGACATCCTTTTTGTCTGGTGGCTCTGTACCTGGCAGATGAAATTCTGATAACAACGATAAAAAATACAGTGACCAACCAGTCCTAAGCGGCTAGTTGGTCTTTCTAATTTAAACATCAACCGAGAAATAAAGGGATTCAACTCACACGCCATTACCCCGATTGATCTTCGCATAGTCAAACGGCGTAATCACTCTCTCCCGATTCGCATCCAGAAAATCAGCCCACCACTACAGCATCAGTTTGCGCTCATCCAGATGCTCCGCTTTATGGATATATGCCGCCCGCACCGAATTGCGTTCCATATGGCTCATCTGCCGCTCTACCGCATCCTTCGACAACAACCCAGACTCAATTAACGAGCTACAGGCCATCGTACGAAAACCATGCCCGCAAACCTCGACTTTGGTGTCATAGCCCATGACCCGTAGCGCACTGTTCACCGTATTTTCACTCATCGGCTTACGCGGATCGTGATCGCCAATGAAAATCAGCTCGTGCTCTCCAGAAAACTGCTTTATCTGTTTAAGGATCGCCAGTGCCTGTTTAGACAGTGGCACCAGATGCGGTGTGCGCATTTTTGAGCCTCGCTGTGAATGTTTTACTCCGGGAATAGGGTCTCTTTCTGGTGGGATCGTCCACATTGACGTTTCAAAATCAATCTCTGACCAGCGTGCAAAACGCAACTCACTCGAGCGAATAAAAATCAACAGAGTGAGTTCCGTTGTCCAACGGGTTAGCGGCCTGCCGGTATAGCCGTCTATTTTTTGGAGTAACTCGGGGATGCGCTTTAATTCCAGTGCTGGACGATGTTGCCTATTTCCAGAAGCAACTGCCCCGGCCATCTCCTGCGCGGGATTGTAGTCCAGTAAACCGCTCTGAACGGCATAGCGCATAATAGCGGTGGTACGCTGCTGAAGACGGGAAGCCACTTCAAGTCGTCCAGAAAGTTCTACGGCTTTTATAGGAGCTAACAAATCCCGCGTTTTTAGCTCGGCAATGTTGCGTTTACCAATGGCAGGAAAGAGGTTGTCCTCCAGGCTTTTGAACACTCGTCGGCTATGTTCTTCCGACCACTTTTTATTTGTGGCATGCCACTCAACAGCAAGCTCCTCAAAAGTGCGCGCTTCTTCTTGTTCAACCTTATCATTTTTCTTTTTGTCTCCCGGGTCGATGCCGTTTGCCAAAAGCTTCCGAGCATCATCACGACGTGCTCTGGCATCCGCCAGTGTAATTTCAGGGTAAACCCCAAGTGCCAACATCTTTTGCTTCCCGCCAAAGCGGTACTGCAGACGCCAGTATCTTGAACCATTTGGGTGGACGAGAAGATGCATACCGTTGCCATCGGTCAGCTTATATTGCTTATCCGTTGGCTTAGCTGTTCTGACTTTGATATCTGTTAGAGCCATGCTTATCCCCTCCCTGTTGGTACAAGCATTATCGAACCGGAAATACCATCATCTGTACCAACATGTGTTGGTAGATGTACGTTGAAGTCGGTTGACTTTGAGAGAGTTAATATGGCGAGAAAAGCAGGTAAATGCTGAATTTTAGACATAAAAAAAGACCTCAGTTGAGGTCTATTTACATACTAATGGTGCCGAAGGCCGGACTCGAACCGGCACGTATCTCTACGGTTGATTTTGAATCAACTGCGTCTACCGATTTCGCCACTTCGGCACTGCAAGTAGTATGCGGAAAACGGGTGCATTATACCTTTCAGCGATCCACGTGCAACACTTATCCGTTGTTCAATGAGTTAAGTGCTGAAAAAATCGTCGGCGGGGTCATCTTGGGTTCATTATTTGGGCGAAGTAGGGCGTGTCGATTGGGGATAGCGGTGGCAAACGGCACGGGCGCAGCATGCGGCGCCCCTACGGATGACATCGGGATAACTGTGGTAAACGGCACGGGCGCGGCGTGCGGCGCCCCTACGGATGACATTGGCGATACCTGCGGCAAACGGCACGGGCGCAGCATGCAGCGCCCCTACGGATGACATCGGCGATAATGTGCACCTGTGCGTAGCGATATCAGCAGCAGCGCGTCCAAGAGGCACCAGAAACAAAAAAGGCGTAACCGCATGGCTACGCCTTTTTTAATTGTCTGTCGCGCCGCTACTTGCGTTTTAGCAGCATATACACGCTGATCAGCAGGAACAGCATGCTTGGCAGCAATGCGCCCAGTACCGGCGGCATGTTGTACACCAGGCTCAGCGGGCCGAATATCTGGTCCAGCACGTAGAACAGGAAGCCGAAGCTGATACCGGTTACCACACGCACGCCCATCGGCACGCTGCGCAGCGGCCCGAAGATGAACGACAGCGCCATCAGCATCATCACCGCCACGGAAAGCGGCGAGAACACTTTGCTCCACATGTTCAGCTGGTAGCGGTTGGCTTCCTGGCCACTCTGTTTCAGGTACTTCACGTAGTTGTGCAGGCCGCTGATCGAAAGCGAGGTTGGGTCCAGCGCCACCACGCCCAGTTTGTCCGGGGTCAGGTTGGTTTTCCATTCGCCTGTCAGCGTCTGGGTGCCGGTCACCTGCTTTTCATTGGTCAGGTCGGAGGTATCCACCTGCGAAAGCTTCCACACGCCGTCTTCAAAGCTGGCGGTAGCGGCATAGCGCACCGTCTCCAGCCTGCGCTGGTCGTTGAAGTGGTAGATGTTGACGCCGGAAAGCTCTTTCTCGCCCGCCACGCGCTCAATGTAGATGAAGTCGTTGCCGTCCTTCGCCCACAGGCCGTTTTTGGTGGAAAGCAGCGAGCCGCCGTACATCTGCTGCGCACGGTAGTTGCGCGCCATCTGGTCGCCCTGCGGGGCCACCCACTCGCCAATCGCCATGGTCAACAGCACCAGCGGGATAGCGGTTTTCATCACCGAGCCGGCGATCTGCATGCGGGTAAAGCCGGAAGCCTGCATCACCACCAGTTCACTGCGCGTCGCCAGTTGGCCCAGCCCGAGCAGTGCGCCCAGCAGCGCGGCCATCGGGAAGAAGATCTCGATGTCTTTCGGTACGCTCAGCAGGGTAAACATCCCGGCGCTCAGCGCCGTGTACTCGCCCTGGCCCACTTTACGCAGCTGGTCGACGAACTTGATGATGCCGGAAAGCGACACCAGCATGAACAACGTCATGATGATGGTGTTGAAAATCGTCTTACCGATATATCGGTCTAAAACGCCAAACATCAGGCCGCTCCTCTCAGGCGTGCACGCAGCTTACGCATCGGCACCGTATCCCACAGGTTTAGCGCCAGCGCGATAGCAAAGTACCCCGCGTTGACCACCCAAAGCCATATCATCGGGTCCAGTTTGCCCTTGCCGCCGTTGGAACGCAGCGACGTCTGCAGCAGGAAGAAAATCAAATACAGCAGGATGGCCGGCAGCATGCTCAGCACGCGCCCCTGACGTGGGTTGACCACGCTGAGCGGTACCACCAACAGCGCCATGATCACCACGGAAAGCACCAGCGTCAGGCGCCAGTGGAACTCGGCGCGCGCGTCCGGGTCGTCAGACTCCAGCAGCGTCTGCATCGACATCTGCTCGGCCTGGTTGCCATCCACGGCGACCGTGCGGTGGCCGACCACGGCTTTATAGTCGTTGAAATCGGTAATGCGGAAGTCACGCAGCAGCGCGGTGCCTTCGAAGCGGGTGCCCTTGTCCAGCGTCACCACCTGCGAACCGTCTTTCATCTGGTTGATCTTGCCGTGTTCGGCCACCACCACGGACGGGCGTTGGTTGCCGTTCGGCCGCAGTTGCGCCAGGAAAACGTCGTTGAAGGTGCTGCCTTTTACGTTACCGATAAACAGCACCGCGTTGCCGTCTTGCGAAGGTTTGAACTGCCCTTCCGCCAGCCCGGCGATGCTGGGGTTGGCTTTGGCTTCGCTGATCACCACGTCCTGATAGCGCGAGGCCAAAGGGCCGGCCCAGAACACGTTGACCGCTGCCACGGCGGAGGTGATCAGCGCCAGCACCATCGCGGCGATGATCAGGGTGCGCTTACCCAGCCCGCAGGCGTGCATCACGGTGATTTCGCTGTCGGTATACAGCCGCCCAAACGTCATCAATAAGCCGAGAAACAGGCTTAACGGCAGGATCAGCTGCGCCATCTTCGGCACACCCAATGCGAGCAAAGAAAGAACTAAATTTGTCGGGACATCGCCGTCCACCGCATCGCCTAACACCTTGACCAGGTTCTGACAAAAGAAGATCAGAAGCAGGATGAAAAGGATCGCGATTTGGCTCTTTAGCGTTTCCCGTACCAGATATCTTATGATGATCACGCTTATTACGCCTGTGAAAACTTGTCTTTTTGCAGGAAAATCGATAGTTTCATCGCTAATCCGCCATTTATTCTCATCATATGGCAACCGACACAGCTAAAATAGTATTACAACATCTAGCATTTGGGTGTCCTATAGGAACTTACTTATAGTCGCCAAAACAGAGCAATTTACGCCGTTCAGGTTAACATAGTTAGTTAACTCAATGGCGGGAGATCGTTACGGAGTACGTTATTCTAGCCGTAGCGCCTGCCTTTGTCTTTAAGATTCAGGAGAGTGCATGGAGTTCAGTGTAAAAAGCGGTAGCCCGGAAAAACAGCGCAGTGCCTGTATTGTAGTCGGCGTTTTCGAACCGCGCCGCTTGTCCCCTATCGCAGAACAACTCGACAAAATCAGTGATGGTTATATCAGCGCTTTGCTGCGCCGTGGCGAACTGGAAGGTAAAGTCGGGCAGACGTTACTGCTGCACCATGTGCCTAACATTCTCTCCGAACGCATCCTGTTGATTGGCTGTGGCAAAGAGCGCGAGCTCGATGAACGCCAGTACAAACAGGTGATTCAAAAAACCATCAATACCCTTAACGATACCGGCTCCATGGAAGCGGTCTGCTTCCTGACCGAGCTGCACGTGAAAGGCCGCAACACTTACTGGAAGGTGCGCCAGGCGGTAGAAACCGCAAAAGAAACGCTCTACACCTTCGATCAGCTGAAAAGCAATAAAGTGGAGCCGCGCCGTCCGCTGCGCAAAATGGTGTTCAACGTGCCGACCCGCCGTGAGCTCACCAGCGGTGAACGCGCTATCCAGCACGGCCTGGCCGTCTCTTCCGGTATCAAGGCAGCGAAAGATCTCGGCAATATGCCGCCGAACATCTGTAACGCCGGCTACCTGGCCTCTCAGGCTCGTCAACTGGCGGACGCCTTCAGCACCAACATCACCACCCGCGTCATCGGCGAACAGCAGATGAAAGAGCTGGGGATGAACGCCTATCTAGCGGTTGGCGCAGGGTCGCAGAACGAATCGCTGATGTCGGTGATGGAATATAAAGGCAACCCGAACCCGGACGCCAAGCCGATTGTGCTGGTGGGTAAAGGGCTGACCTTCGACTCCGGCGGCATCTCGATCAAACCTGCCGACAGCATGGACGAGATGAAGTACGACATGTGTGGCGCCGCCACCGTGTACGGCGTGATGCGCGTGGTGGCGGAACTGAACCTGCCGCTGAACGTGATCGGCGTACTGGCCGGCTGTGAAAACATGCCGGGCGGCAGCGCTTATCGTCCGGGCGACGTGCTGACCACCATGTCCGGCCAGACCGTCGAGGTGTTGAACACCGACGCCGAAGGCCGCCTGGTGCTGTGCGACACCCTGACCTACGTTGAGCGTTTCGATCCGGAGCTGGTGATTGACGTTGCCACCCTGACCGGCGCCTGCGTGATCGCGCTGGGCCACCACATCACCGGCCTGATGTCGAACCACAACCCGCTGGCACACGAACTGATCGGCGCGTCCGAACAGGCCGGTGACCGCGCGTGGCGCTTGCCGATGTCCGACGAGTACTACGAGCAGCTGGACTCCAATTTTGCCGATATGGCGAACATTGGCGGCCGTCCGGGCGGGGCTATCACCGCAGCCTGCTTCCTGTCGCGCTTTACCCGCAAGTACAGCTGGGCGCACCTGGATATCGCCGGCACCGCCTGGCGTTCCGGCAAGGCCAAAGGCGCAACCGGCCGTCCGGTAGCCTTGCTGTCTCAGTTTTTACTGAACCGCGCTGGGTTAAACGGCGACGATTAAATCTGAGCGGTAATTCAGGTATAATCCCGAGGGGCACAGCATGCTGTGCCCCTACATTTTTTATTGGCAGCGGTGAATCAGATCATGAAACAGGCAACGTTCTATTTACTCGAACACGCGGAACCGGCAGGTGCGCTCAGCGCGCATGAGGCCGTGGCCTGCGCCGTTGCCGCCGAACGCTGGCGCTCCGGCAAGCGGGTGTTGATCGCCTGCGAAAGCCAGGAACAGGCCCAGCGGTTGGACGAAGCGCTGTGGCAGCGCGATCCGCACCAGTTCGTGCCGCACAATCTGGCCGGCGAAGGGCCGCACTACGGAGCCCCGGTCGAGCTGTGTTGGCCCGGCAAACGCGGCAACTCACCGCGAGATCTGCTGATCGCCCTGCTGCCGCAGTTTGCAGATTTTGCTACTGCTTTCCATGAAGTGGTAGACTTCGTCCCTTACGAAGACACCTTAAAACAGTTGGCGCGCGACCGATATAAAGCTTATCGCAGCGTCGGCTTCCATTTGACCACGGCAACGCCGCCAACTCACTGAACAACGATATAAAATGGAAAAGACAAACAGTCATCTCGATACCGCATACGACCCGAAAGAGATCGAACAGAAGCTGTACGATCACTGGGAAAACCAGGGTTACTTCAAGCCAAACGGTGATACCAGCCAGGAAAGCTTCTGCATCATGATCCCGCCGCCGAACGTCACCGGCAGCCTGCACATGGGTCACGCCTTCCAGCAGACCATCATGGACACCATGATCCGTTACCAGCGCATGCAGGGTAAAAACACCCTGTGGCAGGCCGGTACCGACCATGCCGGTATCGCCACCCAGATGGTGGTTGAGCGCAAGATCGCCGCAGAAGAAAACAAAACTCGCCATGACTATGGCCGCGATGCGTTCATCGACAAAATCTGGCAGTGGAAAGCGGAATCCGGCGGCACCATCACCCGCCAGATGCGTCGCCTGGGCAACTCCGTGGACTGGGAGCGCGAGCGCTTCACCATGGACGAAGGCCTGTCCAACGCGGTACGCGAAGTGTTTGTCCGTCTGCACAAAGAAGATCTGATCTACCGCGGCAAACGCCTGGTGAACTGGGATCCGAAACTGCGCACCGCCATCTCCGATCTGGAAGTGGAAAACCGCGAGTCCAAAGGCTCCATGTGGCACCTGCGCTACCCGCTGGCTGACGGCGCCAAAACTGCCGAAGGCAAAGATTACCTGGTGGTCGCCACCACCCGTCCGGAAACCGTGCTCGGTGATACCGGCGTGGCGGTAAACCCGGAAGATCCGCGCTACAAAGATTTGATCGGCAAAGAAATCATTCTGCCGCTGGTGGGCCGTCGCATCCGCATCGTCGGTGACGAGCACGCCGACATGGAAAAAGGCACCGGCTGCGTGAAAATCACCCCGGCGCACGACTTTAACGACTACGAAGTCGGTAAACGTCACGGCCTGCCGATGATCAACATCCTGACTTTCGACGGCGATATCCGCCAGGAAGCGGAAGTGTTCAACACCCTCGGCGAAGTGTGCAGCGATTACTGCAACGAAATCCCGGCACAGTTCCGTGGCCTGGAGCGTTTCGCGGCGCGTAAAGCGGTGGTTGCCGCCTTTGAAGAGCTGGGTTTACTGGAAGAGATCAAACCGCACGACCTGACGGTGCCTTACGGCGACCGCGGCGGCGTGGTGATCGAACCCATGCTGACCGACCAATGGTACGTACGTACCGCCCCGCTGGCGAAAGTGGCGGTGGAAGCGGTTGAGCAAGGCGAAATTCAGTTCGTGCCGAAGCAGTACGAAAACATGTACTTCAGCTGGATGCGCGACATTCAGGACTGGTGTATCTCTCGCCAGCTGTGGTGGGGTCACCGAATCCCGGCCTGGTACGACGTGAACGGCAAAGTCTACGTGGGCCGCAGCGAAGAAGAAGTACGCAGCGAAAACAACCTGGGCGCCGACGTGGTGCTGACTCAGGACGAAGACGTGCTGGACACCTGGTTCTCTTCCGGCCTGTGGACCTTCTCTACCCTGGGCTGGCCAGAGCAGACCGACGCGCTGAAAACCTTCCACCCGACCAGCGTGATGGTCAGCGGCTTCGACATCATCTTCTTCTGGATTGCGCGCATGATCATGCTGACCATGCACTTCATGAAGGACGAAAACGGCAAGCCGCAGGTTCCGTTCAAGACGGTCTACATGACCGGTCTGATCCGCGACGACGAAGGGCAGAAGATGTCCAAGTCGAAAGGCAACGTGATCGACCCGCTGGACATGGTTGACGGCATCTCGCTGGAAGACCTGCTGGAAAAACGCACCGGCAACATGATGCAGCCGCAACTGGCGGAGAAAATCCGCAAGCGCACCGAGAAGCAGTTCCCGAACGGTATCGAGCCGCACGGCACCGACGCCCTGCGCTTCACCCTGGCGGCGCTGGCCTCTACCGGCCGTGACATCAACTGGGACATGAAGCGCCTGGAAGGCTACCGCAACTTCTGTAACAAGCTGTGGAACGCCAGCCGCTTCGTGCTGATGAACGCGGAAGGTCAGGACTGCGGCTTCAACGGCGGCGAGAAAGTGCTGTCGCTGGCGGACCGCTGGATCCTGGCCGAATTCAACCGTACGGTGAAGGCTTACCGCGAAGCGCTGGACACCTACCGCTTCGATCTGGCCGCCAACATCCTGTACGAATTCACCTGGAACCAGTTCTGTGACTGGTACCTGGAGCTGACCAAGCCGGTCGTGAGCAACGGCAGCGAAGCGGAACAGCGCGGCACCCGCCACACGCTGATCACCGTGCTGGAAGCCCTGCTGCGTCTGGCGCATCCGGTGATCCCGTTCATTACCGAAACCATCTGGCAGCGCGTGAAAACCCTGACCGGCGAAACCGCAGACACCATCATGCTGCAACCCTTCCCAGAGTACGACGCCGCGTTGGAAGACGCGCAGGCGCTGAACGACCTGGAGTGGATCAAGCAGGCGATCACCGCGGTGCGTAATATCCGCGCCGAGATGAACATCGCCCCGAGCAAACAGCTGGAAGTGCTGCTGCGTAACTGCAGTGCCGACGCCCAGCGTCGCGTGCAGGAGAACCAGAGCTTTATCGAGCGTCTGGCGCGTCTGGAGTCTATCGCCCTGCTGCCTGCGGGTGACAAAGGCCCGGTATCGGTCACCAAACTGGTGGACGGCGCCGAGCTGCTGATCCCTATGGCCGGCTTTATCGATAAAGACGCCGAAATCGCGCGTCTGTCGAAAGAGATGGGCAAGCTGGATGCAGAAATCGCCTCGATCGAAGGCAAGCTGGCCAACGAAGGCTTTGTAGCGCGCGCGCCGGAAGCCGTGGTCGCCAAAGAGCGCGAACGTCTGGCAGCCTGCAAAGAAGGCAAAGTGAAGCTGCAGGAACAGCAGGCGACCATCGCCGCGCTGTAATCTTTCGGTTCACTGCCACAGTTGAAAAACAGCGGGGATTTCCCCGCTGTTTTTTTATCGCCGTTGCATCCGGCCCGCTTTAGATGTTATTACAAGATATTGCTGCATGGACGCCGCCGGGATATAAACCCGGCGCGTTTTTGTCTGCACAAAAAACGATATTCCGGAACCCTTCGGGTTCTTTTTATGGCGAGTGTAACTATGACAACAGCAACCCCAGTACGTCTTCTGGTGCGCCCAATAACGGCTGACGACAACGCCGCTATTGCTAATGTCATTCGCGAAGTCTCTGCCGAGCACGGCCTGACGGCGGACAAAGGCTATACCGTTTCCGACCCCAATCTGGACGTCTTGTATCAGCTCTACAGCCTGCCCCGCAGCGCTTATTGGGTGATAGAAGTTGACGGCCGGATTGCCGGCGGTGGCGGCGTGGCCCCGCTGCAGGGCGGTGACGACGATATTTGCGAATTACAGAAAATGTATTTCCTGCCGGTTTTACGCGGCCAGGGCCTGGCAAAACGCCTGGCGCTGCAGGCACTGGAGTTTGCCCGTCAACAGGGCTTCCGCTGTTGTTATTTGGAAACCACCGCCAGCCTGACGCAGGCCATCGGCCTGTACGAGCATCTGGGCTTCGAACATATCGACCACGCCATGGGCACCACCGGCCACGTCGACTGCGAAGTCACCATGCTGAAAACGCTTTAATCTTGCCGCTGCGCCCGCGGTCATCACGGGCGCAGCATTCAGCGTCCCTACGCCGTTACCCTGCCCTTGATCGCCAGCTCAATCCGGCTTAGCAC
This sequence comes from Serratia liquefaciens, assembly GCF_027594825.1. Lineage (NCBI taxonomy): Bacteria > Pseudomonadati > Pseudomonadota > Gammaproteobacteria > Enterobacterales > Yersiniaceae > Serratia > Serratia liquefaciens. The sequence goes on along the minus strand of NZ_CP088930.1, from coordinate 3,462,994 downwards.
CAGGCTGGTCAGGTAGGACACCACAATCAGCAGCAGCAGGATCAGCGGCGTGTAGCGCGGCGCAAAAATCAGCTTTTGGGTGAAGTAATAGCAGTAGAAGCTGTGGGTCAGCCACATGTACATCGAATGCTTGCCCAGCTCGCCCACCGCCCGATTCACCGTGCTGCCCAGGCCGTCTGCGGTTTTCATCATCGCGATGATAAACAACGGCGTCACCAGCAGCAGCCCCGGATTATGGGCGACGATAAACACCGCCACCGTCACCATCAGCAAGATCAGCGGATGGGTGCGGCTCAGGGTAACAATCAATTTCGACAGCCAGAAGTCCGCCGGCATGTGCTTGCTGCGGCCAAACACCATGCCAAAGCCGAAAGGCAGCAGCCAGGTGCAATATTCTATCAGGATTTCAGGCGCCCAGGCAAAATACTGCAGCCCTCTGCCGCACAGCGCCGCCAGAACCAGCACCCCCAGCAGAGGGTAGATATTCAGCCGCGATAACAGCGGCAGAGAAAGCACGTACAGCACATAGAGTTTGAAGAACCACCACTCGCTGTTATACGTGGATTTAATGCCAATCAGGTTTTCGAGAAACAGCGGCAGGGAAAGGCTATACCTTTCTCCGGGAAAGAAGAAAATGCCGATAGGGACAAAGATAAATAACACTATCCAATAGCTGATATATAAATTCTTCAGCTTGCCCCAGATATAGTGAAACGACACTTCTTTTTTCAGCGAAAACCCGTAACCGGACAGAAACAGAAACATCGAAACGCAAATCTTGCCGAACAGGCCAAGATACATTTCAAGATCAACGCTGTTAACAATATGATAGACCGGGATATCCGGGCTAATTCGGATCGGGTAGGCAAACAGGTGATGGATCAGCATCAATATGATGGCAATCCCTTTTAAATAATTAGATTTATTAATCGAAATGTCCATATTTCTTAATATCTTATCCAACCACAGAGTGGCTCATCATATAGCAGCATTTTTGTGCTGACATCCTCTTTCCCGCTCGGATAAATCTCATATTTAATATTCCGTTTAGAAACAATGCGCCGGATATTTATCACCGCGTATTTTTTGCTGCGGCATCGTCACGGCCACGCAAACCACAAAAAATATTAATATGAACATTTTATTTTTTATTTATAAAAATCAATTAATTAATAAAAATTAAAAACATTTTATGTGATATTCATTAACAAATTAACGATTTGAAATTGACCTGCCGCCCGCTTGCGATACTCTGCCATGACAGGCTCATGCCGTAATCGCACAGGGAGCAGTCATGTCGGAAAATGCTTTTGATTACATCATTGTCGGTGCAGGGTCCGCCGGCTGCGTACTGGCAGCGCAGTTGATCCGCCGCACTCAGGCGCGGGTGTTACTGCTGGAAGCCGGTGGCGACGACAATAATTTATTCATCAAGATGCCGGCCGGCGTGGCGAAGATTATCGCCAAAAAAAGCTGGCCGTATGAAACCGAGCCGGAGCCGCACGCCAATAACCGCCGCATGCAAATCGCCCAGGGCAAGGTGTTGGGCGGCAGCAGCTCGGTCAACGGCATGATCTATATTCGTGGCCAGCGGCAGGATTACGACGAGTGGGCCGAACGTTACGGCTGCGTCGGCTGGGGCTATCAGGACGTGCTGCCTTATTTCAAACGTGCCGAGGCCAACGAGAGCCTGTCCGACGCCTATCACGGCGGTGAGGGCCTGCTGCCGGTCAGCGAGAACCGCTACCGTCACCCGCTCAGCATGGCGTTTATCCGCGCCGGTCAGGAGCTGAACCTGCTCTACCGCAACGATTTCAACGGCGATAGCCAGCACGGCGTCGGCTTCTACCAGACCACCACCCATAACGGCGAACGCGCCAGCACCGCACGCACCTACCTGAAAGCGGTGCGTAACGACCAACGCCTGGTGGTGAAGCTGAATGCGCTAGTGCACCGGGTGGTGCTGGACAACAACGTTGCCACCGGCGTGGTGTATAGCCAAAACGGCGGTGCCGAAGTCACCGCGCATGCGGCAAAGGAAGTGATCCTCAGCGCCGGCGCGGTCGGATCGCCGAAGATCCTGATGCTGTCCGGCATTGGGCCACGCGAACATCTGCAACAGTTGGGCATAACGCCACTCGCCGATCTGCCGGTGGGCAAGAACTTCCACGATCATCTGCATATGTCGATCAACGTCAGCACCCGGCAACCGATCAGCCTGTACGGCGCCGATCGCGGGCTGCAGGCGCTACGCCACGGCACCGAATGGCTGGCGTTTCGCAGCGGCGTGCTGAGCTCCAACGTGCTGGAAGGCGCCGCCTTCACCGACAGCCAGGGTGACGGCCGGCCCGATGTGCAGATCCACTTCCTGCCGATGCTCGACAGCTGGGACGACGTGCCCGGCGAACCGCTGCCCAATATCCACGGTTTCACGCTTAAGGTCGGTTATCTACAACCCAAGGCGCGAGGGGAAGTCCTGCTGCGCAGCCGCGATCCGCGCGATCCGGTGAAGCTGCACGCCAATTACCTCGGCCATCCGGAAGATCTGGCCGGCAGCGTGCGCGCGGTGAAATTCGGCCTGAGCTTCCTGCAAACCGCGGCCCTCAAGCCGCTGATCAAAGACCTGCTGATGCCGCAGCCGGCATGGTTGAACGATGAGGCCCAGTTGGAGGAGTTCGTGCGCAACTTCTGCAAGACGGTGTATCACCCGGTGGGCAGTTGCCGCATGGGCCAATCGCCGCAGGACTCGGTGACCGATCTGCAACTGCGGGTGCACGGTTTTGAGCGACTGCGGGTGATCGACTGCTCGGTGATGCCGCAGGTCACCAGCGGCAATACCAATGCGCCGACCATTATGCTGGCGGAAAAAGCGGTGGACTTACTGCTGGGCGCACCGGCGTAACTGAGTTGTGCGGGCGCCCGGCTATCAGGCGAAGGCGGGCACGCCGCTGTGGAAGCGGAACTCGCTGTCCGGCGTTTGAATAAGCTCTGCTTCAATGCGGCCGAAATGGGCCACCCGCTCGCTGATGTCGCCGCCGGCTATCTGTTCGGCAAGCTGCAGGTAATCCTGATAGTGGCGCGCCTCGGAGCGCAGCAGCGAAACGTAGAAACGGTTTAACTCATCGTCCAGATGCGGTGCCAACCGGGCAAAGCGCTCGCAAGAGCGGGCTTCGATATAGGCGCCGCAAATCAGTTTATCAATCAGCGTGGCCGGATCGTGGGTGCGGATCTCGCGGATCATGCCTTTGGCATAGCGGCTGGCGGTGATCTTCTTATACGGGATCTGCCGCGCCAGCATGATCTCCAGCACCTGCGAAAAATGGTGCAGCTCTTCCTTGATCAGCAGCACCATCTTGTCCGCCAGATCCTGGCCGTAGGCCGAACCGTTCTTGGGCAAGATCTTGCGGGTGAAATTGTTTTGCTGAAACAAGGCTTCCGGCACGCCCTGCGCTTCATGCAGAAACGCTTCATAAGGCCTTAGCAGCGCCAACAAGGCATCGCCGCTCTCCTTGTCTGCCACGTAACGGCGGATCAGCCACATGCCGGTCTGCGCCGCTTTCAGCTCGCACACCATATGGTCGGTCAGCAACAACGGCAGGTTTTCCGGACGACGGGCGGCGTCGATCCAGGCGTCTGGGGTTTCGCAGTGCAGGAAGTTTAAAATGGGGGCTAACAGGGATTGGTATTTCATCTGCTTCAACTGCCCTATGCATTTCAAGTTACCGCTAGCGCAGCGGCTTGAAAGACGGCGGGATAGGCGGGGCCGGCGAGCGCCGGCCCACAAGATTAATTAATGGCGTTTACCGTCGTCGTCTTCGTCGATGAAGTCACCTTCTTCTTCGTCGTCGTCACCTTCTTCGCCGTTCGGATCTTCAAAGTAGGTGCCCCAACCGTCGTAGTTGACGCCGCAACGTGCCGCCAGCGCCACCAGTTGCTCTACCTGAGTGTCGATCAGCTCGGCGTTAAGGCCGATTTCGCTGATCACGTCACAGCACATCACCAGGGTACCGTCTTCCACTTCCAGCTCTTCGGCGTCGGTCACTTCGTAGCCCAACTTGAAGGCTTCAACGGCGGCCTGCTCCAGCACTTCAAACTTCTCAGCAGAAAGGTGGTGTTCGATGGTGTAGAGCGCTTCCGGATCGCTGCCGTCTTCCAGCAGTTCTTCGATGATCAGGCGGGTCTCTTCACGTTGTTCTTCTAGCTGTTCGCGGTTTGCCATGCCTATATCCTCAAGTCAAATGGCCTGTATTCCTTCTATTTTCACACACCGTCGGCATTGCTTCCACGATAAACGTGAAAGATTTCTACTGCGGGGTTGAAATTGAATATTCATACATATAAAGTGAATTTTAATTCAATAACAACAAGCAGGATACACGGCAATGAGTAGCATAAACCCGTTCTACAAACGTCACTTCCTAAGGTTAATGGATTTCACCCCGGCGGAGCTTCAGGCGCTGCTGCAGCTTTCGGCCGAGTTAAAGCAGGCCAAGCGGAAAGGCCAGGAAACACGCCACCTGCAGGGCAAAAACATTGCGCTCATCTTCGAAAAAGACTCGACCCGTACCCGATGCTCTTTCGAAGTTGCCGCTTTCGATCAGGGCGCTCAGGTCACTTATCTGGGCCCAAGCGGCAGCCAGATCGGCCATAAAGAGTCGATGAAAGACACCGCCCGGGTGCTGGGCCGGATGTATGACGGTATTCAATACCGCGGCTATGGTCAGGCGCTGGTGGAAACCCTGGCCAACCATGCCGGCGTGCCGGTGTGGAACGGGTTGACCAACGAGTTCCACCCGACCCAGTTGCTGGCGGATCTGCTGACCGTACAGGAGCACCTGCCGGGCAAGCCGCTGAGCGAGGTGAAGCTCGCCTACCTTGGCGACACCCGCAACAACATGGGCAACACCCTGCTGGAAGCTGCCGCCCTGGCGGGTATGGATCTGCGGCTGGTGGCGCCGAAGGCCTGCTGGCCACAGCCTGAGCTGGTCGCGGAGTGCCAGGCATTGGCAAAACAGACCGGCGCCAAGATCACCCTGACCGAAGACATTGCCGAAGGGGTGAAGGACGCGGACTTCCTGTATACCGACGTGTGGGTATCGATGGGCGAGCCGAAAGAAACCTGGCAGGAGCGCATCGCGCTGCTGAAGCCTTACCAGGTCAATATGGCGATGGTGAAACTGACCGGCAACCCGAACGTCAAATTCCTGCACTGCCTGCCGGCGTTTCACGACGACCAGACCACGCTCGGTAAGCAAATGGCCGAACAATACGGGCTGCACGGCGGCATGGAAGTGACTGATGAAGTGTTCGAATCCGCACACAGCGTGGTGTTCGATCAGGCCGAGAACCGCCTGCACACCATCAAGGCGGTGATGGTGGCCACCCTGAGCGAAAGCCTGTAACCATGACCTCCCCGGGTGGGGGCTCTCCCCACCCCACAACCTGACTGATTAACTATTTCCCTTTATCTCCCCGCACAGCGGATTTTTATGCACCCTAAGCGCCTAATTCTCCCCAACCTTGTAAAACCGTTGATGCTAACGGCTTGTTTGTTGGTCAGTAATAAAATTTAATCCCACGGCGTCACAAAAATAAAAAACCATCCTCTGTCACAATCAGGAATAAAAATTCAAAGAAATTTACCTTCGAACGGATATTAATTTTTCATTAATGAATAACCTTGCCACCATAAAAATAAAATCCATAAATTACAATAAATTAGAAAGACAACCATTAATCTAAACATACGTTTATATGAATAATTAACGTGACATTCGAGTATTAATGCATTTTGGAAGATATAATTTCCAACAAAACAATGATATTGGTCAACTGATAATTAATTTCACCATCCACCCTATACCAATGTGATTTCCGTCACAAAACACCTCAGGACAATGTTTATTATCAGCGGCAACGGAACGGCACCCATTCTCATTAAGTGAAATAAACCCTTTATTTCATTACGTCTGATATTACCTGGATCTGATAATAGGAAATGACATGAATAGGAATTATGTAGGTTCTGAAATAGGCCAATTACGCAGCGTTATGCTGCATCGCCCTAATTTAAGCTTAAAACGATTAACCCCTTCTAACTGTCAGGAATTATTGTTCGATGATGTATTATCCGTCGAACGTGCCGGTGAGGAACACGATATCTTTGCCCAAACGTTACGGGCGCAAAATGTAGAAGTCTTGCTGCTGACTGATTTACTGACCGAAACCATGAGCATTCCCGCCGCCAAGCAGTGGCTGCTGTCGGCGCAGGTTTCTGATTTCCGCCTGGGGCCTTCATTTGCCGCCGATATTCGCGGTTGGCTAGGGGATTTACCCGACCGCCAGCTGGCACGCCATATGACCGGTGGCCTGACTTATGAAGAAGTCCCGGACAGCTTCAATAATATGGTGGTTGATACTCATCAGGGCACCGACTTTATTATGAAACCGTTACCTAACCATTTATTCACCCGCGATACCTCATGCTGGATATATAACGGGGTGTCTATCAACCCAATGGCAAAAGCGGCACGCCAGCGTGAAACCAATAATCTGCGCGCCATTTATAAATGGCACCCTTATTTTTCCAAGGGTGATTTCACCACTTATTTCGGCGATGAAGAACGTAATTACGATCATGCCACGCTGGAAGGCGGCGACGTATTGGTCATTGGCCGCGGTGCCGTATTAATTGGCATGTCGGAGCGCACCACGCCACAAGGGGTGGAATTCCTGGCGCAGGCGTTGTTCAAATCCCATCAGGCAGAACGTGTCATCGCACTGGAATTGCCTAAGCACCGCTCCTGCATGCATCTGGACACCGTCATGACCCACATCAACCTGGATACCTTCTCGGTCTACCCGGAAGTGGTGCGCAAAGAGTCGCAGTGCTGGACGCTGACGCCAGACGGTAAGGGCGGCCTGCATCGCCAACAGGAAAAACACTTCCTGACCGCTATCGAACGCGCTCTGAACATCAGCCAGGTGCAACTCATCACCACCGGCGGCGACAGCTTCGAGGCCGAACGTGAACAGTGGAATGACGCCAATAACGTGCTGACCATCCGACCTGGCGTAGTGATCGGCTACGAACGCAATACCTGGACCAATGAAAAATACGATAAGGCAGGCATCACCGTACTGCCAATCCGGGGTGACGAGCTGGGCCGCGGCCGCGGTGGCGCTCGTTGCATGAGTTGCCCACTGGAACGCGACAACATCTAACCCCGACGGAGTAAAACATCATGACTAAACCCACAGTGGTGGTTGCCCTGGGTGGGAACGCCCTGCTACGTCGTGGAGAACCGCTTGAGGCGGATATCCAACGTCGCAACATCAAACTTGCCAGCCGCCAAATCGCTGCGTTAACAGAAAACTGGAACGTGGTGCTGGTGCACGGCAACGGCCCACAGGTTGGCCTGCTGGCGCTGCAAAACAACGCCTATTCGCAGGTGGCCCCTTACCCGCTGGACGTCTTGGGCGCGGAAAGCCAGGGCATGATTGGCTACCTGCTACTGCAGGAGCTGAAAAACTGCCTGCCGGATCACCAGATCAGCGCGCTGCTGACCCAGGTCGAAGTTGATCCTGACGACGTTGCCTTCGGCAACCCCAGCAAATATATCGGGCCGGTCTACGACCAGAAAGCCGCGCTGGCGCTGAGCCTGGAAAAAGGCTGGACCATCAAACCGGACGGTAAATATTTCCGCCGCGTGGTGCCCTCACCCAAACCACTCAACATCATCGAAACCGACGCGATTAATGCCCTTATCGCGCAGGGGCATCTGGTGGTCTGCGCCGGTGGCGGCGGCATTCCGGTATTACGTCGAGAAGGCCGTTTGGAAGGCATAGAGGCGGTGATCGACAAAGATCTGTCCGCCGCTTTCCTGGCAGAGCAGATCGGCGCTGACGCGCTGCTGATCCTGACCGATGCCGACGCGGTGTATCTCGATTGGGGCACGTCGCATCAGCGCGCGCTGGACAAGGTAACCCCGGACGATCTGGCCGGCATCACCTTCGACGCCGGCTCCATGGGGCCGAAGATCTCGGCCGCCAGCCATTTTGTACGCTATCGCCAGGGCATCGCCGGTATTGGTGCGCTGCAGGACGCCACCCGCATCCTGGCCGGTGAGAAAGGCACATTAATTACCCCAACAAATTGAATAAACAGGAATCTGATCATGAGCATAAACTTACGTCACCGCCATTTTCTAAAACTGCTGGATTTCAGCAGCGACGAGATCCAATCCCTGATCGATTTGGCCTTTGCGCTGAAAAAAGCCAAATACGGCAATGTCGAGCAGCAACGGCTACGCGGTAAAAACATTGCGCTGATCTTTGAAAAAACCTCCACCCGCACCCGCTGCTCCTTCGAAGTTGCCGCTTTTGATCAGGGCGCCCGGGTCACTTACCTCGGCCCAACCGGCTCACAGATCGGTATCAAAGAATCGATGAAAGACACCGCACGGGTGCTGGGTCGTATGTATGACGGCATCGAATACCGCGGCTTTGGTCAGCACATCGTCGAAGAGCTGGCGGAGTTTGCCGGAGTACCGGTCTGGAACGGCCTGACCGACGAATTCCACCCTACGCAAATCCTGGCCGACCTGATGACCATGCTGGAGCACGCGCCGGGTAAAGGCCTCAATCAGATTTCCTTCGCCTACCTTGGCGATGCGCGCAACAACATGGGCAACTCGTTAATGGTTGGCGCCGCCAAAATGGGCATGGATATCCGTTTGGTGGCACCTAAGGCCTTTTGGCCGGACGAAGCCTTGCTGGCGCAGTGTGCCGACATCGCCCGCGATACCGGTGCGCATATCACCGTAACCGAGCGGGTGGATGAAGGCGTGAAAGGTGTCGATTTCCTCTATACCGACGTATGGGTATCGATGGGAGAACCGAAAGAGGCCTGGGCGGAACGCGTTAACCTGATGCAGCCCTATCAGGTCAATGCTGCGGTGCTGAAAGCCACCGGCAATCCGCAGGTTAAATTCATGCATTGTCTGCCGGCCTTCCACAACGAGCAGACCAAAGTGGGTAAGGAAATTGAACTCGCCTATGGCCTGAAAGGGCTGGAAGTCACGGATGACGTGTTCGAGTCGGCCCACTCCATTGTGTTCGATGAAGCGGAAAACCGCATGCACACCATCAAGGCCGTGATGGTCGCCACCCTCGGCGACTGATTGGCGACGCGGCGGCATCGTCTGCCGCCGCGTCCTCTCAACCTATGAATCATTATTTTCCTGCTGCCCTGCGCAGCTGGAGGAACCCTCATGTCTGAGAAAAAACTGGGGCTGGTTGCCCTGATCGCGCTGGTCATCGGCTCCATGGTGGGCGGCGGCGTATTCAGCCTGCCGCAAAACTTCGCTTCCGTCGCCTCACCTGGCGCACTGCTGATCGGTTGGCTGATCACCGCGGTGGGGATGATCTGCCTGGCATTAATTTATCAAAACCTGAGCGCTCGCTGCCCGCAGTTGGAGGGCGGTATTTACAGCTACGCTCGCGCGGGATTTGGCGATTTTATTGGTTTCCAGTCTGCCTGGGGCTATTGGTTCTCCGCCTGGCTGGGGAACGTGTCTTATGCGGTGCTGCTGTTCAGCGCCCTCAGCTTCTTCTTCCCGGTATTCGGCTTGGGCAACAACTGGCAATCGATCCTCGGCGCTTCCATCGTTCTGTGGTTGGTGCATGCGCTGGTGCTGCGCGGTGTGCAAGAAGCCGCCATGATCAATACCGTGCTAACGGTGGTCAAAGTGCTGGTGCTGTTGGTGTTTATTGTGGCGGTAGTGATCGCCTTTCGCATCGGCATTTTTACCGCAGATTTCTGGGGTCGCATGATGGTGATCGACGGCAGCCATCCCGCGCTGTTTGATCAGGTAAAAAACACCATGCTGGTGACCACCTGGGTATTTATCGGCATCGAGGGTGCCACGGTCGTCTCCTCCCGCGCCGCCAGACGCGCCGATATCGGTAAAGCCACGGTGATCGGCCTGCTGGGCTGCCTGGTGATTTATATTCTGGTCAGCGTGCTGTCGATGGGCGTGCTCGATCAGGCGACGCTGAATGGCTTAAAAAATCCGTCAATGGCCGGGGTGCTGGAATCCGTGGTCGGCATTTGGGGGGCACGCTTGGTCGCCGCCGGCGTGATTCTGTCGGTAGCCGGTGCGTTGCTTGCCTGGACGCTGTTCGCCGCAGAGTTACCCTTTGTCGCAGCCAAAGACGGCATGTTTCCGCAGATATTCACCAAAACCAACGCCAATGGATCGCCTGCGGTGTCGCTGTGGATCACCAACGGACTGATACAGCTCTTCCTGCTGCTGACGTTGGTCTACAGCGCCGGCTATCAGGCGCTGTTCTCCATCGCGACTGCCGCCATCCTTCCCCCTTATCTGTTCAGTGCCGCCTACGGTCTCAAGCTGGCGATCACCGGGGAAAGTTATCAACCGGGTGAATCACGTACCCGCGATCTGATGCTCGGGCTGATTGGCACCCTCTATGGATTCTGGCTGTGCTATGCCGCCGGCAGCCAAATGCTGCTGACGTCATTGCTGTTTGTCCCCGGCTTGCTGGTCTTCCTCTGGCACCAAAAAAACCAGCACGCAGAGCGGTTGTTGAAAGGTTACGAAGCGCTGATTGCCCTTCTTTTGGTCATCGTCGCCATCATTACCCTTTATATGATTGCGACGGGTCATATCACCCTCGGTTAACCCATCTTCATTGCATTGATTTATATAGAGTTGTCACTCATTTTTAAACCAAGGCAACATAATGGCGAATAAAATAGAAACTCTGTGGGAGAAGGAACAACGGAAACTGGCATTGTGCCGCAAGCTGGTCGTGAGCCAACGCTATTCATCACAGGAGGAAATCCGCGGTGAAATGATACGGGGGGGCTATTCGGGTATCAGCCAGTCGACCGTTTCCCGTCTGCTGAACGCGCTGGGGGTGATGAAGGTGCAAAATGCCAAAGGGAAAAAGGTCTATTCTCTCAATGCGCTGCACCATCCAGTGCCTGATATTAACGAGCCGCTGACGGCCATGCTGATTGACGTCGAGCATAACGACCACTTTGTGCTGATCCACATGAATTCCGGCTATGCAAAAGCCATGGCACGCATTATCGATCTTTGCGCCTGGCCCGCCGTGCTGGGGGTTATCGCCAGCAGTAATGTGGTATGGGTGGCACCACGCGATACCGCCTATGTCGCCCAGTTGCACCAGCGTCTGAAGACTTTGTTGGAAAACGATCCCCTTCTTTAATCAACCCCCCAAGCCCTCTTCAACGAGGGCTTTATTCTCTGGTGCGGTGGGCGGAGAGTTACCCGGCGTTCTATAGTGTTTTTGGACATATCAAATAGCCGATTGGCCTTTGTCAGCCGCCGACAAAGACTCTACCGTGGCATTCTGGCGGCGAAAACGCCGTGAAAACAAACGATAACAATAATTTCTTGCCGTGCATTCAAGGGAAAACATCGATGAAAGCCAAAGTCCTGCCGCTGTTAATGCTTGCCGCCCTTTCCGCCTCCGCGCTGGCCGCCACGCCGCCCAATACGCTGGTGGTAGTGCAATCGCTCGACGATATCGTCAGCCTGGATCCGGCGGAAGCCAACGAGCTGTCAAGCATCCAGACCGTCCCCAGCCTGTATCAGCGGCTGGTGCAGGCGGATCGCGACGATCCGGCAAAAGTGGAACCGGTGCTGGCGGAAAGCTGGCAGGGCGATGCCGCGGCCAAAACCCTGACTATCAAACTGCGTCCACAGGCGACCTTCGCCTCCGGCAACCCGCTGACCGCCGATGACGTGATCTTTTCCTTTAGCCGCGCGGTGAAGATGAACAAGTCACCGGCGTTTATCCTCAACGTTCTCGGCTGGCAGCCGGACAACATTGACGCACAGCTGAAAAAAATCGATGACCACAGCCTGCAACTGAGCTGGACGGCGAACGTCAGTCCGGCGGTGGCGCTGAATATTCTCTCCACGCCGATCGCCTCGATCGTCGACAGCAAGGCGGTGCAGCCTAACGCCAAAGACGGCGACTACGGCAACGCCTGGCTGAAAATGCACTCCGCCGGCAGCGGGCCGTTCAAAATGCGCGTCTATCAACCACATCAGGCGATTGTCCTGGACGCCAACCCGACGTCACCGGGCAGCAAGCCGCTGCTGAAAAGCATCATCATTAAAAGCGTGCCGGACTCCGCCACTCGCCGTCTGCTGATCCAGCAGGGTGACGCCGATGTGGCACGCGAACTGGGCCCGGACCAAACCGTGGCGCTGAAAAATCAGCCCGGCGTGAAGGTGCTGGAAATCCCCTCTGCCGAGCAGAATTACCTGGTGTTCAACACCGGCAATAGCGCCAATCCGCTATTGAAAAATCCGGCCTTCTGGGAAGCGGCACGCTATCTGATCGACTATCAGGGCATCACTAAAGATCTGCTGAAGGGCCAATATTTTGTGCACCAGAGTTTCCTGCCGGTCGGGTTACCGGGCGCGCTGAAAGACAATCCGTTCAGTTTCGATCCGGCCAAAGCCAAGGCCATTCTGGCCAAGGCCGGTATCACCCATGCCTCGCTGACGCTGGACGTCGAGAACAAACCGCCGTTTATTACTATCGCTCAGGCGCTGCAGGCCAGCTTTGCCGAGGGCGGCGTGAAGGTGGAACTGTTGCCGGCTGCCGGCAGCCAGGTTTATTCACGGGTACGCGCCCGACAGCATCAGGCGGCGATCCGCCTGTGGATCCCGGACTATTTCGACGCCCACTCCAACGCCAGCGCCTTCGCCTATAACGACGGCAAAACCAGCACGGTGGCGGGCCTCAACGGCTGGCAGATCCCGCAGTTGAACCAGCAGACGCTGGCGGCGGTGGCCCAAGCCGATCCCGCCAAGCGCACCGCGCTGTACACCGCCATGCAGCAGGAACTGCAACGCAGTTCACCGTATGTCTTTATCGACCAGGCTAAAACAGAAGTGGTGCTGCGCGATAACGTCAAAGGCTACCAGCAGGGTCTGAACGCCGACATGGTCTACTACGATCGCGTCAGCAAATAACCGGCTCGTGCCGCGGGGATACACAGCCTGGTGAAATGATGATTAAGGGAGATTTTGCCCCTAAGGCCACTGGCAAAGTGCTCCCAGGTTTCGTCGTAGGGGCGCTGCATGCTGCGCACTATCGCATAATCAATAGGTTAAATCGGGTCGAACATGTTCGACCCCTATCGGTTTAGCCCTTGTGCGGGTTAATCAGCGGTCTGAGGGTGGCTTCACCACCCTTTAATCGGCAAGGGTTCTAGCGGGGAATGCGCGCGGCGTTATAGCAGGTGATATCCACTTCAACCTTGCAATCCACCACCAGATCGGCGACTGCGCAAATGCGTGCCGGGGGGTGAGCGGAAAAGAACTCGCGAAAGACTTTATTGAACGACTGGAAGTAACGCGCATCGGTCAGAATGACCTTAACGTGCACCACGTCTTCCAGACCGTATCCCGCTTCCGCCATAATATCCAGGCAGTTTTGGATCGCCAGGCGCGACTGATCAATAATCCCCCCCTCCACCACTTCACCGTCTTTCATTGGCGTTTGGCCGGAAATGTACAACCAGCCACCGGCTTCTACCGCGCGGGAAAAGGGCAGATGCTGCCCACCGGTCCCGGTACCGCCGTCAATGCCGTATCTTTTGATCGTCATGCCTTGCTCCTGTCGATTGAGTTGCCCTGACGGCACAAAAACCGCCCGGCGCGCTGGCCGGTCACGGCCTGATGTTGATAACTCAGTACGCCGTTCACCCACACCGCGTCGATCCCTGCGGCGGGTTGCTGCGGTTGGCTGAACGTCGCGCTGTCTTTCACCTTCAATGCATCAAACAATACCAGATCGGCGTAGTACCCTGTTTTGATCAGCCCACGCTGCGGCAGCTGATAACGCGCCGCTGACATGCCGCTCATTTTGTGCACCGCCACCGTGAGCGGGAACAACCTCTCGTCGCGGCTGTAGTGACCCAGCACCCGTGGAAAAGCGCCCCACAGGCGTGGATGCGGCATCGGATCGTTCGGCAAACCATCCGAGCCCACCATGGTCAGCGGGTAGCTCAACACCCGGCGCACATCCTGCTCGTCCATGTTGTAATAAATCGCCCCCGCCGGCATCAGCCGTTTGCCGGCTTCATGCAGGCTCATTGACCAGGCCCCGGCGATGTCCCGCAAGGATTGCCCGGCCTTTTCCGGATGCGGTTCGGACCAGGTGATAACGATATCGAACTCATCGGTGATCTGTTTTAAATCCAGCGTTGATGAACTGGCGGAGTAAGGGTAACAGTCACAGGAGACGTCCTGCGTCTGGCGCACCTTGTCGAACAGCTTGAGCGTTTCCTGCGTGCGGCCCCAGTTTTTGGCCCCGGCGCATTTATGGTGCGAAATCACCACCGGCACCCGGCCATGGCGGCCAATGTGAAATGCCTCCTCCATCGCCTCGAGTATGGGTTCAAACTCCGAACGCAGGTGGGTGGTATAAATGCCCTGCTCACCCGCCAGCTCTTCCGCCAGCGCCATCACCTCTTGCGTGGGGGCAGAGAACGCCGAGGCATACGCCAGACCGGTACTCAGTCCCAAAGCGCCCTGTTGCAACGCGGCACACAGCTGTTCACGCATGGCGGCGATCTCTTCGGCACTGGCCGGGCGGAACAGGTCGTCCATCTGGTTGCTGCGCAGCGTGGTGTGGCCAATCAGCGTCGCCACATTCACCGCCGGCGTCACGGCCTCGACCTGCTGACGGTAATCGGCAATCGTTGGGTAAACGAAATGCGCTTTTTCCCCCAGCAGGTTCATCGGATCGGGCACGCTGGTTTTGATCACCGCCCCGGCGGCGCTGATGCCGCAGTTGCCGACAATCACCGTTGTCACCCCCTGCGATATCTTCGGCAGCATCTCGGGCATGCGGATCACGTTAGTGTCGTCATGAGTATGTACGTCGATAAACCCCGGCGACAGCACCCGGCCCCAGCCGTCGATCACCACCTCGGCCTCAGCCTCTATAGCAGGTGCGATAGCCGCAATCCGATCGTCTTTCACCGCCACATCAGCACGATATTCAGGCCCGCCGCTGCCGTCGATCACCGTGACATTTTTAATCAGATACTGATACCGCATGAATCATCATCCTCAGGTTAGTGTCTTGGGGAGCCGACTCAGTCCCCCAGCGGCTGCCGATCTTCTCCGCCACGGTGACTGTCCAGCGCCAGCTTGATGCGGCGCAGACGGTCCCGGGACTGGCGTTTATTCGCCATGGCCAGCGCCGTCGCCAGCACGTCGACCATCGCCAACATCGCGTAGCGCGAAGTGCTGGGCTTGTAGATGTAATCATTTTCCCGCACCACCAGCGCCAACAGCACGTCGGCCTGCGCCGCCAGCGGCGTTCCTGCCGGGGTGATGGCCACTACTTTGGCCCCGTACTGGCGGGCAATCGCCGCGCTTTCCACCACTTCCTGCGTGTAGCCGCCCAGCGACAGCGCCACCACCACGTCCTGCCTGGCCACCGCCGCCGCCATCATGCGCACCAGCAAGCCGTCGCTTTGCGCGGTTACCGGCAGCCCGAGCCGGAACAGACGGTGCTGCACCTCTGCGGCGCAAATGGTCGATCCGCCCCCCATGCCAATGGCCAGAATTTGCCGCGCGTCGCTGAGCCACTCCACCGCTTTGGCCAGCGCCGGCTCGTCAATCGTCCGGCGGTTAATCGTCAGGACATTGATGATGGTTTCGTAAATCCCCTGGATCCCTTCCAGATCCGGCTCTTCATGGATAAACCGTTGCCCCACCGCCAACGACTGCGCCAGCTTGACCTTAAGGTCACGCACGTCACGGCAGCCCAGCATTTTGGCAAAGCGCGTGATCGAGGCCTGGCTGACCTGGGCCTGCCGGGCCAGTTCGGCAATCGGCAAAGCGGTCACCGCATCCGCATCGTCCAGAATGAATTGCGCGATGCGTTTTTCGGTGCTGCTCAGCTCAATAAAACGCTCTGTAATGCGCGAGATAATGTCGATATCCACACCCATTGCCTCACCCCATAGTGGTTAAATTTTGTCATTTACAATGCAGGAAAACAGTGGAAGACTACACAAAAATGAGCGTTAAAAATGATACTTTGTACCATAAAATCAAAAAATAAAATTTAAATTCAATTAAAATCAAAACAATACATAAAGATACCCCATTCAAAAAAGATAGAACACCCAAAGGATAATGTTATGAAATACCAAAAAGATTTCACCGTTACCCACAAGGCCGCCGTGCTGCGCAGTGACCCGTCTGCGCCGGCAAACCTGCTTAACGAAGACGTCTGCCTGCCGGCCGCGGTGATCAAGCTCGGCAGTCTGGAAAACAATATCGCCTGGATGCAAAACTATGCCGACGCACGCGGCGTCTCGCTGGCCCCACACGGCAAAACCACCATGACCCCCTGGATCTTCCAGCGTCAGGTAGCCCAGGGCGCCTGGGCGGTGGGCGTCGGTTCCGCCTGGCAGGCGAAGGTGGCGATGGAGGCGGGCGTCCCCCGGGTGCTGATGGCCAACCAGCTGGTCGGCAAGGCCAACATGCGACTCATTGCCGAACTGAAAGCGCAACATCCCTCCACCCTTTTCCTTTGCTGCATCGACAGCCTCAGCAATGCGCAAGCCCTCTCGGCGTTTTTCAGCCAGCATGGGCAAACCCTGGATGTTCTGTTGGAACTGGGCGTGCCCGGCGGCCGCTGCGGCTGCCGCAGCGTGGCACAAGCCGAGCAACTGGCGCAGAACATCGTCAGGCTGCCAGGGCTGCGCTTGCAGGGTATCGAGCTGTATGAAGGCGTGATGCACGGTGACGATGCCCAGAGCAAAATCGAACAATTTCTGCGTGACGCCGCCGGTCTGCTGCGTGAACTGCACCGGCAACGCCTGTTCAGCGGTGAAGAAGCGATCCTCACCGGGGCGGGCTCTTCCTGGTATGACGTGGTTTGCCGCGTTTGGGGTGAGGAATCGCTGCCGGAAAACTGCCGTCGGGTGATCCGCCCTGGCTGTTACATCACCCACGATCGGGGAATTTATCAGGACGCGCAAAATGCAGTGCTGGCCCGCGATAGCTACGCCTGCGACTTGGCGGGGGAGCTAACCTCGGCACTGGAATTGATCGCACTGGTGCAGTCGGTGCCGGAACCGGGCCGGGTTATCGTCAATTTCGGCAAGCGAGATGCGGCTTTCGACGCTGGCTTGCCGCAGCCGATCGCCCATTACCGCAACGGGGTTCTGCAAGAAAGTGACATCCAGCAGCTGATCACCCAGGGGATCATGGACCAGCATGCCATGTTAAGCTGTCCGGCAGACTTCCCGGTGCAGGTTGGAGATATACTGGTGTTTGCCACCTCGCACCCCTGCCTGACCTTCGATAAATGGAAGACGCTGTTGGTGATTGACGATAATTACAACGTTATAGAAACCATTGAGACATCTTTCTGAGCACGGAAAAGGATATTTCATGACCAGCCTGCCCATCGACAGCCTGCTGTCGGTGCAGAACCTTTCCCTGGCGACCCCAGGGAAAAGCCCGCGGATTGATCGGGCCACCTTTAGCCTTCAGCCAGGCGAGTCCGTCACCATTATCGGCCCGAACGGCAGTGGGAAATCCACGCTGTTGCGGCTACTGACCTGCGAGCTCAGGCCGAGCGAAGGCGAAATTCTCTTCCAGGGAACGCCCTTGGCCACCTTAAAACCCCAGCAGCGCGCCCGCGCCATCGCCTTGCTGAGCCAGCACGATGATGCGGATTTACGGCTTAAGGTGAGCGAGTATGTGGCGCTGGGACGCCTGCCCTGGCTGGCCGATCATTCGCCATCTCAACACGCGCTGATAGTTGCCAAAGCGATGGAGGAGGTGGGTATTGGCCACCTGCAACATAGCCCGCTGGGCAAGCTTTCAGGCGGCGAACGTCAGCGCGCCGGCTTCGCCAGAGCTTTGGCGCAGCAACCGGTGCTGTTATTGCTTGATGAACCCACCAACCATCTCGATCCGCTGGCCCGGCATCAGTTGCTGTCGCTGATCCATAAGAAAAAGATAGCCACGATAAAAGTGCTGCACGATCTTGAGCTGGTGCAACCCTTTTCCGATAAGGTGATGATCATCAATGAAGGGAAAATCCTGTGTTATGGCCGCCCTGAAACGGTGCTGGAATCGGCGCACCTGCAACAGGTATTTGGCATGAGAACGCTGCAGGTTCGTCATCCGGAAAGCGGCGAAGCCCTGCGTTTTTTCGAAGCTTTACCCACATCATCCCGGCACAATTCGCCACAATCGACAATTGTTTGATCTAACTACATTTGTCATACGAATTATTCAGGTATGTTGCCCCCGTTTCCAATAAACCGGGTTATTGACTTCGGTTTTGCCGTTTTGCCCACGGGGTTACCCGAGTGGGATGACCTTCCTCCGCCCCACCCCGCTGACGCCAGGCCAGAGAACCGACGGTAATGCCCTCTCAATAGCCTTTCGGTGCTATGAATCTGGAGTCGATGTGAAAAACTTAACCCTCGCTGCGCTACTGGCCTTCACCACGGCAAGTGCCGGAGCCTCTGGCTTCCCCGTTACGGTGGACAACTGCGGCCAGCCCCTGACCTTTGAACGCCCGCCACAGCGTGCCGTTATTCAAGATATCAATATGTCGCAAATGGCCTTTGCCCTGCAGCTCCAGCCTTCTATCGTGGGCGTGACAGGGATCTCCGGTTGGTACAAAAACATCCCTGAATTCACCCAACAGCAGGGAAAAATTCCTGAACTGGCCCCCAAGTACCCGACCATCGAAAACCTTCTCGCCGCAAGCCCAGACCTGTTCTTCGCCGGCTGGAATTATGGGCTTCGTGGGGAAGTGACCCCGCAAGCGCTGGCAAAATTCAATATCAAAACGCTGGTGCTGAGTGAAAGCTGCATCCACGTCGACAACCATCGGCCACGGGCCAGCATGGATTTGCTCTACGACGATATGATCAGGCTCGGCAAAGTCTTTGGCAAACAGGAACAGGCGGAAAATCTGGTCGCAGACTGGCAACGGCAGGTGGCAGATATCCATCGCAAAGTTGCGACGCAAAAACCCGTCAAGGTGTTCCTTTATGATTCCGGCGAAGAGAAGCCCTACACCAGCGGAGCCTACGCCATGCCGACGGCGATTATTGAAGCCGCTGGGGCAACAAACGTGATGGATACCCTGAACACCAGCTGGGTGAACACCAATTGGGAAAGCGTGGCGGCGACAGAGCCTGAATTTATTATTCTGGTGGACTATCAGGCTGAATCCACCGACAGCACCGATGCCCGGCAGCTTTTCCTTGAACAACACCCGCTGATGAAGCAAACCCCGGCAGTGGTCCATCACCGCTATTTGAAATTGAAATACCAGGCGTTAACGCCGGGGCCGGTCAATATTGAGGCGATCCACAAACTGGCTCAGGCCCTTTACCCTGCCGCGATTAGCTGATGTCGGAAAAAATGCGTTTCAGGCTGGCCTGGACCCTCGCCCCGCTGTTATTGGCAGGGTTAGTCTTCGCCAATGTCGCCCAAGGCAGCGTGTCGCTCTCACTTGCTCAGGTGCTAAGCGCGCTGGGCATCGTCCCGGGTGATGTGCCCCCCATGATCAAGAGCATCGTGCTGGAACTGCGTCTGCCACGCACCTTGCTTGGGCTGCTGGCGGGGGCCGGCCTGGCGTTGGTTGGCGCCCTGTTGCAAACCACAACCCGCAACGATTTGGCCGATCCCTTTCTGTTTGGCCTCTCCTCTGGCGCCTCCGCCGGCGTGGTGCTGGTGATGACGCGCCTCGGCGATAGCCTCGGGGCCTGGACGTTACCGGTGTCTTCCTTTGCCGGTGGCATGATCTCTGCCGCGGTGGTGCTGGTTATTTTTATGACTCAATCGCAAAAAGGCACCGAAAAGCTGATCATCTGCGGGCTGGCGGTCTCTTTTTTATTCGGCGCCTTCACCAACTATCTGGTTTTTTCCGGCGATCAGCGTACCGCCAGCAGCGTACTGTTCTGGACGCTGGGCGGACTGGGGCTGGCCCGCTGGGATAACTTGATTTTTGCCTTGATAGCGCTGCTGTTGCTGGTGGTATTGATTGCCCTGCGCTGGCGATCGCTGGACGGCTTGCTGGCGGGCGAGCAGACCGCCGGTACGCTGGGCATCAACACCCGCCGTTTGCGCACGGAAGTGTTTCTTTGCTGTTCGCTGGCGACCGCATTACTGGTGGCATTGACCGGGGTGATAGGGTTTGTCGGCTTAATGGTTCCCCATCTGGCGCGCCCGTTTACCGGCGTACGTCACCGGCGCCTGCTGCCGTTGGTCGGGGTGTTAGGGGCCATATTGCTTTCTGCCGGCGATCTGCTGAGCCGCATCGTCACCGCCCCCCAAGAACTGCCCATCGGGATCATTACCGCCGGGCTGGGCGGCGTTTTCGTTCTGGTGATTTTGCTGCGCCGAGCCCACTGAGGATAAATTTGCCTGCCATGCGGCTCAAGGCCACCAGCCAATCGATTGCGAAATGACAAAAATCGGCGTTTTAGCGCTTGCAGTGGCCAAAGGCGCGAGTATAATGCGCGACAATTTGCCAGGAGAAAGCATGAAAAACGACGTTTGTTTTGTTAGCCACAACCGACAAAACCGACTGCCAATCGGCAGCCAACTGCCGTTGTTTCTCCTGTTGCTAAACCGATCGTTTCAAGCCCCTCGTTGAGGGGCTTTTTTTTGCCTGAAAAATCTGTTCAAAGCCCCGCGCCACGGGCACGAGTCGAGGAGAGTGAAAAATGGCCAACCCGCTGTATCACAAACATATCATCTCTATTAACGATCTCAGCCGCGAGGATCTGGAGCTGGTGCTGCGCACCGCCGCCAGCCTGAAAGCCAATCCGCAACCCGAGCTGCTAAAGCACAAGGTGATCGCCAGTTGCTTCTTTGAAGCATCGACCCGTACCCGCCTGTCGTTTGAAACCTCGATGCACCGTCTGGGCGCTTCAGTGGTGGGCTTTGCCGACGGCAGCAACACCTCGCTCGGCAAGAAAGGCGAAACGCTGGCCGACACCATCTCGGTGATTGGCACCTACGTCGACGCCATCGTCATGCGTCATCCGCAGGAAGGCGCGGCGCGCCTGGCGACCGAATTCTCCGGCGGCATCCCGGTGCTCAACGCCGGTGACGGCGCCAACCAGCACCCGACCCAGACGCTGCTCGACCTGTTCACCATTCAGGAAACCCAGGGCCGACTGAACAACATCAATATCGCCATGGTCGGCGACCTGAAATACGGCCGCACCGTGCATTCACTGGCGCAGGCCCTGGCCAAGTTTGAAGGCAACCGCTTCTTCTTCATCGCGCCGGATGCGCTGGCAATGCCGGCCTATATCCTGCAAATGCTGGAAGAAAAAGGCATCGAGTTCAGCCTGCACAGCAGCATTGAAGAGGTGGTCCCCGAGCTGGATATTCTCTACATGACCCGGGTGCAGAAAGAGCGTCTGGATCCGTCCGAATACGCCAACGTGAAGGCGCAGTTCGTTCTGCGCGCAGCGGATCTGGCCGGTGCACGCGCCAACCTCAAGGTGCTGCACCCGCTGCCACGCATTGACGAAATCACTACCGACGTAGACAAAACGCCGTACGCTTACTATTTCCAACAGGCAGGGAACGGCATTTTCGCCCGTCAGGCGCTGCTGGCGCTGGTTTTAAACGCAGATTTGGCTCTTTAAGGGGGAACCGTTATGACTCACGATAACAAACTGCAGGTTGAAGCGATCAAGTGCGGCACGGTGATTGACCATATTCCGGCACAGATAGGGTTTAAGCTGCTGACGTTGTTCAAGCTGACCGCCACCGACCAGCGCATCACCATCGGTCTTAACCTGCCTTCCAACGAGCTGGGCCGTAAAGACCTGATCAAAATCGAAAACACCTTCCTGACGGAGCAACAGGCCAACCAACTGGCCATGTACGCGCCGAAAGCCACGGTTAACCGCATCGACAACTATGAAGTGGTGCGCAAACTGACCCTCAGCCTGCCGGATCATATCGACGGCGTGCTGACCTGCCCGAACAGCAACTGCATCAGCCGCAGCGAACCGGTGTCTTCCAGCTTTAGCGTGAAATCCCGCGACGGCGACGTACACCTGAAATGCCGCTACTGCGAAAAAGAGTTCGAGCATCAGGTGGTCTTGCAGGCGGACTGAGTCCGGCCGGCTGCCGGGAGATGAGGCTGTTATTCTCCCGGTGACTGCCTATAATGGGAGCCCCGTAGGGGCACCGAATACCGCGCCCGACGCTACGGAGAGCCACGCAGCCCACCGCGCTGCGATTTGAAAGACGAAGGGTATATCAGGAGAAAAAATGTCACGTAACATCAGCACTGAACTCGCCCCGGCAGCCATTGGTCCTTACGTGCAGGGCGTTGATCTGGGCAGCATGATCATCACTTCCGGCCAGATCCCGGTCGATCCGAAAACCGGCGCCGTTGCCGACGACGTTGCCGCTCAGGCTCGCCAGTCGCTGGAAAACGTTAAAGCGATCGTTGAAGCCGCCGGTCTGAAAGTGGCCGACATCGTGAAAACCACGGTTTTCGTGAAAGATCTGAATGACTTCGCTACCGTTAACGCCGCTTATGAAGCTTTCTTCACCGAACACAGCGCGCCGTTCCCGGCCCGTTCTTGCGTTGAAGTGGCCCGTCTGCCGAAAGACGTGAAAATCGAAATCGAAGCCATCGCCGTTCGTCGCTGATACCGCGACCACGCGTCCAACGGTCAGCCCAGGCTGGCCGTTTTTATTTGTTGATGCGGCGAATAGCGCCTGCGGCCTCACTTATCGGAGAAGATTGAGCCTTGATACTTTTTGCGGCCTGTTTCAAAACCGCCACCACTTCTTTACGTGAAGCGCTAATCGGCATTCCCCTGGGGGTCAGGCGGTTAATCTCCTCAGAAGTATAGGTTTTTACCACCGTCAGCCTTTCTCCCTCGGTTTTGTATACCTCCAGTTCATAGGCGTCAGTTTTCGCTATAAGCCGATCCGTGGTTTTAATGACCATATCCCCCCCCCTATAATCCTGTCAGCTGGTCGTTATTTTCGCTCAAATAATGTTCAGCTTCAACCGAAGCCGAGTCGTCGATAAACCATTGGAATAATGCCTGAGCATCACGGTAGAGAATGCCCTTCTCACCTGAGGTGATATCAATAAAACGATGCTCATTGATGTAATAATCAGCAACTCTCGTATTGAGCGGTGATATTAGCCGTAAGCCGGTACATTGAGTAGCGACCATAAATAGCACCGCGGCATAGAGTGCAAAACGGAAAGTGTTCCCGTCCAGGCTGGAACCTTTGATGTGGAAATTTTGCAGCATTTCAACATTCAGCACCGCAGGCATCTCGTCTGTTGCGGGGCAAAACTGGCAAAGGCAAGCCCCCGCAGACCTTTGATCCGCATCCAGGATCTTAAAACTGAAATTGAAAGCATCTGGATTATCCAACACAGCACCGCTTAGTGCCCATGGCATACGCAGATTTTCAGGTTGCCGACGCGTCTGCACAATGCACCATTCCAAATCTTCGGCCGTCAGCATTTGCACCCGAATGTTATAGGCAGCGGCAGCAAAAATTTCATTAGCGGTAGCCAACGCGGCACGTCCCAGCGCCTGAACATCAAAATCATGTGGCATTATCATTCCTTTGAATGCTTTTAAAAATTAATCCGTTAGATATATTCTCTCGGTTTTCCACCTATCTTTTTATGCCTTCGCTAAAGAAACAATCCCCGTATTTTGTTACTGAGGCACACTCCGCAGAGTTGCCCTTTTTTAAAGCAACCCCTGGCTGAGAATGCACCTTAAGCGTGCTTTCCCCTCTCTAAAACACGCCATTTCGCGCCATTTTCGCCCCTTTATCACCTTGGCACATTTTATGCTGGTTCTGTATACAGCCTGCAATGTCGACGAGGTGATGATGCTAAATATCGATCTGTCTGCTTCACCGTTTTTTGATGAGATGCTTCTGGCTGAGGGTAAGCACCGGGGTCACTACGAGGCTTACTGGCATTGGCTGCAACAGGCTGACCAAAAGGCCGTTCAACGCAAGAGGGAAGAGGCTGCACTGCTGTTTCACCGGGTGGGAATTACCTTTAACGTTTATGGCGAGGATGACGGCGCTGAGCGTTTGATTCCGTTCGACAGCGTACCGCGCATCATACCCGCCGGCGAATGGGCGATGCTCGATCGCGGTATCCGCCAGCGTGTCCAGGCGCTTAACGCCTTTCTGCACGATATTTACCATCAACAACACATTCTGAAAGCCGGGATCATTCCGGCGGAGCAGGTGCTGGCCAACGACCAATATCAACCCTGCATGCAAGGGGTCGATCTGCACCGCAATATTTACGCGCACATTGTCGGCGTGGATATGGTGCGCAACGGTGACGGCCAGTATTACGTGCTGGAAGACAACCTGCGCACCCCGTCCGGCGTTTCCTATATGCTGGAAAACCGCAAAATGATGATGCGCCTGTACCCGGAGTTGTTCGCTCAGCAACGCATCGCGCCGGTGGAGCGCTACCCGTCGCACCTGCTGCAAACCCTGCGTGAAAGCTCGCCGATTAACGATCCTACCGTGGTGGTGCTGACGCCGGGCCGCTTCAACAGCGCCTACTTCGAACACAGCTTCCTGGCGCAGCAGATGGGAGTTGAACTGGTGGAAAGCGCCGATCTGTTCGTCAAGGACGGGGCGGTCTTTATGCGCACCACCGCCGGGCCTTGCAAGGTGGATGTGATCTACCGCCGGGTGGACGACGCCTTCCTCGATCCGCTGGCGTTCCGTCCGGATTCGATGCTCGGCGTGCCGGGGCTGCTGTCGGTATACCGTGCCGGCAACGTGGTGCTGGCCAACGCCATCGGCACCGGCGTGGCCGACGACAAGTCAATTTATCCGTACGTGCCGGACATGGTGCGTTTCTACCTGCAGGAAGAGCCGATCCTAAATAACGTGCCTACCTGGCAATGCCGCCACAAGAATGAACTGTCGTACGTGCTGGCGAACCTGGAACAGATGGTGGTGAAGGAGGTGCACGGCGCCGGCGGCTACGGCATGCTCATCGGCCCGGCGGCGACCAGGGACCAAATCGCTCACTTCCGCAGCCTGCTGCTGGCCAAGCCGCATAACTACATTGCGCAAAACACGCTGGCGCTGTCGACCTGCCCGACCTTCGTCAACGACGGCCTGGCGCCGCGACATATCGATTTGCGGCCGTTCGCCCTCAGCGGCGCGGAAATCCGCCTGGTGCCCGGCGGCCTGACGCGCGTGGCGCTGGCGCAAGGCTCGCTGGTGGTCAACTCGTCGCAAGGCGGGGGAACCAAGGATACCTGGGTGTTGGAGGACGACGCATGCTGAGCCGAACTGCCAGTGAACTCTATTGGATGGCCCGCTACCTGGAGCGGGCGGAAAGCATCGCCCGGGTGCTCGACGTCACCAACAAGCTGTCGATGATGCCGATCCGCGACAGCGAGGATCAGGATCTGCAGGTACCGCTCAATCTGACCAGTACCGGGCAGCTGTATGCCGCCGCCTACCCCGACCTGACGATGGCCAATCTGGTGAGCTTTTTTGCGCTCGACAGCCGCAACCACAGCAGCATTTACAGCTGTCTGCAGATGGGCTGGAACAACGCCCATGCGGTGCGCGGCAGCCTGTCTTCCGAGGTCTGGGAATGCATCAACGCCACCTGGATCGAAATGAAGCTGATCCGCCGTCAGGGCATAGGGTCAGTGGGCGCGGATGGCTTTTTCGACTGGGTGAAGGAACGTTCTCACCTGTTTCGCGGCGCGATGTTCGGCACCTTGCTGCGCAGCGACGCCATGTGCTTTATCCGCCTCGGCACCCTGCTGGAGCGTGCTGACGGCACTGCCCGTCTGTTAGGGGTCAAGAACTCACTGATGGACAGCGACGGCGATCCGGTGCGCGAGTATTACCGCATGGACACGCTGTTGCGGGCAGTGAGCGCACGCGAAGCCTACCACAGCATCTACAAGCAGCAGCTCAGTCGGGACACCATCGCCGAACTGATGATCCTGCGTAATGAAATCCCCCGCTCCCTGCTGGCCTGCGTCGGCGATATGGTGCAGCAGCTGGAGCAAATTGGCGGCAACAGTGCCAATCAGCCGCGCCGGCTGGCGCATACGCTGCACGCCGAGCTGCGCTTTAGCAGTATGAAAGACCTGAACAAGGTCGGGCTGAACGACTGGCTGGACGCGTTTCTCGGCCAGATTGGCGGCATCGCGGAGAGCATCCATCACACTTATCTGGAGGCGCAATGAAACTGAACATTGAGCACAATACCCACTACACCTATGCCCAGCAGGTGCAGCGCAGCACTCAGTACCTGCGCCTGACGCCGCAGGATTCGGAACACCAGCGCATCATTTCATGGCAGTTGACGCTGCCGGAAGATGCGGTGTGTACCACCGATGCCTTCGGCAACGTGCTGCACGTGCTGACGCTGGATCACCCGCATCAGGCCATCACCATTCAGGCCCACGGCGTGGTGGAGATTGAAGATGGAACAGAGGATCAGGTGATGGGGCACTTGTCGCCGCTGGTGTTCCTGCGCCACAGCCCGCTGACCCAACCCGACAGCGCGATCCAGGCCTTCGCCCTGCGCTACTACCAACCGCAGGCGGTGCTGGACGGGCTGGAAAATCTGATGGGCGAGCTGTTGCTCAAAATGCCGTACACCCCGGGCTCGACCAGCGTCACCGACAGCGCGGCCCAGGCATTCGCGACCGGCACCGGCGTCTGTCAGGATCATACCCACGTATTTTTGGCCTGTTGCCGCAGCCTGAACATTCCGGCGCGCTATGTCAGCGGCTATCTTTACAGCGAGGATTCCGCCCACGTCGCCACTCACGCCTGGGCCGAAGCCTGGGTCGACGACCGCTGGCACAGCTTTGACGTCACCAACAATACCCGCCTGCCGAATCAACACCTTAAGCTGGCGGTGGGCATCGACTATCTCGACGCCTGCCCGGTACGCGGGATGCGGCTCGGCGGCGGCTGCGAGAACATGCAGACCATTGCCGAAGTGCAGATGATGCCAACCGGCCAGTAGCCTCTTGCCGAAAACCAGGGTTTACGGCACGCTGGCGGTTGGCGGCGTGCCAGTATCGTTTTGAGGGATTGTGGTATGACCTATTGTGTGGCCATGCGCTTGTCTTCCGGGCTGGTCTTTGCTTCAGATTCGCGCACCAATGCCGGCGTGGACCATATTTCCACCTTCCGCAAACTGCACGTGTTTCAGCAGGACGGCGAGCGCATGCTGGTGTTGCAAAGCGCCGGTAACCTGGCGACCACCCAGAGCATCATCAGCCTGTTGCAGCGCCGCAGCAAAGATCCCGAATGCCTGAACCTGCTGAACGCACCGAGCATGTACGAAGCCGCCACGCTGGTGGGCGAAACGGTGCGGGAAGTGATCCAACGCGACAGCGAAGCCCAGCAAAGCGGCAGTACGACCGACTTTAGCTGCAGCCTGCTGCTCGGCGGCCAGATCTGCGGTGAAGAAATGCGGCTATTCCATATTTACCCGCAGGGCAATTTTATCGAGGCCACCCGCGATACGCCCTATTTCCAGATTGGCGAAAGCAAATACGGCAAACCGATTATCGATCGGGTACTGACCTACGACACCCCGCTGGAACAGGCGATGCAGTGCGCGCTGATCTCTCTGGATTCTACGCTGCGCAGTAACCTGTCGGTCGGCCTGCCGCTGGACGTGATGATCTACCCACGCGACAGCTTTAGCAGTGCGCAGCAGTACCGCATCACCGAAGATCACCCGCATTTTAGCGCCATCCGTAAAGGCTGGGGCGAAGGGCTGGTCAGTATTTTCAAACAGTTGCCACCGTTGCAACTGTAGGTCTGAGGGCTCAGCATGCTGAGCCCCTACATATGCTGAGCCCCTACGCGTGCAGAACCCCAGAGCTTACCTCACTCGATAGCGCTGGCGCGCAGAAGCGCTTCCAGCGGATAGACTGCCGCAATCACCACTTCGTCCCGTATCTGCGCCGCCGCGTCCAGTTGCTGCTGTATTTGCGCCGCTTCTGGCTTGCTCAGCGGTTTACCCTGTTGATAACGCTCCAGCAGCATCAGTCCCAGCGTAGACAGCGCGCCAACATCCTGCGCCACCGGTGCCAGGTCCTGCATCACCCGGTTACCGGCAATCACCGTTTTTACCGGTGCGGTATTGAGCTGCCAGCGTTGTAAACGCTCGCGCAGCGCCTGTGCTGCCGCCCGGTCGTTACGGTCCTTCACCAAGGCCGCAACCTGCATACCCATCTCGCGCACCGCGTTGCTTTCCGCCGGCAGTGAGTCGGCAAAACGGTTCAGCGGTTCGAACTGGTGATAGTTACCGGCTTTGAATTTCAGATGCTGTCGGGTGTAGTACTGTCCGGGCTCCACCGCTTCGGCCAGGATTTGCAGCGGTGCTATCGTCACGCTGTTTGCCAACCGGGTGAACTCGCGTGCGGTTTCCGCATGCTGTTGCAACCCCACCGATACCACCGACCAGGCGTCGACTGCCGCCAGCCTGCGGTACATATTATTTTCATCGGTCACGTCCTGCGCCGACCACAAGCGCTCCGCCACCGCGAACCCACGCGGCCAGAGTTTGAGATCGAGGATCGGCGCCCTGATGTTTTCCGCCCACAGCGCCGCCTCGCCGCCGAGAATATTGGCCTGCTGCTTCGTCTCCGGCACCACCGGCATCTTGCCCACCGGGATCGCCGTAAGCTTGCTGCCGGTGGTTGGGTAACGCACGTTGCCCACCAGCGTATAGCCGCTGAGCTGATCCTGGCTCAGGGTGAACACCGGGCGGGTGTCCCCCATCCAGCTGTCGAGCCGGAAGCTCACCTGCTGCGGGGAACGCCAAACGATATCGTGCAGCGCACGGCGAGATTTGCCGTTGAAATCGATAAAACCACGCCAGCCCTGCTTGCCTTCTATCAGGGTAAAACTGCCTTCTACCGCGCTGCCCTTCAGCCGTGGCATGCTGAACTGCCAGCTCTGTGCCTTTTCATCCGGCTGCACCTCAGTGTCGACGCCCAGCGGCTGCGGCAGGATCTCATTGCGATAGTGATAGGCGGCGCTTTGCGGTTGATCGAGGTAAAAGCCGGTAGACAAAATGCCCTGGTACCCGTCCTGTGCGCTGGCCCCGAGCGAGTCCTGCCCTTGCCATGACTGGATGACAATGCTGCGCGGCAGTGACGGATGATAGATCTCGTCCCACCCCACCATCTGGCGCTGGTGCTGCTCGAGGATTTTCTCCAGCTTCTGATTGAAATAGGCCTGCAGAGCATGGGTGTCCGCCAACGAGTGCTGCTGCATAAAGGCCTGAATGGTTTTGGATTGCTTCCACTGGCTGGCATCAACCTCATCACCACCGATATGCAAATAGGGATCGGGGAAGATTGCTGCCAGTTCACCGATGATAACGTCAACAAACCGATAAACTTCATCGCGGGTCGGATCCAGCGTCGGCAGGTGCACGCCCCATTTACGCTCCATCGAATACGGACCAGGCGCGCTCATCAACTCCGGGTAGGCCACGGCGATGCTGGAAGCATGCCCAGGCAGATCGATTTCCGGCACCACACGAATACCGCGCGCGGTGGCGTAGGCCACGACCTGTTGCATCTGCTCGCGGGTGTAGAACTGGCCGTCGCTGGCCTGCTGCTGCAGTTTAGGATAGCGCTCAGAAGCAAAGCGCCAGCCCTGATCGTCGGTCAGGTGCCAGTGAAACACGTTGAGTTTGGCCGCCGCCATGCCGTCGAGCTGACGCAGAATATCCGCCAATGGCAGGAAATGACGTGCCGAATCCAGCAGCACGCCGCGCCACGGGAAACGCGGTACGTCGGTAATGTTCACCAACGGCAGGAAAGTGTTCTGCCCGTCGGTCTGCACCAATTGCAGCAGGGTTTCCATGCCGCGCAACGCGCCGAAACGGGTATTGGCTGTCAGCGCTACCCCCTGCGGCGTCACCGCCAATTTATAGCTTTCATCGCTCCCCGGCAGCGGCTGCGCCGCCACCTTATCTTTGATATTCACCTTAATGACCACGCCCGTGACTTTTTCTGCCTGTGGCGCCAGGGTCCAGCCGGTTTGCAGCTCAATACGTTGGCGCCAGCGCTGCAGGGCATCGCCCAGGTCGTCGCCCTGCAGGCTAATCGACAAACGGTGATCCAGCACCAGCTTGCCCGCCGGCTGAGTCAGTTCAACCTGCTGCGGCCAGGGCATCAGCGGCAGATCGCCGGCCGGCTGCGCCAGGGCGCCCAGGGAAAGCAATAACGATGAAGCCAGTAGCGTATAACGCAGGGGTCGGTGCATCAGAAATTCCTCAGAGGAAAAAAATCAATAAAAACAGCGAAGCTGTAAATAAAGACTGAGCACAGGACAGATGTCCAACGGCGAAGGTGAAAAGCCGGGTTGGATCACAGATGCCCCTCTTCCGGACGAAAGAGGGGCGCAGCGGTTACTGCCAGCCGTAACGGCGCACAAACCAGCCTTTCACGCACTGGGTCAGCACCATATAGCCAGTCAGGATCAACACCAGCCAAGGGAAATAGCCGAGCGGCAATGCCTGCAGCTGCAGGAAACCGGCCAACGGCGAGAAGGTCAGGCCGATGCCGGTAACGATGACCAGCAGGGTCATCATGCACAGCGGCCATGAAGGACGGCTCTGGATAAACGGAATTTTGCGCGTGCGGATCATATGCACAATCAGCGTTTGCGACAGCAACCCTTCCACGAACCAGCCAGACTGGAACAGCGTCTGCATTTCAGGCGTATTGGCCTTGAAAACCCACCACATCAGGCTGAAGGTCAGCACGTCGAAGATCGAGCTGATCGGCCCGAAGAACACCATAAAGCGCC
This sequence comes from Serratia liquefaciens, assembly GCF_027594825.1. Lineage (NCBI taxonomy): Bacteria > Pseudomonadati > Pseudomonadota > Gammaproteobacteria > Enterobacterales > Yersiniaceae > Serratia > Serratia liquefaciens. The sequence continues at coordinate 3,432,059 of NZ_CP088930.1, read as the reverse complement.
CAATATCGCCGGAGTTCCAGCGTTGCGGCTGAGTAATCTGATCGTCGTCGACGTTGTCGAACGGAATGGCGATCTGTGAAATGTCATACATCAGGTTCTGGATCAACAGGTGCAGCGGCAACATCGGCAGGAAAGGCAAAAAAGCGCTGGCGATCAACACGCTGAAGACGTTGCCGAAATTGGAGCTGGCGGTCATCTTGATGTACTTGAGCATATTGGCAAAAGTACGACGTCCCTCGATAACCCCCTGCTCCAGCACCATCAGGCTTTTTTCCAGCAGGATGATGTCCGCCGCTTCCTTGGCGATATCCACGGCGGAATCCACCGAAATACCGATATCAGCGGCGCGCAGAGCGGGCGCATCGTTGATGCCGTCCCCCATAAAGCCGACCACGTGGCCCTGCTGGCGCAGCAGCTTGACGATGCGTTCCTTGTGCAGCGGCGTCAGCTTGGCGAACACCGTGGTACGCGCCGCGGCCTGCGCCAGCTGTTCGTCGTTCATCTGTTCGATTTCGCTGCCGCGCAATATATGATCCGCCGCCAGCCCGACGTCTTTGCACACCTTGGCCGCCACCAGCTCATTGTCACCGGTGAGGATCTTCACCGTGACACCGCTGTTTTTCAGCGCCGCCAACGCCGGCGCCGTGCTCTCTTTAGGCGGATCGAGGAAGGCTACGTAGCCCTCGAGGATCAAATCCGACTCGTCGGCCACGCTGTATTCATGAGCCTGGGCCGGCAAGATCTTGTTGGCCACCGCCACTACGCGCAGCCCTTGCTGGTTGAGATCGTCGGTGATGCGCCGAATACGCGCCAACAGCGCCTCGCTGAGCGGGATCACCTCATCTTCCTGCCGCACATGGCTGCAAATTGCCAGCATCTCCTCCAGCGCGCCCTTGCAGATCAGCTCGTGATATTGCGCGTCTTTGGCCACCACCACCGACATACGACGCCGTTCAAAATCAAACGGGATCTCATCCACCTTACGGTAATGCTGCAGCGCATCCGGCTGTTGGTTCTGCTCCGCGCAGCTCAGCACCGCCACGTCGAGCAGGTTTTTCAATCCGGTCTGGTAGAAGCTGTTCAGCCAGGCGTAATGCAGCACCCGATCGCTGGCGGCACCGAACACATCGGTGTGACGCTCCAGCACGATTTTATCCTGGGTCAGGGTACCGGTTTTATCGGTACACAAAACGTCCATAGCACCAAAGTTTTGGATTGCATCCAGACGTTTGACGATCACTTTCTGCCTGGAGAGTTTCACCGCCCCTCTGGCCAGCGTCGAAGTGACGATCATCGGCAGCATTTCCGGGGTCAGCCCCACCGCCACCGACAGCGCGAACAGCGCCGCTTCCCACCAATCCCCCTTGGTGTAGCCGTTGATCAACAAAACGATCGGCGTCATCACCAGCATAAAGCGGATCAGCAGCCAGCTGACCCTGCTGATGCCGGTCTGGAAGGCGTTCGGTTGCTCATCCTGGCTGATAACCCGCTGTGCCAATTGGCCAAAGTAGGTGCCGCCGCCGGTACCGATCACCATCGCCAGCGCGGTACCGCTGACCACGTTGGTGCCCATAAAGCACAGGTTTTGGCACTCCAGCGGATCTTCTGCCTGTTCACGCTGCTCGGCGGTTTTCTCTACCGGCAGAGACTCGCCGGTCAACGCCGCCTGGCTGATAAACAGATCCTTGGCCGACAACACGCGCAGATCCGCCGGGATCATATCCCCTGCCGCCAGCTTAATGATGTCACCCGGCACCAGTTGAGAGATCGGCAGTTCAAGGTGTTCGCTTTTACCGGACAATGCGTCGCTGCGGATCACCGTGGCGGTGTTGCTGACCATCGCCTTCAACGCGTCCGCCGCCCGATTGGATCGCGCCTCCTGAATGAAGTTCAGCAACGTGGAGATCACCACCATCAGTGCGATCACCAGCGCGCCAGTCAGATCTTCCGTAGCATAAGAAATCATGCCGAGTGCGGTCAGCAGCAGGTTGAACGGGTTGCGATAGCAGTGCCACAGGTGCTGCCACCAGGCTTCTTTTTGCTGATCGTCGATGACGTTCTCGCCGCAGCGTTCGCGCACCCGCTCAGCCTCATGAGCGGTGATACCTTCCGGGTGGCTGTGAAAACGCAGATACAGCTCGGTGACTTCGGCAGCGGCGCATTCCATTCGCTGCTGAGCCAAACCGGCGGGCAACCCTTGCGCTTTGCCGCCAAGGCTGTCCAACAGGCTATCGCGGTGCACCAAGCGGCGCGGTAAATTGCGGCTGAGCATGCCCAACAGCTGACGGGGAATATTTTTCAGTTTCATTATTTTGCACCTCGTCGCCCATTGCCTCCCGGCAGCGGGTGAACGCGGGATTGCTCCCTGCCGGGCTTTTGGATGCGCCAAAAAGCCTCTGCCGGGGCAGATCCTGGTTTTTTTAAAAGCAGCTGGAGCGAACGACGAGCGCGCGCTACCGGTTACCGTTTACTTCACCGGTAAAACAGCAGCGCAAAGCGAGCAGGTTTTACCGGATCACCGAGTGGGTGTCTAACGGGGTCGGATCGGGATCCATACGGGTGATAACCTCCGGTAAATGAAAAGATCGAACGACAAGAGCGGCCGTTCAGCGCAGTGCGTAAATCCCTGCATAGCGTCAAGATCCGTTGCGGAAAATAAGCTATGCTGACGGGCATTCAGCGTAGGCCGCCAGTCTACGCCTTTTAACCTCAACGAAAAGTAAACCATGCAAAACCGGCTGACCATCAAGGACATCGCACGCCTGAGCGGCGTAGGTAAATCCACCGTATCACGCGTGTTGAACAACGAAGGCAGCGTGAGCCCGCAAACCCGCGAACGGGTGGAAGCGGTGATCCGTCAGCAGGGGTTTACCCCATCCAAATCGGCGCGCGCCATGCGCGGCCAGAGCGACAAAGTGGTCGGCATCATTGTTTCCCGTCTCGATTCGCCGTCAGAAAACCAGGCGGTACGTACCATGCTGCCGCTGCTGTATCAGCACGGTTTCGACCCTATTGTGATGGAAAGCCAGTTTGAAACCCGACTGGTGGAAGAGCATCTGCATGTCCTTCAACAGCGCAACGTCGACGGGGTGATCCTGTTTGGCTTCACCGGCCTGACGGCGGCCATGCTCAGCCCATGGCAAGAAAAGATGGTGGTGCTGGCGCGGGAATACGACGGGTTTTCTTCGGTGTGCTACGACGACGACGGTGCCGTACGGCTGTTGATGGAACGCCTGCAACAGCAGGGCCACCGCCATATCAGTTATTTGGGGGTGCAATTGTCGGATGCCACCACCGGTTTGCGCCGCCACCAGGCCTATCTGGACGCCTGCCGCCAACGGGGTATTTCCCCCCATGTGGCCTTGGGTGAATTGAGTTATCAGAGCGGCTTCCAGCTGGCTGCCTCGGCCATCGAACCGCAGACCACCGCGCTGGTGTGCGCCTCCGACACCATCGCCCTCGGCGCCATCAAATACCTGCAACAGCAGCAGATTGCGCCGCTGCAGGTGTGCGGCATCGGTAACACCCCGTTGCTTAACTTCTTGTTCCCCGAAACGTTCTCGGTCGATCTCGGCTACGGCAGCGCAGGACTGCAGGCTGCGCAACAGCTGCTGGGCCAGCTCAGCGGCGAACAAGGCCTCCGCCAGATCATCGTGCCAAGCAAACTCGCCTGACGGCGGGTGGGTTGTTTACCCGCATAAATTCCCCAGCCTGAAATCCCCTGTTGATGCTCACACCCAGTGAGCGTCACTTCATCGCTATTTTTTGTCTCCGCCACCACACAACAACCGGTAATCGACCGCCTTCACCCATCAAAGTAAATTACTGTTCATGCATACAGTTATCACTGTGTGTTTTAGCGGTTTTTCAGCACACGGAATGTGTACCTCCCCAGACCTGCCATTCAGGAGCAACGGAGGGTACCGGACGCTGTTAACCATCAGGAAACAGAATGTCGAAAAGGAAGATAATCATGGCTGAAGAAAAGAAAAATGCGCAGGTGACTAACGGCGTTAATGACGATGTGACGGAGCTGAAATCCCTGACCACACTGCGTAAACGTGTCATCAGTGACGGTGAGATTGTGACCAAGGCAGCAAACGGTTTTCGCCTGGCAAACGGCAATACCGGCGTGATGCTGCGTAACGACGGTAAGGATTTTTACGCCCTGACCACCCCCAACGGCCAGGCACAGGATGGGCAGTGGAACACCCTGCGCCCCTTCTCTTTTAACCTCGCAAGCGGCCGGGTATCCCTGCGTAACGGTGTGGATATCTCCGGCGGCGCTATGGTGTCGCATAATGCGGGCGTTTCCACTGCAACTACCGGTCCAACACCGCTGATCGCTGGGCAAATCTACTATTCATCCGCAGTGGAGAGTCAATTTACCAGTGGTAACACCACCACCACCATGTTGATGAGCTCTAGAATTGTAGGCAATGAACAAGATTATGGCCTGCTTTCTTATCGTGACATGAAGGGAAATTGGAACGAGCTCCAGATTAGATCCAATGCAGAACTGAATGTTGGTCAGATAACCAAGCGCAATCCCCATGGCTGGTTTTGGGCAGAAGGTATAGTAAATAAAAGCAATGATGAGCGAGTCACTAATGGATTACATATGCAAGGGCAAGGAAGTATTTATGCCAATCTATTTCTCTCTGAACGTATCCGAAAGCATCAGGCAGTGGAACTGCAAGTCGGCGATGATGTAATAAGCGGCCAATTTGAATTCCGCAATAATGGGAACGCATTCACAAATGGAGTTTGGAACAGCAGCTCCGATGCCCGTATGAAAACCGATATCGAGAAAATTGACGGTGCGCTGGAGAAGCTGGGAAAAATAAGCGGTTATACCTACCTGAAACAGGGCGTCCCGGAAGCCGGAGTAATAGCCCAGGAAGTGGAAAGCGTATTACCTCAATCAGTCACCACCACCGAATTGAAATTAAATGACGGCAGCGTTTTGAAAGATGCCCGTGGAATTAATATCAATGGCGTGGTCGCCCTTCTGGTCGAAGCGTTAAAGGAAGAACGTGAGGCTCGGCTGGCGCTGGAAACTCGGTTGACGGTACTGGAAAAGGCTATTTCCGGTAAACAAAGCTGATAGCCCATTGCTCGTAAAAGGATATTCAGGAGTATATAACATGCCACAAGAACTAAATGGACATGGCCCCACCGCAGGTGAAAGCATGGGTGGTACAGGCGCTAATCTTAATGAAAGGCCGGATAATTCCACGCCCGGCGGGAACTCTCACGGAAATGCAGGGGATCACGACAACGGTAATGGCAATTCCCACACGGCCGCCTATCAGCGTCAAATGAATGCGATCAGAAATGATCAGGCGATCAAAAACATGTTGACCGATTTGCTAAAAAAAGCCGGTTATATTAACTCGTTGGCAAAGGTATCTCTGACGAAATTGGATAAAGACGGTGTGTTAAGTATCTCGGTCTCGGGGATACGTCGTGAGCAAGTTGATACTGTAACGGATGCATTTAATTCGGTAAAACCAGCAATAAAGAACGAGCCAGTGACATCTGTATCCTCCAGTGTGGATACGTGGGTTTTCGGCACCGTCGCAACGGGACATAAACTCGAAAATTATCAACGCTCGCCGAATGGTAACAATAATGATACTGATACAGCGGCAGAAAATAAGGTAACTCTAGGAGCATACTCCGCAGTATTACAGGGTGAGATACCACCAGGTTTTTGGCTCGATAATGATAAGGTCATGACCCAGATCGTTGAGAAATATGAAATTAACGGTGGAGGTAAGGGTGACGATAAGACGGGATACAGAAAAAGCAACGTAGAGGTTCCCTCTCTAACACGCGCTTACCAGCAGTATAAGAAAATATTGAGCGAAATTGCAGACGAAGCCCGCAGGGCCGAGGAAGCCCGCAGGGCCGAGGAAGCCCGCAGGGCCGAGGAAGCCCGCAGGGCCGAAGAAGCCCGCAAGGCCGAAGAAGCCCGCAGGGCCGAAGAAGCCCGCAGGGCCGAGGAAGCCCGCAGGGCCGAGGAAGCCCGCAGGGCCGAAGAAGCTCGCAAGGCCGAGGAAGCCCGCAAGGCCGAGGAAGCCCGCAAGGCCGAGGAAGCCCGCAGGGCCGAGGAAGCCCGCAAGGCCGAGGAAGCCCGGAAAGTTGAAGCGGCGAGGAAGGCGCTGTTTGCCAAAGCCGGTATTTTGGACGCACCGGTATACACGCCCGAAAAGCTGAACGCAGCCAATACTGCATTGGCTACCGCAGGAACAATGGTACTCAACCGTGCGCCTGCCATGCTGCAGATGTCGACGGCAGCACAGGGCGTTATGACAACCTCCAGTGAACTGGCCGGTTCCGTAGCGGGTGCGTTGTGGCGTGGTGCAACGGAAGTCGGCAGCATACGTGCCGGTACCGCTGTCGCCGCAGGGTCAGTACTGGGGGCTCTTGCTATTGGGTTCATCCCGGCAGCAGCCGGAACGGGAAGTGACCAGGTTCCTGGTCGTGACATCAATATGTTTGTCTTCCAGGCAAGTCTGGCCGCCGTCGGTGAAACCGCAATCCGGCCAGGGATGACTTCGGTAGATATGCCGGTACGTGGATTTATATCGACGGACAAGGACGGAAAACAGAGTGTAAACTTTGTCAGAACGGGGGTTGGAGGCGTATCTGCCAGCGTGCCGGTGTTCAGGCCTGTCCGTGATGAGGCAACCGGGCTGGATAAAATCACGCTGCCGGCAATGGGAGGCGTACCTGCCCAGACCATACTGATCAATCCCGTACCGACTGGCCCTGCGGCACCGTCACATACAGGCAATGGTTCACCGGCACCCAAATCACCTGTACATACCGGCACCAATGTCAGGCAGGCAGATAGCATTGTTGTTACGACCTTCCCTGCTGACGTCGTCCAGGACTTGCAGGATTTTATCTTGTGGCAGCCGGATGCGACTGAAACAGGCGTTGAAGCTCTCTATGTGATGGTCAGCAAGCCTTATGGGGAAACTAACGCCAAAGGCAAACACAGTGGCCGTGATTACAATACCGAGAAAGCCGGTGGGCCGATTCAAAATCTGGACTGGACAACCGCCAAGATTGACCGCGTCGGTGTGGACAAGGTAAAACTGCATACAGGGCGATTTGCAGAGTCGGATGCTAACAAGGTAATGATCGATCGTCTGGAGAAAATACTTAGGGGTGAACTGCAGCCCACCGATATCGACAAGCGTTTTTACACCCATGAGATCAGGGAGCTTGAGCGTTATCGTAACCTAGGTATTAACGATGGAATCGTGCCAGATAATCAAGGCGAAGTATGGAATAATACCCATACAGCAACTCTGGAAGACTATAAAGTTAACGAGAGAAATGAACCTTTATACACACCTGAAGCAGTTAGAGCTTCGGAAGAACAAACGAAGAGGGAAGAGCTATGACTGATTTCAAATCAATGATTGAAAAAGAAAACGTTAACGATGTCATATCTTTCTTTGCTGGTTTAACAAACGGAATCGGTTATCCTCAAATGGATAATTTCTTTGTGCGTTACCGATTTGATGTTGTTGGTAATGGTGAGTTGTTAAAAGTATTTGAGGAGCTACGGGAAGCAGGCATCGTCGAGTGGGGAGATAAAATGCTTGTTAAAAAAGGCCCCAACTGGAAAGCTCCAAAGTTCGTAACCGAGAAAAAGTACGGCATCGAGTAACATTCTGCGTTTTACAAAAAATTAATTTTCAGCAAAGCCCAACAAGTTCTCATTTGTTGGGCTTTTTAATTAATACAATCGTCTTATTCTGTCCATTTATTTATCCTCCCCATGCCGGTACCTATGTCAGACATGCGGACAGCATTGTTGTTACGACCTTCCCTGCTGATGTCGTCCAGGATTTGCAGGATTTTATCTTGTGGCAGCCGGATGCGACTGAAACAGGCGTTGAAGCTCTCTATGTGATGGTCAGCAAGCCTTATGGGGAAACTAACGCCAAAGGCAAACACAGTGGCCGTGATTACAATACCGAGAAAGCCGGTGGGCCAATTCAAAATCTGGACTGGACAACCGCCAAGATTGACCGCGTCGGTGTGAACAAGGTAAAACTGCATACAGGGCGATTTGCAGAGTCGGATGCTAACAAGGTAATGATCGATCGTCTGGAGAAAATCCTTAAGGGTGAACTGCAGCCCACCGATATTGACAAGCGTTTTTACACCCATGAGATCAGGGAGCTTGAAAGATACCGTAATCTAGATATTGAAGATGGCAAACTTCCCTATAATTCTGGGGAGATATGGAATAATACTCACACAGCAAATTTAGAGGATTACCAATTAGGTAATGATGAGGCTCTTCTATATACACGAGAAGCTTTAGAGGCTGCTGAAGAACAAGATTTGAGGATGTTAAAATGATTGATCTAGATCGCTTAGCGAACGAAGAAAAAATTTCTGACGTCATTGCTTTTTTAGTAAGAAGAGAAGGAGGATTTGGTTATCCACAAATGGACAGATTCTTTAGTCGCCACAATTTTTCAGTAATTGCAAATGGTGAATTTATGCGAGTATTTGAACAGTTACGTCAGAATGGTATTGTGGTTTGGGGAGATAAAATGCTTGTTAAAAAAGGCCCCAACTGGAAAGAACCAAAATTCGTGACCGAGAAAAAATACGGTATCGAGTAACCTTCTGCGTTTTACAAAAAATTAATTTTCAGCAAAGCCCAACAAGTTCTCATTTGTTGGGCTTTTTAATTAATACAATCGTCTTATTCTGTCCATTTATTTATCCTCCCCATGCCGGTACCAATGTCAAACAGGCGGACAGCATTGTTGTTACGACCTTCCCTGCTGACGTCGTCCAGGATTTACAGGATTTTATCTTGTGGCAGCCGGATGCGACTGAAACAGGCGTTGAAGCTCTCTATGTGATGGTCCGTAATGCCCGCTCCAAACCGGGGATGGTAACAGGTAAAGGCAAAGCCGTTAGTGAGGACTGGTTAAACAATGCAGGAGTAGAACTGGGTTCTCCCATTCCCACTCAAGTTGCTGATAAGCTGCGGGGTAAAACATTTAGCAGTTTCGACTCTTTCCGCAAAGCGTTTTGGATCGAGGTAGGAAATGACCCAGCGCTATCGAAACAGTTTAACTCAAGAAACCAGTCTTTCCTGAAGAAAGGTTATTCTCCATTCGTACCTAACAAAGAGAAAGTCGGAGGTCGTGAAAAATATGAACTTCATCATATTGAACCGATTAGTCAAGATGGTGCAGTATATGATGTTGACAACCTTGGTGTATTGACACCCAAACGTCATATTGAGATCCATTCAAAAAATGGAGGAAAATAAAATGACCGAGCAGAAAACCATTTCAGATTATACAGAAAAAGAATTTTTAGAGTTTACTCAAAAAATGTGTAGTGCAGACTACCCAACAGAGGAAGAGGCTGATAAAGCCGTGCATGAGTTCGTCCGCTTATCGGAGCATCCAGATGGGACTGATCTTATATTCTATCCTCTCCCAGACCAAGATGAATCGCCAGAAGGGCTTGTTAAACAGATAAAAGAATGGCGCGCTAAAAATGGTAAACCAGGCTTTAAGCAAGGATAGTAACCCATTGTTATGTTGCATAACTGTTCAGCGGTAATGATCATTGCATCAAAGCCCGGCAGACGCCAGTTTGTTGGGCTTTGTATTAATACACACGTCTGATTTTCTCCATTTATTGTGTTGCTTCCTCTCCTATCCACTTGCCCTGAAAAGATATAGGCACAGTGATAGCCATAGACTCAAAGCACATCCATTCAAGTCCGTCCTTCGTGATCGTCACAGCCAGTGGAAACAGCTCGTGATGAGGCAACCGGGCTGGATAAAATCACGCTACCGGCAATGGGAGGCATACCTGCCCAAACCATACTGATCAATCCCGTACCGACTGGCCCTGCGGCACCGTCACATACAGGCAATGGTTCACCGGCACCCAAATCACCTGTACATACCGGCACCAATGTCAAACAGGCGGACAGCATTGTTGTTACGACCTTCCCTGCTGACGTCGTCCAGGACTTGCAGGATTTTATCTTGTGGCAGCCGGATGTGACTGAAACAGGCGTCGAAGCTCTCTATGTGATGGTCAGTGATCCACTTGACTCTGGGCGTTTTACGCGTAAACAATTGGACAAGAAATTTAAGCATGCTAGTGACTTTGGTATTGCCGACACGAAAAAAAATAGCGTAACGTTGACTCAATATCGCGACGCAATTGAAGCACACTTGAAGGACAGAGATACTGTGGAAAAAGGAACTTATCGACGGGAAAATGGATCTAAGGTGTTCTTTAATACTAAAACAAACAATGTCGTCGTTCTCGATAAGGATGGAGATTTCATTTCTGGATGGAATTTAATTTCTGATTCCCCACAATATAATAGTTATATTAAGACAGGGGTTTTATAATGAGTGAAAAACTAATCAACTTAGCTAAAAAGCTAGTGTCATCACAACTAACTGCTGATGACTTCGAGTCACAATTCTTTAAATTATGGCGAGAAGAAGGAAAATCAGGGCAATTAGCTAAAGATAGTAAAAATGTTGGTGAGTGTGCATCTGAGATTTTCATCCTTGCAGACTGCTATACTTCCGTTCCAGATCGAAGAGAAAGTGAATTGGACTCCGATGGGTTAAAGAAAGAAGTCAAAGCGACCTTGGAGAAATTCAATCTACTTTAATCTATCTAATGGCCTTATATTTATATATTAAACGAAGCCCAACAAACGAAACTTTGTTGGGCTTTGTTCATTAATAAAATATCCTTACCCTACTTACTTATCCTATTTTTTCCCCTCTGCTCTGAAGAGATAACTCGCGATGAGGCAACCGGGCTGGATAAAATCACGCTACCGGCAATGGGAGGCATACCTGCCCAGACCATACTGATCAATCCCGTACCGACTGGTCCTGCGGCACCGTCACATACAGGCAATGGTTCACCGGCACCCAAATCACCTGTACATACCGGCACCAATGTCAAACAGGCGGACAGCATTGTTGTTACGACCTTCCCTGCTGACGTCGTCCAGGACTTGCAGGATTTTATCTTGTGGCAGCCGGATGCGACTGAAACAGGCGTCGAAGCTCTCTATGTGATGGTCAGTGATCCACTTGACTCTGGGCGTTTTACGCGTAAACAATTGGACAAGAAATTTAAGCACACTTGAAGGACAGAGATACTGTGAAAAAAGGGACATATCGACGAAACGCGAGCTCAACTGTGTATTTTAATCCGAAATCAATGAATGTCGTTATTCTTAAGGCTGATGGGAGTTTCTTGTCAGAATGGAAAATAGACCCAACGGAAGAGAACGGCAGGATATATTTAGAATCGGGGGTGTTATGAGTAGAATTAAACTAGTAGAAATTGGTAAGAAATTCATAGAGAATAAAATCAGCGCCGAAACTTTCGCAGAAGAAATAGTGACTTCAAGACGTGAGCTATATGGCATAGAAGAACCGAATAAATCTATAGATATGTGTGGTGGTGATCTGTTTATTTTGGCAGATTGTTTTAACCCTGATTCTGACCGTGACAGTTATGAATTGGATGAATCAGAATTAAAGAAAGAAGTCAAAGCGACCTTGGAGAAATTCAATCTACTTTAATCTATCGAATGGCCTTATATTTATATATTAAACAAAGCCCAACAAACGAAACTTTGTTGGGCTTTGTTCATTAATAAAATATTCTTACCCTACTTACTTATCCTATTTTTTCCCCTCTGCTCTGAAGAGATAACTCGCGATGAGGCAACCGGACTGGATAAAATCACGCTGCCGGCAATCGGAGGCGTACCTGTCCAGACCATATTGATCAATCCTGTACCGACTGGCCCTGCGGCACCGTCACATACAGGCAATGGTTCATCGGCCCCCAAAATGCCCGTGCATACCGGCCCGGATGTCAGGCAGGCAGATAGCATTGTTGTTACGACCTTCCCTGCTGATGTCGTCCAGGATTTGCAGGATTTTATCTTGTGGCAGCCGGATGCGACTGAAACAGGCGTTGAAGCTCTCTATGTGATGGTCAGTGTTCCACTTGACTCTGGGCGTTTTACGCGTAAACAATTGGATAAGAAATTTAAGCATGCTAGTGATTTTGGTATTGCCGACACGAAAAAAAATAGCGTAACGTTGACTCAATATCGCGACGCAATTGAAGCACACTTGAAGGACAGAGATACTGTGGAAAAAGGAACTTATCGACGGGAAAAGGGATCTAAAGTTTACTTCAACCCCAAAAATATGAGGGTTGTAATCATCAAAGCCAATGGCGATTTTCTCTCCGGATGGAAAATAAACCCCGATGCGGATAATGGTCGAATTTATTTAGAGACAGGTGACTTATGAACAAAATGGCGATAATTGAATTAGCCAGGGATTTTTTGAACTCAAAAGTTAATGCACTTAAATTCTCTGAAGAAATATGTATTGAAAGACGTAAATTATATGGAACTGATCAGGACAAGAGTGTTTTGAACTGTGGAGAGGAACTATTTATGGTGGCTGAAATTTATAATCCAGATTCAGATCGCGCTGATTATGAACTGGATGAGTCTGGATTAAGAAAAGAAGTCAAAGCTACCCTAGAGAAATTCAATCTACTTTAACTCTCACCAATTTCTGAATAAAATAATTGAAACAATGCCCAATAAGCTCTAGTTTATCGGGCACTTTCATGAGTAGCTTATTTATCCCCCTCAAGGCCGCCCTTCGTAACCATCCCAGTAGGTGGCAACGGCGGAATCCAGCAAGATCTGGCGTTGTTTGTGTGGGTTATCCACTGAATATTGCTGATTGATAAATCGCCCTTTCTTCCCCATGTCACTGAGGAATTCTGGGCTGCGGAAATAGGCTTCCTGCTGCTGTGCCTGCTGTTGCGTTAGGCCCTTGGCCCGATCGGCTTTCCCCATTTGGTAAAACTGGTCAAAGAATGGGATAGCCGCTTTTATCGAGTTCGGGATTTGGGTTCGCATTTCGGGGGAGAAATCTTCACGTGCCAACTGATAAACCGCATGTTTGGCGTGGCGTTCCGGGCTACTTTTTTGACTGGTACAGGCGCTCAGGAGCAGCGCGGTAAAGACAATAAGCAGTCGAGGCAATGTCAAAGTCATCATTCTTCCTTGAAAAAAGTGCGTGGTAATAGCACTCGTAGAGCGTATTGGTTTTAAAAATACAGGCGTGAGTGCCACTGATTTCAATCAACTTGTTGATTGTTAAGGCTGACAGTATAGCCAGCGTTGCGCCAGTTCAAGATAATATTACGGAATGTTTCGGCTCGCGCTCAAATTTCCCCTGTTCAACAAGTGGTCATTTTTTTATCGTTTTGTGATCCTCGCCCCAAACCGGGAACGTTCCCATTCCATAAAAAAAGCGAAATGACTAAGCTTTGATCATCACTCGAACAACACCTCTGCGGCAGTCTCATCCCAAGAAAGGTATCTAATAATGGGCAAAGTAAAACAGCAGGATATCGATCGCCTGATTGTGCTGGTTGGCGGGCGCGAGAATATCGCCACCGTCAGCCATTGCATTACCAGGCTGCGTTTCGTTCTCAACGACCCAAGTCTTGCCAAACCAAAAGAAATCGAAGAACTGCCGATGGTCAAAGGCTGCTTCACCAATGCCGGGCAGTTCCAGGTGGTGATTGGCCCGGAGGTCGGTGATTATTATCAGGCGTTGATTGCCACCACCGGCGTCAACGAGGCCGATAAAGAACAGGCCAAGGTGGCGGCGCGCCAGAACATGACCTGGAGCGAGCGTGCTATCTCCCACTTCGCCGAAATCTTCTTCCCGCTGCTGCCGGCGCTGATCAGCGGCGGTTTAATCCTCGGCTTCCGCAACGTGATCGGCGACATCCCGATGTCCGGCGGCCAAACGCTGGCGCAAATGCACCCGGCGTGGAAGACCATTTACGACTTCCTGTGGCTGCTCGGTGAAGCCATCTTCATGTTCCTGCCGGTCGCCATCTGTTGGTCAACGGTGAAAAAAATGGGCGGCACGCCGGTGCTTGGCATCGTACTGGGCATCACGCTGGTGTCCCCGCAGTTGATGAACTCCTATCAACTCGGCCAGCAGATCCCGGAAGTGTGGAACTTCGGCTGGTTTACCATCCAGAAAGTCGGTTATCAGGCGCAGGTGATCCCGTCCATGCTGGCCGGTATGGCACTGGGCTGGATTGAAACCCGCTTGAAAAAGATCGTGCCGGATTACCTGTATCTGGTGGTGGTACCGGTCGTTTCTCTGCTGCTGGCGGTGTTCCTGGCGCACGCCTTTATCGGCCCGTTCGGCCGCATGATTGGCGATGGCGTAGCCTGGGCGGTGAAAGCCGTCATGACCGGCAGCTTCGCGCCGATTGGCGCCGCACTGTTTGGTTTCCTGTATGCCCCGCTGGTGATCACCGGCGTGCATCAGACCACGCTGGCCATCGATATGCAGATGATCCAGAGCATGGGCGGCACGCCGGTTTGGCCACTGATTGCTCTGTCCAACATTGCTCAGGCATCTGCGGTGCTGGGTATCATCATCGTCAGCCGCAAGGCCAACGAACGTGAAATCTCGGTCCCGGCGGCAATCTCCGCCTACCTTGGCGTCACCGAGCCGGCAATGTACGGGATCAACCTGAAATACCGTTTCCCTATGCTGTGCGCGATGATCGGCTCCGCTTTCGCCGGGCTGATCTGTGGCCTGGACGGCGTGATGGCCAACGGCATCGGCGTCGGCGGTTTGCCGGGCATCCTGTCGATCAAACCGCAGTTCTGGATGATTTACACGGTAGCGATCCTGGTGGCGGTCATTATCCCGCTGGTGCTGACCATCATGGTTTACAAACGCAAAGCCAGCCGCGGTGAGCTGCCGGTCTGATTAAAATGTAGGGGCCCGGCATGCCGGGCCCATTGTCACGATTTAAAGGTATGACTATGAGCAATCCAATCCCCTGGTGGCAAAACGGCGTCATCTACCAAATCTACCCGAAGAGTTTTCAGGACAGCACCGGTAACGGCTACGGCGATCTGGCCGGTGTGACCCAGCGGCTGGACTATCTGCAAGAGCTGGGCGTCGATGCGATCTGGCTGACGCCGGTGTATGTCTCCCCACAGGTGGATAACGGTTATGACGTGGCGGACTACTGCGCCATCGATCCGGCCTACGGCACCATGGAGGATTTCGATCGACTGATTACCGCCGCCCACCAGCGCAGCATTCGCATCGTGATGGACATGGTGTTCAACCATACTTCAACCGAGCACCCCTGGTTCAAAGCCTCGCAAGAACTGAACAGCCCCTTCCGCCAATTCTACGTCTGGCGCGATGGCGAAGGTGACGCGCCGCCGAACAACTGGCGTTCCAAATTTGGCGGTAATGCCTGGCAGTGGCATGCCGACAGCGGCCAGTATTACCTGCATCTGTTTGCCACCGAGCAGGCCGATCTCAACTGGGAACACCCGCCGGTCCGCGAAGAGTTGAAGAAAGTGTGCCAGTTCTGGGCAGACAAAGGTGTCGACGGCCTGCGCCTCGACGTGATTAACCTGGTTTCCAAGCAGCAGGATTTCCCGTCCGATCCTCAGGGGGACGGTCGCCGTTTTTATACCGACGGGCCGCGTATTCATGAGTTCCTGCAGGAGATGAGCCGCGACGTGTTCCAGCCGCGCGGCTTGATGACCGTGGGCGAAATGTCTTCCACTACTCTGGAACATTGCCGGCAGTACGCTGCGCAAAGCGGTGAAGAGTTGTCGATGACCTTCAACTTCCACCATCTGAAAGTGGACTATGCCGGCGGCGAGAAATGGACGCTGGCGGCGCCGGATTACGTTGAACTCAAACAGATTTTCCGTCACTGGCAGCAGGGTATGCACAACCAGGCCTGGAATGCGCTGTTCTGGTGTAACCACGATCAGCCACGTATCGTTTCGCGCTTCGGCGATGAAGGCGAACTGCGAGTACCGGCCGCAAAAATGCTGGCGATGGTGCTGCACGGCATGCAGGGCACGCCTTATATTTATCAGGGCGAAGAGATCGGCATGACCAATCCCGGCTTTAGCACCATCGGGCAGTACCGCGATGTGGAAAGCCTGAACATGTATTCCGAACATAGCGCACAGGGCAAAAGTGAAGCCGAGCTGCTGGCGATCCTGGCCACTAAATCGCGCGATAACGGCCGCACGCCAATGCAGTGGAGTGCCGCGCCCAACGCCGGATTCACCCAAGGGACCCCGTGGATTGGCTGTGCGGAAAACTACCCGCAAATCAATGCTGAAGCGGCACTGGCCGATCTGGACTCGGTGTTTTACGCCTACCGACAGTTAATCACCTTGCGCAAGCAGTATCCGCTGTTGACCCACGGCGACTATCAGGATCTGGCGCCCAGCCATCCGGCGCTGTGGTGCTACCAGCGCCGCTGGAACGGCCAACGCCTGCTGGTGGCGGCCAACCTAAGCCGCGAACCGCTGGCCTGGCAGGCGGAAGGGGTGGAACCTTCAGCGTTGTGGCGTCCGCTGATGAGCAATTACGCCGATGCGCCTACGCAGCCGCAGGCCATCACCCTGCGACCGTTCGAAGCGGTGTGGTGGCTGTTAGAGGACTAACCCCCAGGGCGTGGCCTCAGGCTGCGCCCTGCCCTTTTTTCAACAGAGCCACCACCCCGGCGGCCTCTTGCGCCAGACGCTCATCGCTCATGTCAAAAACGCCCTGCACCAGATGCGGCGGCAGATAATCCATGCCGGTCAGGTTGGCCATTGCATGGAACGGACGCAGCAAATCCTCGACCGGATAGCGGTTATACCCTTCCGCCGTATAGGCCTGCTGATTGCCGCCGGTGGTGACCACCAGTTGCAAGGGCTTGCCGTGCAGCTGGGTACCTTCACTGCCGTAAGCGAAACCGTGGGTTAATACCGCATCCTGCCATTCGCTGAGAATGGCCGGTGAGCTGTACCAGTAGAACGGGAACAGCATCACCACCGCATCATGGTTTTGCAGCAGCTCTTGCTCATGCGCCACGTCGATTTGATAGTCCGGGTAGGCACGCATCAGTTCGTGGACAGTGACGTCCGGCAAAGGACGAAGCGCTTCGATCAACGCTTTGTTGATGCGTGATTCGTCGGGAAAACGGTGGGCGGTCAACACTAAAATACTCGACATAAAGGATCCTTGATTAAGATTTGATAACGCATTTTTCCATTTCCAGCGCCGCGGGTGTAGGCTGTGAATGGTCACTTCAATTTCAACTGAAAGTATCAACCACTATGTCGCTGCCCTTTGACGTGCACCGCCTGCTGCCGGCCTTCCTCGCGGCCGCCCAGGCGCAGAATTTCTCCGCCGCCGCGCGCCAACTGGGCGTCACCCCGGCGGCAATCAGTAAAAATATTCGCGTGCTGGAAGAAAAGCTGGCGCTGCGGTTGTTCCAGCGTAATACCCACAACGTGGTGCTCACCGACGAAGGCAAGGCGCTGTTGCAGCAGGTGGCGCCACTGTGGCAGGCGCTGTCCGCCACGCTGGAAACTGCCGGTAGCGCGCAGCAGGCACCTTCCGGCACGGTGCGCGTCAGCATGATCCCCGGCTTCGGCCGCCAGATCCTGATGCCGTTGATCCCGCAATTCCTGGAACGTTATCCGCAGATCGATCTCGATCTCTCACTGGATGCCCGCGTGGTCAATCTGGTGGGCGAAGGGTTTGACGTCGGCATCGGCAGCCGGGTCGATCCCGACAGTCGGTTGGTGGCGCGGCCACTGTATCCGATGCAGATGGTACTGGCGGCCTCGCCCGGCTATCTTGCGCAGCACGGCACGCCGCAGGATCCTGACGATCTGCTGCAACATAATTGCCTGCTGCACCGTAACCCGGCTACCGGCCGCAGCGTAAAATGGCCGTTGCACAGGCATGGCGAAGCCAAAACGCTGGAACTGCATGGCCGGCTGGTGGTCAGCCGTCCGGAGATGTTACTGGATGCGGCGCTGGCCGGGTTGGGCATCGTCTGTCTGGCACGTTGGTATGCGGAGCATCACTTTGCGCAGGGCACTCTACTGCCAGTGCTGGCGGAATACTGGCCGCAGCCCACCCAACTGTGGTTGTACTACGCCTCCGCCGATCTGCCCCCGCGAGTGCGCGTCTGGGTGGAGTTCCTGCTCGAGCATTTCCACTCTCGTCCGGCCTGAGCATTCAGGCCGAAATTAACGTCTGTACAGCTTACGCGCGCTCTTTCATTTTCTTTGTCCTACGTCAAAAGAACTCCATCAACATCTATATATAGTGCATTAAGAAACGACAGCACCTATATATAGTAGTTATCCACAAAATCATCCACACGTCGCCTCAGCCCTTGCGTGCTGCGGCATTGCCCTGTGGATAAGCTGAAATCATACCGATACCCGATAGCTTTCAGGCTGAAATCTGCAAGGCAGGGCATCAACGCTCCCTCGGGGAACAAGGAGTAACAACGTGAAACCAGTAGTGATTAAACGGGACGGTTGTCAGGTACCTTTTGACGAGGCACGTATTGGGCAAGCCATCGAGCGGGCCGCGCTGGCCGTGGGGATCGTCGATGCGGATTACTGCGCAACCGTCGCCCGCGTAGTCGCTCAGCAGATATCACAGCAGCCGCGCGTCGATATCCATGAAATCCAGCGGGCGGTAGAAAACCAGCTAATGGCCGGCGAGTACAAGCAGCTGGCGCGGGCCTATATTGAGTATCGTCACGATCGCGACGTCGCGCGCGAACTGCGTGGACGGTTGAACCAGGAGATCCGCGGCCTGGTTGAGCAAAGCAATATGGCGTTGCTCAATGAAAACGCCAATAAAGACAGCAAGGTGATCCCCACCCAGCGCGATCTGCTGGCCGGGATCGTCGCCAAGCACTATGCCAAGCAGCATATCCTGCCGCGTGACGTGGTGCTGGCCCATGAGCGAGGCGAGATCCACTACCACGATCTCGACTACTCGCCATTCTTCCCGATGTTCAACTGCATGCTGATCGACCTGAAGGGCATGCTGACCAACGGCTTCAAGATGGGCAACGCCGAGATTGAACCCCCGAAGTCGATCTCCACCGCTACCGCAGTGACCGCGCAAATCATCGCGCAGGTAGCCAGCCATATTTATGGCGGTACCACCATTAACCGTATCGACGAGATCCTGGCGCCGTTCGTCACCGAAAGCTTTAACAAACACCAGCAGGTCGCCGAACAGTGGCAGATCCCGGATGCGCAGGGCTATGCCATGGCGCGCACCGAAAAAGAGTGTTACGACGCCTTCCAGTCGCTGGAATACGAGGTCAACACCCTGCACACCGCCAATGGCCAGACGCCGTTCGTCACCTTTGGTTTCGGGCTGGGGACCTCCTGGGAATCACGATTGATCCAACGTTCTATCCTGAGTAACCGCATTGCCGGGCTGGGCAAAAACCGTAAGACGGCGGTGTTCCCTAAACTGGTGTTCGCCATCCGCGACGGCCTGAATCATCAGTACGGCGATCCGAACTACGACATCAAGCAGTTGGCGTTGGAATGCGCCAGCAAGCGCATGTACCCAGACATTCTCAATTACGATCAGGTGGTGAAAGTCACCGGCTCGTTCAAAACGCCGATGGGCTGTCGCAGCTTCCTCGGCACTTACGAAGAAGGGGGCGAGCTGGTACATGATGGCCGCAACAATATCGGCGTGATCAGCCTGAACCTGCCGCGCATTGCGCTGGAAGCCATGGGGGATGAAAGCCGCTTCTGGGATCTGCTGGATCAGCGCTTGCTGCTGGCGAAAAAAGCGCTGATGACGCGCATCGCCCGGCTGGAAGGTATCAAGGCGCGCGTGGCCCCTATTTTGTATATGGAAGGTGCCTGCGGCGTACGCCTGAAGGCAGACGACAACATTGCCGAGATCTTCAAGAACGGCCGCGCGTCGATCTCGCTGGGCTATATCGGCCTGCATGAAACCATCAACGCCCTGTTCGGCAACGAACAACACGTATACGACGATGAAGCGCTGCGCGCCAAAGCGATCGCTATCGTTGCGCACCTGCGGGCCGCCACGGAAAGTTGGAAGGCAGAGACCGGTTACGGCTTTAGCCTGTACAGCACGCCAAGCGAAAACCTGTGCGATCGCTTCTGCCGGCTCGATACCGCCGATTTCGGCGTGGTGCCGGGCGTGACCGACAAAGGCTATTACACCAACAGCTTCCACCTCGACGTAGAGAAAAAGGTCAATCCTTACGACAAGCTGGATTTTGAGGCTCCCTATCCGCCATTGGCCAACGGCGGTTTCATCTGTTACGGCGAATACCCGAACCTGCAGCACAACCTGAAAGCGCTCGAAGACGTGTGGGATTACAGCTACAGCCGCGTGCCCTATTACGGCACCAACACGCCCATCGACGAATGCTACGAGTGCGGTTTTACCGGAGAATTTTCCTGCACCAGCAAGGGCTTCACCTGCCCGAAATGCGGTAACCACGAGCCGTCCAAGGTCTCCGTTACCCGCCGGGTGTGCGGTTATCTCGGCAGCCCGGACGCCAGGCCGTTTAATGCCGGCAAGCAAGAAGAGGTGAAACGCCGGGTGAAACACCTGGGGAACGGGCAGATCGGCTGACGCCGGCCTGCTGTCGGTCGGGGCGCGGCCAACCGCGCCTGCTATCCGGGCTCAGCGTGCTGAGCCCCTACCTTCAGAAAGCGAAAGATGAATTATCACCAGTACTACCCCATCGATGTCGTCAACGGCCCCGGTACCCGCTGCACGCTGTTTGTTGCCGGCTGCGTGCACCAGTGTCCCGGCTGCTACAACAAAAGCACCTGGCGGCTTAACTCCGGCCAGCCTTTTACCCAGGCGATGGAAGACCAGTTGATTGCCGACCTGAACGATAAGCGCATTCCGCGCCAGGGGCTGTCGCTGTCCGGTGGCGATCCCCTGCACCCCGCCAATGTCGCGGCGGTGCTGCAACTGGTGAAACGGGTACGTGCCGAATGCCCCGGCAAGGATATCTGGCTGTGGACCGGCTACCGGCTGGCGGAGCTGGATGCGCAGCAAATGCAGATAGTGGACAGGATTAACGTGTTGATTGACGGAAAGTTTGTGCAGGACTTAAAGGATCCGGCGCTGATTTGGCGCGGCAGTGCTAATCAGGTAGTGCATAAGCTGCGTTAGTTCTATATGTCAGGGAATTTCTCTCGTTGATGAGCAACGGCTAAAACCTTAATCACGTCGTCAACAACAACGTATAAAACTAATAATGAAGCCTGGCTGACCAATAACTTACGCGCCTGTCTGTACCAAATTTTACCGAGTTCAGGGTAATCCAACAGGCGCCTCACTGCCTTATCAATCTCAGCATCAGCCTGCTCAGCAGCCTGCGGATTAAAAGGATAGAGAAAATCAAAAATACGTTCCCTGTCCCGTAGCGCTTCTTCATCCCATTCGACACGCATAACGATCCTTATTTTCGGTCGTATTTCGCTCGGACTTTTGCCTTAAAGGCATCCATGCTTTCATCAACCTGTTGTTGGTCAAGATAGACCGCGCTTCCTTCATGCAAACGGGCAAAAGCGGCATCAACCTTTTCTTTCAACCAATTCTCATGTTGCTCAGTTGCCCGTTGCTCATCTGCCATTTGCTCAGCCAAACGTCTACATGCCTCACTCAAAGTGATCCCCTTGGCTTCTGCGGCTTTCTGCGCCAAACGTTTAGTCTCATCCTCAATGCGAAACTGGATACGGCTTTCCATCTTGATACTCCTGCATTCGCTCAATAATTAACAACTGAAAACCCGTCAACGTTAGCACATTTGTGACAACACAAATACGAATGAAAGACTATTTATTAAACAATTTATACCAACCCCATTCCTACCACGCCCGTGACGATCCCACACAGCGCAACCAGCAGCGCCGTCAGGCACAGTGCCTTGGCAGAGAAGGCCTTGTTCAGCATCAGCAACGAAGGCAGGCTGACCGCCGGCAGGGTCATCAACAGCGCCAGCGCCGGGCCAGTGCCCATGCCCGCCAGCATCAGGGTCTGCACAATCGGGATTTCCGCCGCCGTCGGGATCACGAACAGGCAACCGGCGATCGCCAGGCCAATAATCCACAGCAAGCTATTATCTATCGCCCCATCGGCATGCGGGAACAGCCAAACACGCGCGGCTCCGAGCGCCAGCACCGCCAGAATGTAGACAGGTATGGTTGACCAGAATAGCGACCACAGCGCCCTGAGCCAGCGGCCGAAAAACGGCCTTTCGTCAGCTTTATCCAGCGGCAGCAGCGGCGTTTGCAAAGCCGCCGGTTGCGGATCCCTGGCGGTGGCACGCTGCACCAGCCAGGCGATGCCCAGCACCATGATCACCCCAGCCACCAGCCGGATTGCGGCAAACTGCCAGCCGAGCACAAAGCCCATGAAAATCAGCGTCGCCGGATTCAGCACCGGGTTACTCAACCAGAACGCCATCGCCGCACCGCTGGACACCGACTGACGCCGTAATCCGGCGGCTACCGGCGCAGCGCAGCAGGTGCACATCATGCCCGGCAGTGCGATCACCGCACCCAGCAAAGTGCCGGAAAAACGCGGATGGCCGAGCGTGCGCATCAACCAATCGCGTGGGATCAGCACCTGCACCAGCGAACCCAGCAGTACGCCAAGCACCGCCGCCTTCCACACCGCCGTGAAATAGACCAGCGCGTAGTGCCAGGCCGCCAGCCATGGGCTGCTGTCGTCGTTGACCAGTATCGATTTGCCGATGGAATGCGTGTCCGCCGCCAGAAAGGCCTTGCCGTAGTAAGGCTGCCATTTGACGTAGTAGAGGCCGATGGCCACCACCAGCAGAAACAGCGCCGGTTTCCACCACGGCCAAGGGCGCGCGCGGTGTTCAGTTGCAGTCAGGGGATGTGGCATGGGTTCTGGTCAACTCGGTTCAATCATCAATAGCGTCAGCTTAGCGCGCTGCGGCTCCCTGCGCATCATCTGCCTGTCCAAAATAGTTCATCTGTTCGCCACCGACGCGTAACGCGATTGTCATCTGACGCCTGCAAGATGATGCCAACTTCACCACGGGACCTGCCCGTCGTCTTCCAAGCCGCAGGGTGAGCACCGTAAGACACGCCGATAAACCGCATATTTTTTTATGTCGTTATGGCCACCGATGTTTTTTATTATGATGGACTTATCTAGACATCCGACCAGTTACCCCACCCGCTATCAGCAAATCGCCGCACAGCTGGAACAAGAGCTGCGCACCCAATACCGCTGTGGCGACTACCTGCCTTCCGAGCAGCAATTGGCGGAACGCTATCAGGTCAATCGCCATACCCTGCGTCGTGCAGTCGATCAATTGGTGGAGCGCGGCTGGCTGCAACGCCGGCACGGGATCGGCATTCTGGTGTTGATGCGCCCCTACGACTACCCGTTGCATGCCAATACCCGCTTCAGTCAGAACCTGTTCGAGCAGGGAAGTCACCCCACCAGTGAGCGCTTACTCGCGGTGCTACGCCCATGCAATGGGCATGTTGCCAGCGCCTTGTCGCGGGAAGAAGGCGAAACGGTGATCCACCTTCGCACTTTGCGCCGGGTCAACGGCGTACCGATGAGCCTGATCGACCACTATCTGCCCGATCTGGACTGGTGGCCGGCGCTCCAGCAGTTCCACAGCGGTTCGCTGCACGAATTTATCGAATCAAACATCCACCAGCCGCTGACCCGCAGCCAGACACGCATCAGTGCGCGCCGTGCTCAGGCCAAAGAGAGCCGGATGCTGGAAATTGCCACTCAGGCGCCGCTGCTGTGCGTGCGCACCCTGAACGTCTGCACCGGCAGCGACAACGTGGCGGAATACTCCGTCAGCCTGGCGCGCGCCGACATGATTGAACTGACGATGGAGCACTAAATGCAAGCCTTACAGCCGAGACAACGCTGGATGTCGGTACTGGCGCACAGCCAGCCGGCCCAGTTGCGCAGCCACTGGCAGGCGCTGAATATCAACCCGCGCTACCAGAGCATCCGCGCACCGGAAATTGGCCTGGCACAGTTGCAGGGGCGCATGGGCGCCACCGGCCGCCGCTTCGTCTTGGGCGACATGACCGTCACCCGTGCAGTGGTACAGCTCGAAAGCGGCGGCTATGGCTACAGCTATATCGCCGGGCGCGATAAGGCGCATGCCGAACTCTGCGCGCTGCTGGATGCCCTGCTGCAACTGCCGGAGCAGGCTGAATTGCTGCAACAACAGCTGATAGAGCCGCTGGCCGCGCTGCAACACGAGCAACGCCAGCTACGTGCCCGGGCCGTCGCCTCCAGCCGGGTGGACTTCTTTACGCTGGTGCGAGGGGATTAATCATGAGCCTACTGACAGGTTTTACCCAGCCAATCGACCAATCTCAGCAGACTTTTCGTTTGATTCTTAAGGCGTTAAGCGAACCTGGACATCTGGTCACCCTGCAAGGTAGCCCGACTTGGGACAGGCTGAATGCCGCCAGCACCGCCGCCTTGCTGACCCTGGCGGATCAGGAAACCCCGATCCAGCTGAGTCCGGAGCTAGAAAGTGAGCAAGCGCTAACAAACATTCGTTTCCACAGCGGAGCCCCCCTGGCCGACCGCGCCGAAGAGGTGTGTTTCGCGCTGTTCGATACGCAACTGCAGGCGGCGGATTTACAGAGGCTGCCGCACGGCAGTGAAATATCTCCCGAGTTCAGCGCTACGGTGATTGTGCAGTTGGCGAGCCTGGAACAAGGCACGCCACTGCGCCTGACCGGGCCTGGCATCGAGCATCAACGGATTATTACACCGCAGCTTCCGCCGGCGCTGCTGGATTACCTGCTTAACCGCCCGCAGCGCTTCCCGCTGGGGCTGGATTTCCTGCTGACCTGCGGCGAGCGCCTGTTGGCGTTACCGCGAACCACCCACGTGGAGGTGTGCTGATGTACGTTGCCGTTAAAGGGGGCGAAAAAGCCATTGAGGCCGCCCATCAGTTACAAGAACAGCTGCGGCGCGGCGACGACAGCGTGCCGGAGCTTGGCACACTGCAGATTGAGCAACAGCTGGGGCTGGCCGTGGATCGGGTCATGACCGAGGGCGGTATCTACGATCCCGAGCTGGCGGCGTTGGCCATCAAGCAGGCGAGCGGCGATCTGGTCGAGGCCATTTTTCTGCTGCGCGCCTACCGTACCACCCTGCCACGCCTGGCGATCGGCGAACCGCTGGCGACAGAAAACATGCGACTGGAGCGTCGTATCTCGGCGGTTTACAAGGACTTGCCCGGCGGGCAGGTGCTGGGGCCAACCTACGATTACACCCACCGGCTGTTGGATTTCGCGTTGCTGGCGGAAGGAGAGGCCCCCCGCGCACCGCAGGCCGACGAACCCTTGCAGGAAAACTGTGCCCACGTCTTTGATCTGCTCAGTCAGCAACAGCTGGCATTGGCGGAGCGGGACGACGGCAGCATTCCGGACGATATCACCCGTAATCCTCCGGTTTACCCCTGCTCGCGCTCAGCCCGCCTGCAGCAATTGGTGCGCGGTGACGAAGGCTTTTTACTGGCGCTGAGCTACTCAACCCAACGTGGCTATGGCCGTACCCACCCGTTCGCCGGTGAGATCCGCACTGGCTATGTTTCAGCGGAGATAACGCCAGAAGAGCTGGGTTTCACCATTGATATCGGCGAGATCCTGCTAACCGAATGCGAAATGGTTAACGGCTTTATCGATCCGGTTGACCAGCCGCCGCATTTCACCCGCGGCTATGGTCTGGTATTTGGCCGCGCCGAACGCAAGGCAATGGCAATGGCACTGGTAGACCGTGCACTGCAAAGCCCCGAGTACGACGAAGGCATCGCCAGCCCGGCGCAGGACGAAGAGTTCGTGCTGGCCCATGCCGATAACGTCGAAGCCGCCGGCTTTGTTTCCCACCTTAAACTGCCGCACTACGTCGATTTCCAGGCCGAGCTGGAACTGCTCAAGCGTCTGCGCCAGGAATTTAGCGAGCGTCAGGAGGCCCGCGATGAGTGAAGTATTAACCGGCTATAACCTGGGTTATCTGGACGAGCAAACCAAACGTATGATCCGTCGCGCCATTTTGAAGGCCATCGCCATCCCCGGTTATCAGGTGCCGTTCGGCGGCCGCGAAATGCCGATGCCCTACGGCTGGGGCACCGGCGGCATTCAGTTGACCGCCAGCGTGATTGGCCGTGCCGACGTGCTGAAGGTGATTGATCAGGGCGCCGACGACACCACCAACGCCGTGTCGATTCGCCGCTTCTTCCAGCGCGTCGCCGGGGTCGCCACCACCGAACGCACGCCCGAGGCCACGCTGATCCAGACCCGCCACCGCATTCCGGAAACCGCGCTGCGCGAAGACCAGATCCTGATTTATCAGGTACCGATCCCTGAGCCGCTGCGCTTTATCGAACCGCGAGAAACCGAGACCCGTAAAATGCATGCGCTGGAAGAGTATGGCGTGATGCAGGTGAAGCTGTATGAAGACATCGCGCGCTACGGCCACATCGCCACTACCTACGCCTATCCGGTGAAGGTCAATGACCGCTACGTGATGGATCCGTCGCCGATCCCAAAATTCGATAACCCGAAAATGCACATGATGCCGGCGCTGCAGCTGTTTGGGGCCGGGCGCGAGAAACGCATCTATGCCCTGCCGCCCTTTACCAAAGTGGAGAGCCTGGACTTCGACGATCATCCGTTCAGCGTGCAGCAGTGGGACGAGCCCTGCGCGCTGTGCGGCTCGCGCCACAGTTATCTGGACGAAGTGGTGCTCGATGACCAGGGCAACCGCATGTTCGTCTGCTCCGATACCGATTACTGCCAGCAGCAACTGGCGCAACCTTCGCAAGAGGCGCAGCACTGATGACTTCCACCCCTCTGAGCACCACGCCGCTGCTGTCGGTGGCTAACCTGACCCACCTGTACGCGCCGGGCAAAGGCTTTAGCGACGTGTCTTTCGATATCTACCCCGGTGAAGTGCTGGGTATCGTCGGCGAATCCGGCTCCGGCAAAACCACCCTGCTGAAGTCGATCTCTGCGCGACTGGCGCCGCAGCAAGGGCAGATCCTCTACCGTCCGCAGGCCGGACAACAGCATGATTTGTATGCGATGGCGGAGAGCGATCGCCGCCGCCTGCTGCGCACCGACTGGGGCGTGGTGCATCAGCACCCGCTCGACGGGCTGCGGCCCAAGGTTTCCGCCGGCGGCAACATCGGCGAACGGCTGATGGCTATCGGCCAGCGTCACTATGGCGACATCCGCCGTCAGGCCGGACAGTGGCTGGAAGACGTCGAGATCCCGCTGTCGCGCCTTGACGATCTGCCGACCACCTTTTCCGGCGGTATGCAGCAACGCTTGCAGATCGCCCGCAATCTGGTGACCCACCCGAAGCTGGTGTTTATGGACGAACCCACCGGTGGGCTGGACGTTTCGGTGCAGGCGCGGCTGCTCGATCTGCTGCGCACCCTGGTGGTGGAAATGCAGTTGGCGGCGGTGATTGTCACCCACGATCTCGGCGTGGCGCGCCTGCTGGCGCACCGCTTGCTGGTGATGAAACAGGGCGAGGTGGTGGAAAGCGGCCTGACCGACCGGGTGCTGGACGATCCGCACCATCCTTATACCCAACTGCTGGTTTCTTCGGTGCTGTCGTAACACAAGGTAATAACAGATGACTATTCAAATCCGGGTTGAACACCTCAGCAAAACCTTTGTGCTCCACCAGCAGCACGGCACGCGGCTGCCGGTGTTGCACGACGCCAACATGACGGTCAGCAGCGGCGAGTGCGTGGTACTGCACGGCCATTCCGGTAGCGGAAAATCAACCCTGCTGCGCTCGCTGTATGCCAACTATCTGCCCGACAGCGGCCATATCTGGGTCAACCATCAGGGGGAATGGCTGGAC
Source organism: Serratia liquefaciens (assembly GCF_027594825.1). Taxonomy (NCBI): domain Bacteria; kingdom Pseudomonadati; phylum Pseudomonadota; class Gammaproteobacteria; order Enterobacterales; family Yersiniaceae; genus Serratia; species Serratia liquefaciens. The sequence continues at coordinate 3,404,175 of NZ_CP088930.1, read as the reverse complement.
ATGGTGCAGGCCGAAGCGCGCCAAATTCTGGCGGTTCGCCGTCATACCCTTGGCTGGGTCAGCCAGTTCCTGCGAGTGATCCCTCGTATCAGCGCGCTGGACGTCGTCATGCAGCCGTTACTGGAACAGGGGGCCGATCGCACCGAATGCCGTGAACGCGCCGAAACCTTGCTAAACCAGCTCAATGTGCCGCAGCGTCTGTGGCAGCTGGCGCCTTCGACCTTCTCCGGCGGTGAGCAACAGCGGGTGAACATTGCGCGCGGCTTTATTGTCGATTATCCGATTTTGCTGCTGGACGAACCCACGGCGTCACTTGATAGCCGCAACAGTGCGGCGGTGGTCGCCTTGATCGAACAGGCCAAACGGCGCGGTGCGGCTATCGTCGGCATTTTTCATGATGAGGGCGTCCGTCAGCAGGTCGCCGACCGGTTATATGACATGCAGGCGCCACAGGCGCTGGAGATCCTCTGATGATCATCAATAACGTGAAGCTGGTGCTGGAAGATCAGGTTGTCGAAGGATCGCTGGAGATCAGCGACGGCACGATCCGCAGTTTTGCCGATACCCCGAGCCAGTTACCCCAGGCACTGAACGGTGAAGGCGGCTGGTTGCTGCCTGGCCTGATCGAATTGCACACCGATAACCTGGACAAGTTTTTCACCCCGCGCCCCAACGTCGACTGGCCGGCCCATTCGGCCATGAGCAGCCATGATGCATTGATGGTGGCCAATGGCATCACCACCGTGCTGGACGCGGTCGCCATTGGCGACGTACGCGACGGCGGTCACCGGTTGGAGAACCTGCAAAAAATGATCGACGCGGTGATCCACAGCCAGCGTGCGGGGGTGAACCGCGCCGAACACCGGTTGCACCTGCGCTGCGAACTGCCGCACGACAGCACCCTGCCGCTGTTCGAACAGCTGATGGATAAACCGGGCGTGTCCCTGGTGTCATTGATGGACCATTCGCCGGGCCAGCGACAGTTCGCTTCGCGTGAAAAATACCGCGAATACTATCAGGGCAAATACAACCTCAATGACCAGCAGATGAGCGACTTTGAGGAGCAGCAAATCGGGCTTTCCGCTCGCTGGGCCACGCCAAACCGCGAAGCGATCGCCGCTCACTGCCGGGCACGCAGGATCTCTCTTGCCAGCCACGACGACGCGACCGCCGAACACGTGACCGAGTCCTGTGCGCTGGGCAGTGCCATTGCCGAATTCCCCACCACCGAAGCCGCAGCCCTGGCCTCGCATCAGCAAGGATTACAGGTGCTGATGGGGGCGCCGAATATCGTGCGCGGCGGTTCCCACTCCGGCAACGTAGCAGCGCACCATCTGGCGGCGTTGGGGGTATTGGATATTCTGTCTTCCGATTATTACCCGGCCAGCCTGCTGGATGCGGCATTTCGTATCGCGGCCGACGAGCGCAACGGCTACGGCTTGCCGCAGGCGGTGAAGATGATCACCCGCAACCCGGCAAAAGCGCTGGACTTGCAGGATCGCGGGACCATCGCCGAAGGATTACGGGCAGATTTGGTGTTGGCGCGACCGCACGGCGAGCATATCTACGTGCAGAACGTGTGGCGCCAGGGCAAGCAGGTGTTCTGATGGCGCAGCTTATCTATCTGATGGGGCCTTCCGGGGCCGGGAAAGACAGCCTGCTGGCCGCCCTGCGCGCCCACGCCGACAGTGCGCCGCTGGTGGCGCACCGTTATATCACCCGGCCGGCAGACGCCAGCTGCGAGAACCACATTGCGCTCAGTGAACCCGAATTCTTGCGCCGCCGCGCCAAAGGCCTGTTTGCCCTCGACTGGCACGCGCACCAGCATCATTACGCTTTTGGGATCGAAGTGGATCTTTGGTTGCTGCAGGGGATCGATGTCGTCGTCAATGGCTCGCGCGCTCACCTTTTACAGGCGCAGCAGCGTTATGGCGCACAGCTGCTGCCGGTTTGCCTGCAGGTCAGTACGCATATTCTCCGCCAGCGGCTGCAAAACCGCGCACGCGAAAATGCCGAGCAGATCGAACAACGATTGGCGCGTGCGGCAGAGTACCAGGAAAAGCTCCCTGCCGGTTGCCGACGCTTGGATAACGACGGCAACCTTGATGACACGCTGGCGGCGCTGTTGGCGCTGCTGCCCTCTATGACAAAACAACCACAGGATGCCGTGCCATGAACGATGCCGCACAGCCGAAAATCGGTAACAACGTGACGCTTAACCGCACCCGCTTAGGCCAGTATGTGCATCTGGCCGACGATGCGATCCTGGAGGAGGTGGAAATGGGTGATTACTCCTACACCGCCGGACACAACCAGATTTTTTACGCCACCCTCGGCAAATTCGTGTCGATTGCCTCTTATGCACGCATCAATCCTGGCAATCACCCCACTTACCAGCGTATCGCCCAACACCATTTCACCTACCGCGCTTCAGACTATGACCTGGGAGAAGACGACGAAGCGTTCTTCGACTGGCGGCGCGAACAGCATGTGACTATCGGCCACGACGTCTGGATGGGTCATAACGCCATCGTCATGCCCGGCGTCAGCATCGGCAACGGTGCCGTTATCGGCAGCGCAGCGGTCGTCACCAAAGATGTCGCCCCCTATGAGATTGTCGCCGGCGTAGCGGCCAAAAAGATCGGCATGCGTTTCGACGACGCCCTGATCGAACGCATTGAGCGCAGCCAGTGGTGGCACTGGGACCACCAGACGCTGCAACAGCGGTTGGCGGATTTCCGTGATATCCATGCCTTCGCGGAGAAGTATTTATAATCGGGAGTGACGACATGCAACTGACGTTTCTCGGCACCGGCGGCGCGCAACAGATCCCGGTGTTTGGCTGTGATTGTCTGGTCTGTCAGCGGGCGCGGCGCGAGCCGGCTTTTCGGCGACGACCGTGCAGCGCCATGCTCAAATTTCAGGGGGAAACGACCTTGCTGGATGCGGGATTACCGTCGTTGGAACGGCGTTTTTCGGCGGGGGAAATTCAACGTTTTTTACTGACACATTACCACATGGATCACGTGCAGGGGTTATTTCCTTTGCGTTGGGGATGCGGAAATTTTATTCCCGTCTATGGTCCGGCGGACGAACAGGGCTGCGATGACCTGTTCAAACATCCCGGCATTCTGGCGTTTCAACCGCCATTAACCCCCTTCGAACCCCTTGAACTGGGCGGGTTGCGCATCACCCCGTTGCCGCTGCAGCATTCAAAAATCACGCTGGGCTATCTGATACAGGCCGCAGGAGCATCGCTGGCCTACCTGACCGATACCGTCGGCCTGCCGCCCGATACCGACGCTTTTCTGCGCGGAGTGCCGTTGGATTTGCTGGTGCTCGATTGCAGCCTGCCCCCTCAGCCGCAGGCACCGCGCAACCACAACGACTTGACCCGTGCGCAGGAAATTCAGCAACGCTTACAGCCAGGCCGTACGCTGCTGACGCACATCAGCCATCATCTCGACTTGTGGCTGACGAACAATGAACTGCCGCCTGGCCTGGAGCTGGCGTTCGATAATCTCAGCGTGCACTGCGGTAACAATGCAGCCGATCGGATTCCAGCACCCTAACGCCGTTGCCAGGGCTGAACGCCTGTTCCAGCAGGGTTTGCGCCACGTCTTCGGCACTCACCGCTCGCCATTTGCCGGGCAGCAATTTGAACAGCGGCGCGGTGAGGCGCTCCAGCAAACGCGGCGAGGGCCGTGACCCCAGTAGCATGGATGGCCGCACCAGCGTCAGGCGCGGCCAACTCTGTTCACGCAGCGCCTGCTCCATTTCCCCTTTGGTGCGGTTATAGAGGAACGTAGAGTGCCTGTTCGCGCCTAATGCACTGACGGCCAGACAATGCTGCGCCCCTAACCGACGGCCAGTCAGCGCACTTTCCACCACCAGGGTATAATCGACGTAATGGAAATTAGCGTCGCTACCGGCCTCGCGGCGGGTCGTCCCCAGGCAGCAAAACACCCTATCGACCGGCTGTTCACAGCCGGTCAGCAGCGCGAACAAATCATCACCCACGGGGTTGTCTAATTTTTCGTGCGGCGGCAGTGGCTTGCGCGTTGGCGCCACGATCGCCGTGACCTGCGGATCACGCTGCAGCAGATGCAACAGTGCATTACCCACCAACCCAGTTGCCCCTACAATAAATACCCGGGCCATATGCCCTCCCGCCGATTGATGATGCTGAAAAGTATAGTTTGTCGTATTCAGACCCGCGCCCAGTGAAGCTTTTTACCGAAACCGAGGGTGTTGTCCGTCATCTTCACCTCCTGCAGATCCAACTGCCAGACCGGCGCCTTCATCATTTTGGCTATCGGGAAACGCTTACAGTAACGTGCCCGTGCCAGCGCCTCCTGCTCACCGTTCAGCATCGTCGCTTGCGCCCGATACTGAATGCCGCGGATCAAGGCGATGGTCTTCGGTTTCGGCGCTATGGTGCCCACCACGCTGGCGTTGTGCAGCATCAGCTCGCCGTGGCGTGTGTGGGTTTCGGTCATCAGCCACAGCGCCATACGCTCGGCATCAAACACGTAGAAACAGTTGGCGCACCACATGTCCATACCGTTTCCCGCGCACAGCGTCAGTACGTGCTGCTTGCTGAGGAAGTGCACTATAGATTGATGCTCGTCGGTCATAATCACTGTGAATTCTCCCCTTTAGCTTGCTTCATCTTAACCCGTGTTGTTGAGGCGGGTCACAAATAACAACAATGCCGGAAAAAATGAAAAAAGAATAAACACCCAAATAAAGTGAATTTATATGCAAAATGTCAATGTATGGACTTATAACATAATAAAAACAAACTCACTTCAATTGCACTGTATATGTCCTTCTTAAACGCAATTTTTTTTGCCCTTTCTCCAGGTCAGGGAAAATCAGGTCACCAAATGGGCTGTTTGTTATCAATCTATTTACATACGTAATAACTCTTTCGCGGTATTTTTATTCACTTCAATGCATAAGAAGTGAATAATTATTTACTTAAAGCTGCATATGCGTGACGCGCATCACATATTTTGGCCAAGCCTGCGTTAAAATAGCGCCATCTTTTCACGCACCAAGGTGGATTAGAAATGGAAAACAACAACCGAAAAATGGCGCATATCAGGCGCACTACCCATATTATGATGATGGCTCATCGTAGCTGCTTTAGCTTCGCCTTCTTTAACTTCAGATAACCTCCCTCCTCGTTCGTCCTTATTCCGAACGCAAGACATTATTACGACTTATTTTTCACTCTGATCAACAGAGATAAATTTCTGTTGCTTACGCAAGGGAAAATACCGTAATTCATCTTTATTGGATAAGAACCGCGCCCCAAATAATAGAGTGAACTCAGGAATGCCTTTCGGCATGCCAGGTTCTCGCACACCTTTATTTTCATAAGGTATTAACGGCAAATTTTATTATTTGCTGATGGAATACCGTTGCCTGAAGAATGAGAAAAATGAAAAAGCTAAAAATTGCCGCTAATGAAAAAACACTAGGCTGTTTTGAAACTGAACGTGAAATTGTTGATGTGCACCAAAGCGATTTCAACGATGTCGCCGCCATTGTGCTGTCCGTTGACGACGTTGCACAGGGCATGGTGACGCATCTCGAAGAGATCGGGTTGAACATCCCGCTGTTTGTGGCGGTTTGCTGCGAAGAAGAGTTGGACAACGCCGTATTGCCGGCGCTGCACGGGGTATTTGAACTCTGCGGGAAAAACACCCAGTTCTACGGCAAGCAGTTGGAGGCCGCGGCGGTAAAATATGAAAAAGATCTGCTGCCACCGTTCTTCAACACGCTGACGCAGTATGTCGAAATGGGCAACGCCACCTTTGCCTGCCCGGGCCATCAGGGCGGTGAATTCTTCCGTAAACATCCGGCCGGACGTCAGTTCTTTGATTTCTATGGCGAGACGCTGTTCCGTTCCGATATGTGCAACGCGGACGTCAAACTGGGCGATTTATTGATCCACGAGGGGGCTCCCTGTGCCGCGCAGCAACACGCGGCCAAGGTGTTTAACGCCGATAAGACCTATTTCGTGCTGAATGGGACCTCTGCATCAAATAAAGTCGCGACCAATGCCCTGCTCACCCGCGGCGATTTGGTGTTGTTCGACCGCAATAACCATAAATCCAATCACCACGGCGCATTGATTCAGGCTGGCGCAACGCCGGTCTATCTGGAGACCGCCCGCAATCCATTTGGCTTTATCGGCGGTATTGATGCCCACTGCTTCGATGAACGTTACTTGCGTCAGCAAATCCGCGAAGTGGCACCGGAACGCGCCAATGAAGCCCGACCTTTCCGTCTGGCAATCATCCAGTTAGGCACCTACGACGGCACCATTTACAATGCTCGCCAGGTGGTCGACAAGATTGGGCACCTGTGCGATTACATCCTGTTTGACTCCGCCTGGGTGGGCTATGAACAATTCATCCCAATGATGAAAGATTGTTCGCCTTTACTGCTCGACCTGAATGAAAACGACCCGGGGATCATTGTTACCCAGTCCGTTCACAAACAGCAGGCCGGCTTCTCGCAAACCTCGCAAATCCATAAAAAAGACAAACATATCAAAGGGCAAAGTCGCTATTGCAACCATAAGCGCTTCAATAACGCTTTTATGTTGCATGCTTCCACCAGCCCGTTCTATCCGCTGTTTGCTGCCCTGGACGTCAATGCCAAAATGCACGAAGGGAAAAGCGGCCAGCGCCTGTGGAAGGAGTGCGTTCGCGTAGGGATTGAAGCTCGCAAGATGCTGCTGGAAACCTGTCAGTTAATCAAACCCTTTGTCCCGGACCAGATCGACGGCAAGCCCTGGCAGTCTTATGACACCGAAACGATGGCCAACGATTTGCGCTTCTTCAACTTTGTGCCAGGCGAGAAATGGCATGCCTTTGAAGGCTATGCGGAATCGCAGTATTTTGTCGACCCGTGCAAGCTGTTGCTCACCACGCCGGGCATAGACACGGCGAGCGGCAACTACAGCGACTTCGGCATTCCGGCGACCATTTTGGCCAACTATCTGCGCGAAAACGGCATCGTACCGGAAAAATGCGATCTCAACTCGATCCTGTTCCTGCTTACGCCGGCCGAAGACATCGCCAAGATGCAGCATCTGGTGGCGCTGATTGCCCGCTTTGAAAAACACATCGAACAGGATTCATTACTCAGTGAAGTCCTGCCCGCGGTATATAAAAGCAATGAGCAACGCTACAAGAATTATACCCTGCGTCAGCTTTGCCAGGAGATGCACGATCTTTATGTCAGTTACGACGTTAAAGAACTGCAAAAAGAGATGTTCCGTAAAAATTATTTCCCTCGCATTGCCATGAATCCACAAGATGCCAACACGGAATTTGTCCGCGGTAATATTGAACTGGTTTCTCTGGCCAAGGCGGAAGGCCGTATTGCGGCCGAAGGAGCATTACCTTATCCACCGGGAGTTTTATGTGTGGTCCCTGGGGAAATATGGGGCGGTGCGGCACAGCGTTATTTCCTGGCACTGGAAGAGGGTATTAATTTACTTCCTGGTTTTGCACCGGAATTGCAGGGTGTTTATATCCAGAAAGATGAAGACGGCTGGAACCGTGCTTACGGTTACGTCATGAGTCATTAACGACATTACAAGGCGGTGAATATTATTCACCGCCCAGATCGCATCATAAAAGAGAGAATGATCATGAGTAAGTCCAATAATAAAATGGGGGTCGTGCAGTTAACGATCCTGACGGCCGTCAATATGATGGGCTCCGGCATAATTATGCTGCCGACCAAGCTGGCCGAAGTAGGTACGATTTCTATTGTTTCCTGGTTGGTCACCGCAGTGGGATCGATGGCGCTGGCCTATGCCTTTGCCAAATGCGGGATGTTCAGCCGTAAATCCGGCGGCATGGGGGGATATGCTGAATATGCCTTCGGGAAATCGGGCAACTTTATGGCGAACTATACCTACGGCGTTTCATTACTGATCGCCAATATCGCCATCGCCATTTCTGCCGTGGGTTACGGTACCGAGCTGTTTGGCGCCAACCTGAGCCCATTGGGGATCTGCATCGCCACCATCGGTGTGCTGTGGTTGGCCACGGTCGCCAACTTCGGCGGCGCTCGCATTACCGGCAGGATCAGCGGCATCACCGTCTGGGGCGTCATCATTCCGGTGGTCGGGATTTCAATCATCGGCTGGCACTGGTTCAGCGGCAGCGCATACGTCGCCGCTTGGAACCCGCATCAGGTGCCGACTTTTGAAGCCATTGGCGCTTCGATTTCCATGACCCTATGGGCTTTCCTCGGCCTCGAATCCGCCTGTGCCAATACCGATGTGGTGGAGAACCCAGAACGTAATGTGCCGATCGCCGTATTGGGCGGCACCCTCAGCGCCGCAGTGATCTATATCGTTTCGACCAACGTGATCGCCGGCATAGTACCGAATATGGATCTGGCCAATTCCACCGCGCCGTTTGGACTGGCGTTTTCCCATATGTTCAACCCAACGGTCGGCAAGATCATCATGGCACTGATGATCATGTCCTGCGTCGGTTCACTGCTGGGCTGGCAGTTCACCATCGCCCAGGTGTTCAAATCTTCCGCCGACAGCGGTTTCTTCCCGAAAATCTTCTCGAAACTCAGCAAGGCGGATGCCCCGGTCAAAGGCATGCTGACCATTGTCGTTATCCAGAGCGTGCTGTCGCTGATGACCATCAGCCCATCGCTGAACAAGCAGTTCAACGTGCTGGTTAATCTGGCCGTGGTGACCAATATCATCCCCTACATCTTGTCGATGGCGGCGCTGATCATTATTCAAAAGGTGGCGAAAGTGCCGGAGAAAAAAGCGCGCATCGCCAACATCATTGCCGGCATTGGCGCGCTTTACAGCTTCTACGCGCTCTACAGTTCCGGTGAAGAGGCCATGATGTGGGGTGCCATCGCCACTTTCCTCGGCTGGACGCTGTACGGCCTCGTTTCACCTCGCTTCGAAATCGCGGGCAAAAAAGGCTGACGGTAATCAGCTATTGGCACAGTGATTAGAGTAAACGTGCCGAGAGGGGAGGTGTTCCATAATGGCCTCTCGGTACGCTAAAGATGGCGTTTGTTCACTCTACCCATGCGGGTTCCTTCCATTTTCAAGTTACCCAGTCGGCAGTGAACCCGTTGCTTATGCTTTAAAACTGAACGTTGGCTTTCTAAGCTGCCTATGCGGCAGTGAACTCGGACTTGAGCGGCCAACGTCGCTGTTTGAATTTCTAAGCTGCCCGTACGGCAGTGAACTACTCGTTGAGGATTTTGTTTATTTCCTCTCTTTTCTAAGCTGCCTGCACGGCAGTGAACGTTTTCCGGCTATAAAACCTTCCCTTTTACCTTTTCTAAGCTGCCTGCACGGCAGTGAACTGTTAAAGATTAGCGCCAATTAGCTGATAATTGAAGAGTAACGTCATTATTTTGCCAAAAAGGCTTTTTCCATCCAATCCATTCAATACGTTTAAAATCAAATGGTTAAATTTCGCTATAAAAAAAGGGTTCAGCAGTAGACCATGGTTACCTATAGTAGTGTTCGATTATTCATGGGGCCCCAGATGATGGATACAATTGACTGGCACCTTTACATGCTGCGTCTGCCTAACGGCATGCTGTATACCGGCATTACTACCGACGTCGAACGACGTCTAGCACAGCATCAGGCTGGCAAAGGAGCAAAGGCACTGCGGGGCAAAGGCGAGCTGGTGTTGGCGTTTCACTGCCTGGCGGGGGATCGTTCTAAAGCGCTAAGGTTGGAATACCGGGTGAAGCAGCTGAGCAAAACGCAAAAAGAGAGGCTGGTGAATCACCCGCCTCTTTCGTTGGATCATTTACTGCCGGAAGCTGAGATTAAAACCGGTTAAACGGCTCGGAAAACTCCACCGCCCCGCGCACATCATCCAGAGCATTTTCCGCCAGCGGATACACCTGGAAGGCGGCTTCGCTGCCCGGCCAACGGCATTGCAGCCCGTAGGCGGCAGCCGGTTTAAAGCCGAAGCGGCCGTAATAAGCGGGATCGCCCAGCACCACCACTGCGGCATAGCTGAACTCATTGAGCGAATCCAACCCTTCGTAGATCAGCTTTTCGCCCAGCCCCTGCCGACGCAGGCTTTCGTCCACCGCCAGCGGTGCCAGACCGACCCATTGGCGATCCTCTCCGGCCACGTCCACCGGACTGAACGCCGCATAGCCTACCACGCCGCCTTCGTCGTCGGTGGCAACAATGCCCAGCGTCAACAGGCCATCTTCGCGCAGTTGCTGCACCAGATCGGCCTCGTCGTCACGCCCAAATGCACGACGCAAAAGCGCGTCGATCCCCGCGGCATCTACCGGAATTTCTACGCGGATTAGCATGATACCGGCACACGGGAAGTTTGCGCCGTGCCCTCCTGCAGCCCTGCTTCGACAAATTCAGCCAGTTGCAGCAGGCCCAGGCGCAACGGCGCAGGCATGGCTTCCAGCTCGATGGCGTCCATCAGATTTTTTACATACAGGCCCAATTCGGTGTCCCCTTCAATCTGCAGCCGACGCTGAAAGAACAGCGTATCGGGATCTTGCTTACGCGCTGCGATAAGAATCAGATCGTTGGCGTCGCCGCTGAAGCTGACATCAGCCTCGGCGTGTTGGCTGACAACCAGCTTGCCGTTTTCTACCGTCATAAACCAGTGTAGCGCCAGATCGCGGACTTCGATCTTTAACCAGCGCGATTCGAGAAATTCCAAATCGCCATCCGCCAACGCCTGGCGGAACTGCCAGCCCAGCACCTGTTCCAGAAGCTGGCGCTGCAAAGCAAACGGCGTGAATTTTAGCGGTACTCGCAGCAGCGACGGCCCCTGGCGCACAATGCGCGCTCGTAATTGTTCCAACACTGTCGTTCACTCCTTTCAACACAGATGCACTATTTTGCCACAGTGGCGCACGGCAGAAGCGCTCTATATCAACAAATAGTGCATTTTGCCGTCAGCTTTATCAATACGCCAGAAGCTGCCTCAAATCAAAGCCTGTTCAGCACGCTTTCACTAAAATTGCCTCCCGATTAGCGTTTGCCGGTTAAAAACGGTCACCGGTAAACATTGTGACAGCCCGCATCCGCCATGGGTGCATGCTGAGTCAGGATAAATCTATGGAGCTGCTTTGTCCCGCCGGTAACCTGCCGGCCCTGAAGGCTGCGGTGGATAACGGCGCTGACGCCGTGTACATCGGCCTGAAAGATGATACCAACGCGCGCCACTTTGCCGGCCTCAACTTTACCGAGAAAAAGCTGCAGGAGGCGGTCGAGTACGTCCATCGCCACAACCGCAAGCTGCACATCGCCATCAATACCTTTGCCCACCCGGACGGCTACACCCGCTGGCAGCGGGCGGTGGATATGGCGGCTCAACTGGGTGCCGACGTGCTGATCCTCGCCGATTTGGCGATGCTGGAATACGCCGCCGAACGTTACCCGCAGTTGGAGCGCCACGTGTCGGTGCAGGCTTCTGCCACTAACGAAGAGGCAATTCGCTTCTACCAACGCCATTTCGACGTCGGTCGGGTGGTGCTGCCGCGCGTGCTGTCGATGCACCAGGTTAAACAGCTGGCGCGTACCAGCCCAGTGCCGCTGGAGGTTTTCGCCTTCGGCAGCCTGTGCATCATGGCCGAGGGGCGTTGCTACCTCTCCTCTTATCTGACCGGCGAATCCCCCAACACCGTCGGTGCCTGTTCGCCGGCACGCTACGTGCGCTGGCAGCAAACGGCTCAGGGTATGGAGTCGCGCCTGAACGGGGTGCTGATCGACCGCTACCGGGACGATGAAAATGCCGGCTACCCAACGCTGTGCAAGGGCCGCTATCTGGTGGATGACGTGCGCTACCACGCGCTGGAAGAGCCCACCAGCCTCAATACGCTGGAACTGCTGCCGGAGCTGTTGGCCGCCAATATCGCTTCGGTGAAAATTGAAGGCCGTCAGCGTAGCCCGGCCTATGTTAGCCAGGTTGCCCGCGTGTGGCGCCAGGCTATCGACCGCTGCCAGGCCGATCCGGCCGCTTATCAGGCCGAGGCCGGCTGGATGGAGGCGCTCGGCTCGATGTCCGAAGGCACCCAGACCACCCTCGGCGCCTATCATCGCAAATGGCAGTAGCAGGAGGACGCATGAAATACGCATTAGGCCCGGTGCTGTACTACTGGCCAAAAACCGAGATCGAAAGTTTTTATCAGCAGGCGGTGGAGAGCAGCGCGGAGATTATTTATCTCGGTGAAAGCGTCTGCACCAAGCGGCGTGAAATGAAGGTGGGCGACTGGCTGACGCTGGCACAAGAGATAGCCCGCAGCGGCAAGCAGGTGGTGATCTCTACCCTGGCCCTGTTACAGGCGCCGTCCGAACTGAACGAACTGAAACGTTATGTGGAAAACGGCGAATTCCTGATCGAAGCCAACGATCTGGGCACGGTGAACATGGCCGCGGAACGTGGCCTGCCGTTCGTCGCCGGTCACGCGCTGAATTGCTACAACGCCTATACCCTGCGCCTGCTGCACCGCCAGGGCATGACCCGCTGGTGTATGCCGGTCGAGCTGTCACGCGACTGGCTGGCCAAACTGTTGGCGCAGTGCGAAGAACTGGGCTTCCGCCAGCAGTTTGAGGTGGAGGTGCTCAGCTACGGTCACCTGCCGCTGGCCTATTCAGCACGCTGCTTCACCGCACGCTCTGAAGACCGCGCCAAGGACGAATGCGAAATCTGCTGCATTAAATACCCGCAAGGCCGCATGATGCGTTCGCAAGAACAGCAGCAGGTGTTCGTGCTCAACGGTATCCAGACCATGAGCGGCTACTGTTACAACCTGGGTAACGAATTGAGCAGTATGCAGGGGTTGGTAGACATCGTGCGCCTGTCGCCGCAGAGTGAGGAAACGCTCATGCTTGTCGACCGTTTTCGTGCCAACGAGCAAGGGGCGCAGCCGCTGGCCCTGGCCGATAAAGCCGACTGTAACGGCTACTGGCGCCGGGTCGCGGGGCTGGAATTGGTGTCTTGATCCGTTAAGAAAACACAAAGTTGCCGGGCAGGCGTAGCGCCACCCGGCAAGTCAGCCAGCAGCGACAACTACTCTTTGAAGAACCAGTATCCCTGATTTATCAGTTCTGTCAGCTCGGCCACAAAGGCCGGGTTTTGCAATGCATCACCCAGCTCCGGCTGGCCCAGCTCGGTATAGCGACACAGCGCATCGGCCGCACGATCGTCCACGGCATCCAGACGCTCGCTGTTGATGAAGAAGCTGTCGCCGATGTGCAGCACACGCAGGCCGCTCAGGCGAGTCAGGGTTTCACCGCTCATCAGCGCATTCAATACCTCTTCCGCTTCATAAGGGGGTTCCGCCATAGCGATATCCAGCTCATGACGTGGCGTAGTGGCAAAACGGCCAAACCACTGCTTAAAGTCTTCCGGTTGGGCGATCATTTCAAACATCATTGAGCGCAGGCGCTCAAGCTCATATTCTTCGACCCGGCCTGGATGTTCACGCAGGGTTAAATCAGGATCGCTGTAATGCGCGCCACCCAGATCGTTTTCCAGCGCGTAATCAGCAAAACTGCTGATCAAGTCGCGGCCGTTTGGCCCACGGAAACCCACTGAATAGTTGAACGCCGTTTCGTGGGTAAAGCCGTCGTGTGGGAAGCCAGGCGGGATGTACAGAATGTCGCCCGGTTCCAGGTCTTCATCAATGATCGGCTCGAACGGATCAACGTGCAGCAGCGCCGGGTGCGGGCAGAACTGACGCATCGGCAAGGCATCGCCTACGCGCCAGCGACGGCGGCCCATCCCCTGAATGATGAACACATCGTAGTTGTCGATATGCGGCCCCACACCGCCTCCCGGCACCGAGAAGGAGATCATCAGATCATCCAGGCGCCAGTCCGGCAAGGCGCGAAACGGGCGTACCAGCTCGGCTGAGGGCGCATGCCAGTGGTTAACCGCCTGCGCCAGCAGGGACCACCCCGTTTCACCGAGGTCATCGAAATGTTCAAACGGACCGTTGCTGGCCTGCCATTTTCCCTCAGTGTTACTCACCAGACGGCTGTCAACTTCAGGCTCCATCGCCAGCCCCGCCAGTTCGTCTGGCGTGATAGGATCGACAAAGTTCGGGAAGGCATTTTTCAAAACAACAGGTTTTTTCTGCCAGTATTTCTCTAAAAACTCGGGCCAGTTCAGGTTCAGTTGGTAAGCCATACAATCACACCAGTAAGAAAATTCACGGGCGTGATTATGCGAGACGGCGCGTTTGTCTACCTTGTTAAGGGTCAAGGAAATGGTGGGGCTCTCTAGCTGGAACGCTAATTAACCTGCCGTTTGCGGAACATACTGCGCAGCGCGACGCTGTTGCGTACGAAACCCACGCCGAAGCCCAGCAGGGTGTAAATAATCCCCAGCACCAGCAGCATCGCCACGTCTCCCCACACTTCGTTCAGCGACAACCCCATCTGGTTAACCCCCGCAACGGCCTTGGTTGCCCAGGTGGAGGGGATACTGTAGGAAATCGCCCGCACCCAGCCCGGCATCGCCTGCAGCGGCCAGATGGTGCCCGAAAGATAAAATATCGGCGTCGTAATAAACGCCAGAGTCAGGTAGATCATTTCGACGCTGCGCAGGCACTCCGTCACCAGCTTGCCCAAGCCCAACACCGCCAGCAAGAACGGGAAGGTCAGCAGCAGAATTTCCGCAATGCCCGCCGTTTGCCGGTAGCCCAGCACCCACGGCCACAGCACAAACAGCACGATCGACAGGAACAGCCAGATCGGCAGCAACGCCGTCAGCCCCCCCAGATGCGCCGCCAACGGCGCTTTACCGCCGGGCATACTCTTCATGGCAATGCTGACTCGCACGCAGGCAATCAACAGCGAGTGCTGCAGCAGCATCACCAGCAGGCCGGGAAAGATGATCGCCGCAAAGCTGATGCCCGGGTTGAACACATCCAACGTCTGCCCGACGATCGGCGTCAGGATCACCTGCGCCTGGCGCTCGCTGAAACCGCTGCGTAGCAGCAACCCGTTGTTGTACTGGGTCAGCAACTGCTGATAAGCCGCCACCACATCCTGCTGGATCTGCCCGTTGGCCAGGCGGTTGGTCGCATCGCCATACACCGGCACCACGATATTCTGGCCGCTCAGGATCTTCTTCTCCAGATCCACCGGCATGATGATCACCGCGAACAGCTTACGCCAGCCAAGATCCTGCTGTGCCTGCTCCAGGCTGTCATAGGTTTCAATGGCAATTTTGGAGGTGGCGTCCAGCTGACGGATCAGCTGGCGACTGGCGGTGCTGTGGTCCTGATCGATGACGCCCACCGGCAGATCCCATACCGTGCGGTTGGCATAGACCATGCTCATAACGCACAACGACAGGATCAACATCAGCCACATCGGCCGCTCCAGCATCCCGAGCAGCACCCGGACGAAGGTTTGCCAATAAAGTTTCATCCTGCACCCCCTTCTTTCAACAGCCGCGCCAACAGCCGATTACGCACCAGCAGTGCAGTCACCAGCGGATAAATAGACAGCAACGCACAGACGCTGAAGATGGCGCTGGCAGGGACTTGCCGCAGGAATACGTCAAACATGGCGTACAACGCATGAGTTAACGGCTCAATATTGGAGATAATGCGCGCCGGCAGCGGCATCGACAGTTCCGGCACCGCCATGCCCGAAAAGGTCAGCGCAATACTCACCAAAATGGCGATCAGGCTGTAGGCGGTGATGGTGCTACTGGTAAAGGTAAACAGCAGCAGGCCAATGCTCTGCGCCGCCATCACGTAGAAGAAGCCAATCATCAGCATAAACAGCGGATTGCCGCTGACGCGGGCGTCAAAAATGCCCACCAATGCGGCAATTTCAACCATCAGCAAGCTGGTGAAACATAAAGTATACGGCGCCAGCTTGCCGAGCAGCGCCAGGCTGAACGGCCGAGCCTTCAGCAAGGATTTGCTGCGCGCCAGCACGTAGATCATGCAGGTCACCACGAACAGCTGCAGCAGGTGGATGGTGGCGGCAAACTGTTGATAATAGATGTAGCTGCCGCTGGCGTTGAATAAGCTGCCGTAGGAAAGCGTCACGTCTGCCAGGGGCGGCAAGGTTTTGCCCATTTCGCCGGCGATGATGCTGCGGTAGCTGGCGTTGATTTCGGTCATCAGGCCGCTGAAGTCCTGGGTGGAATACAGCCCGGCGCCATAAAACAGCGCATTGTAGTACATCACCACGCTCGGCTGTTTGCCAGCCAGCGCGTTGGCCTCAAAATCCGGCGGCACGTACAGCAGCGCATAATCCTGCGCGCTACGCAGGCGATGCAGCGATTCCTGCAGCCCACCGGGGTAAGCCTCGACATGGGCGTGCGAACCGGCATCCAGACGGCGCGTCAGCGATTTGGATAACGGGCTGTGATCGCTGTCCACCACCGACACCGGCAGATCGAGCAAGGTCCCTTCCGAAAAGTTACTGCTGATCAGGCCAAACAGGATCAGCGGGAAGATCCAGCTCAGCCAGTGCACTACCGGGCTGCGAAAGGCAACCCGGCACTCGTTGCCAAACGCGTGACTGAAGCAGCGCCAGCCGGCCCTTACTCTTTCCATAGCCATAAGCTGCTCATCCCTGGGCGCAGGCCGTCTACCGGCTGTGACGGATACAGGCGCACTTCAAACGTTTTCAGATCGAAGTCCCCGGTAGCTCGGGTGGCACGTTTGGTGGCGTAGTCGCCGAGAGGGGCGATATAGCGCACTTCCGCCTCGATCATTTTGTCCTTCAAAGCCGGTACCCGCATCTGGACTTTGTCGCCCTTGCGGACGTGGGCCAGAATATCTTCACGCAGGTTAAACACGAAATAAGCGTCCGGTATGCGGATCAGCGTCAGTAACGGGCTGCCCGCATTCAGCAACTCCCCCACCTCCGCCGGTATTGGCCCGACTTCGCCGGTCACCGGGGCCAAAACCTGCAGGTCGTCCGTCTGGGCTTTCACCTGCAGCAAGTTTTCTTCCGCTGCTCGCAGTGCCGCAGCGTACTGCTGGCGTAATTCGACACGGTCGCCGTTAATCCCTTCGTCCAGGTTGGCCTTGGCCGCCTGCACCTGCTGGAAAGCGGTATCGCGCGCGCGGCGCGAACTGTCCAGTTCAGACTTCGAAATATAGCCTTTGCCGGCCACGCTCAGGTTACGGTTGTAGTCGTTCTGCGCGTTGCGATATTGGGCTTCGGATTGCGCCAGATTGGCACGCAGGTTGCGGATACTTTCTTCACGCGTGCCGTGCAACGACTGGTCGAGCTGCGCCTTGGCCTCATCGCGCGTCGCCTGCGCGGAACGCAGTTGCGCCATCAGTTCCGGGCTGTCGAGATGAATCATCACTTGCCCTGCCTGCACGTCGTCACCACGCTCCACCAGACGTTCAATCACTCGTCCCTTAGCCTTGGACGCCACAATCACCTCAGGCGCATCCACTTCGCCCTGCAACAGCAAATCCTGATTATGCGCGCGGAACAATATCGCCATGGCGATCGCCACCACCATCAACAGTAGGGTAAACAACGTCTTTTTTTTCATTCTCTCAGCTCCCTGAGCAGTAAGCGGCAGGTGGAATCATCATGTCCATATTTCAATAAACTCCCAAAAAAACCATTTTTCTCATGAGGATATCACAAGCACATATATCCTCTTTTATAACCATAAATTGGATTATGCTTTTAACACTAAAAGCACATTAAGCTTTGTAGTTTGCAGACTTCTGCAATCGCCCTTTAAGCGATCACCTTTTGATGGACGATGCCATGACTGAAAAAACTGCGGTACCCCTGTCGGTACTGGATTTATCCCCCATTCCCCAAGGGGCAAAGCCGCGTGACGCGTTTCACGCCTCTTTAGATTTAGCACAACATGCCGAAAAATGGGGTTATCAACGCTATTGGTTGGCGGAACATCACAACATGACCGGCATCGGCAGCGCCGCCACGTCGGTATTGCTGGGCTATCTGGCTTCCGGCACCCGGCATATTCGCCTCGGTTCCGGCGGCGTGATGCTGCCTAACCATTCGCCGCTGGTGATTGCCGAACAGTTCGGTACGCTGGAGTCCTTGTACCCTGGCCGCATCGACCTGGGCCTTGGCCGCGCGCCCGGTACCGATCAGCGCACCATGATGGCGCTACGCCGCCATCTGTCCAGCGAGGTGGATAACTTCCCCCGCGACGTTCAGGAACTGCAACATTACTTCTGCGATGCACAACCGGGCCAGCCGGTTCAGGCGGTACCCGGCCAAGGATTGCATGTCCCTCTCTGGTTGCTCGGTTCCAGTTTGTACAGCGCGCAGTTGGCGGCACAGCTCGGCCTGCCGTTCGCCTTCGCTTCTCACTTTGCGCCGGAGATGTTGTTTCAGGCGCTGAATCTGTACCGCGACAACTTCAAGGCTTCCGAGCAGTGCCAGCAGCCGCATGCGATGGTGTGCGTCAACGTGGTGGCCGCCGACAGCGATGCCGATGCACGCTTCCTGTTTACGTCGATGCAGCAGCAGTTCATCAACCTGCGCCGCGGCTCGCCGGGCCCATTGCCGGCGCCGGTGGACAATATCCACGCGCTGTGGACCGCCGGAGAACAGTACGGGGTTGATCAGGCACTGCGCATGTCGATCGTCGGTAACGAAAATACCGTGCGTCACGGGCTGCAAACGTTGCTCAACGAAACCGGTGCGGATGAGATCATGGTTAACGGCCAGATCTTCGACCATCAGGCGCGGTTACGTTCGTTTGAGATTGTCGCCGGAGTAAAAGACACGCTGGCGAAAGGGTAAGTCAACGCTGGGCCGCAGGGCAATCATTTCCCTTCACGCCCACCGTGCAAAACGGGGCAGCGCAATGCTGCCCCTGGCAGATTAGCGTTGGATCAGATAGCGGATGGTTGGCCCATCCTGCTGAATATCCAACACTTTGTAACCGTGATTCCGCGCGTCGAGCGGAATGTTGTTGATCGACTGCGGGCAGTCGCTGATCACTTCCAGGATCTCGCCCGGCTTCAACTGCGGCATCGCCTCCAGCGTGGCCACTGCCGGATACGGACAAGGTTCCCCCAGCATATCCAACCGATAATCTGGCACTATCGCCGCTTGCTTCATGACACACTCCTCAAATTAACCACCTGCGCATCGGGTTTGGCGCGGAAAAAGCGTTTCTCCCACCACAGCATGGCGGCAAACGCCAACGCCAGCAGCAGGTAAGTCACCAGCAGGCCGCCGATCGGCCCGAAAGTGTCCAGCAGGTTGATTTTGTCGTAATCTGTGGCCAGCGCCGGGGCCAGGTCATCCCAGTAGTAAGCCAGCAGGGTCGCGCCGATGATGTTACCCAGCCCCACCCACCAATAGTGCACCTGTCCTTCCACCGCGCGGTACATCCAGCCGGTTTCACAACCGCCGGCCAGCACGATGCCAAAACCAAACAGCAGCCCGCCCAGCACCGCATTGGGGCCGGCCCACATGATTTTCGGCGCGACACCCAACTGCACGTAGCTGAAAATGCCGATGGCGCTCACCGCCATGCCGATGATGATCGCTTTCGCCATATGCGTACGGCCGGTGATCCATAAATCGCGGAAGGCCGAGGTAAAGCAGATCTGCGCACGCTCAATCAACAGGCCAAAACCTATGCCGAACAGCATGGCGATCCCCAGCTTCGGCGCATCGAACAGCGTCCAAAGCGACCAGGCTACCGACAGGAAAAAAATCACCATGCCCAGACGGAAGCGGCGACGCGCCTGCTCAGGCTTTTGCGTCAGCGGCGCCGCGGCCTTCACCTTTTGTAATTTCACCGGGATACGGAACATCGGCAACAGGGTGAATTTGGCACCAAAGTAGGAGCCGGCCGCGGTCGCCAGCGCAAAGAACCAGGCATGCAGAGAGAACTGAGGAATACCGGTAAAGAACGCGGCCAGATTACAGCCCATCGCCAGGCGCGCACCAAAGCCGGCGATAATACCCCCCATCAGCGCCTGCACAATGCGAATACGATGCTGTGGCTGACGCAGCTTGATGTTATTGGCCCACAGCGCGGCGGCGATACAGCCGGCGAACATGCCGATGATCATCCTGCCGTCGATGCGCTGCAGCGGCGTGCCCTCAAGGCCGATAACCTTGAAGTAGCCCCATTGCTCGGGGTGCAGGCCGAACCACTGCAATACGTGGCCGCCCCAGCGGGTAAATTCGCCGGTTACCGCCCAGAAGGTACCGGTTAAACCGAAGTAGTAGGTGGAGAGGATCCCTGCGGCAATCACCGCGGGTAAAGGCGCCCAAAAGCGCACCAGGTATTGAGACTTGAACTGCTGCCAACTCATGGCATCTCCCGTGCGTAGTATCCATAAGAAAAAACCTTATAAATGATACGCCATTTTCCGCCATTTAACGGTGAATTTCAGGTATAAAAAAACCAGCCCGAAGGCTGGTTTCTTGGTCCGATTAACCGCAAGCGGTCAAATCAGATGTTATGCATCACCGAAACGGCGACGTGGTGCAGCCGGAGCGGCATCATCACGACGTGGAGCGCGTTGGCCGTCACGGTTGAAGTTACCGCCACGACGTTCGCCACCGTTGCCGGCAGGTGCAGCAGCACCGCCTTCACGACGATCACCGAAAGAACGACGACCTGGGTTTGCCCCTTCACGACGTTCGCCGTTGAATGGACGACCACCGCCACGACGCTCGCCGTTACCTGCACCAGCACCGCCTTCGCGACGCTCACGACGTTCATGCGGCTGTGCATCGCCCAGCAGTTGCATGTTCATCGGTTTGTTCAGAATGCGGGTACGGGTGAAGTGAGACAGGATCTCGCCCGGCATGCCTTTTGGCAGTTCGATGGTGGAGTGACCAGCAAACAGCTTGATGTTACCGATGTAACGGCTGCTGATGTCACCTTCGTTAGCGATCGCGCCAACGATATGACGAACTTCAACACCGTCATCACGGCCCACTTCAATGCGGTACAGCTGCATTTCGCCAACGTCACGACGCTCACGACGTGGGCGATCTGCGCCACCGTCACGGCTGTCTGGACGTGCGTCACGACGACGGTCGTTACCGCGGTCGTCACGGTCGTTGAATTCACGACGCTGACGTGGTTTGAACACGGGATCCGGTGGCAGGATCAGAGGACGTTCGCCCTGTGCCATTTTCAGCAGTGCTGCGGCCAGGGTTTCCATTTCCAGCTCTTCTTCCGGCTGCAGTTTAGCCAGCAGTGCGCGGTACATGTCCAGATCGCTGCTTTCCAGCTGTTGCTGTACTTTAGCGGCGAACTTGGCCAGACGACGCTCACCCAGCAGTTCTGCGTTTGGCAGTTCAACTTCTGGAATGGTCAGCTTCATGGTGCGTTCGATGTTGCGCAGCAGGCGACGTTCGCGGTTTTCTACGAACAGCAGCGCACGGCCGGCACGACCTGCACGGCCAGTACGGCCGATACGGTGAACGTAAGACTCTGAATCCATAGGGATGTCATAGTTTACCACCAGGCTGATACGCTCAACGTCCAGGCCACGAGCAGCCACGTCGGTTGCGATCAGGATGTCCAGACGACCATCTTTCAGGCGCTCCAGGGTCTGCTCACGCAGCGCCTGGTTCATGTCGCCGTTCAGTGCGGCGCTGCTGTAACCGCTGCGCTCCAGCGCTTCAGCCACTTCCAGGGTCGCGTTTTTGGTACGTACGAAGATAATCGCCGCATCAAAGTCTTCCGCTTCCAGGAAACGCACCAGCGCTTCGTTTTTACGCATGCCGTGCACAGTCCAGTAGCTCTGGCTGATGTCCGGACGGGTAGTGATGCTGGATTGAATGCGCACTTCCTGCGGCTCTTTCATAAAGCGGCGGGTAATGCGACGGATCGCTTCCGGCATGGTTGCAGAGAACAGTGCGGTCTGATGTTCAGCCGGGATCTCTGCCATGATGGTTTCTACGTCTTCGATAAAGCCCATGCGCAGCATTTCGTCGGCTTCATCCAGCACCAGACCGCTCAGGTTAGAGAGGTTCAGGGTGCCACGCTTCAGGTGGTCCAGCAGACGGCCTGGAGTCCCTACTACAATTTGCGGGCCCTGACGCAGAGCGCGCAGCTGCACGTCATAACGCTGGCCGCCGTACAGGGCCACGACGTTAACGCCATGCATGTGTTTGGAGAAATCGGTCATCGCTTCAGCAACCTGAACCGCCAGTTCGCGGGTCGGTGCCAGCACCAGGATCTGAGGTGCTTTCAGGGAAGCGTCAAGGTTGTGCAGCAATGGCAGCGAGAACGCCGCAGTTTTGCCGCTACCGGTCTGTGCCATGCCCAGCACATCACGGCCGTTCAACAGGTGAGGAATACACTCAGCCTGGATCGGTGAAGGTTTTTCGTAGCCCAGATCGGTCAGGGCAGAAATGATCGGAGCAGACAGCCCCAGGTCAGCAAAAGAGGTTTCAAGCTCAGTAGTCATGTACACGTGCCTCATTAATAATGGCAGCCAGTCTACATAACTCGTCGAGAAAATTTTCAGTCATTTTCATTGAAAAGTGTGAACCGGCTCAAATTAGATTATAAAACGAACAAAAAAGCCCTCGCCCGTTAAGACGATAACTTTGGCAAAAAACCAATGTATATCAGGCTGATAGTTGTTCGTCAGCTATTGCTGGTCCGATTCCGATAGGTCGTCTTGTTCTTGGCCTAACAGCGCCAATTCCAACAATGCATAGCGGTGCTCAACGAAGTTATGAACGTTGTTAGCGACCGTCAGTTTGAACAGCGCCGAAGCGGTGTCCTTGTCCCCCAGACTTAGGTAATGCTTACCTAAATAGAAGTCAGTTTCACTGAGATGCTCAGCGAGCGAAGTGTTATCCGTTGCATCTGCCTTGAGCCTTTCCATCAGCGTTTTTTCACTGATGTTGCCCAGGTAGAATTCGACAATATTCCATCCCCATTGCCCTCGGTTCGCTTTGTCATAACGCTGCTGGAGCGCTACGTCAGCCTTCTTGGGATCGATTTCTCTTTCCACCAGATAAAGCCACAACGAACGGAAGGGATCGTTTGGGTCGTCTTGATAAAACGCCTGCAGATCATCCTGCGCCAACGGGAAGCGGCCGCCATAATACAGTGCGATGCCCCGGTTTAAACGCGCGTAATTGTAAGTTGGATCAAGCTCTAGTACAGAATCAAACGCTTCATAGGCAGCATCAAAATTGCCTGCCTGCGTTAAGTAAATGCCCAGGTAGTTGAAAACTTCTGGCATATCAGGACGTATCGCCAGCGCTTGCGAGAAATCATTGCGCGCCAGTGCACGTAGCCCGAGGCTATCATACAGCACACCGCGCTCATATAAAAGCTGCGCACGCTCATCGTCCGTCAGTGCCCGGCTGGCAAGTATTTGTTCCATGCGCGCCAGGATCACTTCCTGCTGCAGAGTTGGCTGCAACGGGATCGCCAAAACTTCGTCTTTACGCCAATCATGGTTGCTGCATCCTGCCAGCATGAGTGCTGTCGCAACGTAACACCAGCGCAAGAAAGGCTTCATTTCCCACTCCCGAAGACAAACATTGGATGAACATCCTTTCATCCGTTTGCTAATACGCAGGCATCCTACCCGCGCGATACGAACAGCTCCCAACCCCATGGCCGGGAGCTGTAAATCTATCTATACAGTTATTCTGCTTCAGGCGCAGGTGAACCTGCTTCTGGTGCGGTCGCTTCTTTGATGCTCAGACGCACGCGGCCCTGACGGTCAACTTCCAGTACCTTAACCGGCACTTCCTGACCCATCTGCAGATAGTCGGTCACTTTCTCAACGCGCTTGTCAGCGATTTGAGAGATGTGCACCAGACCTTCTTTACCGCCGCCGATCGCCACGAATGCGCCGAAATCAACGATACGGGTAACTTTACCCTGGTAAATACGGCCCACTTCGATCTCGGCAGTGATCTCTTCGATGCGGCGAATAGCGAATTTCGCTTTCTCACCGTCGGTAGCAGCGATTTTAACTGTACCATCATCTTCGATTTCGATGGTAGTACCGGTCTCTTCAGTCAGCGCACGGATGACAGAACCGCCTTTACCAATCACGTCTTTGATCTTGTCCGGGTTGATTCGGATAGTGTGAATACGTGGTGCGAACTGAGAGATATCGCCACGCGGAGTGCTGATAGCCTGCTCCATTACGCCCAGGATGTGCAGACGCGCGCCCTTGGCCTGGTTCAGAGCAACCTGCATGATTTCGCGGGTGATGCCTTCAATTTTAATGTCCATCTGCAGCGCGGTGATACCGTCACGGCTACCGGCCACTTTGAAGTCCATGTCGCCCAGGTGATCTTCGTCACCCAGAATGTCGGACAGAACCACAAAGTTATCTTGTTCTTTCACCAGGCCCATTGCGATACCCGCAACGGCGGCTTTGATTGGCACACCTGCGTCCATCAGCGCCAGAGAAGCGCCACAGACTGAAGCCATGGAAGAAGAACCGTTGGATTCGGTGATTTCAGAAACCACACGCACCGTGTACGGGAAATCTTCTGCTTTAGGCATCATAGCCAATACGCCGCGTTTCGCCAGGCGACCGTGACCAATTTCACGACGTTTAGGCGAACCTACCATCCCGGTCTCACCAACGGAGTACGGAGGGAAGTTGTAGTGGAACAGGAAGCTGTCGGTTTTCTCGCCCATCAGCTCATCCAGGTTCTGCGCATCACGGGCAGTACCCAGAGTAGCAGTAACCAGAGCCTGAGTCTCACCACGGGTGAACAGTGCGGAACCGTGGGTACGCGGCAGTACGCCGGTGCGCACGTCCAGACCACGGATCATGTCTTTTTCGCGGCCGTCGATACGCGGCTCGCCACGCAGCACGCGGCTACGAACGACGTTTTTCTCAACGCTGCCCAGGATGTCCTGAATTTCAGACGCGTCCAGGGTTTCGTCCTGTGCCAGCAGGGTTTCAACAACGCTGCTCTTGATCGCATCTACCTGAGCGTAACGCTCTTGTTTTTCGGTGATGTGATAAGCGTCACCCAAGCGGCCTTCTGCCAGTTCTGCAACGCGTGCGTGCAGCGCTTCGTTGACTGCAGGTGCCTGCCAGTCCCACTTAGGCTTGCCGGCTTCGGCAACCAGGGAATTGATGTTCTCGATAACGATCTGCTGTTGCTCGTGGCCAAAGACCACCGCGCCCAGCATCTGATCTTCGCTCAGAACGTCAGCTTCGGATTCAACCATCAATACTGCGCCTGCGGTACCGGCAACCACCAAGTCCAGGCTGCTTTCTTTCAGCTCGTCGGTAGTCGGGTTCAGCACGTACTGGTTGTTGATGTAACCCACGCGAGCAGAACCGATTGGGCCATTGAACGGAATACCGGACAGGCTCAGGGCTGCAGAAGCGCCGATCATCGCAACGATGTCCGGGTTAACCTGCGGGTTAACGGAAACCACGGTCGCAATGACCTGAACTTCGTTCAGGAAGCTGTCCGGGAACAGTGGACGGATCGGACGGTCAATCAGACGGGAGGTCAGGGTTTCGCCTTCGCTCGGACGGCCTTCACGACGGAAGAAGCTGCCCGGGATACGACCAGCAGCGTAGGTACGCTCCTGATAGTTAACGGTCAGTGGGAAGAAGCTCTGGCCTGGTTTGGCTTTTTTCTGGCCGACTACGGTAACGAATACGGCGGTGTCATCCATGCTCACCATCACGGCGGCGGTGGCTTGACGAGCCATCATACCGGTCTCGATAGTGACGGTATGCTGGCCATATTGGAATTTGCGAATGATCGGTGTCAGCAAAATTATATCCTTAGATTAGGCGCGCAATCGTATTGACGACTCGACACGCCAGTGACTCGATTTGCCTTCTCACTACATCCTCGCGACTAATGACAATCCTTATCTCAAGCCTGAGACAAAGCCTCTCATTAGCCGCGCGAACCTCTGTAATGGAAGATCCTGTTTGGAAACATCAGTAATACATTAACCTGATTTGCTTATGCTTCCTAGAAGAAAGGGGCCCAAATAGGCCCCTTTCCGCTGAAACTCGCTAGATTAGCGACGCAGACCCAGACGCTCGATCAGGCTGGTGTAACGTGCTACATCTTTACGCTTCAGGTAGTCCAGCAGCTTACGACGCTGAGAAACCATACGCAGCAGACCACGACGGCTGTGGTGATCTTTTTTGTGCTCTGAGAAGTGGCCTTGCAGATGGTTGATCTGCGCAGTCAACAGGGCAACCTGAACTTCGGAAGAACCGCTGTCGTTAGTACCACGACCGAAATCAGCTACGATTTTAGCTTTAGCTTCAACACTTAGAGACATTGTAATACTCCAGATTATAGATAATAAATACAGGCGCCGATCTCTAATTCAGCAACCCAATGCATAAGCTGCGCCATTCTACCCTTAGCGCAGTGCGATCGCAAGGCAGTGCGTTTTCTACCCTCAGTCGAAATATTCGACTACCAGGCGGCGCGGTGCCACACGACCGTCATCGGCAATATCGCCCACGC
This sequence comes from Serratia liquefaciens, assembly GCF_027594825.1. Lineage (NCBI taxonomy): Bacteria > Pseudomonadati > Pseudomonadota > Gammaproteobacteria > Enterobacterales > Yersiniaceae > Serratia > Serratia liquefaciens. Next base: position 3,377,699 of record NZ_CP088930.1, on the reverse strand, counting down.
CGATAAATTTACGCTCTTCACCTTCGGTGATACGCACCATGCCCGAAGTCGGTGCACCGGCAACCTGTACGGGCTGCCCCTGCTTGACATATCCGGCAACCACCGGCAGCAAATTCACTTCCGGGTAGTTCTCCACCGGACTGTCCATCGGCATCAGCAGCGGATCGAGCAGCTCGGCCGGCGCGATTTCCTGCACCTGTGCCTGCTCCAGCAATTCGTTCAGCTGTTCCAATGTGACCATACGTTCGGTCGGATAGGTCGCCACCTGCAGGCGACGCAGGTAGATCACGTGTGCGCCACACCCGAGCAGCTCACCGAGGTCGTCGGTAATGGTGCGGATGTAGGTGCCTTTCGAACAGTGAATTTCCAGCTCCAGCTCGTCCCCTTCCCAGCGGATAAACTGCAGGTCGTAAACGGTAATGCTGCGTGCTTCACGTGGGACTTCGATACCCTGACGAGCATACTCATAGAGTTTCTTGCCCTGGTACTTCAGCGCCGAATACATCGAAGGCACCTGCTTGATATCGCCGCGGAAGCTGTCCAGCGCCACATCGAGCTGCGCCTGGGTGAAGTTCACCGGACGTTCCTGCACGATCTGACCGTCGGCGTCCGAGGTATCGGTGCGCTGACCCAGTCGGGCAATGACGCGATAGCGTTTGTCGGAGTCGAGCAGAAATTGGGAAAACTTGGTCGCCTCTCCGAGGCAAATCGGCAGCATGCCGGTCGCCAGCGGGTCGAGCGCGCCAGTGTGGCCCGCACGGTTGGCGTTATAGAGGCGCTTTACTTTTTGCAGGGCGTCGTTAGACGACAGGCCCTGCGGTTTGTCCAGCAACAGGACGCCGTGGATATCACGGCCGCGGCGACGAGGGCGACTCATTAAGCCTCCTCGTCATCGCCTGATGCGGAACGGCGTTCGGCGTCGTTCTTCACTACGTTGGTCACCAGGTTGGACATGCGCATGCCTTCAACCAGGGAGTTGTCGTAAGCGAAGGTCAGCTCAGGAACTACACGCAGGCGCATGGCTTTGCCCAGCAACGTACGGATGTAGCCAGAAGCGTCTTGCAGCGCTTTGATACCGTTTGGCACCAGTTCCGGATCGGCGTTTTCGGTCAACACGTTCAGGAAGGTGACATAAACTTTGGCGTAGGCCAAATCACGAGAAACTTCTACACCAGAAACGGTAGCCATGCCGATACGCGGATCTTTGACTTCACGCTGCAGAATGATAGCAATCTCTTTTTGCATCTCTTGTGCCACGCGCTGACCGCGGCTGAATTCTTTTGCCATTTTGGATTCTCCAGACAAATCGGGGGGCACAAGGCCCCCCAGAAAAGACTTAAGCAGATGTGCTAGCGTTAAGCGATGGTACGTTGGATCTCGATGATTTCGAAGACTTCGATCATGTCGCCGACGCGCACGTCGTTGTAGTTCTTAACGCCGATACCACATTCCATGCCGTTACGGACTTCGTTAACGTCATCTTTGAAGCGGCGCAGGGATTCCAGCTCGCCTTCATAGATAACCACGTTGTCGCGCAGAACGCGGATTGGGTTGTGACGTTTGATGTTACCTTCGGTAACCATACAACCGGCAATAGCACCGAACTTAGGTGATTTGAACACGTCACGCACTTCTGCCAGACCGATGATCTGCTGCTTGTACTCAGGCGCCAACATACCGCTCATCGCCTGCTTCACTTCGTCGATCAGGTTATAGATCACGGAGTAGTAACGCAGATCCAGGCTTTCTGCTTCAATCACGCGGCGCGCAGAAGCGTCGGCACGGACGTTGAAGCCCAGGATGATGGCGTTGGAAGCGGCTGCCAGCGTTGCGTCGGTTTCAGTGATACCGCCGACGCCAGAACCAACAATCTTCACTTTCACTTCGTCGGTAGAGAGTTTCAACAGTGAATCCATGATGGCTTCACAAGAACCCTGTACGTCGGATTTCAGTACGATGTTCAGCTCAGAAACTTCACCGTCGGTCATGTTCGCAAACATGTTTTCCAGTTTAGATTTCTGCTGACGCGCCAGTTTAACTTCGCGGAACTTGCCTTGACGGTACAGCGCAACTTCACGCGCTTTCTTCTCGTCACGGACCACGGTCGCTTCATCACCGGCGGCAGGAACGCTGGACAGGCCCAGGATCTCAACCGGAATAGAAGGACCCGCAGAGGTCACTTCGCGACCCAGCTCGTCACGCATCGCACGCACGCGGCCGTATTCGAAGCCACACAGAACGATATCGCCTTTGTTCAGCGTACCTTCCTGTACCAGTACGGTAGCAACCGGACCACGACCTTTATCCAGGAAGGATTCGATAACTACGCCGCTGGCCATGCCGCTGCGTACCGCTTTCAGTTCGAGAACTTCGGACTGCAACAGGATAGCGTTCAACAGTTCGTCGATACCGGTACCGGCTTTCGCAGATACGTGAACGAACTGAGCTTCGCCGCCCCACTCTTCCGGCATAACGCCGTACTGGGACAGTTCTTGCTTAACGCGATCCGGATCGGCTTCCGGCTTGTCAATTTTGTTCACTGCAACCACCAACGGCACCTGCGCTGCTTTCGCATGCTGGATAGCTTCGATGGTTTGCGGCATCACGCCGTCGTCGGCAGCAACAACCAGTACAACGATGTCAGTCGCCTGAGCACCACGGGCACGCATTGAAGTAAAGGCTGCGTGGCCTGGGGTATCCAGGAAGGTGATCATGCCGTTGTCGGTTTCTACGTGGTAAGCACCGATATGCTGGGTAATACCGCCGGCCTCGCCTGCTGCCACCTTGGTGGAGCGGATGTAGTCCAGCAAAGAAGTTTTACCGTGGTCGACGTGGCCCATGATGGTCACGACTGGCGCACGTGGCTCAGCCGCTGCACCGGTATCACGGTCGCTCATCAGCGCTTCTTCCAGCTCGTTCTCACGACGCAGGATAACTTTGTGGCCCATCTCTTCGGCAACCAGCTGCGCGGTTTCCTGATCGATGACCTGGTTGATGGTGGCCATTGCGCCCAGTTTCATCATCGCTTTGATGACCTGAGAGCCTTTAACCGCCATCTTGTTAGCCAGTTCGGCTACGGTGATGGTTTCGCCGATCACAACGTCACGGTTAACCACCTGAGCCGGCTTGTTGAAGCCCTGCTGCAGAGTGCTTGGCTTACGCTTGCCTTTACCGCCACGGGTAACGGCGCGCGCTTCTTCACGGTCTGCTTTAGACTCGGAAAGTTTGTTGCCTTTCTTCTGCTTGGTCGCTTTACCGCCACGAGTGCGGCTACGGCGTTCGCCTTCAACTTTGGCGTCGTTTTCGTCTTCAGCTGCACGGGCATGCTGAGAGGTGGTCACGTGGTAATCGGCTGTTTCAACCGCAGCGCTTGCTGCTTCAGCTTCGGCCCACTTCTCACCGTTCTCTTCTGCCATGCGGCGAGCTTCTTCCGCAACGCGTTTGGCGTCTTCTTCGACCTTACGGCGTACTTCCTCTTCCGCTTTACGTTTCAGTTCGGCGGCTTCGGCTTCACGGCGTGCTTTTTCTGCCTGAGCTGGCTTGGTCATTTCGTCGGTATGTTGATTCGTCACTTTTTCTTTTTCCGCTGAATTACGCTTAGCAATCTCCGCGGCCTCACGTTTGGCTTGCTCTTCGGCTGCGCGCTTCGCTTCTGCTTCGCGTTTCGCTAGCTCTTCCGCTTCGCGCTGTGCCTGCTCTTCCGCTTCACGCTGTGCCTGCTCTGCCGCTTCAGCCTGTTGGGCTTCTGGCGTATCGCGATTTACATAAGTGCGTTTCTTGCGGACCTCAATTTGCACCGATTTACTTTTACCGCCGGTGCTCGGAATATTCAAGGTGCTGCGCGTTTTGCGCTGCAACGTGAGCTTACCAGGCGCGCTACCGTGTTCACGGTTCAGGTGCGCCAGTAAGGCTTCTTTCTCGTGTTGGGTTACAGAGTCTGTCTCAGACTTGTTAATCCCTGCATCAGCAAACTGCTGTACCAGGCGATCAACTGGAGTCTGAATCTCTGCTGCCAGCGATTTTACGGTTACATCTGTCGTCATGCTGTTCCTTCCTGCTACAGTTTATTACGCGTTGTCGCCAAACCAACAGATATTACGTGCGGCCATAATCAGCTCGCCGGCTTGCTCATCGCTAAGCCCTTCAATATCAGCCAGATCGTCAACACCCTGCTCGGCAAGATCTTCCAGCGTACAAACCCCACGCGCGGCCAGTTTAAAGGCCATGCTGCGCTCAAGACCCGACAGGTTGAGCAAATCGTCAGCAGGTTTTTGGTCGCCCAGGCTTTCTTCTTGTGCCAGGGCCAGCGTGGTCAATGCAGCTTTGGCGCGATCGCGCAACGCTTCAACCATATCTTCATCCAGACCGTCGATTTCCAGCAGCTCTTTGATTGGCACGTAAGCCAATTCTTCCAGCGTAGAGAAGCCTTCTTCAACCAGTACGGTGGCGAAATCTTCGTCGATATCAAGATACTTGGTGAAGGTATCAATGGCGGCATGAGCCTCGGCCTGGTGCTTGGCCTGCAGATCGTCCGCCGTCATCACGTTCAGTTCCCAACGGTCGTCGTCACGGTGTTGTTTTAACAGCTGGGATGCCAAACGCACGTTTTGGCCATTACGGCCGATCGCCTGTGCCAGATTGCTGGCTTCAACGGCGATATCCATAGTGCAATTATCTTCATCAACCACGATCGAGGCAACGTCTGCCGGCGCCATGGCGTTGATGACGAACTGCGCGGGGTTATCATCCCACAGGATGATGTCGATACGTTCACCGCCGAGCTCGCTCGAAACGGCCTGAACGCGCGCACCGCGCATACCTACGCAAGCGCCGACCGGGTCGATGCGTTTGTCGTTGGTTTTCACTGCAATTTTCGCACGGGAGCCTGGATCGCGGGCTGCCGCTTTAATTTCAATCACTTCTTCGCCGATTTCCGGTACTTCGATGCGGAACAGTTCTTTCAGCATCTCGGCGCTGGAGCGGCTGACGAACAGCTGAGCACCACGGGCCTCGGGACGAACGGCGTACAGGATGCCGCGGATGCGGTCGCCTGGACGGAAGTTTTCACGTGGCAGCATGTCTTCACGGCCAATCACCGCTTCGGCGTTGCTGCCCAGATCCAGCGCAATGCTGTCACGGTTAACTTTCTTCACCACGCCGGTGACGATTTCACCTTCGTGCTGACGGAAAGCATCAACGACCATAGCGCGCTCGGCTTCACGTACTTTCTGTACGATAACCTGTTTCGCGGTTTGAGTGGTGATACGGTCGAAGGTCACAGATTCAATCTGATCTTCGATATAACCGCCCAGCTCGATGCCTGGCTCTTCATACTGCGCAGCTTCCAGCGTGATTTCACGCGTTGGCTGAGTCACTTCATCTACGGCGACCCAACGGCGGAAGGTGTCGAAATCGCCAGTTTTGCGGTCAATGCTGACGCGAACTTCGATTTCCTGCTCGTATTTTTTCTTGGTGGCGGTGGCTAATGCGGTTTCCAGCGCTTCGAAAATCTTCTCACGCGGAAGGGATTTTTCATTGGAAACAGCTTCAACAACAGCCAGAATCTCTTTATTCATCCTAGTTGCCTCATCCAAACTTTAAAAGTGGGGTACCAGGTTCGCTTTCTGGATATTGCTCAGCGCGAACACTTCATCTTTCCCTTCCACAGTAACCGTGATCATCTCGCCATCGACAGACTTGATAATGCCCTGCCATTTGCGACGGTTCTGTACGGCCATACGCAGGACCAAGCTGACTTCATCACCGAGGAAACGAGTATAGTGTTCGGCGGTGAACATCGGGCGATCAAGGCCAGGAGAGGAGACTTCCAAGTTGTAAGCGACAGTGATTGGCTCTTCGACGTCCAATACAGCGCTGACCTGGTGGCTGACATCAGCGCAATCGTCAACATTGATGCCGTTTTCACTGTCAATATAGATACGGAGCGTCGATTGGCGCGCACGAATAAATTCGATGCCTACAAGTTCAAAGCCCAACGCTTCTACCGGTGCCGAAAGCATCTCTGTTAATTTTTGCTCTAATGTGGACAAGCCCACCCCCAAGACATAAAAAAAGGGCCTAATAGCCCAGTGATTCTGTTGCCAAATAACAAAAAACCCCGAAAATTCGGGGCTTTATGCAACTGGACCCTGTTTGCCGCTGAGCGGCTTCGGTGCAACTTTCTAACAAGTGTCATTTTCAAATGTTGATCGAGAAAAGCGGAATTCAATCGAAAAGTGTATTTGAAAATAAACACTTAAAGGAAAGTGGTTGCGGGGGCCGGATTTGAACCGACGACCTTCGGGTTATGAGCCCGACGAGCTACCAGGCTGCTCCACCCCGCGTCCGAAAACGTGGCAAATATTACGCCGATAATCGCAAAATTGCAAGTTATCTCTGGGATTTGGTACCGAGGATGGGACTCGAACCCACAAGCCCGTTAGGGCACTACCACCTCAAGGTAGCGTGTCTACCAATTCCACCACCTCGGTACTGATTCTTACTGCTAACGGCTGTTATTTTAATGAGGTAACAACAACCGTTTTCAAACTCTGTTACTGCATGCTGCTTACTGCGGGATATCGCTGCTCGGCTTGGTTGGTGCTGCCGGCGCGGTAGTCTGCTCAGATTTCACTGGCTGACCCAGGTTTTCCCACTCGCTGCCTTTTTTGCTCTGGTTGGTGCTCAGGTTGCCCAGGATCAGACTGATGACGAAGAACAACGTCGCCAACACAGCCGTCATGCGGGTCATGAAGTTACCGGAACCGCTCGAACCGAACAATGTGCCAGAAGCACCTGCTCCGAATGAGGCTCCCATATCAGCGCCTTTACCTTGCTGCAGCATAATCAGAGCAACCAGCCCGATTGAGATCAGCAGGAAAATTACCAGAAGAGCTTCGTACATAGTTGTACCCGTATCCTTGCGGCTTCACCGCGTGCCAAATGCTTCACACCCCAAAGGCTTCTAATTTTATTAAGAAGTCGCAGGCGTTATATCAAACTGCCCACTGAAGCGGGTGTGAATACTAACCAAAGGCGCCAAACCACGCAAGGGCAATTTGCAGCCACCGGCGCGTTTGCGGAAAAAAACACCAATAAAATTCGCAGGCTGTGATTTCCGAGGGCAGCGGTCGCCCCCGGACCGATCAAAAAAGCGTTAGCCCGCAGATTTCACCGCGTCGGCAATGCGATGTGCCAATGCCGTCACTTGCTGCTCGTCTTCGCCTTCCACCATCACGCGGATCAGCGGCTCGGTACCGGATTTACGCAGCAGTACGCGGCCACGGCCAGCCAGTTCGGCCTCAACCTGCTCGGTGATTTTACGCACCTCTTCCGACTCCAGCGGGTTGTGCTCGCCGACAAAGCGCACGTTGACCAGGATCTGCGGCAGTAATTTCATGCCGCTGCACAGATCGTGCAGGCTCATGCTGTTGCGGACCATCGCCGTCAGTACCTGCAGACCGGCAACGATGCCGTCACCGGTGGTGGTTTTGTCCAGCAAGATCACGTGGCCGGAGTTTTCCGCGCCAATTCGCCATCCCAGTTCCTGCAGCTTCTCCAGGACGTAGCGGTCGCCGACTTTCGCGCGAGCAAAGGGGATGCCCAACTGTTTGAGCGCCAGCTCCAACCCCATGTTGCTCATCAGCGTACCCACGGCACCGCCGCGCAGCTGGCCCTGGCGCAACCCTTCGCGGGCAATAATATAAAGGATCTGGTCGCCGTCGACCTTGTGGCCAAGGTGATCAACCATCATCACCCGGTCGCCATCGCCGTCAAACGCCAGACCGACGTGCGCTTTTTCCAGCAGCACGCGTTCTTGCAGTTGACGAACATCTGTTGCACCGCATTTTTCATTGATGTTCATGCCGTCCGGCTCAACGCCGATGGCAATCACCGTGGCACCCAATTCACGCAGCACGCTAGGCGCAATGTGATAGGTGGCGCCGTTGGCGCAGTCCACCACGATTTTCAGGCCCTTCAGGCTCAGTTCGCTCGGGAAGGTGCCTTTGCAGAATTCGATGTAACGGCCAGCAGCATCGATGATCCGGCTGGCTTTACCCAACTCGGAAGATTCTACGCAGGTCAGCGGTTTTTCCATTTCAGCTTCAATGGCTTCTTCCACATGATCCGGCAGCTTTGCGCCATCAATGGAGAAGAATTTAATGCCGTTGTCGTAAAACGGGTTGTGGGAGGCCGAGATCACAATACCGGCTTCCGCACGGAAGGTACGCGTCAAATAGGCCACTGCTGGCGTCGGCATAGGACCGGTGAAAGAAGCAGACAATCCTGCAGCGGCAAGGCCGGCTTCCAGCGCAGACTCCAGCATGTAGCCGGAGATGCGGGTATCTTTGCCGATAATAATTTTACGAGAGCCGTGACGTGCCAGTACCTTACCCGCCGCCCAGCCCAGCTTCAGAACGAAATCAGGGGTAATAGGACTATCACCGACCTTGCCACGAATGCCGTCGGTACCAAAATATTTACGCTCGCTCATGTCTCTATCATCCCTTAGCTGAAATGGTTGCCTCGACGACACGCATCGCCTCGACGGTTTCTTTAACGTCATGCACTCTGACAATGTGCGCGCCCTGCATGGCGGCGATTACCGCACAGGCCACGCTGCCGATGATCCGCTGATCGGGCGGCACATTCAGCAGTTGCCCAATCATCGACTTGCGTGACATGCCGACCAACAGCGGCAGGCCGAAGTGATGAAACTCGGACAATCTGGCCAGAAGCTGATAATTGTGCGCTAAATTCTTACCGAAACCGAACCCGGGGTCGAGCAGCAATTTCTGATTTGTAATGCCGGCGGCATTACAGCGTTCAATATGATGTTGGAAAAAGGCGTTCACATCGCCAATCAGATCGTCATAGTGCGGTGCCTGCTGCATGGTTCGCGGCTCACCCTGCATGTGCATCAGGCACACCGGCAACCCGCTTTCCGCCGCAGCGGCCAATGCGCCCGGCTCCTGCAATGAGCGAACGTCGTTGATCAGGTGCGCACCGGCCTGAGCCGACTCGCGGATCACCCCCGCTTTCGAAGTATCTACCGAGATAAAAACTTCAAAACGCCGGGCAATGGCTTCAACGACGGGGACTACGCGCGCGATCTCTTCGTCTTCGCTGACCTCTGCTGCTCCCGGTCTGGTCGACTCGCCGCCCACATCAATCATGGTCGCACCGGCCGAAATCAGCGCGTGCGCGTGCAGTAATGCCTGATTGAGCTGGTTGTGTTGGCCGCCGTCAGAAAAAGAATCCGGGGTCACGTTGAGGATCCCCATCACCCGCGGATGGGAAAGATCGAGAGTCATGTCTCGCACGGTTAACTGCATTGCTAATCCACCTTACTGTTGCCTGGTTCACTGCCCGCCGGGCAATAAAAAACCCCGGCATGCCGGGGTTCGATGTTATTACACAGCCAAAGTTACTTGTCTAGCTGTTCAGACATGGTATTGCCTGGGTTTGGCGTGCGCGGTTCATCAACCGGCGTCGGGGCTTTTGGTGTGCCACCGTTGTCGGAATTGCTGCCCTTGCCCACATCGTCCCAACCCGCTGGCGGACGCACGTCTTTACGGTTCATCAGATCGTCAATCTGTGGCGCGTCGATGGTTTCGTACTTCATCAGGGCATCCTTCATTGAATGCAGGATGTCCATGTTCTCCATCAACAACGCACGCGCTCGCACATAGTTGCGTTCAATCAGGGACTTGACTTCCTGGTCGATGATGCGCGCGGTTTCGTCCGACATGTGTTTCGCCTTGGCCACGGAACGGCCCAGGAACACTTCGCCCTCTTCTTCCGCATACAGCAATGGCCCCAGCTTCTCGGAGAAGCCCCATTGGGTCACCATGTTGCGGGCTATCGAGGTCGCCACTTTAATGTCGTTCGAGGCGCCGGTAGAGACTTTTTCCGGTCCGTAAATGATCTCTTCAGCCAGACGACCACCGTACAGAGTAGAGATTTGGCTTTCCAGCTTCTGACGGCTGGCGCTGATCGCATCCCCTTCCGGCAGGAAGAAGGTCACGCCCAACGCACGGCCACGAGGGATAATCGTAACCTTGTGCACCGGATCGTGCTCAGGAACCAGGCGTCCGATAATGGCGTGGCCTGCTTCGTGATACGCGGTCGACTCTTTCTGCGCTTCGGTCATGACCATGGAGCGGCGTTCCGCACCCATCATGATCTTGTCTTTGGCTTTTTCAAACTCAACCATCGACACGACACGTTTGTTGCCGCGAGCGGCAAACAGCGCAGCTTCGTTGACCAGGTTGGCCAGGTCAGCACCGGAGAAGCCCGGCGTACCACGAGCCAGCACAGAAGCATCAACATCTGGTGCCAGCGGCACGCGACGTGAATGCACTTTCAGGATCTGCTCACGGCCACGCACGTCCGGCAAGCCCACCACAACCTGGCGGTCGAAACGGCCTGGACGCAGCAACGCCGGGTCAAGCACGTCCGGACGGTTGGTCGCAGCGATAACGATGATGCCTTCGTTGCCTTCAAAGCCGTCCATCTCAACCAGCATCTGGTTCAGCGTCTGCTCACGTTCGTCATGACCGCCGCCCAGGCCGGCGCCACGCTGGCGACCGACGGCGTCGATTTCATCGATAAAGATGATGCACGGCGCGGCTTTCTTCGCCTGCTCGAACATGTCACGCACACGAGAAGCACCGACACCCACAAACATTTCCACGAAGTCTGAACCGGAAATGGTGAAGAAAGGCACTTTCGCCTCACCGGCGATAGCTTTCGCCAGCAGGGTTTTACCTGTCCCCGGCGGGCCAACCATCAGCACGCCTTTCGGGATCTTGCCGCCCAGCTTCTGGAAACGGCTCGGCTCGCGCAGGTATTCCACCAGTTCGCTTACTTCGTCTTTTGCTTCGTCACAACCGGCAACGTCAGCAAAAGTGGTTTTGATCTGGTCTTCCGTCAGCATGCGGGCCTTGCTCTTGCCGAAGGACATCGCGCCCTTGCCGCCGCCGCCTTGCATTTGACGCATGAAGAAGATCCAGACCCCGATCAGCAACAGCATCGGGAACCATGAAATAAAGATAGAAGCCAGCAAACTCGGCTCTTCAGGCGGTTCACCAACCACTTTCACATTCTTGGTCAACAACGTATCCAGCAACTTAGGATCGTTGACAGGGATGTAGGTCGTGTATTTGTTACTGTCTTTCTTGGTAACGTTAATTTCACGTCCATTGATTCGCGCTTCGCGAACCTGATCTTGGGTCAGTTCGGACATGAAGGTAGAGTAATCCACCCTACGGCCATTCGACTCGCTGGGCCCAAAGCTCTGGAATACAGACATCAACACTACCGCGATGACTAACCAGAGAATTAGGTTTTTCGCCATGTCACTCAAGGGATTAACCTCATATTACAACTGTGTTAACAAACAGCGTTAGGGTACTACAGCTTGCGCCCTGTCGCTACAATGTACACTTCGCGCGAACGTGCGCGGGAAGCGTCTGGCTTACGAATCTTAACCTTCGTAAACAGGGAGCGAATTTCCCGTAGGTACTCGTCAAAGCCATCTCCCTGGAACACCTTCACCAGGAAACTTCCGCCTGGTGCGAGGACATCACGACACATTCCCAGTGCTAATTCCACCAGATACATCGATCTTGGAATATCGACGGCCGGAGTGCCACTCATATTCGGGGCCATGTCAGACATGACCACCTGAACCTTACTTTCACCTACTCGTTCCAACAGAGCCTTGAGCACCAGTTCATCACGAAAATCGCCCTGAAGGAAATCGACGCCAACGATAGGATCCATTGGCAAAATATCACAGGCGATGATGCGACCGGAACCGCCGATCTGGGTCACGACGTACTGTGACCAACCGCCCGGCGCCGCACCTAAATCCACTACGGTCATGCCAGGTTTAAACAGTTTGTCACTCTGCTGTATTTCATCAAGTTTAAACCAGGCGCGCGAACGTAGCCCTTTTTTCTGCGCCTGTTGCACATATTTATCGCTAAAGTGTTCTTGTAACCAGCGACTGGAGCTAGCAGAACGCTTTTTATTAGCCATCTCGTTTTCCAACTATCATAAAAAGAGTCTTAATGTCAGGTTCGCAGCTCTTGTAGACTCACACCGGTGAAGACCGATTTGGTGATATACATGAGATGGCGGTAGAATGTACCGTTTTCAATCCCAACTTAAGCAAAAAAGACAATGAATCTGAATAATAAACAAAAACAGCACCTGAAAGGCCTGGCGCATCCGTTAAAACCGGTTGTCATGCTGGGTAATAACGGTCTCACCGAAGGGGTGCTGGCTGAAATTGAACAGGCTCTGGAGCATCATGAGCTGATCAAGGTAAAAATCGCTGCTGAAGATCGCGAAACCAAAACCCTGATCGCCGACGCTATCGTGCGTGAAACGGGTGCCTGCAATGTGCAAGTCATCGGCAGTACGCTTATTCTTTACCGCCCGTCTAAAGAGCGCAAGATCAGTCTACCGCGTTAATAAGCATTGGGTTAACGAAAAGGTGCCATGCACCTGATTCAGATAAAAGGCCGCACGCGGCCTTTTTCCTTTCTTTACAAAACCCTGGCGAATTTCTGAACGATTGGAAGGTGATCAGAGATATTCAACCTTCAAGATCTCATAATCGACATCGCCACCCGGGGTTTTTATCACGACCACATCATCTTGTTCTTTGCCAATCAGGCCACGAGCCATAGGCGAATTCACCGAAATCAGATTTTTCTTGAAATCGGCCTCATCGTCGCCAACGATGCGGTAGGTGACTTCTTCTTCGCTATCCAGGTTCAACACCGATACGGTGGAGCCAAAAATCACGCGGCCATTGTTTGGCATCTTGGTGATATCGATCACCTGCGCGTTCGACAGCTTGGCTTCAATTTCCTGGATACGCCCTTCACAGAATCCCTGCTGCTCGCGAGCCGCATGGTACTCTGCGTTTTCTTTCAAATCGCCGTGTTCACGGGCGTCAGCGATGTCCGCAATGATTTTCGGACGGCGCACGCCTTTCAAATATTCGAGTTCTTCGCGCAGTTTTTCAGCGCCAAACAAGGTCATCGGAATCTGTTTCATAGTATAAATACCTCTAAATCTTTCCTGTTCAAATAGCCGTCATCCTGACGTGTTCGTATGAAAAAACGGTGGGTACATGCCCCCCGCCTCCAGGCGATAAACAAAAGAAGCCTGACTCGGAACCCTTGCCCAAGTCAGGATCGATTTTGCATTTTGATACGCATTTTAGCCTAGAGTTCCTTGAGGGTCATCGTTTACTTTTTCCCTGAATGCACCGTAGTATGACGGCACGTTATCCAGCTGTTATCCCGAGATTATGCGTTTTTCACGAATTGTCAGTGCATTGGCTTGCGCATTTGTTCTGAATGCGAATGCGGCCCCGGTTGAAGATTACACACAATATTTGCCTGATGGGGCCAACCTTGCCCTGGTAGTTCAGAAGATCGGCGCTAGCGCACCGACCATCGATTATCACTCTCAGCAAATGGCGTTGCCGGCCAGTACCCAAAAAGTACTGACCGCTTTAGCTGCCTTGTTGCAGCTCGGCCCAGACTATCGCTTCACCACCACGCTGGAGAGCCAGGGCGATATCAGCGACGGCGTGCTGCGCGGCAACCTGATTGCACGCTTTGGCGGCGATCCGACCTTTAAGCGCCAGAGCCTGCGCAACATGGTGGCGATCCTGAAAAAACAGGGCGTGCGCCAGATTACCGGCGATGTGCTGGTCGATACCTCGGTATTCGCCAGCCATGACAAAGCCCCCGGCTGGCCGTGGAACGACCTGACGCAGTGTTTCAGCGCACCGCCGGCGGCGGCGATAGTCGACCGCAACTGTTTCTCGGTGTCGCTGTACAGCGCCCCCAACCCGGGCGATATGGCCTTTATTCGCGTGGCCTCCTATTATCCGGTCAATATGTTTAGTCAGGTTCGCACGCTGGCAAAAGGCTCTGCAGACGCTCAATACTGCGAGCTGGATGTGGTGCCGGGCGAACTGAACCGGTTTACCCTGACCGGTTGCCTGACCCAACGCAGCGATCCGCTGCCGCTGGCCTTCGCCATTCAGGATGGTGCCAGCTACGCCGGGGCGATCCTGAAAGATGAGCTGACCCAGGCCGGCATTCAGATCGACGGGCACCTGAAGCGCCAAACGCAGCCGGGCCTGAAGGGAACGGTGATCGCCCAGACCCAATCAGCGCCGCTGCACGACTTGCTGAAGATCATGCTGAAGAAATCGGACAACATGATTGCCGATACCGTATTCCGCACCATTGGCCATGAACGCTTTGGCGTTCCGGGGACCTGGCGTGCCGGCGCTGACGCCGTGCGTCAGGTGCTGCGTCAGAAGGCCGGCGTGGATCTGGGCAACAGCATCGTGGTGGATGGCTCAGGCCTGTCACGCCATAACCTGCTGGCTCCGGCGACCATGATGCAGGCGCTGCAATATATCGCGCAGCATGACAGTGAGCTGAACTTTATTTCGATGCTGCCGCTGTCAGGCTACGACGGCACTCTGCGCTATCGCGGCGGGCTGCATGAAGCCGGTGTTGATGGTAAAGTTTCCGCCAAAACCGGTGCGCTGCAGGGCGTGTATAACCTGGCCGGATTTATCACCACCGCCAGCGGCCAACGTTTTGCCTTCGTACAGTATCTGTCAGGCTATGCCGTACCGCCGGAAGATCAAAAGCAGCGTCGAGCGCCACTGGTACGTTTCGAAAGCCGCCTGTACCGAGATATTTATCAGAATAACTGAGGGTTATGATGAAACTGCTGATTGTGGAAGACGATGAGCTGCTGCAACAAGGGTTGGCACTGGCATTAGCCGGGGAAGGCTATGCCTGCGACTGCGCCGCCACGGCGGCGGAGGCCAATGCTCTGCTCATCACCAGCCAATACAGCATGATTATCCTCGATCTGGGTTTGCCCGACATGGATGGCGCCAGCCTGCTGCGGCAGTGGCGCCGCCAGCAGATCGACCTGCCGGTGCTGATTTTGACCGCCCGCGACGCTCTGGAAGACCGGGTCGACGGGCTGGACGCCGGTGCTGACGATTACCTGGTCAAGCCCTTCGCGCTGGTTGAACTACAGGCGCGCGTGCGGGCCCTGATCCGCCGTTATCAGGGCCACAGCGACAATCTTATACAGCTGGACGATCTCCAGCTTAATCTCTCCAGCCAGCAGGTTTATGTTCAACAGCAGCCGGTGGAGGTTACGCCGAAAGAGTTCGCCATCCTCTCCCGCCTGATGATGCGCGCCGGTCAAACGGTTAATCGCGAGCTGCTGCAGCAGGATCTTTATACCTGGCAAGACGATTTGGGCTCCAACACGCTGGAAGTGCATATCCACAATCTACGCCGCAAATTGGGTAAGGATCGCATCCGTACCGTTCGCGGCATCGGCTATCGACTGGAATCCTCATCATGATCAGCATGCGCCGTCGTCTGTTGTTGATGCTGGCGCTGATCCTGTTGGTCACCCAGTTAATCAGTGCCTTTTGGCTCTGGCATGAAAGCCAGGAGCAAATCAGCTTCCTGGTGGATGAAACTCTGTCAGCCAAAGTGCGCACCGAGCGTGTCGATACGGAAATCGCCGAGGCGATAGCCTCACTGCTCGCCCCATCGTTGATCATGATGATCGTCACCCTGCTGGCCTCGTTCTGGGCCATTAGCTGGATCATCCGACCGCTCAACCAACTGCAGCAACGGCTGGAGAAGCGTTCCGCCGATAACCTGACGCCTCTTCCGCTCAGCGGAGACAGCCTCGAAATTATGGCAGTCACCACCACACTTAACCAGCTGTTCTCACGGTTGGATAACACCATCCAGCAGGAAAGGTTGTTCACCGCCGATGCCGCACATGAACTGCGTACGCCGTTGGCTGGGATACGTCTGCACCTGGAACTGATGGAGCAACAGGGTGTCCCGCAAAGCCGACCGTTGATTGCCCGTATCGATCAACTGATGCACACCGTCGAACAATTGCTGATGCTCGCGCGGGCCGGGCAAGATTTTGCCAGCGGCCACTATCAACGTTTCGACTGGGTGAGCGACGTGATCCTGCCGCTGCAAGAAGAACTTGAGGAATTGACCCGCCAGCGTGGGCAGAAACTGCAATGGCAGCTCCCGGTGGCTGCCCCAACGCATGGCGACCCGGTCCTGCTTCGCCTGCTGCTACGTAATTTGGTAGAAAATGCCCATCGTTACAGCCCGGAAGGCAGCAGCATTCAGGTGCAGCTTACGCCGCAGAACGCAGGCTACCAGCTGCAAGTGATTGACGAAGGCCCGGGAATCAAAGAGCAAATGGAAGGTGAGCTCACTCAGGCTTTCCGCCGTATGGATCAGCGCTATGGCGGCAGTGGGTTGGGATTGAACATCGTCACCCGAATAGTGCAACTGCATCAGGGCCGTCTGACGCTGGAAAACCGTCGCGACAGCCATGGACTGAATGCACAATGCTGGTTACCTGAGAATGTCCTGAACAAATAATGCCGATAAAAAAAGGACCCAGTTCATTGAACTGAGCCCCTTTGTTCGTAAGATTATTTCTGGTAAACGATTTCTACGCCTTCGTCGTCATCTTCGTCCCAGTCGTCATCCCAATCGTCGTCCGCTTCGGCTTCCACTTCCGCGATCTGTTCACGGTGGTAATCATCCCACATGAACTCGACTTTCTCCGGTGCGCTTTCTTCGATAGCCATGGCTTTCGGTTGGGTGTTGATGAACTTCATCACGTCCCAGCACAGCGCATTAACGCCTTCGCGATTCACGGCGGAGATCATGTAGTACTTACCTTCCCAGCCCATGCCTTCTGCAATCGCCTTGGCGCGCTCGGCGGCTTCTTCCTCACCTATCAGGTCAACCTTGTTGAAAACCAGCCAGCGTGGCTTCTGAGCCAGATTTTCGCTGTATTGGTTCAACTCGTTGATGATGACTTTGGCGTTTTCTACCGGATCGGATTCATCGATCGGGGCGATATCCACCAGGTGCAGCAATACGCGACAACGTTCCAGGTGCTTCAGGAAGCGAATCCCCAGGCCGGCACCGTCGGAAGCTCCTTCGATCAAACCAGGAATATCGGCAATGACGAAGCTCTGCTCGTGATCCATACGTACCACACCCAGGCTTGGAACCAGGGTAGTAAACGGATAGTCGGCCACTTTCGGCTTGGCGGCGGATACCGCACGGATGAAGGTGGATTTGCCGGCGTTTGGCAGACCCAGCATGCCGACATCGGCCAGCAGCAACAGCTCCAGCAAGATATCTCGTGCTTCGCCGGCGGTGCCCAAGGTTTTCTGACGTGGTGCACGGTTAACCGAGGATTTAAAACGGGTGTTGCCCAAACCGTGCCAACCGCCCTTCGCCACCATCAGACGTTGTTCATGGCGGGTCATGTCACCGAGGATCTCGCCGGTGCCCTGATCCTGCACGCGGGTACCGACCGGGACCTTGATGGTGATATCTTTGCCACGCTTGCCGGTACAGTCACGGCTTTGGCCGTTCTGGCCACGTTCAGCACGGAAAGATTTCTCAAAGCGGTAGTCGATCAGCGTGTTGAGGTTTTCGTCCGCCAACAGATAGACGTCGCCGCCATCGCCGCCGTCACCGCCATCAGGGCCGCCGTTCGGGATATATTTTTCGCGGCGGAAGCTGACGCAACCATTACCACCGTCACCTGCAACGACCAAAATCGCTGCTTCATCTACAAACTTCATTTACCGTCTCCGTAAATCATTCACCGGGCTGCTTCAAAGGAGCAACCAGGCGGGTTTCTGCCCGTCGCGGCCACCAACGGTGACCAATTGCGGAAAACATGGCGCCCGCTACCACCACGAAAGCGCCGACATAACCGACGACATTCAATGTCGGGGCGGCGAATACGTGTGGCCAGGCCAGCGCCAACAAATCTGAAAACAGCAGGGTAAACAGCGGGGTCAGCGTGATTAACGCGCTCACCTGCGCCGCCTGCCAGCGCGCCATTGCTTCCGCCAGCGCACCATAGCCAATCAGCGTGTTGGCGCCACAGAACAGCAAACAGGCCAATTGCCAGCCGCTGAGCTGGAAAATCACCTCAGGCTTGGCCAGAGGGAATAGCACGATCGCACATAAAGTGTACAACATTACCAGAATCTGCGGCGAGGCTAATCGACGCAGCAACACTTTCTGCGCCACGCCATAAGTCACCCAGACCATCGCCGCGCACACGCCTAACAGCACCCCCAGGGTGTAATCCGTCAGGCGGGTGAAAATCTCAATCAGGCTGACATTGAAGAACAACAGCAGCCCGCAAATCAGCATCAGTGCGCCAATCACCTGGGTGATACGCATCCGCTCTTTTAAAACCAGCACGCTGGCAAACATCATGCCGACCGGCGACAACTGGCCGATGACCTGCGATGCCGTCGGGCTAAGGTACTGCAACGAAGAGCTGAAGAAGATAAAATTCCCCAGCAGGCCCGCCGTAGCGATGGCCAAAATCAGCAGCCAGCGCGGCTGACGAAACAGAGTCACCGGCGGCAATCTGCCGCGTATGGCCAAGATAATCCCCAGCCCTAGCGCCGCAATGGTAAATCGATACCAAACGACGGTAAACGGCTCCATCACTACCAGCACTTCTTTCATCGCAATCGGCAATGCACCCCAGCAAACTGCCGTAGTTACCGCCAGGGAAATGCCAATTCCGACCTGCTGTTTCGTTTCCATCTTACCTTTTGCCAGCGCTGACGGGCTGATGCACAAGCAGCCCATAAATGTAAAAAGCCCCGCAACGAGTTGCGGGGCTTACATCTATTTCGTAAGGCTCGAAAAATTATTCAGCTTCGATGCTGATGAATTTACGATTGCTCGGGCCTTTAACTTCGAATTTGACTTTACCGTCTTTCAAAGCAAACAGAGTGTGGTCTTTGCCGCAACCCACGTTGGTACCAGCGTGGAATTTAGTGCCGCGCTGACGAACGATGATGCTGCCTGCCAGTACTGCTTCGCCGCCAAAGCGTTTAACGCCCAGACGTTTAGCTTCTGAATCGCGACCGTTACGAGTCGAGCCGCCAGCCTTTTTGTGTGCCATTAATCTGCTCCCCTAACTTAAGCGCTGATGCCGGTGATTTTAACGTCAGTGAACCACTGACGGTGGCCCTGCTGCTTACGATGGTGCTTACGACGACGAAACTTAACAATCTTAATTTTCTCGCCACGACCGTGAGCAACGACTTCAGCTTTGATCTTACCGCCATCGACGAAAGGAACGCCGATTTTGATATCTTCGCCATTAGCAATCATCAGAATCTGGTCAAACTCAACAGCTTCACCAGTTGCGATGTCCAGCTTTTCCAAGCGAACGGTTTGACCTTCGCTTACTCGGTGTTGTTTACCACCACTTTGGAAAACCGCGTACATATAAAACTCCGCTTTCCGCGTGCCCAACTGTTCAGTACAGAGCGCGCTATAAATATTCACAATAGGGCGCGAATTCTACGCAATAATCCAGCATATGACAAGAGCAGAATAAGACCAGAAGCAGAAAAAAGAAGAAAAAAAGCACAGTTTCTTTCATGGCGTTTATCTGAGGCGTTTTTCAAGTACAATCAGTAGGACAGTTACCGCCATGTACCGATGTGAGCAGCGATCTCAACGCGGTGAAGAGAAACACAGCTGAAAAAAATACAATGAACCTAGAGCAAATTACCGAGTTAACCGCGCAAGATATGGCGGCCGTGAACGCAACAATTCTCGAACAGCTGAATTCCGATGTCACGCTCATCAATCAGCTTGGCTATTACATTATCAGTGGTGGCGGTAAACGCATCCGTCCGATGATCGCCGTTCTGGCGGCGCGGGCATTGCATTATCAGGGTGATAAACATATTACCGTCGCAGCGCTGATCGAATTCATTCACACCGCAACTCTGCTACATGATGATGTGGTGGATGAATCCGATATGCGCCGCGGCAAGGCCACGGCTAATGCCGCCTTCGGCAATGCCGCCAGCGTATTGGTTGGCGACTTCATTTATACGCGCGCTTTCCAGATGATGACCAGCCTGGAATCACTCCGTGTACTGGCCCTGATGTCCGAGGCGGTCAACGTGATTGCCGAAGGCGAAGTGCTGCAGTTAATGAACGTGAACGATCCGAACATTACCGAAGAAAGCTACATGCGGGTGATCTACAGCAAAACCGCACGCCTGTTTGAAGCGGCGGCGCAATCTTCGGCGATCCTTTCGGACGCCAGCGAGGCGGAAGAAAAAGCGCTGCAGGATTACGGCCGCTATCTCGGCACCGCCTTCCAGTTGATCGACGACCTGCTCGATTACAGCGCCGACGGCAGCACCTTGGGTAAAAATACCGGTGACGATCTCAACGAGGGGAAACCGACGCTGCCCTTACTGCATGCCATGCATAATAGTGAAGGCGAGCAGAAGGCCATGATCCGCGGCGCGATTGAACAGGGTAACGGCCGTCATTTGCTGGAGCCGGTTTTACAGGCCATGGAGCAATGCGGTTCGCTGGAATATACCCGCCAACGCGCTGAGGAAGAAGCCGACAAGGCGATTGCTGCACTGCAGGTTCTGCCGGAGTCTTCCCACCGTGCCGCGCTGGAAGGATTAGCTCATCTTGCGGTTCAGCGCGATTTTTAAGAAATAACAAACGCCCTGCTGTTTCCACAGACCCGCAATGCGGGTCTGTTCATTTCTCCGGAAAAACACGCGCCAGCAGGCCGCCAATCCCTTCTCGCATCAGGAAAGCCAACACCTTTTCGCGTTCGCTCTCCGTCAGATGGTAGTAATACTCAATCCACACCGTCAGCGGATCCTTGCGCTCAACTTCATACAGCGCCGGGTCCTCTTTCAAGATCAGTAAATTGCGCGTGCCTGTCGGCAAACTGTCAATGTGATACTCCAGCGCCTTTCCCTGTACGCCTTTGCGCCGACGGCTGATCCAGCCTTCACGACGCGCCATCAAGTTTATTCCCTGTGGTGAGGAAGGTAATCCTGCCACGCCTGTCAATTCCTTGGCGGCAAACCACTCTTTTTTCATGGCCATGTTCTCTGGGCAAAAGTAGGCTAAGATCTTTTTTAGGAAATTTATTGGATATTTTTTAAGAAATTTAGTGGTATCCTAGTTTCCGTATAAGCGTTTCATGTTGTTCAAACGATTAATTTTGACCTGTTAGTTATACCACTAACAGAACTTTCGCTAATCAAAAAAGGAATGCAAACATGAACTCAAGGAACAAGGATTGGCATCCGGCGGATATCATTGCGGCTTTACGTAAGAAGGGAACGACACTGGCAGCGGTGTCGCGCAAGGCAGGACTTAGCTCATCAACGCTGGCAAACGCACTGTCGCGTCCCTGGCCGAAGGGAGAATGGCTGATTGCCGAAACGCTCGATATACACCCTGCAGAAATCTGGCCGAGCCGCTATCTCGATCCCCATACCAATAACTTACTGGATCGAAAAGCCCGTATTCGGTCATAGCTGCGGGCATAAAAAAACCGCCGGTACGCTGTCCGGCGGTCTATGCATACTCATGCACTGCTGAACAATCAGTTATTGATAAACTTTTCGCCCAGTTCGATATCTTTGTGCAGAACATCCAGCATTTCTTCCAGCGCTTTCTGTTCGAACGCGCTCAGAGTGCCGATGTCTTTACGTTCTTCAACGCCATTCTTACCCAGCACCAGCGGTTGTGCGAAGAAGCGAGCATATTTGCCATCACCTTCCACATAAGCACATTCCACCACGCCTTTTTCGCCTTGCAGCGCACGAACCAGAGACAGGCCGAAACGCGCCGCCGCCTGGCCCATTGACAGGGTTGCAGACCCGCCACCGGCTTTGGCTTCAACCACTTCGGTACCCGCATTTTGGATACGCTTGGTCAGATCGGCCACTTCCTGATCGGTAAAGCTCACGCCAGGGATCTGCGACAGCAGCGGCAAAATGGTCACGCCAGAGTGTCCACCGATCACCGGCACGTTCAGCTCTTCCGGCTGTTTGCCTTTCAGCTCAGCCACGAAAGTGTTGGAACGGATAATATCCAGCGAGGTCACGCCGAACAGTTTGTTCTTGTCATAAACACCGGCTTTCTTCAGCACTTCTGCCGCGATAGCCACGGTGGTGTTGACCGGGTTGGTGATAATGCCGATGCAGGCTTTCGGGCAGGTGGTTGCCACTTGCTGGATCAGATTACGCACGATACCTGCGTTCACGTTGAACAGATCTGAACGATCCATGCCTGGTTTACGCGCAACGCCGGCAGAAATCAGCACCACGTCGGCACCGTGCAGAGCTGGAGTAGCGTCTTCGCCACTGAAGCCTTTGATTTTCACTGCGGTTGGGATGTGGCTTAAATCGACGGCAACGCCTGGGGTAACGGGGGCAATGTCGTAGAGAGAGAGTTCAGAACCTGAAGGAAGCTGGGTTTTGAGTAGAAGGGCGAGGGCCTGGCCGATACCGCCAGCAGCACCGAGAACTGCAACTTTCATCCTATACTCCTTTATTATCTTAAATATATAAAGCGCCGTGAATATGTTGGTTACGGACCTTAAATTATTACACCTTTAAAAACAATCTCTTAACAGTCTGTTTGAGAACTGGCGCAATAAAACAGCCGATGTCGCGCTCATTTTAGATTAAATAGCTTACGCATTAAGGGCATAGCGCACACTAATCAAAAATACTGCGAGGTTATTCACGAGCAAGTTAACCGGCGGTTACATTACACCCTTACACAACATCAGAACAACATCATTTTAATAACATTTTCTTTACCACCGCGGGCGGCATTTTCGGTCACCGAAAGGGCATATTCATGGGATACGGATTTTGTTAAAATGCTGCCCTTTCCTCGTTGTCCGGGCATTGATATTTTTTCCGGACGTCCTTTGATTGCATAAAAATTCATTTATATGCATAATCATCACTTCTATTGTCAACATTCCACGGTGCAAAATGCGTAATCCCGCAAAGCAGGAAGATCTGATCAAGGCGTTTAAAGCGTTATTGAAAGAAGAAAAATTCAGTTCTCAAGGCGAGATTGTTTTGGCGCTGCAAGAAGAAGGCTTCGAAAACATCAACCAATCCAAAGTATCGCGCATGCTGACGAAGTTCGGCGCGGTGCGTACGCGCAATGCCAAAATGGAAATGGTGTATTGCCTTCCCGCCGAACTTGGCGTGCCGACCACCACCAGCCCGCTGAAGAACCTGGTTCTTGATGTCGATCATAACGACGCAGTTGTCGTGATCCATACCAGCCCCGGCGCCGCGCAGCTTATTGCTCGCCTGCTGGATTCATTGGGTAAATCCGAGGGTATTCTCGGCACCATCGCCGGTGACGACACCATTTTCGTTACCCCAGCCAGCAGCTTTACCGCGCGCCAGCTGTACGAAGCCATCCTGACCCTGTTCGAACAGGAGCTGTGATGCATAACGCTAACAAAATGCGGCGAGCCGTCGCGTTTTGTTAGCGTTTCTTTAACCCTATCCTTACTTTCCCCCCTAGCCCTACCACGTTTAACTCCGGGTTTCTTTCTCGTCACAACACATTTCAATGACATTTCTGCTCAGCCAGTGATAGCTACTGTGATCTTCCGCACTTTTGGTCAAAAGCACTTACCTTATTGAAATTACATAAATTTAACATCAAAAGATCGTTTTATAACCACTTTTTATTCCATCTGGTTATAAAAGATAAGGATCATCATAATAAAGTTTCACTAGAAACTGTTAGCGAACTATTAATTTTTGGCGTTACTAGATGTATACTCATTTCCGTGACGTAAATCACAGTTCATTGGAACTGATAAAAGAATACGAAAAGGTCAAATCATGAAAATTAAATCTACCATCGCAACTATGAGCGTTCTCTCCATGCTTTCTTTCGGCGCATTTGCAGCACAATCTGTTGATGCAAACCAGGCCGCAAAAATGCAATCTGCAGGTACCATTACCGTCAGCGGCGTTGCCGGTGCACCTTCAGATATCCGTCAGGCACTGTCTGAAAAAGCCGATGCCAAAGGGGCGACCGCTTACCGTGTAATCGAAGCGCGCAATGAAGGTAACTTCCACGCGACCGCTGAGATTTATAAATAAGTACAAGGCGTTACCCGGCAACGGGCAATATCACTCTGGTACCCGGCATCACTGATAACGGCCTTCAAGTACAAAAATGCTGTAAAAGCCCTTCCAGGCGGTTATCACAATAGGACGAACTATCATGAACATGAAAACCACTCTCGCTGCACTCAGCCTGCTCTCAGTCGTTTCGTTCGGCGCTTCCGCCGCGACGTTAATCACCAATGACCAGGCCAGCACGCTTCAATCTGCCGGTACTATTACCGTCAGCGGCGTCACCGGTGCGCCTTCAGACATTCGCCAGGCGCTGTCTGACAAAGCCGACAAACAAGGCGCTAAAGCCTATCGCGTGATCGAAGCCTACGAAAATGGCAACTGGCACGCGACGGCCGAAATCTACAAATAACAATTCAGGGAGCTCTGCTTACCGAACTGATTACCCTCGTCACTGCCACTGCCGAGTTCTATCGTAAGCACTGATTCCTTGAAGAAACTTCGTCGTCCTATCCGACGAACCCCGTTGCCCTCGCTCGCGAGGGCTTTTTTATGGGCAAAAGAAAAGGCCGCAAGCGGCCTTTTTGTTTTGCTTCTTTCACACTAGATCGACGATCAATAAGTCACTTTAGGCTCTGACTTGCGGGCCAATGCTTCCAGCAGACGGTCATGGATCCCGCCGAAGCCGCCGTTACTCATCACCAAAATGTGGTCACCCGGCTGGGCCGTTTTCACGATCATGTCCACCAGCGTGTCGAGATCGGCACTCCAGTGGGCCGGCTGTACACAGGCCTCCGCGACTTCCGCCACCTGCCAGGGAATATGGTGCGGTTGGAACAGGAAGACTTCATCGGCACGGCCCAGAGACGGTGCCAAATCGTTCTTGCTGATCCCCATTTTCATGGTATTGGAACGCGGCTCGAGCACGGCCAAAATACGCGCGGTACCGCCAACCTTGCCGCGTAATGCGGCCAACGTCGCCAGGATCGCCGTTGGGTGATGGGCAAAATCGTCATACACCGTAACGCCATGGGCTTCACCGCGCAGTTCCAGACGGCGGCGAGCATTGATAAACTCACCGAGCGCGCGGCAAGCATCGGCTGGCAGCACACCAACGTGGCGCGTGGCAGCAATAGCCATCAAACCGTTATGCATGTTGTGTTCGCCCACCAGCGACCACTTCACTTCGCCCACCTGCTCACCGTCGAGGAACACCGCATAATGGCTGGCGTCCGGCGTTAATTTTTGAGCGCGCCATGCGCCCTCTTCCCCGACCAGCTCTTGCTCACTCCAACAGCCCATCGCCATCACCTGTTTCAGGTGGTTGTCGTTATCAGGCAAAATGATCTTGCCCTTGCCCGGCACCAGGCGTACCAGATGGTGAAACTGTTTCTGGATCGCTTTCAGATCGTCGAAGATATCGGCGTGATCAAACTCAAGGTTGTTCATGATCAGCGTACGCGGGCTGTAATGCACAAACTTGGAACGCTTGTCGAAGAACGCGCAATCATATTCATCGGCTTCGATCACAAAGAACGGGCTGCCGCCCAGACGGGCAGAAACGTCAAAGTTGCCCGGAACACCGCCGATGACAAAACCCGGCTGATAGCCGCAGGATTCCAGGATCCAGGTTGCCATACCGGCGGTAGTGGTCTTGCCGTGGGTGCCGGCAACGGCCAGCACCCAGCGATCGCGCAGCACATAATCATGCAGCCACTGTGGGCCAGAAACGTAAGGGATCCCTCGTTCCAGTACCGCCTCAACACAAGGATTGCCCCGCGTCATGGCGTTACCGATGATCACCAGATCCGGCGCCGGATCCAACTGAGCAGGATCGTAGCCCTGGATCAGGTCGATCCCTTCCTTCTCCAGCAGCGTGCTCATCGGCGGATAGACATTAGCGTCAGAGCCGGTCACCTCATGCCCCAGCGAACGAGCCAGCACCGCCAGTCCGCCCATAAAGGTGCCACAGATCCCAAGAATGTGAATGCGCATAGTTTTCTCATAGAGTACGTCGAATGTTGACTCATTCTAACGCTCAGAATCGTCCAGAAGAAATGGATTTGCCTATGAATAGCGTTCATCTTTGGGCTACACTGCTCGCGAATACGTTGGCGGTTTGTTAACAAACCGCTACCCATCCGTAGATTCAGGGATTGTGTCATGAAAACGTTAGGCGAATTTATCGTCGAGAAACAGCACGACTTCTCACACGCCACCGGCGAGCTGACTGCGCTACTTTCTGCAATTAAACTGGGCGCCAAAATCATCCACCGCGATATCAACAAAGCGGGTCTGGTGGATATTCTGGGCACCAGCGGCGTTTCCAATGTACAGGGCGAAGTTCAGATGAAACTGGACCTGTACGCGAATGAAAAGCTGAAAGCAGCATTGAAAGCGCGCGGTGAAGTTGCGGGTATCGCTTCTGAAGAAGAAGATGAAATCGTGATATTCGACGGCGAGCGGGCTGAAAATGCCAAGTATGTGGTGCTGATGGATCCGTTGGACGGTTCGTCCAACATCGATGTCAACGTCTCGGTCGGTACGATTTTCTCTATCTATCGTCGCATTACCCCGGTCGGTACGCCAGTGACCGAAGAAGACTTCCTGCAGCCAGGCAGCGCACAGGTCGCCGCAGGCTACGTGGTTTACGGTTCATCCACCATGCTGGTGTACACCACCGGTTATGGCGTGCATGCCTTTACCTACGATCCTTCTCTGGGCGTGTTCTGCCTCTCCCACGAGAAAGTTCGCTTCCCAGCCAGCGGCAATATGTATTCCATCAACGAAGGTAACTACATCAAGTTCCCGCGCGGCGTGAAGAAATACATCAAATATTGTCAGGAACAGGACGAAGCTACGCAACGCCCTTATACCTCACGCTACATCGGTTCACTGGTTGCCGACTTCCACCGCAATCTGCTGAAAGGCGGAATCTACATTTATCCAAGCACCGCCAGCCACCCGCAAGGCAAGCTGCGCCTGCTGTACGAATGCAACCCGATGGCGTTCCTGGCGGAACAGGCCGGCGGTAAAGCCAGCGACGGTAAAAACCGTATTCTGGACATTACCCCGGTGAAACTGCACCAGCGCGCACCGTTCTTTGTCGGCACCAAATCGATGGTGGAAGACGCAGAGCGCTTTATCGCTGAGAACCCGGACGAATAACGGGGTCTATGTGGGGGACGGCAAGCCGTCCCCGGCATTATAATTTGAACGCCGCCATGCTCTGCGCCAGTAACTGAGCCTGATCCTCCAGCGAGCGCGTCGCCGCTGCCGACTCCTCGACCAAGGCCGCATTCTGTTGCGCCACCTGATCCATCTGCGCCACCGCCAGGTTTACCTGCTCGATACCGCTGCTTTGCTCACGCGTAGCCGCAGAAATTTCCCGCATCAGCGCCGTCACCCGGCCCACCTCACCGGTAATGCCGTTCATGGTTTTCGCCGCCGAACCGGCCATTTGTTCCCCTTCTTGTACCCGATTCTGCGACGCTTCAATCAAACCTTTGATCTCTTTCGCCGACTGTGCGCTGCGCTGAGCCAGGCTGCGAACTTCACCGGCCACCACGGCAAAGCCACGCCCTTGTTCACCGGCACGCGCCGCTTCGACCGCCGCATTCAACGCCAGAATGTTGGTCTGGAAGGCAATGCCGTCCATCACGCTGATGATATCGGCAATGCGGCGTGAGCTGTCGGTGATCGCCTGCATCTTGTCCATGACCTGACTGACCACTTCACTGCCTTGGTTGGCAATATCGGATACGCTCAGCGCCAGCTGATTAGCCTGTTCGCAGTTCTCGGCGTTCATCTTCACCGTCGAGGTCAGCTGTTCCATGCTGGCGGCGGTTTCCTCCAGCGAAGCGGCCGACTCTTCGGTACGCTGCGCCAGGTGCAAGTTGCCGGCAGCCAGTTCGCGTGAACCGGTGTCAATTTGGCTGCTGGCATCGCGCACCTTGCTGACCGAACTGACCAAGGCCTGCTGCATTCGCTGCATCGCACGCACCAGACGGCCCATTTCAGTCTCGCCTTCGCCGGTGATGCTGTGCGTCAGGTCGCCGCTGGCGATATGCTCCAACTGGGCGATAGACTCATCGAGCGGGCGCAGGATAATCACCCGCAGCGCAAACCAGGCCAGTACCGCCAGCAAAATGCTGAGCAGGCCGGCAATCACGATCAAGGTAATCTTGGTGCTGGCATTGCTTTCCGCCTCATTCACCCGCTGCTGGCCAATCTTCATGGCGAAGCTGCGGAAATCACTGAGGTCCTTTTCAAAAGCGATGCTCAGGGCAGAAATTTTTGTTTCCTGAATGTCGTAGTAATCATCAATTTTGCCGGCCTTGATGGCGTCGGCCATGGGCCCAACGCCCTGTTCCAGATAGGCGCGGTAGCTGTTTTGCAAACGACCGGACAGCTCACGTCCACGTTCGGTGACGGTACCGACGCTGACAAAACGCGCCATTTCCTGCTTCGATTGCGCAAGGTAGTCATAGATACGGCCCACCGTAGCATCTGAAACCTCAATCTGGCCGATTTCCCTTTGGCGCACCGCCAATGAGGCAGCGGTTCTGGCGCGCAGCGTCAGGTTGGAACTGCTGGCCAGCGACCCCAACTCTTCCCCCAGGATTTGATTCAGGGTGTGTAACGAGCGCGATCCTTCGTTAATCGCGTTGACGCCAATGGTGCTGACCATAATCAACAGCAGCGTCATCAGGCTCAACAGGGCAATCAGCCCGGCCTTGACCGTAATCTTTTTTAGCATGAGTTCTTCCCGGCTTCAGAAATAGTGAGATCGTACGTAGAG
The DNA here is from genome assembly GCF_027594825.1 of Serratia liquefaciens. Taxonomy (NCBI): domain Bacteria; kingdom Pseudomonadati; phylum Pseudomonadota; class Gammaproteobacteria; order Enterobacterales; family Yersiniaceae; genus Serratia; species Serratia liquefaciens. The sequence continues at coordinate 3,348,822 of NZ_CP088930.1, read as the reverse complement.
GAGGTAAAACGCGGAGCCAGACTTCGCCGACTCATTATTATTTGATGAAGTTATCGGCAACCCTCGAGAAAACTTAACGCCGCAGGAGGATTTATCTGGAAATTCGATGGATGGCTCTGCGCCGGGGCGGGGATGATGAAAAGGGCAGGAATTCGCAAAAGAGTCCGCTATAATAGCCGCCACTCCATTTCTGGTTTGATTAAAGGAAACCGACATGAGCTTGAACCTGGTCCCTGCTGGCAAAGACCTGCCGGAAGACATCTACGTTGTTATCGAAATCCCGGCAAACGCCGATCCGATCAAATATGAAATCGACAAGGACACCGGCGCGCTGTTCGTTGACCGTTTCATGTCCACCGCGATGTTCTACCCGTGCAACTACGGTTACATCAACCACACCCTGTCTCTGGACGGTGACCCGGTTGACGTGCTGGTGCCAACCCCATACCCACTGCAGCCTGGCTCTGTGATCCGCTGCCGTCCGGTTGGCGTGTTGAAGATGTCCGACGAAGCCGGCGAAGATGCAAAACTGGTTGCCGTACCGCACAGCAAGCTGACCAAAGAGTACGATCACATCAAAGACGTGAACGACCTGCCGGAACTGCTGCGCGCCCAGATCGCTCACTTCTTCGAGCACTACAAAGATCTGGAAAAAGGCAAATGGGTGAAAGTGGAAGGCTGGGCAGATGCTGCCGCTGCCAAAGCTGAAATCGTTGCTTCTTTCGAACGTGCCGCCAAGAAGTAATTCTTGCCGCCGTCCGATAAAAAAACACCGCTCAGTGAGCGGTGTTTTTTTTTACTTTTCGTCGAGACGCTTCAGCCAGTCGCCGCTGTTAATTCGCGGGTAACCGTCCACACTGTGTTTATACAGGTAGATCCACGCACTCCCATAAGGCGTCTGAATCAGCTCGCGCTTATAGTCCTTGGTGTTGCTTTTCAGTTCGTCCAGCTCAGCCAAAATCGATGAGTTAATGCGGTACACTTCGCAATGTACCGTGCCCTCTCCAGGGATCGCCGCCGGGTAATGGCCCAGATTATAAATCTGATAGCCTTCGAGCTCATGCTCGCCGAGCCATTGGGCGTTGGTCATCCAATGGCTGTTTCCCTGTTTGCGTCGTAAACTGCCGTAGACAATTATTCGCATCGCTAAAACTCAAACTGATAGAGCAAATCTAATGCCTGGTCGAGACCAGACACCGCTTCCAGATACAATTTAGGCATCAGGCGGTAACGCAACGTCAACGTAGCCAGCGAGTCGAAAATACCCACCCCATATTTTACTTGTAAGCCTGGGAGAACATAACCGCTCACGACAACCTGGGAACTGTCGCCGACACCCTGAGTATCCAGGGCCAAATTGCTTACGCCAAACGCCTCGCCGATTTTACCCACAAGTTGACCACTTTGTGCAACCCCCATCCCAATTAACATTGAGGTCATTGCGTTACCATCGGCGCCGGAACTGCCCAATCCCTGCCCACGCAGCAGATAAGACAGCGCTTCCTGCTGAGATTTGGCCGGATCCGAGAACACTTCCAGCTTGGGTGCATCCGCCAACCCGGTAACGCGTACCCCAGCGGTAACGTCGTCTTCGGTCGAATCCGGATTACGGATGGCTTCAATATTAAGCAACGGCTGATCCGGCGGCCCTGAGAACATCAGTTGGCCCTTGCGAACGATCAAATCCTGACCATAAGCATGGAAGCGACCGGAAGGGATGTCAATCTGGCCGTTCAGGCCCAGGCCATTCTTGTCCTGCACCACTTTCAGATCGCCCTTCAGGCGGGCTTTTAAGCCAAAGGCATCCAGCCGCACGTCGTTGCCCACGTGGATCATCAGATTACTGTTGATCGGGATCCCTGCAGTTTTCGGCTGTATCGGTTTCAGTTGGTTGTCCAGCATCACCTCGTCGGAAGAGACGCCCACCGCACTTTCCGGCAACTCCTGCACCGTAATGCGCGCCCACGGAATATCCACTGAACCATTGAGCGAGAACAACTGCGGCGTCGCTTCAAAGACCAGATCGGGTGAAACGTCAATGCGGATCATCGGCGGCACCGTCACCCGCAGCTTATCGCCCTTGGCGGCGATACGTGCGCGCCAGGCGTTAATATCCCGCCAATCGGCATCGCCCGACAGGTTAAGCTGCCCGCGCGTGGTGCTGACCAGCCCTTCCATGGTCGAGGTCATGCCGTCAAAGTTCATCACCAGGCGGCCGTCCGTCATATCAAACGGCATCCAGTGACCATCTATATCAACCTTATCCAACGCCATCCGGCCATAAACCAGGGGCTTCTGCGCGCTGCCGCCCAGGCGCAGATTGGCATTCAGCATGCCCGCGGCTTTCTCCCCCTTCATCAACGCCGGATTGATCATCGCCAGCGAGATATTGGTGATATTGACGTTGCCGCTGATATTGCGTCGTACCTGCGGATCGGCAACCTGCACGTTACCGTCAAATTGGCCATTATTGGTCAACTTGATCAACCAGTCGGCCTGCGCACGACCGTTGGACAGGCCGGCATTAAGGTTCAACCGATCAAAGGCGATCGGCAGCGCGTTGCCCTGCACTTGCTGAACCACCTTCACTCCGTTACCCACCAGGGAAACTTTGGCGTCCGGCAGCGCACCGCCCGGCTTCCAGCTTACGTCAGCCCGCCCGGTGAATACCCCGCTCAGGGCGGTCTCCGGGCCGAGGAAAGGTTTGATCATCGCCAGATCAAAGCGGTTCAACACCACGCTGGCCTGGCCACTCGGCCCGGCTTCGATGGTTTTCGGCACGCACAGTTCGGCGTTCGGGTTCTGCCAGCAGTGCGGCCCAACGCTGATTTTCTGCGCGGTATTCAGATAATCCAGCGCAATGGCGCGAGTCAATCGCCATTCGCCCACCGGGGTATCGAAACGGGTATTGTTCAGGTTGCCGCGCCAGCGCTGCTGTTGGCGATCGAAACTGCCCTGCAGCGCCAACTGACCGGATACCGGCTTGCCGTCAATTTTCAACTGCAGCTGATGCTGCTTCTCACTGCCTTTGGCATCCAGTGTCAGCAGGCTGATATCCAGCGCATCCTGCTTAAGTTGCTCAACGCGTACCGCCAACTGACCCTGGATCTGGTCGCTGGAGCGGACGTCGCCGTCAATTTTCACCCGGTTAATGCGCAGCGCCTGCCACTGCAGGCCGGAAGCGGTCAGGTCGGCCAGCAGCTGAGGCGCCTGCAGGTTGCCCCGCAGCTTCAGCAAGCCTTTCGCCGTACCGCCCAATCCTGGCAGAGCGCCGTCCAGACGTGGCGCGTCAATGTTCGCATCCAGGTTCCAGCTTTTCTCGTCCAGTTGGCCCTTAACGTTCAGTTGGTTGCGTCCGAGCGTCAGATCGATACCCGGGATTTTCCACTGACCGGCTGCGTTGCCGCTGAGCGTGCCTCGCGCGGTGACCTTGTTTTGTTTCACGTTGCCGTCGAGCTGCAGCACCGGCACCTGCAGTTGCCAACTGCCGCCGTGCAGGCTGCCGCGCGTAGTGATTTTACCGTCCAACTTCGCCGGCCATTCCGGCCACTGCTTGGCGGTATTGATGCCGCTCAGCGTCAGCTGTGAATTCCAACTGATGGCCTTGCTCCAGTCCACCAGCGCCGTCAGATCGGTATTGCCCTGCAAGGCCGCCAACCGCAGGCGATCCAGTTTGAACTGTTCGACGTTACCTTTACCGTCCAGCGTCAACACCGCCGGCGGGAGATCCTGTCCCTTGATATTGGCCCGGGTCGATAACGCATAGTCGGTGGCCTTGCCATTAAAGCGCAGGCGGAAATCGTTAACCTGATATTGCGGCTCGCCGCTCAGCGGCCATTTCAGCTGTTTGCTTTGCAGCGTCAGTGCCAGCGGTAAACCCACTTCAGCCAATTGGGTCTGTACATCAAGCTGTGCACCGACCGGCCCGGAGAGGTTCAGCGCCACTTTGAGTTCTTCGCGCAGCCCGCCGCCGACGTTCAGTTTGACCTTTTCCCCTTTCAGCGGCTCGATATTCAGCGTGCTGTTGGCCACCATTTCCACCGGCCAACTGCCGGTCAGCGTCGCCTGCCCCTGCGCAGACAACGTACCCTGCGGGGATTTCACATCAAAATTATCCAGCTTGATATGCTGATCCTGGGTGCTGGCCTGCAGCAGCAGGCTGGTAATCAGCACCTCGGTATCACCGGTCAGCCGCAGTTGTTCCCCACTGATTTCCTTAACGGTGATATCCAGCGGCAAGCGAATTTCCGGCAGATCCGGCAGCAGCGGCTTGGCGAACAGTTCTTTCAACGTTTCGCCCAGCGGTTTCTCTTCCGGCACCGGTGCCGGTTTCGCCGCCTTGTCGACCTGTTCACCCACTTTTTTCGCGACCTCGACAGCCGGCTGTATCGCCTCCGGCAACGGGTTCTGCGGGGTTTTCGGCAGTGCAATCAACAGGCCGCTGATTTTGGTGGGCAGCAAGGTCAGCGCACGCTCTTGCCACTGCGCTCCGGTACGGAACTCGCCGAGAGAGATTGCCGTGTCGTCTACGCTGACCTTAACGTTGTTCAAGGTCAGCATACGCAGAGTGATCGGGTACGGCGTGCTCAGATTGGTGGTCGGCTCGCTGGTCTCTTCCACCGGCGCGGACGGCGTCATTTCTTTGGTTTTCACCACCACGTCGACGTCCTGCGCGGTCAGCGCATTGACGCACAACGAACTGTTTTTAAAGCAGGCCAAATCGAGTGACAGATGGAATTGTCCGGCATTCACCGTGACGCCCGGCATCTGATACTTCACGCCCTTCAGCGTCAGATCACGCCAGCCACCGCTCACGCTGGCAATGTCCAGCCCCGGCACCCATCGCGCCGCACCGTTGATCACCATATGCAAACCACTGGTGGTACCGAGCAAGTACGCCACCGCCCCTACCAGCAACAGCAAGACAATCAGGAAACCAAAGCAAATCTTTTTTATCAGGCTCATAGTTCAGGCCCCAAACCGATGTAGAACTGCATCCCGTGGGTGTCCTTGTCCCCCACGGGCGCGGCGATATCCAGCTTCACTGGCCCTACCGGCGACTGCCAGCGTACGCCTACGCCGGCGCCGGTCTTGAAGTTGCTCTGCTTGATATCGTTCACCGCTTCACCGGAGTCGACGAACATCGCCCCCCACCATTTGCCGGTCACGTTGTATTGATACTCCAGCGAGCCAGTCAGCATTTTGGAGGCACCGGTCAACTTGCCGTCATCGTTGCGGGGGGAAATGTCTTTGTACTTGTAGCCACGGATGCTGCGATCGCCGCCGGCAAAGAAGCGCAGGTCTGGCGGCACCTTGTCGAAGTCGTTGGTTTCGATCCACCCCACCTGCCCGCGCGCCACGAACCGGTGCTTATCGGCCAAAGTGCGGATCCAGACGTTCTGCGCCTGCATCAGCGCGAAGTCCACGCCGGATCCCCAGGTGGTGTCGGAAACGTCGATGGAGTAGCGTTGGCTATCGCCCCAGGTCGGCATCAGGCCTCCGCGCGAGCGGGTGCGGTTGAGGCTGACGCCGGGGTACAGCAGCATGGTGGTATTGCTGACGTTACCCTGGGTAAAGTTATCCCAGCGCCAGGTCAGGTTGATCGCCCGCTGCCAGCCGCTGGAGAGATCCCAGTTGCGCGAGGCTACCACTTTGGAGGTAACGGACTTGGTGTCGTTGAGATCGACGTTCTTGAGCCCGCCCTGCAGCAGGTAATACTGCTCCAGCGGATTCTTCAGCAACGGGATCTTATAGGTCAGATCGAGCTGCTGCTCCGGGGCCGAAATACTGGCGCTGGTTTCCAGACTGTGGCCGCGATCGTTAAGCCAGGGCTTCTTCCAGGTGCCTTTAATGCGCGGGCCGACGTCGGTGGAGTAACCAACCCCGGTTTCGATGGTGTTGCGAGTGCGTGGCGACACCAACGCATCTAGCGGCAAAATCTTGTTCTCTTTGGCATCTTTGAAATCAGGGGAGACCACCACCGAGTTAAACCAGTTGGTGGCGGACAAACGGCGGTTCAGTTCGGCCAGGTCTTCCGAACTGTAATAATCCCCCTGATGAAAGGGCACCAGATTTTGCAGATAGTCTTCACGAATTTGCGAGCCGGTGAACTTCACCTGGCCGAAGCGGTAACGCTGCCCACTGTCGAAATCGATATCCCAATAGGCCTTATGCAGATCTTCCGCCACGCCGAGCTGGCTTTTGGTCATATCGGCATCGAAATAGCCTTTGCGCAGCGCCAGGCCGGTCAGTGAACCTTTAAAACTGTCGTATTTACCGTGGTTGAGGATCTCACCTATCGTCGGCTTGCCTTTTTTGACCAACGACAGATAGTCTTCATCGGTTTTCGCACCGCCTTCCAACACGATATTGGCGCCGGCAATGCGCACCGGTTCACCCGGATTGACCTTGGCGTGCAGCACCGGCCGCGCCAGCCCTGGCCGATCGTCCAACGTAAAGTCGATGGTAGGCTGATAATAGCCAAGCGCTCTCAGCCCCTGACGAACCGCTTCATCCACGCGTGCGCGGAAACGGCCATCAGTGCCGACCTCTTCCGGAGTGATGGAAGACAGGCGCACCCGGACGTTTTTTTCCAGTTCCCCGCTAAGTCCTTCAACCTGCAGCCGCACATTCGCCGAAAACGCCGCAGGCGTCGCGAGCAGCGCACACAAAAAGCACAGGGCACGGTATCGTGGCACGCGTTCTCCTTAATTTATTTTACTTTCCTGTTATAACACGCGCTCTGGTGCCAGGGCATACTCCGCGCTATCAAGACGGCAGCCCTTTCAGCCTTATTCCAGACGCGGCATATTACGATTTTACTGCCGCAGTAAACTGGCGCATTCTTAGCTTTTGGCGCTCTAAATACTGCGTTAATCTGATTCATAATCTAAATGTGTAGCTTATTGTGGGCAAAGTTGCGGTTAGATACAACCGAACTGCCGCTTCTTAGGCCAATTCTTACTGTGACAACAGGAGTCAACCGTGGTGCCATTTTTCGATAAAACTCAAACCGTCGACAAGGCAAACGCACTGCCTGGCCGCACGACTCCCATGCCGGTTGCCACATTCAACGTGGTCACCAATCATTCGATGACCCAGGTGCCGGACGGCATGGAAGTGGCTATCTTCGCCATGGGATGCTTCTGGGGCGTGGAGCGCCTGTTCTGGCAACAGCAGGGGGTATACAGCACGGCGGCAGGCTACAGCGGCGGCTTTACGCCAAACCCAACCTACCGCGAAGTGTGCAGCGGCCAGACCGGCCATACCGAAGTGGTGCGCGTGGTGTTCGATCCGAAAATCATCAGCTATAAGCAGCTGCTGCAGGTGTTCTGGGAGAACCACGACCCGGCGCAGGGCATGCGTCAGGGGGGCGACGTCGGCACCCAGTACCGCTCGGCGATTTATACGCTGACGCCGGAACAGCAGAGCGAGGCCGAAAGCAGCCTGCAGCGTTTCCAGCAGGCCATGAACCAAGCGGGCGACCAGCGCAGCATCACCACCGAAGTGGTGCCGGCACTGCCGTTTTACTATGCCGAGGACGACCATCAGCAGTACCTGTACAAGAATCCTGAAGGATACTGCGGTTTGGGCGGCATCGGCGTTTGTTTGCCCCCCCAGGGCTAAGCCTTTGGGCAGCGGTAATTTTTTAACCGCTGGCGGCCCCTATAGGGCTGCTGCTATACTATGCGGGCCGCTTCTGCGGCCTGATAGCCGCCTTTCTGGTTGTTATCACTACTTTTTTTACAATGTACTACCCTTCCTCAAGAGCGCCGTCATCCCGTCGGCACGTATGGATAGATTATGTTAAACAGTATTTTACTGATTCTTTTTCTGATCGCAGTGAGTGCGTTTTTCTCACTTTCGGAAATTTCTCTGGCCGCATCACGCAAGATTAAACTGAAACTGATGGCTGACGAAGGTAACGTCAATGCCGCCAAAGTCCTTAAACTGCAGGAAACCCCGGGGTTGTATTTTACCGTGGTGCAGATTGGCCTGAACGCCGTGGCCATTCTCGGCGGTATCGTTGGCGATGCAGCCTTTTCTCCCACTTTCCAACCGCTTTTCGACCGTTTCCTGTCGCCTGAACTGGCAGAGCAGGCCAGCTTTATCTGCTCGTTTGTGCTGGTGACCAGCCTGTTTATCCTGTTTGCAGATTTGACCCCGAAGCGCATCGGTATGATTGCACCAGAGACGTTTGCCGTCCGGATCATCAACCCGATGCGTTTCTCGATCATGATCTTCCGGCCGCTGGTGTGGTTCTTCAACGGCATGGCAAACCTGATCTTCCGCCTGTTCAAACTGCCGATGGTGCGCAAGGACGACATCACTTCCGACGACATCTATGCGGTGGTGGAGGCCGGTGCTCTGGCGGGCGTGCTGCGCAAGCAGGAACATGAGCTGATCGAAAACGTGTTCGAATTGGAATCACGTACCGTACCTTCGTCGATGACGTCGCGCGAAAGCGTAATTTACTTCGATCTGCGTGAAACCGAAGAAAGCATTATCGAGAAGGTCTCGACCCATCCGCACTCCAAGTTCCTGGTGTGCGACGGCAATATCGATCAGGTGGTCGGCTACGTTGACTCCAAAGACTTGCTGAACCGCGTGCTGGGCAATCAAAGCCTGGTGCTGAGCAGCGGCGTGCAAATCCGCGCGGCGCTGATCGTGCCGGATACCCTGACGCTGTCCGAAGCGCTGGAAAGCTTTAAGACCGCCGGCGAGGACTTTGCCGTTATTCTCAATGAATATGCGCTGGTCGTGGGTATCATCACGCTGAATGACGTAATGACCACGCTGATGGGCGATTTGGTGGGTCAGGGCCAGGAAGAGCAGATCGTCGCACGCGACGAAAGCTCATGGCTGATTGAGGGCGGCACGCCAATCGACGATGTGATGCGTGTTCTGCACATTGACGAGTTCCCGCAGGCGGGCAACTACGAAACCATCGGCGGCTTTATGATGTACATGCTGCGCAAGATCCCAAAACGCACCGACTTCGTGAAATACGCCGGCTACAAGTTTGAAGTGGTGGACATCGACAGCTACAAGATTGACCAGTTGCTGGTAACCAAACTGAGCGACAAACCGGCGGCGGTACTGCCGAAGGCGCCAGAAGATAACGCCCCCGCCTGATCCGGACGGTAAAAACGTCAGCGGCCCCATCGGGGCCGCAATTATTTTAGCTTTTGCAGGTGCTTCAGTTGCCGGATACTAACTGCGCATCACCCCATCTCAGTCTGCAATAACAACACCTGACGGTTTACCTCTGACATCACGCTGAAGTGGCGCCGGTCACGAATTTTCGGCAGCAGGATTTTCCCTTCGTCAAATTCGAACGCGCCCACATCTTTGATATACAGCCGGCCACGAAACAGGGTTTTTACGTACTTCGCCACTTTCAACGGATTATAACGCTGGAAGATTCTCATTCTATTACTCTCCTCCGTTTGGTCCATGCGCTCAGCGAGCCGCCAAAGTGGCAGCCTCTAAAGTAAGAACGCAACTTGATTGCATGTAGTAGACCAAGTAAAGACGATATCGTTCACTTCCGCCTGGATATCTTCACTGGATTTACACTTTTTGACAGAATTGTATATGATAATATATAACTTTTTCAGTATATCCCTTCAAAACACAGGTATTACCGGCCAGAAGAGGAAACTGCGATCCAGCTAACAGGACAGACCTCCGATCACCACCTATGCTTTAGGCTGTCGGGTGCTGTCGGCACCGTTCCCCTTCCAAGGAGAAGGCATGAAAAAAAGTCACCTGCTTATTGTTTCCCTGCTGCTTGCCCCCTTTTTAGCCTCTGCGCACAACCTGCAACTCCAGCAACGCGTCGCGCCGGTCGGCGTCAGCGATAAGGGAGAGTTGAATTACGCTAATGATAAGTTTAGCTATCAAAACTGGAATAGCGCGCAACTCATTGGGAAAGTGCGAGTCATCCAGCATATTGCCGGCCGTAGCTCTGCCAAGGCGATGAACGACCCGCTGATCGAAGCGATTAAGAAAGCTAAACTACCGCACGATCGTTACCAAACGACGACAATAGTGAATACCGACGACGCGATACTCGGCACCGCGGTGTTTGTTCGCAACAGCATTGAAGACAGCAAGAAAGAGTTCCCCTGGTCGCAGTTTGTGGTCGACAGCAACGGCAACGTACGCAAGGCCTGGGATTTGCAGCCGAAAGGGTCGGCCATTGTGGTACTGGATAAGCAAGGCAGGATCCAGTTCGCCAAAGACGGCGCGCTGACGCCAGAAGAGGTGCAGCAGGTCATGACCCAACTGCACCAACTGCTGGCGAACTGATTTAGAACAGCGAAACCCTGAAGCCGGGGTTTAGGAAGGATTCACGTGGCGTATAGAGCAGAGGTCTGCCCTGCCAGTCGTGGATCTGTGCCCCGGCCGCCACGGCCACGGCATGACCGGCGGCGGTATCCCAGATATTGGTGGGTCCAAAGCGCGGATAGAGCTGAGCCTTACCTTCCGCCACCAGGCAGAATTTCAGCGAAGAACCGACGGAAACGGTCTGGTGTTCGCCCAGCTGTTTCAGGTAGTCCTTCAGCTCTTCGTCGCTGTGCGAGCGGCTGACTACCACCAGTGGCGGATGGGCATTGCTGACGCCAATCGCCTGCCGTTGACCCTTTTCTTCTTTCCAGGCCTTACCGCGTTCGGCCAGATACAGCACGTCGATCGCCGGGGCGTAAACCACTCCCAGCACCGCCTGCCCGTTTTCAATCAACGCGATATTTACCGTAAACTCACCGTTGCGATTCAGGAACTCTTTGGTGCCGTCCAACGGATCGACCAGCCAGTAGCGCGTCCAATTCTGCCGCACGTCCCAGGTCGGTGGATCTTCTTCCGACAGCAATGGGACGTCCGGCGCTAACGCCGCCAGGCCGCGCTTGATAATATGGTGCGCCGCCAGATCGGCCGCCGTCACCGGGGAGTCATCTTTTTTTTGTGCAACATCAAGCGGTTGTTCACCGTTGTACACCGCCATGATGGCCGCGCCCGCCTCGCGGGACAGTTGGCAAATTTTTTCTAACATCATTCACCTCAGATAGACAGTTCCGTGGGTCATTTCCCCTTTCTCATTGCTAGCAGCCTAGTTTTTTTTGCATCGAATATCCATCATAACGATTTAACCTTCGGTAATGACTCAAGTCTTTGCCGTCACAACTGTGACATTTCCTCCGATACCTCGGTCGGTTTTCTGCCACACTTCACAGTTTGGTGAGACAACCAATGTTAATTACATGCCCCTCTGCGATAAAACTCGAAAAATGGAATGGAGAAAGCCAAAAATGATGAAGCGTCCGCTGACGTTGTCTGTCCTCGCTATGCTGGTTTGCGCCTCAGCGCAGGCGGCAACGGTCGATCTGCGCGTGCTGGAAACCACCGATCTGCACAGCAACATGATGGACTTCGATTACTACAAGGATAAACCGACCGACAAGTTCGGCCTGGTGCGCACCGCCAGCCTGATTGAACAGGCCCGCCAGCAGGCCACCAATAGCGTACTGGTGGACAACGGCGACATCATTCAGGGCAGCCCGCTCGGCGACTATATGGCTGCCAAGGGCCTCAAGCCCGGCGATATTCATCCTGTCTATAAGGCCATGAACACCCTGAATTATGTGGTCGGCAACATCGGCAACCACGAATTCAACTACGGCCTCGATTACCTGAAAACCGCCATCAGCGGTGCCAAATTCCCGTATATCAACGCTAACGTGATCGACGCTAAAACTCAGAAACCGCTGTTCACTCCTTACATTATCGTCGATACGCCGGTAAAAGACCGTGACGGTAAAGAACATAGTTTACGCATCGGCTATATCGGCTTTGTACCGCCGCAAATTCTGGTGTGGGATAAGGCCAATCTGCAAGGCAAGGTTAAGGTCAACGACATCACCGAAACCGCCAAACGCTACGTGCCGGAAATGCGTAAACAGGGAGCCGATCTGATCGTGGCGATCCCGCACTCCGGCCTGTCCAGCGAGCCGTACAAGGCGATGGCAGAAAATTCGGTGTACTACCTCAGCCTGGTGCCGGGCATTGACGCCATCATGTTCGGCCATGCTCACGCGGTCTTCCCGAGCAAGGACTTTGCCAATATCAAAGGCGCTGACATCGCGCAAGGTACGCTGAACGGTGTCCCTGCGGTCATGCCCGGCCAGTGGGGCGACCACCTGGGCGTGGTCGATCTGCAGTTGAACAACGACTCTGGCCGTTGGAAAGTGGCCTCCGCCAAAGCGGAAGCACGGCCAATCTACGACAAAGAGAACAAGAAATCGCTGGCGGCGGAAGACGCCAAGCTGGTGAAAGTCCTGGCGGAAGATCATAAGGGCACTCGCGATTTTGTCAGTAAGCCGGTCGGCAAAGCCGACGACAACATGTACAGCTATCTGGCGCTGGTGCAGGATGACCCGACGGTACAAATCGTGAATAACGCGCAGAAAGCCTATGTTGAACACTACATTCAGGGCGATCCGGATCTGGCCGATTTGCCGGTGCTGTCAGCGGCAGCGCCGTTCAAGGTCGGCGGACGCAAAAACGATCCGGCCAGCTTCGTCGAAGTGGAAAAAGGCCAGCTCACCTTCCGTAACGCTTCGGATCTCTATCTCTATCCCAACACTCTGGTGGTAGTAAAAGCCAGCGGTAAAGAGGTGAAGGAGTGGCTGGAGTGTTCCGCCGGTCAGTTCAATCAAATCGACGTCAACAGCAGTAAACCGCAGGGCCTGATCAACTGGGATGGCTTCCGCACCTATAACTTCGACGTGATTGACGGGGTTAATTACCAGATTGACGTCAGCCAGCCGGCGCGTTACGACGGCGAATGCCAGCTGATCAACGACAAGGCGGAACGTATCAAGCAGCTGACGTTCCAAGGCAAGCCGATCGATCCTAAAGCCACCTTCCTGGTAGCGACCAACAACTACCGCGCTTACGGTGGCAAGTTTGCCGGCACTGGCGATCAACATATTGCCTTCGCTTCACCGGATGAGAACCGCTCGGTGCTGGCGGCTTATATCAGCGCCGAAACCAAACTGCACGGGGCGGTACGGCCACAGGTGGATAACAACTGGCGCCTGGCGACCTTCAGCAGCCCACAACCGCTGGATATTCGCTTCGAAACCTCGCCAAGCGAGAAAGCCACGGCCTTTATCAAGGCACATGCTCAGTATCCAATGAAATCCGAAGGTACGGATAACATCGGGTTTGCGGTTTATCAGATTGATTTAAGCAGCAAATAAGCAGCAGGTCGGGGGATTGCGCATTCCCCCGACCGCCTACTCCTTTTTCTCACTGGCGCGCCCTTTAAATTGCATTTAAAATACATGTTATAGATTTTTCATTTAAAGAGGCACTCTCATGGATTACCGTAACCAATCCCTCGGCGCTCTCGCCATCGCTATTCCCCGGGCATCACGCCTGTTCCGCCTGAACGATTTGGATTTCTGCTGCGGCGGAAAACAAACGCTGCAACGCGCAGCCGAGCGTAAAGGGCTGGATCTCGAGCAGCTTGAAAGCGAATTGGCCGCCCTCGCCGCCAGACCGGCAGCAAGCCATGACTGGCGTACTGCGCCGCTCGGTGAACTGATTGATTATATTTTGCCACGCTTCCATCAGCGGCACCGCGAACAGTTGGCCGAGCTGGTACTGATGGCGGAAAAAGTCGAACGGGTTCATGCCGACAAAACCACCTGTCCACGCGGCCTGGCAAAACAACTGAATCTGATCCGGCTGGATCTGGAAAATCACATGATGAAAGAGGAGCAGATCCTGTTCCCGATGATCAAGCAGGGTATGGGCCGGCAGGCGGCTGGGCCAATCTCGGTAATGGAGCATGAGCATGACGAAGCGGGCGAACAGCTGGAAGTAGTGAAATTCCTCACCCACAACGTGACGCCACCGGAAGGTGCCTGCAATACCTGGCAGGCGCTGTATGGTGGTATCGACGAGTTTATTGATGACCTGATGGAGCACATCAATCTGGAGAACAACCTGTTGTTCCCCCGCGCGCTGAACGGCGCATAAAACAAGGGCGCCATCAAGGCGCCCAGTGAAACCTGTTAGAGAATTACAGGATTTCCAGCAGTTCGACGTCGAATACCAGCGCGCTGAATGGCGGGATGGATGCGCCGGCACCACGCTCGCCGTAGGCCAGGTCGTGTGGAATATACAGCTGCCATTTGGAACCGACCGGCATCAGGGTCAGCGCTTCGATCCAGCCAGGGATCACGCCGCTAACCGGGAATTCTGCCGGTTGGCCGCGCTCTACGGAGCTGTCGAAAACGTCGCCGTTAATCAGTCGGCCAGTGTAATGCACACGCACGCGATCCTGACGGGATGGGATTGGGCCGTTGCCCTGCTCCAGCACGGAGAACTGCAGACCGGATTCGGTCAGTGTAACTTCGTCGCGCTTGGCGTTGTCTTCCAGGAATTTCTGGCCTTCAACGGCCATCGCCTGTTGACGCTCACGACGCACGGCATCCGCACGTTCGTGGATTTCACGCAGCGCACGGTGCACCACGTCTACCGGAACCGCCGGGGCATTCCCTTCCAGCGCGTCACGCAAACCTGCCAGCAAAGCTTCCGGTTGTAAACCTTCCAGACCGGACTCTTGCAGCTGCTGGCCGACCTGTAAACCAATCCCGTAGCTCGCCTGCGCTTCAACGCTGTCAAAAGAAGGGGTTGTCATGGGGTTTTCCTTTAGTCTGTAAAAAGTCGAAAGCGCAGCATAACAGCGCTGCAATGCCGGGTAAAATCTTGTGTGGAGAATGATGACTTTTGTCGTAGAAAAAGAAACAATAACCCACAGTTAACACCCGCTCCCGCGAGCCCAGGCGAATCGCCTGCCGCAACAGGTATGGGTTTGCTGCTGCCTTTCACTTCAATCAGTTAGCGGACTATACTGAAAACAGGGCATCGGGTCGGCGGTACACCCTTTTGTACCGTGATATTTTTACGCCGTTGAAGAGAGGTTACCATGGGCAGAATCTCGCCCAGGAGAAGGAAGACCACCCGTATCTACCAGCCGTTGTTGCGTACCTGGCTGAACTTCAGTCAGCGCCTGAAACCCGGCTCCGCGCCAGCGTCGGTAGAAGACCCGGATTCAGAACAACCACCGGAAAACGGTAAGGGGCAAAACATCAAAGCGTTACTGCTGAAGATCTGGCACCTGCCGGACGGCTTCGGTTGGATGGAGCCACTGCCTTATTTTCATCGCCGCTGGACCCTGATTTTCGGCATCATCCTGCTGCTGGCACTGCTGTGGCCATATTCATCGGAAAAACAGCCCTTCCCTGTCACCCAGCAGGAGAACAGTGTTCCCTTGCAGGCCGAATTGCAAAACGACACTCAGCAGCAGCACGCTGTAGAGCCGGAACCGGCGGGCAACTGGCAACGCTACCAGATCCAACCGGGTCAGACGCTGGCGCAGCTTTTCCGTGACAACAACCTGCCGGTGAACGAAGTTTTCGCCATGGCGCAGGTGGAAGGTAACGATAAGCCGCTCAGCAACATGAAAGCCGGCCAGGAAGTTCGTCTCGAACGTGACGCCAACGGCGTGATCACCGCGCTATCGGTCACCACCGCTGACAACAGTCAGGTGTTGTTCCGCCGCCAGGCCGACGGCAGCTATCGCCGCGAGCGTTAATCCGCTAACTGCCCCAACAGAAAGTCGCGCAGCACGATGCCGTGGTTGTGCTGTGTGTCTTTACTGCCGTAGAGCAAGGTCAAGGGTTGCCCCTGTCTTAGTAACGCCACCAATGGCTGCCAGGCGTCGTTTTGAGCCAGTTGCAACCGGTAGTGGCTTTCAAACTCGTCCCACCGGTCAAGATGTTGATGAAACCACTGCCGCAGCGCGTTATCCGGCGCGACCTGCTTTAACCACTGTACACCCTGCAATCGTTCCTTGCTGATGCCTCGCGGCCACAAGCGATCAATCAGATAGCAGTTCACCGGCGCCGGGCCGCTAAAGTCATACACACGCTGTAGGTTAATCTCTGCCATTTGCCGCTGCTCCTCACCCAAGGTGATCACAGGGTAACGCTTTTTGCCGGGCGCAGAAAAGCAAAACGCCAGCACGAGGCTGGCGTTTTGCTTGGCGAGCAGGAGCGATTAAGCTTCTGCTACCACAACTACATTCAGCTGTGCGAATACGTCGCTGTGTACCTGGAACTGAACTTCGTGTTCACCAGTGGTACGCAGAACGCCATTCGGCAGACGAACTTCGCTCTTGGCAACTTCAACGCCTGCCGCAGTAACTGCGTCAGCGATGTCGCGGGTGCCGATAGAGCCGAACAGTTTACCTTCGTCGCCTGATTTAGACGCGATGGTGACTGAACCCAGTTCGTTGATCTTGGTTGCGCGAGCTTCAGCAGCAGCCAGAATGTCAGCCAGTTTGGCTTCCAGTTCTGCACGGCGTACTTCGAAGAACTCTACGTTTTTCTTGGTAGCAGGAACAGCTTTGCCCTGTGGTACCAGGAAGTTACGGGCGTAGCCCGCTTTAACGTTAACTTGATCACCCAGGCTGCCCAGGTTTGCTACTTTATCAAGCAGAATAACTTGCATTACCTTATCCTCTTAAAGTCGTTAATAGACGGCGGCCGATTACTGATGACGATCAGTGTATGGCAGCAGGGACAGGTAGCGAGCACGCTTGATGCAGCGAGCCAGCTGACGCTGGTATTTTGCACGAGTACCGGTAATACGGCTCGGGACAATTTTACCACTTTCAGTGATGTAGTTTTTCAGCGTTGCGATATCTTTGTAATCGATCTCAACAACGCCTTCCGCTGTGAAACGGCAGAACTTGCGACGACGGAAATAACGTGCCATTAGGCTAGTCTCCAGAATCTATCAATTCAATCTGCTCGGCATGCAACACCATTTTATTCAGTCCATTGCGCCCTTGATGGCTGCTAATGAAACCTGAAACGGTGAGAAGCGTACCGACCGTTATACTTTGAGTAATGGCCTGATGGGCCTTGCCGCTGATAATCACCGGCATACGACACCAGGCTTGCCGGGTAAAACCGGCTTCCACTTGCACTGAACGGTGCTCAAGCACGAACTGGCAATGTGGAATACCTGACGGGCTCACTTTACGCGTCGGCGTCTTGCACACAGTGCCAGACAACGTCAGCCGATTAGCCGTCACGGTAAATTACTCTTCAGAATCCCCAGCATCAGCATCATCTGCGGTTTCGTTAGCGAAGTCTTCGCGGCGATCGCCACGACGTTCGTCTTTCGCTTTAACCATCGGAGATGCTTCAGTTACCGCGTGCTTAACGCGCATAACCATGCTACGGATAACGGCGTCGTTGAAGCGGAAGTTAGTTTCCAGCTCATCGATCGCTTCCTGCGGAGCTTCAACGTTCAGCAGAACGTAGTGGGCTTTGTGCAGTTTGTTGATCGGGTAAGCCAGTTGACGGCGGCCCCAGTCTTCCAGACGGTGAATCTGACCAGCAGCGTTAGTGATGGTAGCACTGTAACGCTCGATCATGCCCGGAACCTGTTCGCTTTGGTCAGGATGGACCATAAAAACGATTTCGTAATGACGCATCGAATTGCTCCTTACGGATTATTCAGCCTCCTGTCAGGGTCAACCGCGGCCCATGGAAGCAAGGAACGTGTATGTGTGTGCGGCTGAAAAAATGACGCGTAATCATACTTGCGCAGGCAGGGAAACTCAAGGACCGAAGGGGATTTATTATCGGTAATGCGAGCCGGATGAGGAAATAGCACGATTTGCTGTCTGTACAACCTATGTACAGAGATCCATCAGTTCAAAAAATCTTTCAATGAAATCATCACTGAGGTGCAAATTTCATTCATTTTTTTTGAAAGACGCCATCAAAATGCCCCCCTTTTTAATCCTGTAACAAGGTCTAAAATTGTTGTTATCCGCCGCAGACAGCGCGACGAAAAAGATTTGAAGTTATTCAATACATGCAAATAACTTTTTGCTGCACTGGCACCGGCTGTCAGGCCGTTGAAGCAAACAGTTAAGAGAGGCAATTATGAAACGTATTACCATCGCTACCGCCATTGCTTTGCTGTTTTCCGCCAACGTCATGGCCGCTACCGAGATCACTTCCCATCAGGCAGACCAGCGCCAGAGCGTCGGATTCATCACGCTGAACCAGAACGTGGTCTCGCCGGATGACGCCAGCAGCCAGGTGAGCAAAATAGCCGATCAGCGCGGAGCTACCGCCTATCGAATCATTGCGCTGCATGAACCGGAAAACAACAGCACTATCCACGTCAGCGCGGAACTGTATCGCTAAACCTGTATGCCGTGCCAGGGAAGCAAGCCGCGCCCAAAAGCGGCAAAGTAAAATGTGAAAATGTCGTCAGCCCCCTGCCCGCAGGGGGCTTTTTTTATAAGGTTTTCACGAAGAACTCGGCCGTCGCCTTGAGTGCCAACGGCGTGATGCGGTGCTTGACGTCCGGTTCAGTTAAAAATGTCAGTTGCCGATCCCAGCCGCTCTGGCGCAGCTCGGTCGCCAGACGTCGGCTTTCCGCCGCCGGCACCAAATCATCTGCTTCGCCGTGCCACAGCAACAACGGGCGATTGGCAATTTTTTCCAACTGGTGTTCCAGGCCATAATCCGCCAGTGCAGCAATGCGCGCGTCGAAACCGCTCGCCGTCAGAGGCTTGCCCTGATCATCCAGCGGTGGAAACAGCGTTTGTGCCAAAGCACTGTAATAGCCGGCTCCCATCAGGCTCGCCGCGGCTTTCACCCATGGATAACGAGCAAAGCCCCCCAGCGTCGTCATCCCGCCCATGGATGCGCCGGCGACGCCGATGCGCCCTTCGGCAATCAAGCCCCGCCGTTCAAAGTCCGCCTTCAACGCCGGTAACTCATCGATATTGCTGCGCAGGATCTCCCAAAAGCGGGACAACCGCTTTTGTTCATCGCCGTCAAAACGTTCACCATGCAAATCGGCATCCGGCAGCACCACGCGAAATCCCACCCTGGCTAACGCGTAGGCAAAGTAGGCGTAGACTTCTTTCGACGAGGTATAACCATGGTAGAAAAATACCGTCGGCAGCGGTTGATGATACCGCCCCTGCGGCACGGCATGGATGACCGCAATATCTCCTGCACGCTCGTCATATATTTCAATCATTCATTTTCCCTCTGCATAGCCATTGCCTTCATAATGGCAAACTTCGCTAAAAAGCATTAGCTCAATCTGTTCCAATTTATAATGGGTTACACTGAAATCACGCTATCCGCTTTCTTGAGGTGTCTATGAAAATGTCTCGCCTGCTGCTCCCCTTGACGCTGGTCACGCTGCTTAGCGCCTGTGGCATAATGACCACGACACCCAAAGCGCCCCCACCACCGAGCAGACAGGCGCAGGAGATCACCCGGGCACAAACCGGTAGCCTGGAAAAAATAGGCACCACCAGCGCCCTGGTTCGCGGCAGCCCGATGGATGTGGAGGCGGAAATTCAACAGAAAGCCAACGCCAGCGGTGCGCGCTATTACATGATTATCATGAACAGCGAAACCGTGGTTCCCGGCCAGTGGTATTCGCAGGCGATCCTGTATCGGTAACTGTCGGAGTTTTAATAAGATTTACATTGGCTTTGCACAGACTGAAGTTGGATAGAGCACACTGGCCAACAGCGCGCCGCAGCCTGCGGACGTGAATCCAGGATCCGACGAAGGGGAACGCCATGACACGCTCCGCCGCACTCACCGCCCTCCTGCTTTCTATGGGGTTACTCAGCGCCAACGCCCAGTCCGCTGAACTGGCCCCCGCTGACCGCGTTACGCCGCTCAGCGAAATTGCGGAAATCACCCTGAACACCCACTCCGGCTCCCCTCAGGATGTAGAACAATTGATTGCCCAAAAGGCAGATGAGCATGGGGCAAGCTATTACCGTATCCTGCGAATGGAAGAACAGGCGCACCAGCCAGGCTGGCGCGCCTCGGCCATACTTTACCTTTAGTAGGTCATGCAGGCCGCATTCAGGACACCGCCACTGATCGACACGCCGCCGAGGAAAATCCCGGCTGCCACGTGATTGGACTCAATCTTGTCGCTGATGCGCGGCATATAGATTTTCACCGCCGCAAACAGCAGCAGTTGCACCACCAGCGCCACCACGCCCCATAACAGATAGTCCAGCAGGCTGACGGAGTTGATCGCCGCACTCGCCAGCGGGATAACATATCCCAGGCAGGCACCGACGAATCCGAAAGCGGCGGCCTGATTATCGGCCTTGATCAACGCCCATTCATCATGCGGCGTAATGCGGGTATAAACGAACAAAAACACCAGAACCATGGCAAAGCCACTGAAAAAATAAGAGGCGAATGCCGCCAACGCGCTGAGAATATCCATGTCATGTTTCCTGGTCAGAGGTCAGTATCCCTTACGGGCCAAGAGCTGAATTAAAAAGCTTTTTCGGCTGCGGTGCCACCGTTTTCCCTAACCGCCCATCGCGCGGGTAAACAGCGTTTCGCACAGCCTGTCCGGCAATGTCCGCTCACCACGGGCATCGAGCATCATTTGACACCAGGCTTCCGCCAACGGTGGTGAACTGTAACGCAGAAGCTGCGCCGCCGCGAACAGATTAAACAAGGCGCCGGTAACCGCACGCCCTTGCTCTTCCTGAGGTTTACGCATCAGCTGAAGCAACCGCCGCCATTGGTGATCATAATGGCGATTCTGCCCTCTCACCTCACCGAGTTCCAGCTCCAGCGCCTCCTGTACTGCCGGCAGCTTGCCCCAGGCACGCATGACGTCCAGACACATAATATTGCCGGAGCCTTCCCAAATACTGTTTACCGGCATTTCACGGTACAACCGGGGCAGCTCGCTTTCTTCGCAGTAGCCGATACCGCCCAGCGCCTCCATGGCTTCACCAATAAAAGGAATGCCTTGCCGGCAAACTTCAAACTTCGCCGCAGGCGTCATCACACGGCATAATGCCTGATCCAGGGGCGTGCTGCCCGCGCTGTCATAAGCACGCGCCAGACGCATCAAGGCCGCCGTCTGCCCCTCCAGGCGCAGGGCCATCCGCGCCAGCACCTGTCGCATCATCGGCTGTTCAATCAGCGTTTTACCAAACGCCTGCCGCTGCAGGGCATGGTACAACGCCACCGACAGCCCGCGCCTCATCAACCCGTGGCTACCCAGTGCGCAGTCAAAACGCGTCAGGCCCCCCATTTTCAGGATATGCCGTACGCCATCCCCTTCCTCGCCCACCAGCCAGGCGCCGGCATCCTGGAATTCTACTTCGCTGCTGGCGTTAGACCTGTTGCCCAACTTATCCTTCAGCCGTTCCACCCTTATGGCATTGCGCGTACCGTCAGGCAAAATCCGCGGCAGGAAGAAACAGGACAGCCCGCCTTCGGTCTGCGCCAGCACCAGGTGCGCATCACTCTGCGGTACCGAGAAAAACCACTTGTGCCCGACCAAACGGTAGGCTTCTCCTGGCCCGCGTGCACCCAGCGGGCTGGCGGTGGTGGTATTGCTCAGCACATCGGAACCGCCCTGCTTTTCGGTCATTCCCATGCCGATCAACAAACCGCGCTTTTGCCCGCCGGGCAATGAATGCGCGTCGTAACGATCGGACAGTAGCGGCGTTAGCCAGGATTGGAACTCCGCAGGCAACGAGCGCTGCAGCAAAGGAATAGCGCCAAAGGTCATGGTCACCGGACACAGGGTGCCGGCTTCCACCTGGGCATGTAACACAAAACGCGCCGCCCGTGCCACGAAAGAGCCGATACAGGCATCCTCCTGCCACGGCAGGTTATGCACCCGGTTGGCTATCAGCCCTTGCATCAGGATATGCCAGGCGGGATGAAAACGGACGTCGTCCAGTCGCTGACCGGTGGCATCATAGCGCAGCAGCTCCGGTGGGTTGGCGTTGGCCAGTCGCCCCAGTTCCAGCGACTCCTGAGTGCCCAACTGTTGGCCCAGCGAGGCCAGTACCTCTGCATCCCACCCCGCCTGCTCGCGCTGAATGGCTTCATGCAGTGGCGTATCGGACAGGAACAGATTGCTGTTGCCCAGCGGCTTCGGCTGATTAAAAACGGTGTGTGTATTCCAGACCATGAGCTTGCTCCCTGAGAAAAGCGTCAGGAGTAATTATGGTCGTCAGGGGGATTTCTGCCGCAGGCGAGATCACAGGGTAGGCATTGAAAAGGAATAAGGGCGCCAGGACTGCGCCCTTACGGATAAATCAACTGCGTTGACGCACCGCTTCAAACAGGCAGATACCGGTCGCCACCGAAACGTTCAGTGAAGAAACCGTGCCGGCCATCGGAATGCTGATCAGCTCGTCACAGTGCTCGCGAGTCAGACGACGCATGCCTTCGCCTTCCGCCCCCATCACCAGCGCCATCGGGCCGGTCATTTTGCTCTGAAACAGTGTGTGGTCGGCTTCGCCGGCAGTGCCCACGACCCAGACGTTCATCTCCTGCAGCAAACGCAGGGTGCGCGCCAGGTTGGTGACGCGAATCAACGGCACATTCTCCGCCGCGCCGCAGGCCACTTTCTTGGCCGTTGCGTTCAACTGGGCAGAACGATCGCGCGGGACGATCACCGCGTGCACACCGGCTGCGTCGGCGCTGCGCAAGCAGGCGCCGAGGTTATGCGGGTCGGTCACGCCGTCCAGCACCAGCAGGAACGGGGTATCCACGCTTTCCAGCAACGCCGGCAGGTCATTTTCCTGATACTGCCGCCCTTCGCGCACCCGGGCAATGATCCCCTGATGCACCGCGCCCTCTACCTTCTCATCCAACCACTGGCGGTTCGCCACCTGAATAACAATGCCGGTCGCCTCCAGTTCGGCAATCAACGGCTGCAGCCGGCGATCGTCGCGCCCTTTGAGGATAAACACTTCCAGGAAGCGTTGTGGATCGTTGTCTAACAGGGCTTTGACGGCATGAATGCCGTAAATAATTTCGCTCATGATGCTCTTTTTACTGTGCGGCAGGCAAACGCCTGCCGGTGATAATGACGTGTGGCAGATTAAGCCTGCTCAGCACCTTTCTTCTTGCCGGCGCGCTTGGCCTTGGTCGCCGCCGCTATTTTCCGGGTTTTGTCGGACACTTTCTTGGCTTTCGCCTTTTTGTCTTTCTTCACCTTGTCAGCGGGCTTGGCTTCATCCTTACGGAAAACGCTGTCAGGCTCAAAATTGGCCGGCGGTTTGCCACCGCGACGTTTGCGAGGAGCGGAAGTGCGTCCTGCTCCAGCCCCGCCACGCAAGGTGCGTTGGCCGCCATTCTTCGCGCGATCGCGTTCAGTTTTACCTTCACCGCGTGGTTTGCGGGTGCTGGAGACCAGAGCGAAGTCAATTTTACGCTCATCCATATGCACCGCTTCCACACGGATCTCCACCGTATCGCCCAGGCGATAAACCACGCCAGAGGATTCGCCAATCAGACGCTGGCCGATATTATCGTAGCGATAATAATCATTATCCAGCGATGATACGTGCACCAGACCGTCGATAAACAGATCGTTGAGGCGCACGAAGAAACCAAAGCCGGTCACGCTGGCAATGATACCGCTGAACACTTCACCGACGTGATCCTGCATGAAGTCGCATTTCAGCCAGTCGGCAACGTTGCGCGTCGCTTCATCGGCGCGACGTTCAGCCATCGAACAGTGCTCGCCCAGCTGCAGCATTTCTTCGAATTCGCTGTGCCACCCGCCGGTTGGCGTCCAGCGCTCTTTCGGTTCGCCATGCTCTTTGGCCAGCTGGTACTTGATCGCACGGTGCATCGCCAGATCCGGGTAACGGCGGATCGGTGAAGTGAAATGACCGTAAGAAGCCAGCGCCAGGCCAAAGTGACCGCGGTTTTCCGGATCGTAGATTGCCTGCTTCATCGACCGCAACAGCATGGTTTGCAGCATTTCATGGTCCGGACGTTCGGACACTTCATCCATCAGGGTCGCGTAGTTCTTCGGCTGTGGCTTGTTGCCACCGCCCAGCGTCAGGCCCAGCTCGCCCAGCACGCTGCGCAGTGCACTGATGTGATCGTCGCTTGGACGGTCGTGCACGCGGAACAGCGCCGGTTCGTTATTTTTCTCGACAAAGCGTGCAGCGGCGACGTTCGCCATAATCATGCACTCTTCGATCAGCTTGTGAGCGTCGTTACGTACCGTAGGTTCAACGCGCTCAATACGGCGTTCGGCGTTGAAGATAAACTTGGCTTCTTCGGTTTCGAAAGCGATACCGCCACGTTCCGCACGTGCCTGATCCAACACCTTATACATTGCATGCAGTTCTTCCAGGTGTTTGACCAGCGGGTGATAATGCTCACGCAGCTCCTGATCGCCCTGCAGAATGTGCCAGACCTTGTTATACGTTAAGCGGGCATGGGAACTCATGACCGCCTCATAGAATTTGGCCGTCGACAGGCGACCCTGGGCGGAGATGGTCATCTCACACACCATACACAACCGGTCTACCTGCGGGTTAAGCGAACACAGGCCGTTAGACAGCACTTCCGGCAGCATCGGAATAACCTGCGATGGGAAGTACACCGAAGTCCCGCGGTTACGGGCTTCGTCATCCAGCGCAGTGCGCGGACGCACGTAATAGCTGACGTCGGCAATGGCAACCCACAGGCGCCAGCCGCCACCGCGTTTTTTCTCGCAGTAGACTGCGTCATCGAAATCGCGGGCATCTTCGCCATCAATCGTCACCAAAGGCAGTTTACGCAGATCGACGCGACCTTTTTTGGCGGATTCCGGTACCTGTTCACTGAGGTCGGCAACCTGTTTTTCCACCTGCGGCGGCCAAACATGCGGGATTTCATGGGTGCGCAACGCGATATCTACCGCCATGCTGGTCCCCATTTTATCGCCGAGGATCTCGACAATCTTACCAACCGCTTTGGTACGGCGGGTTGGGCGCTGGGTCAGTTCAACCACCACCATAAAGCCCATGCGCGCACCGCTGACGGCGTCGGCCGGGATCAGGATATCAAAGCTCAGGCGGCTGTCATCCGGCACCACGAAGCCGGTACCGGCATCCATAAAGAAGCGGCCGACGATTTGACTGGTTTTCGGCACCAGCACACGGACGATACGCGCTTCACGGCGGCCCTTGCGGTCTGCAGCCATCGCCTGTGCCAGCACCACGTCACCGTGGATCGCCATTTTCATCTGTTCAGCTGACAGATACAGGTCGTCTTTGCTGCCTTCGATACGCAGGAAGCCAAAGCCATCGCGGTGGCCGATCACGGTGCCGCGCAGCAGATCCAGGCGTTCCGGCAGCGCGTAGCACTGGCGGCGGGTAAAGATTAATTGGCCGTCACGTTCCATCGCACGCAGGCGACGGCGCAACGCTTCCAGGGGTTCTTCGCCGGTTAAATTCAGCTCTTTGGCCAGCTCTTCGCGGCTGGCCGGCGTTTCTCTTTTCGCCAAATGGGCCAAAATAAATTCACGGCTCGGAATGGGGGATTCATATTTTTCTGCTTCTCGTTCCAGGAATGGATCTTGTGACATTGCGGTTCCTCCGTTGTCATCAGCAGGGTGCCGCTGAGCCTTGTCTTCTCAGCGACGCTTTATTCGACAAGCAATAGCTTGTAGAGCGATGGATTGTCTTCGACCATATCGGCCAGCGTGTGGTTGTCCAGCTCTTCAAGGAAATTCTGTACGCCCTGTTGGAGCACCTGCTTCAGGCGGCAGGCAGGGGTTATGTGGCAAAACGTACTGCTGCAATTAACCAGTGAGAGCGGCTCTAACGCCCTGACCACGTCGCCAAGGCGAATGGTTTCGGCTGGTTTGCCTAAACGGATACCCCCGTTCTTACCGCGCACCGCGGTGACAAAACCAACCCGGCTTAACTGATTGATGATCTTTACCATATGGTTTCTGGACACGCCGTAGACCTCGGTGACTTCCGAGATGCTGGTCATTTTGTCCGGTGGCAGCGAGGCCATGTAGATCAACGCCCGCAGGCCATAATCAGTAAAACTTGTTAACTGCACATCTACCTCTGGGTATCATTTTACCCGTCTGATACGCCGATTTTCGGCACTATTCAAAAGATTACTTATTGGATAATAAACCAGCCAGAGAGTTCGCCGCTAATTATTTAGCGTATGTCTGGCTCTGGGACAGGTTAAAGAAAGGATTTTGGGACGTGAAACCGCAATCGGGGAAAATCAGGATAAAAACAAACCGGGACACGCCCGGTTTGTTTTATTGCAGTAAAGCCAGATTATGCGTCGAACGGGTCGCGCAGGATCATGGTTTCGCTACGGTCCGGGCCAGTAGAGATAATGTCTACCGGTACGCCGGTCAGTTCTTCAATGCGCTTGATGTAGTCCAGCGCTGCCTGTGGCAGTTTGCTGTGTTCTTTCACGCCAAAAGTGGTGTCGCTCCAGCCAGGCATGCTTTCGTAGATTGGCTCGATACCTTCCCAACCTTCAGCCGCCAGCGGCGTGGTGGTCATTTCGCGGCCATCTGGCATGCGGTAGCCCACGCAGATTTTCACTTCTTTCAGGCCATCCAGCACGTCCAGCTTGGTCAGGCAGAAACCGGACAGGGAGTTGATCTGTACCGAACGACGAACCGCTACGGCATCCAACCAACCGGTACGACGACGACGGCCAGTGGTAGCACCGAACTCGTTACCCTGTTTGCACAGGTATTCGCCGGTTTCGTCGAACAGTTCGGTTGGGAATGGACCTGCACCCACGCGGGTGGAGTAGGCTTTCACGATGCCCAGCACGTAATCCACGTAACGCGGACCAATACCGGAACCGGTAGCAACGCCGCCGGCAGTGGTGTTGGAAGAGGTTACGTACGGATAGGTACCGTGGTCGATATCCAGCAGGGTGCCCTGTGCGCCTTCGAACATGATCAGGTCGCCACGCTTGCGCGCGCCGTCCAGCAGTTCAGAGACGTCAACAACCATGGCAGTCAGGATATCAGCGATAGACAGCACGTAATCCAGAGTCGCCTGGTAATCAACGGCTTCGACTTTGTAGTAGTTAACCAACTGGAAGTTATGATAATCAACAATTTCCTTCAGCTTGACGGCGAAGGTTTCTTTGTTGAACAGATCGCTGACGCGCAGACCGCGACGAGCCACTTTATCTTCGTAAGCCGGGCCGATGCCGCGACCGGTGGTACCGATAGCTTTCGCGCCACGTGCTTTCTCGCGCGCGTTATCCAGCGCAACGTGGTAAGGCAGGATCAGTGGGCAGGCTTCGGACAGTAACAGACGTTCGCGTACCGGGATGCCGCGCGCTTCGAGTTCACCCATTTCTTTCATCAAAGCGTCTGGCGCCAGAACTACACCGTTGCCGATGATGCTGGTCACGTTTTCACGCAGGATGCCTGAAGGAATCAAATGAAGGACGGTTTTTTCACCGTTAATTACCAGAGTATGGCCAGCGTTGTGACCACCTTGATAGCGCACTACATATTGAGCCCGTTCGGTCAGCAGGTCTACGACCTTGCCCTTACCTTCGTCACCCCATTGAGTGCCCAGTACGACGACGTTCTTACCCATTTTAAAAATCACCGGTTGCTTAAAAATGGATTCTACCACCGTAATTCGTGAGTTTCAGCACTTTTAGCGCTGAGTTGCGTATCTTTTAGGCTAACCTTTAAACCCCCGTGCGACTACGCAACATGTAGTAGATCACACAGCCAGCAACCACTATTCCGCCGCCAAATCGCCGTAACGTAGAGTCAGGCAACTGGGTCATCGCCAGTATCATTTTACGCCAGGCCTGCGGAAACAGCATCGGCCCCAGGCCTTCCAGCACCAAAACCAGCCCTAACGCCAGCCAGATTGTTGAATTCATCAGAAACTCCCAAAAAGAAAGGGCCCGCGTTTAAACGGGCCCTCGATCAATTACCTGCCGTGATTACTTGCGCGTGGAGTCAGGCGACTTCATGTAGCGGAAGAAGTCGCTGTCCGGGCTCAGAACCATCACGTCCTGGTTATTGCTGCTGAAGCTGGTTTCGTAAGCTCGCAGGCTACGGATAAAGGCGTAGAAGTCCGGATCCTGGCTGAATGCGTTGGCAAACAGTTTGGCCGCTTCGGCATCGCCATCACCACGAGTGATACGTGCAGTACGTTCGGCTTCCGCCAGGGTACGAGTCACTTCGTAGTCTGCAGTCGCACGCAGCTTCTCGGCTTCTTCCTGACCCTGTGAACGGTGACGACGGGCAACTGCTTCACGCTCGGCGCGCATACGCTGATAGATCGCATCAGACACTTCCGCCGGCAGGTTGATCTGCTTGATACGCACGTCGATCACTTCAATACCCAACGCCGCCATGCTGTTCGGGTTAACCTTCGGCAAGTTGCCGGTGGTTTCCTTCTCAACACGCGCCGCTGCAGAGGCGATAGCGTCATCGGCTTCAGTGGTGGTGACTTCTTGATCGTCCCCTACGGTACCGGTGTTCAATGCATCACGCACGTCGGACATCAGCTTACCGCGCGAGTCGGTGACGATGTCTTTCACATCCAGACGACCAATCTCGGAACGCAGACGGTCACTGAACTTACGTTTCAGCAGCACTTCGGCCTGTGAAACATCACCGCCACCGGTTGCCAGATAGTAACGGCTGAAATCGCTGATACGCCATTTCAGATAAGAGTCCACGATCAGGTCTTTCTTCTCGCTGGTCACGAAGCGATCGGCCTGGTTGTCCATGGTCTGGATACGCGCATCCAGCGTTTTCACGGATTCAATAAACGGGATCTTGAAGTGCAGGCCTGGCGCATACACCAGCGGCTTGTTGTCGCTGTCACGCAGTACCTTGCCAAAACGCAGCACGATGCCGCGCTGACCTTCCTGAACCACGAACAGAGAAGCGTATAACGCCACCAGCACCGCGAGGACGATTACTACAAAAGACTTACGCATTGATTACTCTCTCCCTACGCGAGTGGTGTCGTCACGCTGCGCATTCGCCCGGCGCTGGTCCATGACCGAGCCGCTGCTGGTGCGCTGGCTGCTGGAGCTGGCGCCGCTGTTGGCAGACGGAGCGGGGTTGAGACGAATCAGGCTGGTGTCTTTATTGCCGTCAGCCGCCGCGCCGGTTTGGCCACGCAGCATTTGTTCCAGCGGCAACACCATCAGATTGTTGCCTTTGTCGTTCACCAACACCTTACGGGTGTGGCTCAAGACTTTTTCCATGGTTTCGATATACAGACGCTCACGGGTAATTTGCGGTGCTGACTTGTATTCCGGCAACAGCTTGGCAAAGCGTGCAACCTCACCCTGAGCTTCCAGGACGGTACGGTCTTTATACGCTTTGGCATCTTCCAGCAGACGTTGTGCCTGGCCGTTCGCACGTGGCTGAACTTCGTTGGCGTAAGCTTCTGCTTCACGGATGTACTGCTGCTCGTTCTCACGTGCGGCAATCGCATCGTCAAATGCGGCTTTCACCTCTTCCGGCGGACGAGCGGCCTGGAAGTTGACGTCCAGCAGCGTGATGCCCATGTTGTACGGACGAATAGTTTCTTCCAGTACGCGTTGGGTATCGCTACGCACGATGGTACGGCCTTCGGTCAGGATCTTGTCCATGGTGTACTTGCCGATAACGCCACGCAGGGCACTGTCGGTAGCCTGGCTCAGGCTGTCGTCGGCATTGGTCACGCTGAACAGATAGGCTTCCGGATTGGTCACGCGGTACTGCACGTTCATTTCTACGCGCACGACGTTCTCATCGGAGGTCAGCATCACGCCAGAGGCCGCCAGTTCACGAACCGACTCCACGTTGACCGGACGTACTTCATCGATAAAGGTCGGCTTCCAGTTCAGACCTGGCTGTACCAGGTGGCTGAACTTGCCAAAACGGGTGACAACGCCGCGTTCGGCTTCCTTGATGGTGTAGAAGCCGCTGGCAGCCCAAATCACCACTACCGCTACCGCGGCAATGCCGATAATGCGACCGCTGAGGCCCGGGCCAGAAGTACCGGTGCCGCCGCTGTTATTGCTGTTGGAGCCTTTGCCCCCGCCCAAACCGCTCAATTTCTTGCTCAGCTTGCGGAAGATATCGTCCAAATCAGGTGGTCCTTGATCACGACCGCCTTTGTTATTACCGCCAGAGTTGCCGCCATTGTTATTGCTGCTCCCCCACGGGTCGCGGTCCTGTCCGTTATTACCGGGCTGATTCCACGCCATGTTTTAGCTCCATATTCTGTGATTGGGTACTTCAGGCTTACGCGAAGCTCAAATGTAACAGGATATGATCATACTATAAAGTTAATCAGTTCCTGTTCCTGTTTGCAGAGGCGACGCCATTCGACGATAGGCATACGTACCACCACGCCAATGCTGCCGTCTTCTTCGTTCCACTCTTTTTCAATTGCCTGAAGCTGGTAAAAACGGCTACGAAGACGGCCTGCCTCTGGCGGTAAGCGCAGCTCATAATGCGCAATTTCCCCCGATAAGCGCTCCGTCAACGCCTGATACAGCAACGGGATACCTTCACCGCTGGCGGCGGACAGCCACACCCGGATCGGTAAGTTTTCATCGTTGCGGTCGATACGCGGGACAAAATCATCCAGCATATCTATTTTGTTCATCACTAAAAGTGTAGGGATCTCATCCGATTCAATCTCTGCCAACACGGTATTGACCGCTTCAATGTTTTCATCGACGCGGGTATCCGCGGCGTCGATTACATGTAACAGCAAAGATGCCTGACGCGTTTCTTGCAGCGTCGCCTTGAAGGCGGCCACCAGATCGTGCGGCAGGTGCCGGATAAAGCCTACGGTATCCGCCAACACGGTATCGCCCACGTCGGCCACGTCAATGCGCCGCAGGGTAGGATCCAAAGTGGCAAATAGCTGGTCTGCCGCGTACACATCGGCGGACGTAATTCGGTTAAACAGGGTGGATTTACCGGCGTTGGTATACCCTACCAGCGAAACGGTCGGCACTTCAGCACGGGTACGCGCACGTCGGCCCTGTTCACGCTGCTTAGCTACCCGCTCCAGGCGGCGTAGAATCAAGCTAATGCGATCGCGCAACAGACGACGGTCGGTCTCTAACTGGGTTTCCCCTGGCCCGCGCAGGCCAATCCCCCCCTTTTGACGCTCAAGGTGAGTCCAGCCACGAACCAAACGCGTGGCGATGTGACGCAACTGCGCCAGCTCTACCTGCAGCTTACCTTCATGGGTACGGGCACGCTGGGCAAAGATGTCTAGAATCAACCCGGTGCGATCGATCACCCGGCATTCGCACAGGCGTTCAAGATTTCTCTCCTGCGCTGCGGAAAGGGAGTGATCAAACAGGACAACAGATGCGCCACTGGCTTTTACCGCGTCTGCAATTTCTTCGGCCTTTCCTTCACCGACAAAGTATTTGGGATGCGGGGCTTTGCGGCTACCAGTCACCACTTGCAAAGCTTCGACACCCGCAGAGGACACCAGGGATTCGAACTCACTGAGATCTTCTGTGTCTTTGTCTTGCGAGAAATAGATATGAACCAGGACGGCCTGCTCACCGGCTTCATAACGGTCAAACAAGCGTGCAACCTCTCAAACGGGAACCCGTGAGTTTGGGGGACATAAACAGCCCACGGCTGCTTATGCTCCCCTTCATGGTTGACTCGCAACGCGCTTTATTCAGCGTCATCGCTTTCCTGCTGCGGCTGTTGCGGCGCAGACGGATTGTTACCATGGTGATAGTTACTGGTGCCGCCGCTCGGGGTATTGCTA
Source organism: Serratia liquefaciens (assembly GCF_027594825.1). Lineage (NCBI taxonomy): Bacteria > Pseudomonadati > Pseudomonadota > Gammaproteobacteria > Enterobacterales > Yersiniaceae > Serratia > Serratia liquefaciens. The sequence continues at coordinate 3,317,129 of NZ_CP088930.1, read as the reverse complement.
TGGTGCGAAACCGGGCGTGACGGGACAACGGTAGAGATAGCGTGCTTATAAACCATCTGGCTCACCGTGTTTTTCAACAGGATGACAAACTGGTCAAAAGACTCAATCTGGCCTTGCAGCTTAATACCATTCACCAAATAAATAGAAACCGGAACACGTTCACGACGCAATGCGTTCAGGAACGGATCTTGCAAAGATTGCCCCTTAGCCATTCTATCTTTTCCTTATTTGCTTGTTGTTTTTAACTAAGAACCTGTCGGCTCTAAAATAAACGACCTAAAAAATTTGCGCGCTGAATACTCATCAATTGTACACAATCACTCGACCTATGCACTAACAACCTGTATTACCGAGTCCAAAGCCTCTCCCGGCTTCTCGCTGTCCAGCCAATGTACCGAGTTCCAGCCTCGTAACCAGGTCATTTGGCGCTTGGCCAACTGACGCGTTGCGCAAATACCACGATAAACCATCTCATCGTAACTAATTTCGCCAGATAAATATGACCACATCTGGCGATAACCGACACAGCGAATGGAAGGCAAATCCGTATGCAAATCACCCCGTGCAAAAAGTGCACGCGCTTCCGTCTCAAAACCTGCCGCCAACATTTGATGGTACCGCAGCGCTATGCGTTGATGGATCAACTCACGGCTGGTCGGCGCTATCGCAAATTGGTGAACATGATACGGCAACGATTCACCCGAAATTTTAGTCAGTTCCGTTAAAGTTTTACCCGAAATAAAAAAAACTTCCAGTGCTCTGGACAGTCTCTGCGGATCATTAGGATGAATTCTCAGTGCCGCAACCGGGTCAATCTCTTGTAACTGACGGTGTAAAACGTCCCAACCCTGCTCCGCCGCCTGCTGTTCGATACGCTCTCGCACCGCCGGATCGGCAGGCGGCAGCGGCGATAAACCTTCCAACAGCGCCTTGAAGTAAAGCATGGTGCCTCCCACCAGCAGCGGGATACGCCCGGCGGCGGTAATGGCGGCCATCTCTTTCAGTGCGTCGGCGCGAAAATCCGCGGCTGAGTAAGCTTCGGCAGGATCGCGAATATCAATCAATCGGTGCGGCGCCTGCGCCAATTCTTCAGCGCTCGGTTTAGCCGTGCCGATATCCATGCCGCGATAAATCAGCGCGGAATCCACGCTGATCAGTTCCACAGGCAGGCGTTCACGCAGCGCGATCGCCAACGCGGTCTTGCCCGAGGCGGTCGGCCCCATAATAAAAATAGCCGGGGGACGTGGTGTCATTTCAGTTTCAATCATGCGTAAGGGCTGCCAGTGCAGCCTGTAAATCAACAGGTTGTAAAAGTCCGCTCGGTGGTGATTTGACCAGCTGCGGGCAAAGTCGTTCAACGTCGGTCAGCAATTGTATCGCTTGCGAGGTGTTCCACTGCTCATGTTCGCTGCCCAAGTGGCGGGCAAACCAGGTGGCTAACACCGGGGGCGACATCTCCTGATGCTCGGCCAGATAGCCTAACAGTTCGGGTATCAGTTTTTGTAAATTTTGTTGGCGTAATGGTAAAGGTACTGCGCGCAGCGTCACACGCCCATGATCCGTCTGCAAATCCAATCCCATTTTGACCAGTAACGGCTGATGACGCACGCAAGCAGCCGCCTCTTGCTTATTCAGCGTCAGTTTGATGGGGATCAGCAGCGGCTGCGGCCGCAGGCCTTCTTCAGCCGGGTTAAGCTGCGCCTGGCGTAACCAGCGTTCGGCCACCGGCAGGTTGAGCAACATCAATTGCTGGCGACGCTCAATCAGCGCGAAGCACGGTGGGTGGATCATCAGCACCCGGCCAAAGCTGTGCTGGCTGCCGTCCAGCGGCATATCACGCTCAGCCTTTACCGGTGGGAACAGCGGTTGTTTCGGCGTTTCTGGCGCTGGCTCCACCACCGGAGCGGCCTGCATCAGTTTGCCGTAAAGCTCGCCCTCACGCTTTTGGTAGCCGTTGCCTGCCTGGTAGGCCGGTTGAGGTGCGCGCTCACGCGCAACGCCAGCCTCACTAGGCTGAGATTCACGACGCGGCGCCGGCTGCGAAAAATGGTTGCCGCCGGCAGCGACGCGATTTTCCGGCTGCCAGGTTGGCGCCGACGGTTGCTCCGGCTCATCGTCCAACAGCAGCGGCGCGTTGCCGACCTGCTGCAGCACGGTGGTTACCGCCTGATAAATAAAATCATGCACCAGCCGCGCCTGATGGAAGCGCACCTCGTGCTTGGCCGGATGCACATTCACGTCTACCTGATGCGGATCGACCTCGAGATACAGTACGTACGCGGGCTGCTGATCGTCTTTCAGTTGATCCTGATAGGCCTGGCGGATGGCATGGTTGATCAGACGATCGCGCATCATGCGGCTATTGACGTAGCAATACTGCATCTCACCCAATTGACGCGCCCCGGCAGGATCAGCCACCCAGCCGCGAATGGTCAGATCGCCGTGCTGCCAGGAAATGTTCAGCGCATGCTGCAAAAAAGACGGGCCGCAAATGCTGCCCAGGCGGCGCTCATATTGGCTCTCGTCTTTCGCTGCGCGATATTGGCGGATCAGTTTGCCGTTGTGGCTGAGGTTGATCGCCACATCGAAACGCGCCAGCGCAATGCGCCGCACCACTTCATCGATATGGCCGAATTCGGTTTTCTCGGTGCGCATGAATTTGCGCCGCGCCGGGGTGTTGTAAAACAGATCCAGCACTTCCAGCGTGCTGCCTATCGGATGCGCCGCCGGTTTGACCGTCACCGCCTGATCGCGGCCTTCGGCATAGGCCTGCCAGGCTTCATTCTGTTCCGCGGTGCGCGAGGTGAGCGTCAAACGGGAAACCGAGCTGATGCTGGCCAGCGCCTCGCCGCGGAAGCCGAGGCTGACTATGGCTTCCAGATCGTCGAGCGTGCTGATTTTACTGGTGGCATGACGGGCCAATGCCAAAGCCAGATCGTCTTTATCGATGCCACAGCCGTTATCGCGGATGCGAATCAGCTTGGCACCGCCGCGTTCGATATCAATATCAATGCGTGTCGCACCGGCATCCAGACTGTTTTCCACCAGTTCCTTTACCACTGACGCGGGCCGTTCGACCACTTCACCGGCGGCAATCTGGTTGGCAAGCTGGGGCGGTAACACCTGGATGGGCATACTGATTCCTCTAATGTGGGCGCTAGGCCTGCGGAATGGTCAGCGTCCGATCCAGCGGCGCGACGTCCGACTTCAGTTTATTCACGCGCTTCAGGTCACTGACGCTGACACCATAACGGGTAGCGATGGAGGACAAGGTATCACCGCGGGTCACTTTGTGCCTGGACGGCTTCTTCACGCTGGGTTTTGCCTTGGCGACCGTACTGACCGTCACGGCGGTTTTACCCGCCGGCACTTTAAGGCGCTGGCCGACCCACACGCCGTCTTTTTTCAACTTGTTCAGGTCACGCAACGCCGCCATGGTGGTGCCATAGCTATCGGCAATGCCGGAGAGCGTTTCGGCTCGCTTCACCACGTGGATCTGCGTTTTGCCGCTAATGCGGCTGCTGCCGGTCGAACGGGTGACCGGAGCAGGCTGACTGACGTCTTGTGTTGAGGAGTTAACCGCCGCTGCGACGTCCAGCGGTCGGTTTTCCACCTTTGGGTCGGCTTGTAGCGGGTGCGCCAGGAAATAACTGCGCAGGCCGTTGTGGATCGCCCGGGCAATTTTCTCCTGATATGCGCTACTGCCGAGCAGCCGCTCCTCCGTGCTATTACTGATAAATCCTGTTTCCACCAACAAGGATGGGATATCCGGCGAACGCAGCACGCCAAGACTGGCGTGTTCAGGACGACGTTTATGCAATGAACCGACGCTCTGCAATTGCTGCAAGACTTTTACCGCGACATCGTAGCCCACACGTTGCGAGTGACCGAACTGCAGATCCAGTACCGCCTGGCTCAGGTAAGGATCCGCCTGGCTGTTGGCCAGCAAATCACCCGCACCGCCCAGCAATTCGGACTGTTTCTCATGCTGTTCCAGCCAGCCTGCCATCTCGCTGTTGGCGCGGCGGTTGGACAGAACCCAAACCGAAGCCCCGTTGGCGCTGCGGTTTGGCGCGGCGTCGGCGTGAATGGAGACCAGCACGTTAGCGCCTTGCTTACGCGCCACGTCAGAGCGGCCCATCACCGAAATGAAGTAGTCGCCGTTGCGCGTCAACACCGGTTTAAACTGTGGATCGGCATCCAACAACGCCTGCAGGCGGCGAGCGATGGCGATAGTGACATTTTTCTCTTTCAGGCCGTTCGGGCCGATGGCACCTGGATCCTGGCCGCCGTGACCGGCATCAATAGCCACCACCACCCGGTCGCCGGAACCGGCGGAAACGCGGCTGCTGCGCGGCGTAACCTCAGATGCGGTGCCCGCAACCACGGTAGGCTTATTGGTGAAAGGATTGGAACCGCTTGGCGCTCTGCGCACCGGAGCAGGCTCTGGCTCTGGTTCAGGCTCACTCACCACCACCGGGGCTTTACGCGTCGGTGGGTTCACGACCACCGGAGCCGGCGTCGGGGATTTTCGTACCGTGGTGTTTGCGCTGCCCTCAGCGGCGATGGTGAACACCACGGTATAGACACTGCCGTTCTGGCGCGTGGCTACCCGGGTCTTTGAACGCTGAGTCAAGTCAAATACCAACCGCACGCTCTGGTCATCTTTCGGTGCGCTGGAGCGAATGCTTTTCACCAGATTCTGGCCGCTGAAATTCAGAGGCAAACCGCCCACCTTGCCTTTCTGGTTTACATCCAACACCACGCGGTCCGGGCCGTGCAAGGGGAAGAAAGCATAGTCTGGCGGGCCGTTGAAGCTCACCGATACCGTGGCTTCACGCTGAGCATTGGTGACTTTAATATCAGACAACGACGATGCGGCCAACGCACTGGCCGCACCCAAAGGCCCCAATACGGCGATCAGGGCGATTACGAGTAATTTTCTCAACGCATACGTCATTGCGGCGTCATTCCTGTGGCCCGTGAATACGGTCTAAAAGCTGGCTGCCGTAGGCAGAAACCGCCTGAATTTTTGCTTCGCGCCCCTGATCCTGGTAGCTGAGATGCAGCTCCAAATCCGGTTCCGGCAAGACGCCGGTCCCCTGCTGTGGCCATTCCACCAGGCAAATGGCATCCTGCGCAAAATAATCGCGAATGCCCATAAATTCGAGTTCTTCCGGATCGGCCAGGCGATACAAATCAAAATGGTACACCGCCAGCGGCTGCAGCGCATAAGGCTCCACCAGCGTATAAGTTGGGCTTTTAACGTTGCCCTGGTGGCCCAATGCCTGCAGAAAACCACGGCTGAAGGTGGTTTTACCGGCGCCCAGGTCACCGTAAAGGTATATTACGCTGGCGCGATCGCACGCCTTAGCCAAGGCGGTACCCAATGCGACAGTCGCTGCCTCATCCGGCAGAGGTAAAACGAGTTCTTTCATTCGATAGTTTCTATTTATGCCAACTCAGGATTAACGTAATAAGGGATTTCCGGCAATAAATCGCTCGCCAGCATCCCCCTTATTCCTTGTCTTGCCGCCACGCGATCGGCGGCTGCGCCATGCGCCACGCAACCGGCGCAGGCTGCATCATACAGTGAGAGCTTTTGCCCCAGCAAACCGCCGATGATACCGGACAGCACATCACCCATTCCACCTGAGGCCATGCCGGCGTTGCCGACGTCGGCGATCGCCATCTGGCCTTGATCATCGGCGATCAACGTACCCGCACCTTTCAGCACGGCCACGCCACCGTAATGCGCTACCAGATTACGCACTGCAAGTAAGCGGTCACTCTCAATCTCGGCGGTACGGCACCCCAGCAGGCGTGCCGCCTCCCCAGGATGCGGGGTAATCACACGATTCTGACGCTTCTCGGGATTTAATGCCAGTAAGTTCAGCGCATCGGCGTCCCATAACGCCGGTTTATCACTGGCTTGCAATATTTTCAGCGCATTCCTACCCCATTGTCCCTGACCCAGCCCTGGGCCAATCACCAGCACATCCGCCCAGTCGATCGCCTGCTGCAACCCCTCGTCGCTCAGCGGTTGCACCATCAGTTCCGGTCTGGCGGTCAGCAAGGGCCCGACATGCTCAATGTGAGTAAGTACTCGCACCAACCCAGCACCGCTGCGCAACGCAGCTTCTGCCGCCATGCGTATTGCGCCGCCAAAGCCGCGATCGCCCCCTACCACTAACAAACGCCCCTGTTCACCTTTATGTGAGCAGGGACGACGCGGCTTCAGCCACTGGGACAGCGATTCGGCAGTAAGCCGCTGAATCTGCGTCGGTTGCTTTGCCAGCCACCCCGATAATCCTAGCGTACTCTGGTGAAGTTGCCCGACCCAATCTCGGGCCTGGCCGGTCAGCAGACCCGGTTTGAGCGCGATGAAAGTCATGGTATGCGCTGCGCGAATGACGGCTCCAGGCGCTGCACCGCTTTCAGCCAGCAGGCCCGAGGGAATATCGAGTGCGATAACCGGCGCGCGGCTGCGGTTAACGGCTTCAATCAGGGCATCGTACGGCGCCCGCGGCGCACTACTTAATCCAGTACCGAGCAGGCCGTCGATGATCAGATCTATGTCTTCAGGCCAGCGGCTGTCGATGGGATGGATCTCGCCGCCGCTGGCCAACCATGCCTGTCTGGCAGCCGCCGCTTCTGAAGGCAGTGGGCGCGTGCCTTGGCAGGCAATCAGGCTGATTTTGACGCCGGCCGCCGCAGCCAGGCGGGCGACAACGTAGCCGTCACCGCCATTGTTGCCATGGCCGCACAGCACCAGCCAGTGGTGGGCGGCAGGGTATTGGTCGCACGCCAGCGTGTAAGCCGCCTCACCGGCACGTTGCATCAGTTGATAGAGTGAGATGCCCTGCGAGGCGGCGGCGTCCGCTTCCGCACGCCGGATCCAGTCCGCAGACCAGACAGAGTGTGGTAAACTGTCAGAGTATCGTTTTTCACTGTGGCCCGTCATGACTCACCCCCTCGATCTCAATCAACTCGCCCAACATATCAAGCAATGGGGGCAATCGCTAGGATTCCAGCAGGTAGGCATCTGCGACACCGATCTGAGTGCGGAAGAGCCCAAACTGCAGGCCTGGTTAGACAAACAATACCACGGTGAAATGGAGTGGATGGCGCGCCATGGCATGCTGCGCGCCCGGCCGCATGAGCTGTTGCCCGGCACGCTGCGCGTGATCAGCGTGCGCATGAACTACCTGCCGGCCAAGGCGGCCTTCGCCAGTACCTTGAATAACCCGCAGTTGGGCTATGTCAGCCGTTATGCGCTGGGGCGGGATTATCACAAGCTGCTGCGCCAGCGGCTGAAAAAACTCGGCGATCAGATCCAGGCCTACTGCGGCGAACTTAATTTCCGCCCCTTTGTCGACTCCGCGCCAGTGATGGAACGCGCACTGGCCTCCAAAGCCGGCATTGGCTGGGTTGGTAAACACTCACTTATTTTAAACCGCGAAGCCGGCTCCTGGTTCTTTCTCGGCGAACTGCTGATCGACCTGCCGCTGCCGGTGGATAAGCCTCAGGAGGAACAGTGCGGCCGCTGCGTCGCCTGTATCACCACCTGCCCAACCGGAGCCATCGTCGCCCCCTATACCGTGGACGCACGCCGCTGCATCTCCTATCTGACTATCGAGCTCGAGGGCGCCATCCCTGAAGAGTTTCGGCCGCTATTGGGCAACCGTATTTACGGCTGTGATGATTGCCAGCTTATTTGCCCGTGGAACCGCTTTTCGCAGCTCACTGACGAAGATGACTTCAGCCCACGGGCCGCGCTGCATGCGCCGCAGCTGATCGAACTCTTTGGTTGGACGGAAGAGAAATTCCTGCGCATCACTGAAGGTTCCGCCATCCGGCGTATCGGCCATTTGCGCTGGCTGCGCAATATCGCCGTGGCGCTGGGCAATGCCCCCTACCTGGATGCGGCAGTGGTGGCGTTGCGTGCTCGGTTGGAACAAGATGCGATGCTGGATGAACATATCCACTGGGCGCTGGCGCAGCAGCTGGCACGGCGTGAAGCGCAAGGCATAGAAGTGCAGACAACGCAGAAAAAACGATTGATACGGGCTGTGGAAAAAGGATTGCCGAGGGATGCCTGAAATCTCTCTTTCAGGGGCGATAGTCACTCTGTGGATTTGTGCATAAAAATAAAAATGCTTTGTCTTTCAACTGCAACAAAAAGAGCAAGTGATCGGTATAACGTTTTTCGATAATTAAATATGCTTACAAATCAATGCAATATATATTTCATTTGTGTGGCGTTGATTTTTTGAGCTGAGGGTATTATGAGCGCTACCTGTGGATAAGTCTGTTCACAACATTTCGACAGGGTATGTATAACGAGACAAAGAACCGCGCCGTTAAAGGCGTTGGACTGAGTTTGAAACGAAGAGAAAATTGGAGCGGGAAACGAGACTCGAACTCGCGACCCCGACCTTGGCAAGGTCGTGCTCTACCAACTGAGCTATTCCCGCATTGAGATGCTTTGGGCATCCGGCCATCAAACAACAACATGGCCTTTGAATTTTTTGGAGCGGGAAACGAGACTCGAACTCGCGACCCCGACCTTGGCAAGGTCGTGCTCTACCAACTGAGCTATTCCCGCGTCGCATGGGTACTACCTGATACTTTTTTTATTCATCACGCCACCTAAGCAGCATTGTTGAATTTGGAGCGGGAAACGAGACTCGAACTCGCGACCCCGACCTTGGCAAGGTCGTGCTCTACCAACTGAGCTATTCCCGCCCGGCGTATCGATGTCGGAACTAAACGAAATTCTTCATCGGTACGGGGTGCGCATTATACGAGAAATCCTTTTTGCCGCAAGCCCCTGAAAGCAAAAAAACGCGATTTTTGTTTGATTGCCGATTAAAGCGCCAAACTGACTAATTAAGCGGCGGAATCGGGAGCTTTCGGCAGTAAGGCCCCGATCAAGAGGCCCTGCATTCGTTATAGCTGGATGAAATGCTCACGGTAATAGGCCAGTTCACCTACCGACTCGCGAATATCGTCCATCGCCTGGTGGGTGCCCTGCTTCTTAAAGCCACTGAGGATTTCCGGCTTCCAACGGCGCGCCAGTTCTTTCAGCGTGCTGACGTCCAGATAGCGGTAATGGAAGTAGGCTTCCAGTGCGGGCATATAGCGGAACAGGAAACGGCGGTCCTGACCCACGCTGTTGCCGCAGATCGGAGATTTGCCCGCCGGTACCCACTGTTGCAGGAAGGCGATAGTGGCCAGCTCGGCAGCGTGGTCGTCGAACTGGCTGGCTTTCACCCGTTCCACCAGGCCGCTGCCGGTATGGGTGCGCACGTTCCAGTCATCCATCAGGGCAAGCTGTTCATCGGATTGATGTACGGCGATCACCGGCCCTTCCGCGAGAATGTTCAGATTGGCATCGGTGACCAGCGTAGCGATCTCGATAATGCGATCGCGTTCAGGATCCAACCCGGTCATCTCCAGATCGATCCAAATCAGGTTATTTTCGTTTCCTGTCATGATATTTCCTGCGTAAAAGCCAAAAGATAAACAAACTGTAGGCAAGGCGGCGACCGGCGCTGGCTGTTTACCGGCCAGGCTGCGCTGCGCGTGGCGGCTAACAACGGTTATTTAATATAAAATAGCGTGTATCATAGTCTTTTTGGTCGCCATGAGCGATAAAGCGGATTCAAGTGAGGCGCAGTGAGCAAGAACAAACTGTCCAAAGGTCAAGAACGCCGCGTGCAGGCGAACCATCAACGTCGCCTGAAACGCACCGACAAAAAACCGGAACTGGATGATTCCCAACTGGGCGAGCCGCAGGACGGCATCGTCATCAGCCGTTTCGGGATGCATGCCGACGTTGAAGCGGCGGACGGCACCCAACACCGCTGCAATATTCGCCGTACGCTACGTTCGCTGGTCACCGGCGATCGCGTTGTGTGGCGCCCTGGCGTCGGTACTCATGAAGGGGTCAAAGGCATTGTCGAGGCCGTACATGAACGTACCTCGGTGCTGACACGTCCAGATTTCTATGACGGCGTGAAACCCATCGCCGCCAATATCAACCAAATCGTCATCGTTTCGGCGATCTTACCCGAGCTTTCGCTGAACATCATTGACCGCTATCTGGTGGCCTGTGAAACGCTGGAAGTTGAGCCGCTGATCGTACTGAACAAGATCGATCTGTTGGATGCCGAAGCGCGCAAACGGGTCGACGGCATGATGGATACCTATCGCAAGATTGGTTATCGGGTGCTGGAAGTCTCCAGCCAGACGCGCGAAGGCATGGAGGCGTTTGAACAGGCGCTGGTCGGGCGCATCAGTATTTTTGCCGGGCAGTCGGGGGTCGGTAAGTCCAGCCTGCTTAACGCTCTGCTACCCGCATCCAAAGAGCAAATTCTGGTAAATCAGGTTTCCGATGTCTCTGGGCTCGGGCAACATACCACCACCGCTGCACGGCTGTATCATTTCCAGCACGGCGGCGACGTGATCGACTCCCCAGGCGTACGCGAGTTTGGCCTGTGGCACCTGGAACCGGAACAAATCACCCAAGGTTTTGTCGAATTCCGTAACTATTTAGGCGGTTGCAAGTTCCGTGATTGCCGCCACGATACCGATCCAGGCTGTGCTATCCGTGCCGCCATGGAAAAAGGCGATATCGCCAAAGAACGTTTCGACAACTATCACCGTATTCTGGAAAGCATGGCGCAAGTGAAGGTTCGCAAGAACTTCACCGATGGCGCAGACTGATAATGCCGGGCGGCGTTGACGGTGGCACAGCCAGCGTTACAATGCGCGCCCTTTACCCTTATTCAAGAGGTTAAACGTGCTGGATAGCATCAAAATTAAATTGCAGTATTGGTTACCGAAGCTGGCACTGACCCGCCTGGCGGGCTGGGGTGCGGACAAGCAGGCCGGTTGGTTGACCCAATTGGTTCTGAAGGGCTTTGCCCGTTATTACCGCGTAAACATGCAAGAGTCGCAACATCCAGAGCTGAGCGCCTACGCCAGCTTCAACGAATTCTTTGTACGCCCGCTGCGTGACGGCGCCCGCCCGATCATCAGCGACGCCAACTGGCTGGCCCTGCCCGCAGACGGTGCCATCAGCCAGCTCGGCCAGATCCACGACGACCAAATTTTCCAGGCCAAAGGCCACCACTACAGCCTGGAAGCGCTGTTGGCCGGCAACTATGTGCTGGCAGAGCCGTTCCGTAACGGTCTGTTCGCCACCACCTACCTGGCTCCGCGGGATTATCACCGCGTACATATGCCGTGCAACGGCGTGCTGCGCGAAATGATTTATGTCCCGGGAGACCTGTTCTCCGTCAACCCGCTGACCGCCGCCAACGTGCCAAACCTGTTTGCGCGCAATGAACGTGTGATCTGCGTGTTTGATACCGCCGTCGGGCCAATGGTGCAGATACTGGTCGGTGCCACCATCGTCGGCAGCATCGAAACCGTCTGGGCCGGTACAGTGACTCCGCCGCGCGAAGGCATTATCAAACGCTGGACCTATCCTGAAGAAGGCGCGGAAGGCGCTATCGTGCTGGAGAAAGGCGAAGAAATGGGCCGCTTCAAGCTGGGTTCGACGGTCATTAACCTGTTTACCCCAGGCAGCGTACAGTTCGCGCCGCAGCTGAACAACGGCACCGTGACCCGCATGGGCGAAGCCTTCGCAGAAATCCCGGCTGCGTCTGCTGCCGTTGAAACACCGCAGATCTGAAGGAATTGACGCTGTGCGCCTGATTATCACGTTATTGCTCGGTTGCTTACTGGCTCAGCCGGTGCTGGCCGCCACGGTGCCCACCGAAACCCAGCTCAAACAGGAGCTGAAGCAGGCCGAGAGCAACAAGAGCGCGCCTAATCAGGCGGAAACCACTGAGGCGTTGCAAAGCGCCCTCAACTGGCTGTCGGAGCGTAAAGAGTCGCTAACGCGCGTTGAGCAATATCAGCGCGTGATCGACGATTTCCCGAAGATGACGCAGGAACTGCGTCGTCAGTTAGCGCTGGAAGACAGCAAAATCCTGCCGAACGGCGATAACCTCCCGGCCAGCGATTTGGAACAGCAAATCCTGCAAACCAGCAGCCTGCTGCTGGAACAGGCGCGTTTGCTGCAACAAGAGCAGGAACGTACGCGGGAAATCAGCGATTCCCTCGGCCAATTACCGCAGCAGCAGACCGACGCACGCCGTGCCTTGACCGAAGTTCAGCGTCGCCTGCAAGCCCAGCCCGCCAACCCGACCACTCCGCATGCTCAGGCTGCACTGGCGTTATTGCAGGCGGAAGCCGCTGCGCGCAAGGCCAAGGTCGATGAACTCGAGCTGGCGCAACTGTCGGCCAACAACCGTCAGGAACTGGCGCGAATGCGCGCCGAAGTCTACAAAAAGCGCCACGAGAAGATTGACGTCCAACTGCAGGCGCTGCGCAATAACCTCAATGCCCAGCGGCAGCGCGAAGCCGAACTGGCGCTGGAAAAGACCGAGCAGTTGGCCGAGCAGAACGGCGATCTGCCGAAAAGCATCAGCCAACAGCTGCAAATCAACCGTGAGCTGTCCGCAGCGCTGAACAATCAGGCTCAGCGCATGGATCTGATCTCATCCCAGCAGCGTCAGGCCGCCGCGCAAACGCTGCAGGTGCGTCAGGCACTGAGCACCATTATTGAACAGGCCCAGTGGCTTGGTTCGTCATCGGCGTTGGGAGAAACCCTGCGTGCCCAGGTCGCCACGCTGCCGGAAATGCCCAAGCCGCAACAGCTTGATGGCGATATGGCCCAATTGCGCGTACAGCGCCTGCAGTTTGAAAGCCAACTGGAAAAACTGTCTCAGCGCGAATTCAAACGTGACGACGGCAGCGAACTGACCAGTGCGGAAAGGCGTATCGTCGACGCCCAGTTGCGCACTCAGAGGGAACTGCTGAACTCACTGCTGTCCGGGTGCGATACTCAGATCCTCGAGCTGACCAAGCTGAAAGTGGCCAACACCCAGTTGATCGAGGCGTTAAACGAAATCAAGGATGCCACCCACCGCTATCTGTTCTGGGTGCCTGACGTCAATCCTATCACCCTGTCCTATCCGATTAACGTCGCGCACGACCTGACGCGTCTGCTGTCGCTGGATACGCTGTCACAGCTCGGCGGCGCCTTTATGATGATGGTGACCAGCCGCGAAACGCTGATCCCCATCTTCGGTGCCCTGCTGCTGGTGATTTTCAGCATCAGCTCTCGCAAGCACTACCACGCCTTCCTGACGCGCGCCAGCAGCCGGGTCGGCAAAGTGACCCAGGACGAATTCTTCCTGACCCTGCGCACCGTATTCTGGTCGATTCTGGTGGCACTGCCACTGCCGGTGCTCTGGGCGGCGCTCGGCTTTGGCCTGCAAAGCGCCTGGAACTACCCGGTAGCCGAAGCGATCGGCAAGGGCGTCACCGCCACGCTGCCGATCCTGTGGGTATGTATGATTTGCGCCGCCTTCGCCCATCCGCAGGGGTTGTTTATCGTGCATTTCCGCTGGCCGGTGAAGCAGGTTTCACGCGCCATGCGCTATTACAAAATGTCGATCTGGCTGATAGTGCCGCTGATCATGGCGTTGATCACCTTCGACAGCCTAAAAGAACGCGAGTTTGCCAATACCCTGGGGCGGCTGTGCTTTATCCTGCTGTGTCTGGCTTTGGCCATCGTCACCAATAGCCTGAAACGCGCCGGCATCCCGCTGTACCTGGATAAAAAAGGCTCCGGCGACAACATGGTCAACACTGCGCTGTGGGGGCTGTTGCTGTCCGCGCCGCTACTGGCGGCGCTGGCCTCCGCCGTCGGCTATCTGACCACCTCTCAGGCACTGTTGGCGCGGTTGGAAACTTCGGTGGCCATCTGGTTCTTCCTGCTGGTGATTTACCACATTATTCGCCGCTGGATGCTGATCCAACGGCGACGTATCGCCTTTGACCGCGCCAAGCAACGCCGGGCCGATATTCTGGCTCAGCGCGCACGCGGTGAAGAAGAAACGCCGCATACGCCCAACAGTACCGAAGGATCGATGGACATGGATGATTCAGAGATCGATCTGGATACCATCAGCGCCCAGTCGCTCCGGCTGGTTCGTTCGATCCTGACGATGATCGCGCTGGTGTCGGTGATCGTGCTGTGGTCAGAAATCCACTCGGCCTTCGCCTTCCTGGAAAACATCTCCCTCTGGGACGTGACGTCGACGGTCAACGGCGTAGAGACCGCGCATCCGATCACCTTGGGTGCGGTATTGATCGCCATCCTGGTGCTGATCGTTACCATGCAGCTGGTGCGTAACCTGCCGGCCCTGCTGGAGCTGGCGGTACTGCAGCACCTGGATCTGTCGCCGGGCACCGGCTACGCCATCACCACCATTACCAAGTATCTGCTGTTGCTGTTCGGCGCCATCCTCAGCTTTTCCTGGATCGGTATCGAATGGTCGAAATTGCAGTGGGTAGTGACCGCGCTCAGCGTGGGGTTAGGCTTTGGTATGCAGGAGATATTCTCCAACTTTATCTCCGGCCTGATCATCCTGTTTGAAAAGCCGATCCGCATTGGCGATACCGTGACGATCCGCAACCTGACCGGTACCGTCACCAAGATCAATACCCGCGCCACCACCATTTCGGATTGGGATCGCAAAGAGATCATCGTGCCTAACAAGGCGTTTATCACCGAGCAGTTCATTAACTGGTCGCTGTCGGACAACCTGACTCGTGTGGTACTGACCGTACCGGCACCGGCAGAAGCCAACAGCGAAGAAGTGACCAAGATCCTGACCAACGCCGCCGAACGCTGTTCGCTGGTGCTGGATAATCCGGCACCGGAGGTTTATCTGGTCGATCTGCAGCAGGGTATCCAGATCTTTGAACTGCGTATTTACGCCGCCGAGATGGGCCACCGCATGCCGTTGCGTCACGAGATCCATCAGTTGATCCTGTCCGGCTACCGCGAGCACGGCATTACGCTGCCGTACCCACCATTCCAGGTACGCAGCGAGACGCTGTCCCGCCTGACCAGCAACGGTCGTACGCCGGCCTCCACACCGACGCCCAACACCAAACGCGAATCGGGCAGTTTGTAACCGCAGCATGCAAAAAGGGTTCGGCTATGGCCGAACCCTTTTTTTATCACAGTGGCACTAAATTAGCTGTTACGCGCGCCCGACCGGGAAGGCCAATACTTCACTCAGGCTCTCGGCGCCCAACGCCAGCATCACCAGCCGATCAACGCCCAGCGCCACACCGGAACACTCCGGCATACCGTGCTGCAGCGCATCCAGCAGGTTGTTATCAATCGGGTGCTGCGGCAAACCGCGTTCCGCTCGCTTGCGGTTATCCTGATCGAAACGCTGACGCTGCTCGCGGCTGTCGGTCAGTTCACGGAAGCCATTCGCCAGTTCAATACCTTTGAAATAGACTTCGAAACGCTCCGCCACGCGGTGATCTTCAGTGCTGATCTCCGCCAGCGACGCCTGGCTGGCTGGGAAGTGATAAACGAACGCCGGCTTATCACGGCCGATGTACGGCTCCACGCCAACGGTAAACAACAGTTGCAACAGCGTATCGCGATCCTCTTCGGTATCGGCAATGTTGCTCAGATCGAGTTTGGCCGCCGCTTCACGCAGTTGTACCTTCTCCGCTGACAGCGGATCGATATCCAGATGGCGCAGGAAAGCCTGCTGATAAGACAGGGTCTCCGCGCTCTCGCAGTCCAGCACTTGCTGCAGCAGATCATCCACTTCGTTCATCAACCGGTACATGTCGTAGTGCGGACGGTACCACTCCAGCATGGTGAATTCAGGGTTGTGATGACGGCCGGCCTCTTCGTTGCGGAAACTGCGCCCCATCTGATAGATCGGCCCGCTGCCCGCCGCCAGCAGACGTTTCATGTGGTATTCCGGGCTGGTCATCATGTACAGCGTCATGCCATCCGCCGCACCGGGCCCGACAAAACGCGTCTGGAACGGGAACAGGTGAATATCGGTGACCGTCGCCTGGCTCATGGTTGGCGTCTCAACTTCCAGCACGCCACGATCGGCGAAGAAACGCCGGATCTCAGTCAGGATCGCTGCGCGTTTCAACAAATTGGCGATGGGTGCACTTGGCTGCCAGCTTGCCGTTTCGCTCATGGTAATTACTCCGAAATCAAACAGGGGATGCAGTCTACTCGTATCCTGGCATGCAAACAAATTCTTAACAGCCCGGCCGCTTTAACCTCGACATTACCTGATAAATAGTTGGCAAAAAGGTTAATAAAAGTTGAATAAACGTTAAATCCAGACCACAGGCAATTATCCTTCCGCCCGCCGGTTAAAAGGCAAAACAATCGATCACATCAAATTTCTTCTACTTAACTTTAGGTATAGTTAATTCCACATTATTGGTGGGAGATATCTATCCTTAGGCTTTATGCAACGACAATGAACTCAGTTAGTTAGCACCCGAAGAATATTTATAAATATTAAGCATAGATATTTAATTTGCCGTTCTTAACAAGAATATTGGAGGAATGCAGTGCAAACCTTTAACGCCGATCTTGCCATTATTGGGGCCGGGGGTGCTGGTTTACGTGCAGCAATAGCCGCAGCGGAAGCCAATCCCCAACTGAAAATCGCGCTTATCTCAAAAGTCTACCCGATGCGCAGCCATACGGTAGCCGCCGAAGGGGGATCCGCCGCAGTCACTCAGGATCACGACTCCTTCGACTACCATTTCAACGATACCGTTGCCGGTGGCGACTGGTTGTGTGAGCAAGACGTGGTCGACCATTTCGTCCACAACTGTCCGCGGGAAATGACCCAGCTGGAACAATGGGGCTGCCCGTGGAGCCGTAAACCGGACGGTTCGGTCAACGTGCGTCGCTTCGGCGGCATGAAGATTGAACGAACCTGGTTCGCCGCCGACAAGACCGGCTTCCACATGCTGCATACCCTGTTCCAGACCTCGCTCAAATACCCGCAAATCCAACGTTTCGACGAGCACTTTGTGCTGGATATTCTGGTGGATGACGGTCAGGTCCGTGGTCTGGTGGCGATGAACATGATGGAAGGCACCCGCGTGCAGATCCGCGCCAATGCGGTGATCATGGCCACCGGCGGTGCCGGACGCGTGTATCGCTACAACACCAATGGCGGCATCGTCACCGGTGATGGCATGGGCATGGCCTTCCATCACGGCATCCCACTGCGCGATATGGAGTTCGTCCAATATCACCCTACCGGCCTGCCGGGCTCCGGCATCCTGATGACAGAAGGCTGCCGCGGTGAAGGCGGTATTCTGGTGAACAAAGACGGCTACCGTTACTTGCAGGACTACGGCATGGGCCCGGAAACCCCGCTGGGCGAGCCGAAGAACAAATACATGGAGCTGGGCCCGCGCGACAAAGTTTCGCAGGCCTTCTGGCACGAATGGCGTGCCGGTCGCACCATCGCCACCCCGCGCGGCGACGTGGTCTATCTCGACCTGCGCCATCTGGGGGAAAAGAAGCTGCTCGAACGCCTGCCGTTTATCTGTGAACTGGCCAAGGCCTACGTTGGCGTCGACCCGGTAAAAGACCCCATCCCGGTACGCCCAACGGCGCATTACACCATGGGCGGCATTGAAACCGATCAAAACTGCGAAACCCGCATCAAGGGGCTGTTTGCCGTCGGCGAATGTTCCTCCGTCGGTCTGCACGGTGCCAACCGCCTGGGATCCAACTCGCTGGCGGAGCTGGTAGTGTTCGGCCGGGTGGCCGGTGAGCATGCCGCTCGTCGCTCGCTGGAATCTGGCCCGGCCAATGGCAGTGCCCTGGACGCGCAAGGGCGCGACGTCGAAACCCGACTGAGCAATTTGATGAAGCAGGAAGGCAGCGAAAACTGGTCGAAGATCCGCGATGAGATGGGGCTGTCGATGGAAGAAGGCTGCGGTATCTACCGTACGCCAGAACTGATGCAAAAAACCATCGATAAACTGGCTGAGCTGAAAGAACGCTTCAAGCGCGTCAAAATCACCGATAACTCCAGCGTGTTCAATACCGACCTGCTGTATACCATCGAGCTGGGCTACGGCCTGGACGTCGCCGAGTGCATGGCGCACTCCGCCTTCAACCGCAAAGAATCCCGCGGCGCCCACCAGCGTCTGGATGAAGGCTGTACCGAACGTGACGACGTGAATTTCCTGAAGCATACGCTGGCATTCCATAACCCGAACGGCGCACCACGCCTGGAATACAGCGACGTGAAGATCACCAAACTGCCACCGGCCAAACGTGTGTACGGCGCTGAAGCCGAAGCGCAGGACAAAAAGGATAAGGAGCAGGCAAATGGCTGAGAT
This sequence comes from Serratia liquefaciens, assembly GCF_027594825.1. NCBI lineage: Bacteria > Pseudomonadati > Pseudomonadota > Gammaproteobacteria > Enterobacterales > Yersiniaceae > Serratia > Serratia liquefaciens. Next base: position 3,298,832 of record NZ_CP088930.1, on the reverse strand, counting down.
GAACACCCTGAAAATCGAGGTCATGCGCTATAACCCTGAATGTGACGCCGAGCCGCATTTCGAGACCTTCGCGGTGCCTTACGATGAGCAAACTTCGCTGCTCGACGCACTGGGTTACATCAAGGATAACCTGGCTCCCGACCTATCCTACCGCTGGTCATGCCGCATGGCCATCTGCGGTTCGTGCGGCATGATGGTCAACCGGGTACCGAAGCTGGCCTGCAAGACCTTCCTGCGCGAATACACCAACGGCATGAAGGTAGAGGCGCTGGGCAATTTCCCGATTGAGCGCGATCTGGTGGTCGACATGACCCACTTTATCGAAAGCCTGGAAGCGATTAAGCCTTACATCATCGGCAATAACCGCAAACCGGAAGACGGCCCCAACGTGCAAACACCGGCGCAAATGGCCAAATATCACCAGTTCTCCGGCTGTATCAACTGTGGTCTGTGCTACGCCGCATGTCCGCAGTTCGGTTTGAACCCAGAGTTCATCGGCCCGGCGGCAATCACCCTGGCGCACCGTTACAACCTGGACAATCGCGACCACGGCCAGAAACAGCGCATGGCACAGCTCAACGGCCAAAACGGTGTGTGGAGCTGTACCTTTGTCGGCTACTGCTCTGAAGTGTGTCCGAAGCACGTCGACCCGGCCGCTGCTATCCAGCAGGGTAAAGTGGAAAGTGCCAAAGACTTCATGATCGCCATGCTGAAGCCGCAATAAGGGAGAGAAACCGCAATGACAACACAACGTAAGCCCTATGTGCGCACCATGACGCCGACCTGGTGGCAAAAGCTCGGCTTCTACCGTTTCTATATGCTGCGTGAAGGGACCTCGGTGCCGGCCGTATGGTTCAGCATCGTGCTGATCTACGGCGTTTTTGCGCTGAAAGGCGGCGCGGACAGCTGGGCCGGGTTCGTCGGTTTTCTGCAAAACCCGCTGGTGCTGCTGATTAACGTGGTCGCGCTGCTGGCGGCGCTGCTGCACACCAAAACCTGGTTCGATCTGGCGCCGAAAGCCGCCAATATCGTGGTCAACAGCGAGAAAATGGGGCCTGGGCCTATCGTCAAAGCGCTGTGGGCGGTCACGCTGGTCGCCAGCGTGGTCATCCTGGCCGTGGCCCTGCTGTAATCCGGAGGAAACATGATAAATCAAGCACCTAAACGCTCAGACGAACCGGTTTTCTGGGGATTATTCGGCGCCGGCGGCATGTGGGGCGCAATCATCGCGCCTGCTATCGTGCTGCTGGTCGGCATTCTACTGCCGCTGGGGTGGTTCCCCGCTGATGCGCTGGGCTATGACCGCGTACTGGCTTTCTGCCAAAGCCTGATTGGTCGGCTGTTCCTGCTGCTGATGATCATCCTGCCGCTGTGGTGCGGCCTGCATCGTATACACCATGCGATGCACGATTTGAAAATCCACGTGCCGGCCGGTAAATGGGTCTTCTATGGCCTGGCGGCCATCCTCAGCGTCGTCACCGTTATCGGTGTGGTAACGCTGTAAAACTCTTCTGGCGGCCAACTCCCGTTGGCCGTCTGCTTTACCTTTCGGCTACACTGTTTATTCCCCATCCGCTAAACAGGAGTAACCAATGCGTTTTCGATCAAAGCTATGCGCGATCATTCCCGCCTTCCTTTCCGCCGCTTGCAGCGTTTCCCCGCCGAAGAACATCAAAGTAGTGAATGATTTCGACAGCCAGCGCTATCTCGGTACCTGGTATGAAATCGCGCGTTTTGATCACCGTTTTGAACGCGGCCTCGAACAGGTCACCGCCAACTACAGCCCACGCGAAGACGGCGGCCTCAAAGTGGTGAACCGGGGTTTTAATACGCAAAAACAACAATGGCAGGAAAGCACGGGCAAGGCCTATTTTACCGGCTCACCGCAGGTAGCCGCACTCAAGGTGTCCTTTTTTGGGCCTTTCTACGGCGGATATAACGTGATTGAGTTGGATGCAGATTATCGCTACGCGCTGGTTTGCGGCCCAAACCGAGGGTATTTGTGGATACTGTCGCGCACGCCGACGCTGGACGCCGCCACGCGCGACAGATTAGTGCAAACCGCGAAAAACAACGGCTTTGAGACCGATAAGCTGATCTGGGTGAAACAAACGCAACATCAGTGACTGCTGAACTTCAACCCAAGTATGCCGACAACAATCAGGCACAGGCTGAGGATGCGCGCGATGTTGGTTGATTCACCGAGCAATACCATTCCCATAATGGCCGCGCCTACCGCACCAATGCCTGTCCAAACGGCGTAAGCCGTGCCGGCGGGCAGCGTTTTCATCGCATGCGCCAACAACAGCATGCTGACCACCATGGCGGCAACGGTAATAATGCTCGGGGTAAGCCGAGTAAAACCATGGGTATATTTCAGGCCGACGGCCCACACGACTTCCAGTAAACCGGCAATAAGCAGAATAATCCAAGCCATGAAACAGGCTCCATAACGGTGGGGTCGTCCCCGAATGCAGAGGCGTAAACGGGTCGTCCCATTTAGCGTTGTGATATGCCCGGGGGATTATACCTGCAGCTAAGGGGGATAACAGCACAAAGGTGGCTGCAGGTGAATATTCAACGTGGGAAGCGGTATCCCACGGCGCCGTCTTTGGATGGCCGTTCGTGGAATACCGCCGGAGTCGGCAAAGAGGGCTATTGCGCGCTACGCTGGATGGCCTTACCGCCAGCCTGAATATCTTCGCCCACACCCTGAGTGGTGTTGCACGCGGTCAACGAGGTCAAAATCATCAAAGAGAAAATCGCGATAATACTTTTCTTCAGCATAGGAAAGTCCTTATTTGTCAGTGACGATAAAGTACGGCTTTCTAAGCTTAGTAAATATTAGCGGGGGTTGCTGTTTAAATGGTTTTATTTCGCACAATTACATTAGAAAGGTTAATGCTTATTAACTTGCAGTGCGAGAGATAGCGCCACCAAGGTGCTGAACGTCTTCACCAAAGCCGCGGAAAGTATTACAACCGTTAAGGGACAGCAGTATTAACAGGGAGACAACGACCAACAGAGCTTTCTTTATCATGCTGATTCTGCCAAGGGGATGCGGAAGAGAATAAAGCAAAGGAGCCACACAGGGCTCCTTTGTTATGAAACTTATTTTACGCGTGAAACGTATTCGCCAGAGCGGGTGTCAACGCGGACAACTTCGCCAATCTGTACGAACAACGGAACCTTAACCACGGCGCCAGTGCTCAGGGTAGCAGGCTTGCCGCCGGTACCGGCAGTATCGCCTTTCAGACCTGGATCGGTGTCAGTGATTTCTGCTTCGATAAAGTTCGGTGGCTGAACCGCGATTGGACGACCGTCCCACAGGGTAACGATACATTCTGCGTTGTCTTGCAGCCATTTTGCCGCGTCAGAGACGGTTTTTTCTTCAACACCGTGCTGCTCGAAAGTCTCAGGGTGCATGAAGTGGTAGAACTCACCGTCGTTGTACAGGTAGTTCATGTTGGTATCTACCACGTCCGCGCCTTCGCAAGAGTCGGTAGATTTAAAGGTTTTCTCAACGCGAGTACCGGTCAGCAGACGACGCATTTTAACGCGCGCAAATGCCTGACCTTTGCCCGGCTTAACGAACTCACTGGATTCGATAGCGTAAGGTTCGCCCTCGAACATGATTTTAAGACCCGGACGGAAATCGTTGCTAGAATAAGTCGCCATGATGGCCCTCTGAATATTTAAACTGGTAGCTTAGCCAAAAAAATGGCACACATTATAACCCAAAGTACGGCATATAGAGAAGATTGGTTGCATCAACTCGCCGATGTTATTACCGATCCCGATGAATTACTGCAGCTTTTGTCACTGAATACGCATCCGGACCTGCCGCAGGGCCGTGAAGCCCGTCGACTGTTTGCATTGCGCGTCCCCCGCGCCTTCGCCGCACGCATGCGTCCCGGCGACGCCAATGACCCGCTATTGCGTCAGGTTCTGACCGCCAGCGAAGAATTCATCAATGCACCCGGCTTCACGACCGATCCGCTGGACGAACAGCGTAGCGTGGTGCCAGGCCTGCTGCATAAATACCGTAATCGCGCTCTGCTGCTGGTTAAAGGCGGCTGTGCGGTTAACTGCCGCTACTGCTTCCGCCGCCATTTTCCGTATCAGGACAACCAGGGCAATAAGGCCAACTGGCGTCAGGCGTTGGATTATATCCGCCAACACCCGGAACTGGATGAGATTATTTTCTCCGGCGGCGATCCGCTGATGGCAAAGGATCACGAGCTGGACTGGCTGATCGGTGAGCTGGAAGCCATTGAACATGTAAAACGCCTGCGCATCCACACCCGTTTGCCGGTGGTGATCCCGGCGCGTATCACGCCAGAGCTGTGCCGCAGGCTGTCGGCCTCTCGTCTGCAGGTACTGATGGTCACACACATCAATCATGCCAATGAGATTGACCGTGAACTGCAGGGAGCCATGGCGCAGCTGCGTCTGGCTGGCGTCACCTTGCTGAACCAAAGCGTGTTGCTGCGCGGCATTAACGACAACGCCGACACCTTGGCGGCACTGAGCAATGCGCTGTTCGACGCCGGAATTCTGCCCTATTACATCCACGTGCTGGATAAGGTACAAGGCGCGGCGCACTTTATGGTCAGCGACGACGAAGCGCGCACCATTATGCAGGCGCTGCTGAGCAAGGTTTCCGGTTATATGGTTCCGCGTCTGACCCGTGAAGTCGGCGGCAAGCCAAGCAAAACGCCGCTCGATCTGCGCCTGATGCAAGATTGACTGTTCGGCGCAATGACAGAAACAAAAGAGGCATGCCTGGGCATGCCTCTTTCTTATGCTATGGCGTACGCATTAATCTTGCGTTACGGGCACTTATAAACCTGGCCGGCCATTTTGCTGTCCAACGGGGCAAAGCTTGAAAGCAGGTTCTGGCTTGGGCTGGTAGCACCATAAATCACGTTGCCGCCCATTGCCGCTGCCTTGTTGCGCAGATCGTTTGCCGCGCCGCGCATGGAGCTGCCTTCACCACCGTTACCGGACAACCAGTTGCTCTGGGTGCCAGTCACTTCGCCCACCAGCTGGCATTCCGCCGCCGGTTTGGTATCGGTAAATTTAACCTGCTGACCTGCGGCGGAAAGTTCATTGGTGCTGCTGCAACCTGCCAGCAGCAAGGCTGCCGAAAGACCCAGTAAGGCTTTAATCCGCATCTTGTTCCCCATCTATATTGAGAGTTTCGCAAAAGCTTATCAGAAAGCGTTGCTATCTCTTAAGCATCCGTTGCCACTGGTGCTGGCCAACGTCTTGAGCGACAGCTGATGAAAGATCAGTTTACCAGCTAAATCAGCCCGGTCTGCATAAATATCATCAAAAGCAGTGAGACAAAGCACGCAAAAAAAAGCCCCGACCAATTGGCCGGGGCTTTTGCACACGCGAACGTGGGGGATGATTACATCATGCCGCCCATGCCGCCCATGCCACCCATACCGCCAGCGCCACCTAAATCAGGTGCGTCGCTTTTTGGCAGGTCGGTCACCATGCACTCGGTGGTGATCATCAGGCCAGCCACAGAAGCCGCGTACTGCAGAGCAGAACGGGTTACTTTGGTTGGATCCAGGATACCCATCGCGATCATGTCGCCGTATTCTTCAGTGTAAGCGTTGTAGCCGAAGCTGCCTTCGCCTGCTTTCACGTTGTTGGCAATCACGGAAGCTTCTTCACCGGCGTTGATTACGATCTGACGCAGTGGAGATTCCATGGCGCGCAGAGCAACCTTGATACCGACGTTCTGGTCTTCGTTGTCGCCTTTCAGGTTAGCGATTTTGCTGGCTACGCGGATCAGTGCAACACCACCGCCGGCAACCACGCCTTCTTCAACCGCAGCACGGGTTGCGTGCAGGGCATCTTCAACGCGGGCTTTCTTCTCTTTCATTTCAACTTCAGTTGCTGCGCCCACTTTGATAACGGCAACGCCGCCGGCCAGTTTAGCGACACGCTCCTGCAGTTTTTCACGATCGTAGTCAGAGGTCGCTTCTTCGATCTGCTGACGGATCTGAGTCACGCGGCCTTTGATGGTTGTTTCGTCACCCACGCCATCGATGATGATGGTGGTGTCTTTGTTGATCACAACGCGCTTAGCCTGGCCCAGGTCTTCCAGGGTCGCTTTTTCCAGCTCCAGACCGATCTCTTCAGAGATAACGGTACCGGCAGTCAGAGTCGCGATGTCCTGCAGCATGGCTTTACGACGGTCGCCGAAACCAGGTGCTTTAACCGCAGCCACTTTCACGATGCCGCGCATGGTGTTCACCACCAGAGTAGCCAGCGCTTCGCCTTCAACATCTTCAGCAATGATCAGCAGTGGTTTGCCGGCTTTCGCTACGGCTTCCAGTACTGGCAGCATTTCACGGATGTTGGAGATTTTTTTGTCAGCCAGCAGGATGAACGGGCTTTCCAGTTCGATAGAACCGGTTTCTGGCTTGTTGATGAAGTATGGAGACAGGTAACCGCGGTCGAACTGCATCCCTTCAACAACGTCCAGCTCGTCTTGCAGGCCAGTGCCTTCTTCAACGGTGATAACGCCTTCTTTGCCTACTTTTTCCATCGCTTCTGCAATCAGTTTACCCACGGTTTCGTCGGAGTTTGCAGAGATGGTGCCTACCTGAGCGATAGCTTTGGAGTCAGAGCAAGGTACGGACAGTTTTTTCAGCTCTTCAACAGCGGCGATAACCGCTTTGTCGATACCGCGCTTCAGATCCATTGGGTTCATGCCGGCAGCCACTGCTTTCAGGCCTTCGGTGATGATGGATTGAGCCAGTACGGTTGCAGTGGTGGTACCGTCGCCTGCCGCGTCGTTCGCTTTAGAGGCAACTTCTTTCACCATCTGCGCGCCCATGTTTTCAAACTTGTCTTCCAGTTCGATTTCACGAGCAACAGATACGCCATCTTTAGTGATGGTAGGAGCGCCGAAGGACTTATCCAGCACTACGTTACGGCCTTTCGGGCCCAGGGTCACTTTTACTGCATCAGCGAGAACATTCACGCCGCGGAGCATTTTCACGCGTGCGTCATTGCCGAATTTTACGTCTTTAGCTGCCATTGGTATTTCCCTTCAACTCGTTCAGTTCAGAAGATAAAGCGTGTTTACGCTTCAACAATTGCCAGAATGTCGCTTTCGGACATGATCAACACTTCTTCATTGTCGATCTTCTCTGCTTTCACGCCGTAACCGTCGTTGAAAATCACGATATCGCCAACTTTCACATCCAGCGGCTGGATGTTGCCGCTTTCCAGAACACGCCCTTTACCCACCGCGACAACTTCGCCACGAGTAGATTTACCCGCTGCAGAGCCAGTCAGGACGATGCCGCCAGCAGATTTTGATTCAACTTCTTTGCGCTTGACGATAACGCGGTCATGCAATGGACGAATACTCATTGAACGCTCTCCTGTAAGAAGGTCTCTATCAGATTTAGGGTTGTCACCGGATTGTTAATACCGGCTTGTGGGATTTGAAATGGGGGCATTCCATCCCCCTTCAAGGGGGCAGCCAAAAAAATTTTCGCTTTTGATGGCAATACTGAGCTACTGATGCGAAAAACGCGGCCTGGGCCGCGTTTTTTCAACGATCGTTGCGTTTGTCATGATCGTCGGGCTGATGATCCAGCGTATAGCGATCGTCGTTTTTACGCTGGAACTCGCCGTCGAAGGTGTTGCCGTTGGCGGCATCGCCGCCCTGGCTCCAACCGCCGGGGCGATAAACGGAAAGATGCGGCATCAGTTTCAGCGTCAGCGATTTTTGCACCGGGGGCAGTAACAGCAACAGGCCGAGGAAATCGGTAAAGAAACCCGGTACCAGCAGCAAAAAGCCCGCCAGCACCAATGACACGCTCTTCACCATTTCTGAAGCAGGACTTTCCCCCGCCGCCAGTTTTTGTTGCATCTGCATGAAGGTTTTCATGCCCTGATTGCGCACCAGCGAAATGCCGACGCAGGAAGTGAACACCACCAGCAACAGGGTGATCGCCACACCCAATACGGCGGCGACTTTGATAAATAGGGATATCTCTATGTAAGCCAACAGAAATATCAGCAGTAACGGTAACCAGCGCACCTGGTTCTCCTCTGGTAGATCTGCGCAACCGCACGTTGGCGACGGCGCGAAAAGGGGGCCGGTAAACGGCCGACCTAAATACAATGGGGTCTGCCGGTGTGCATTTCAACCAAAGGCCCTTTTTTATTGCTAAAGTTAATAAACGTGAAAGGGATCACAGAACCAGAAACAGGCAATTTAAGAAGGCTCAGAAGGTGATCTGGATTCAGTCATTTATTACTAACCAGCATATGATCTGGGCAGCAACGGGCACAGTGGTTAATCGTTTCATGCCTGAAGCCTTCGGCAACATAATTTGGTTCCCTGACAATTAATTAATTCGGCAGCAATACAAAGAAGGTTCACATGTCAAATAACATTCGTATCGAAGAAGACCTGTTAGGAACACGTGAAGTCCCCGCAGAAGCCTATTACGGTGTTCACACTCTGCGTGCGATTGAAAACTTTTATATCAGCAACAGCAAAATCAGCGATGTGCCCGAGTTTGTTCGCGGCATGGTAATGGTAAAAAAAGCCGCCGCGATGGCGAACAAAGAACTCAAAACCATTCCACGTAAAATCGCTGATGTCATCATCCAGGCCTGTGACGAAGTGCTGGATAAAGGCAAATGCATGGACCAGTTCCCGGTGGACGTGTTCCAGGGCGGCGCGGGCACTTCATTGAACATGAACACCAACGAAGTGCTGGCGAATATTGGTCTGGAGCTGATGGGCCACCAGAAAGGCGAATACCAATACCTGAACCCTAACGATCATCTCAACAAGTGCCAGTCTACCAACGACGCCTACCCAACCGGTTTCCGCATTGCGGTTTACGCCTCCAACCAAAAGCTGATCGACGCAATCAATCAACTGCGTGAAGGGTTTGACCGCAAGGCAAAAGAGTTTGAAACCATCCTGAAAATGGGGCGCACCCAGTTGCAGGATGCGGTACCAATGACTTTGGGCCAGGAATTCCATGCCTTCAGCGTGTTGCTGAAAGAAGAAACCCGCAACCTGCATCGCACCGCCGAGCTGCTGCTGGAAGTGAACCTGGGCGCGACAGCAATCGGAACGGCGCTGAACACCCCGGAAGGCTACCCGCAACTGGCGGTTCAAAAATTGGCAGAAGTCAGCAATCTGCCTGTCGTGCCGGCCGAAGACCTGATCGAAGCCACCTCCGACTGCGGCGCCTACGTGATGGTGCACAGCGCGCTGAAACGCCTCGCGGTTAAACTGTCTAAAATTTGTAACGACCTGCGCCTGTTGTCTTCAGGCCCACGCGCCGGTCTGAACGAAATTAACCTGCCGGAACTGCAGGCGGGTTCTTCCATCATGCCGGCCAAGGTCAACCCGGTAGTGCCGGAAGTGGTCAATCAGGTGTGTTTCAAGGTGATTGGCAACGACACTTGCGTTACCATGGCGGCCGAAGCGGGCCAACTGCAGTTGAACGTTATGGAGCCGGTGATTGGCCAAGCGATGTTCGAGTCAATCCACATCCTGACCAACGCCTGCTATAACCTGCTGGAAAAATGCATTAACGGCATCACCGCGAATAAAGAAGTGTGTGAACACTACGTCTTCAATTCTATCGGTATCGTCACCTATCTGAACCCGTTCATTGGCCACCACAATGGTGACATCGTCGGGAAGATCTGCGCCGAAACCGGCAAGAGCGTACGTGAAGTCGTGCTGGAACGCGGCCTGCTGACCGAAGCCGAGCTGGATGACATCTTCTCCGTGGAGAACCTGATGCATCCGGCCTATAAAGCCAAACGCTATACGGATGAAAATGAACAATAACAGACACACCCGGTAGCCCAAAAAAGGCACGCTGAATCCCCTGGATAGCGTGCCTTTTTACTTTCCATCGCCCACAAAATTTTAACTTTTCGTTTTCAAAAAAACTTATTTTAAGGAGTAGACACTATGTTAGCCGTAGAATTGGTTATCGTTCTGCTGGCCATTTTTTTAGGGGCCAGGCTGGGCGGTATCGGGATTGGATTTGCAGGCGGGCTGGGGGTTTTGGTCCTGGCTTTGATTGGCGTGAAACCGGGCAGTATTCCGTTCGACGTCATTTCCATCATCATGGCGGTGATTGCCGCGATCTCGGCGATGCAGGTCGCCGGCGGTATGGATTATCTGGTTCAGCAAACGGAAAAACTGCTGCGCAAGAACCCTAAACACATCACTATTCTGGCGCCGATCGTCACCTATTTTCTGACTATCTTCGCCGGTACCGGCAACATCTCGCTTTCCGCACTGCCGGTGATCGCCGAAGTGGCGAAAGAACAGGGCATCAAGCCTTGCCGTCCGCTGTCTACCGCCGTGGTATCCGCCCAGATTGCCATCACCGCCTCACCGATTTCCGCCGCGGTGGTGTACATGTCATCAGTGATGGAAGGCCACGGCGTCAGCTATCTGCACCTGCTGATGGTCGTGATGCCGTCTACCTTCTGCGCCGTACTGGTGATGTCGCTGCTGGTAAGCTGGCTGTTCGACTCCAAGCTGTCTGACGATCCGGTTTACCTCAAACGCCTGGAAGAAGGCCTGGTGACCCTGCGCGGCAACAAGATCATGGAAATCAAACCCCGCGCCAAAGTGTCGGTGCTGCTGTTCCTGCTGGGCGTGCTCTGCGTCGTGGCTTACGCCATCATCAACAGCCCGGGCCTGGGCCTGGTGGCAAAACCGCTGATGAACACCACCAACGCCATTCTGATCATCATGCTTAGCGTCGCTACCCTGACCACCCTGCTGTGCCGCGTCGATACTGATATGGTGCTTAATTCCAGTACCTTTAAGGCCGGGATGAGCGCCTGTATCTGTATTCTGGGGGTAGCCTGGTTGGGCGACACCTTCGTGCAGGCCAACATCGACTGGATCAAAGAGACAGCAGGCACGGTGATCCAGTCCCACCCGTGGCTGTTGGCGGTGATCTTCTTCTTCTGCTCGGCACTGCTGTATTCTCAGGCCGCCACCGCCAAGGCGCTGATGCCGATGGCGCTGGCGTTGAACGTGTCGCCATTGACCGCAGTGGCTTCCTTCGCCGCCGTTTCCGGCCTGTTTATCCTGCCAACCTACCCAACGCTGGTCGCTGCGGTACAAATGGATGATACCGGCACCACCCGTATCGGGCGTTTTGTGTTTAACCATCCGTTCTTTATCCCCGGCACCATCGGCGTGATATTGGCGGTGCTGTTTGGCTTCCTGCTGGGCAGCGTGATGCTGTAATGCTTCACCCCGGGGCTGCGGCCCCGGTTTCCCTTCCTCCTGCCCCACTGGCGATAAACTCGCCTTCTAGCTGACCGCCCTTCAAGGTATAGTGCCCACTGATAATCTGGATGAGAGGGCTGAAGATGTCTGATTGCGAAGCTGTCGTCATACTCTGCACCGCACCCGATGAAGCCACGGCACAAGACCTGGCGGCCCGGGTTCTGGGAGAAAAGCTGGCGGCCTGCGCCACGCTGTTACCCGGCGCAACGTCGTTATATTACTGGGAAGGGAAACTGGAACAGGAATATGAAGTGCAGATGCTGTTCAAAAGCGATCGCCGCCATCAAGACGCCCTGCTCAGCTACCTGAAACAACATCACCCCTACCAGACGCCCGAGCTGCTGGTGCTGCCGGTGATGGCCGGAGATAAAGACTACCTGTTATGGATCAACGCCTCATTAAACTGATTTTTCTGCTTTGCAGCCTGTTCTTTCTGCCGCAGGCGGCCCAGGCTTCGCTGTTCGGCCAAAACGGCGGCAGCCAGTTCGTGCCTGTCGATCAGGCCTTCGCCTTTGATTTCAAACAGCAAGGCAATCAGCTGTCGCTGGACTGGCAAATTCGTCCCGGTTATTACCTCTATCGCCAGCAGATCAAACTGGTGCCGAAACAGGCCTCGCTGGGCACCTTCGAACTGCCCGCAGGGCTGAGCCACAAAGACGAATTTTTCGGCGAAGTCGCCATTTTCAAGCAACAGCTGAACCTGAAGGTTCCGCTGCAGCAAGCAACGGCGGATGCCAGCCTGAGCGTAACCTACCAGGGCTGCGCAGAAGCCGGCTTCTGCTACCCACCGGAAACGCGAGTGATCCCGTTGAATGCCGTGAGCGCTTCCGCCGTTCCGGTAATCCCAGAGCCGACAGAGCCGGTAAAGGCACCTAACGATCTGCCATTCTCGCCGCTGTGGGCATTGCTGATCGGTATCGGCATCGCTTTCACCCCCTGCGTTCTGCCGATGTACCCTCTGATTTCCGGCATCATTTTAGGTCGTGAAAAACCGCACAGCAGCGGGCGTATCCTGGCGTTGGCGGTGGTTTACGTGCAGGGCATGGCGCTGACCTATACCTTGCTGGGTTTGGTGGTTGCTGCCGCCGGGCTGCAGTTTCAGGCGGCACTGCAACATCCGTATGTATTGATTGGCCTCTCGGTGCTGTTTATCGCGCTGGCATTGTCGATGTTTGGCCTCTATTCATTGCAATTACCGGCCTCGCTGCAAACGCGCCTGGCGGGCTGGAGCAATACCCAAAAGGGGGGCTCGCTGCCCGGCGTGTTCCTGATGGGGGCTCTGGCCGGATTGATCTGTTCTCCCTGTACCACCGCACCGCTCAGCGCGATCCTGCTCTACATTGCCCAGAGCGGCAATATGTGGGCCGGCGGCGGTACCTTGTACCTTTACGCATTAGGCATGGGGATCCCGCTGGTGCTCGTCACCCTGTTCGGCAACCGCCTGCTGCCGCGTAGCGGCCCATGGATGCAGTATGTCAAAGAGGCTTTCGGCTTTGTGATCCTCGCCCTGCCGGTATTTCTGCTGGAACGTGTGATCGGCGATTTGTGGGGGCTGCGGCTGTGGAGCCTGCTGGGTTTGGCGTTCTTCGGCTGGGCCTTCGCACTCAGCCTGAAAACCTCTCGCGGCTGGGCCCGCGCCTTGCAGATGCTGCTGTTGGCAGCGGCGGTGATCGCCGCTCGGCCGTTGCAAGACTGGGCTTTTGGCGCCAATAGTTCGCAGCAGGCTACGCCACACCTGAGCTTTACGCAGGTCAGTAATGTGGAACAGCTCAACCTGGCGCTGCAGCAAGCACAGGGTAAACCGGTGATGCTGGATCTGTATGCCGATTGGTGCGTAGCCTGCAAAGAGTTCGAAAAGTATACCTTTAGTGATGCAGCCGTTCAGGCTAAGCTGGCCAATGCCGTGCTGCTGCAGGCGGATGTAACCGCCAACAATGCCGAACAGGCAGCATTGCTCAAGCACTTGAAAGTCCTGGGTTTGCCGACAATTCTATTTTTTAACGGCGCAGGACAAGAGTTGACGGCTCAGCGGGTGACCGGCTTTATGGATGCTCCAACGTTCAACGCGCATTTGCAGAAAGTAGTGCAATAAATAACACTGAAGTTCAGAACCGAATTTGGAGGGAGCACAAGTGCAACGCGAACAAGTTCTTGATACGGCACTGGGGCTGTTGGAACAACAGGGCCTGGCAACCACCACATTAGAAATGCTGGCAGAAAAACTCGACGTACAGCCGGGCGATCTAAAACGCTTCTGGCCGGACCGCGAAGCACTGCTGTACGACTGCCTGCGCTATCACGGCCAGCAAATTGACACCTGGCGTCGTCAGTTGCTGCTGGATGAAACCCTGAGCCCGCAGCAAAAATTGCTGGCACGCTACGACGTGCTGGCAGAGTACGTCCAACACGATCGCTATCCTGGCTGCCTGTTTATTGCCGCCTGTAGCTTCTTCCCGGAAGTGGATCACCCTATCCACCAGTTGGCCGAGCAGCAGAAGTTGACTTCACTGGAACTGACGCGCGACCTGCTGCGAGAAATGGACGCCGACGATGCGGATATGGTGGCGCAGCAGATGGAACTGATCCAAGAGGGCTGCCTCAGCAAACTGCTGATAAAACGCCAGCTCCAGGACGTATCCGTCGCCAAGCGGCTGGCGGAAGACATCTTGCAGGTCGCTCAGTGCCGCAGAAATGGCGCATTAAGCTGAATGACACCGTGGTGGCGAGCGCAACCATGGTACTTTAAGCCCATCTCGCGTTTTTTTTGCTCCCTTTGACTGAAAAGACAGCAACCGGATGCGTTTTGCCTTATTTCGTTCACAAAGCCGTTGACTGCCTTCGGCCAATACGGTTTAATGCTGCGCGTTGCCCGGATAGCTCAGTCGGTAGAGCAGGGGATTGAAAATCCCCGTGTCCTTGGTTCGATTCCGAGTCCGGGCACCATCTTTAGAAGAACCCGCCTATGGCGGGTTTTTTGCTTTCTGGGGCAGGACTCTTCATCGAACAAGTTCGATTATTCGGCCAGAGGCCTCACCCTGCGGGCCAACGCTAAAGCGTTGTTCAATCCGGCGCAAGGCCGGTTGTCCGAGTCCGGGCACCATATTTAGAAGAACCCGCCTATGGCGGGTTTTTTGCTTTCTGGGATAAGACTCTTCACCCCACGAGCTTATTCCATATCGAGCCAGGCCGAAAGCTGCTGTAACTCATCCATTACTGTTTGGCGTAATGGAATCTGCTTATTCGGTGTCTGCTCCAGCTCGGAACAGGCCTCAACCGCACGCTGCATGCCCAAACTGGCACAGCTGCTTTTTAGTTTATGTGCCAAATGCGCAACCCTGCGCTCATCCCCTGCTTCGCTAGCTTGTTCAAGTTCGGTCACCCATGACAAGGCATGTTCTGCGAACAGGTCTCGCCACTCGCTGATTTTCTCTTTACCGAATACAGCCATATCCTGCGTTAGCTGAACGAGATCCAAAGTGGGAGCGAGTGGCATCGGGCGTTTTTCCGCCGTTAAATAGTGTCCAATCAGTCGACTTAATGCCTCGCACGCGATGGGTTTTTGTATTAATCCGCAGAAGACCTGCCCGGCCTTCAGCCTTAAGGCTTCATCGACGGCATGGGCACTGAAACCGATAAGGGGCAACCCTGGCCGAAGCGCGGCAATCTGCACGGCGAGCGTCACACCGTCCATATCCGGCAGGTCTAAATCCACCAGCACGCCGCTGAATGCGCCATCAGCCGCCAATGTGTTCAGTGCGCTTTGACCATCATCCACCACCTCCACCTGGGCATGGCAAGACAGCAACATTTCGGCGGTAATACGCTGGGTAACCAGATTGTCCTCCACCAGCAGCAGGCGGTAACCGGAGAGACTCGTTCGCTCTTCGGCCCGATGCTGTATCGGCGTAGCTGCGATAACCAGCGGCAGACTCAGTGAAAAACAGCTGCCGCTTCCCGGCGTGCTGGTCACGCTTAAGCTCCCCTGCAGCGCCTCCGCCAACCCCCGACTGATCGCCAGCCCAAGTCCGGTACCGCCACGCTTTGTCGTCAGTTGCACAAAGGGTTTAAAAATCTGCGCCAGCGCTTCACCAGCAATGCCACACCCCGTGTCTGCAACGTCAATTTGCCAGCGCTGCCCGTCGCTATGGCAGCGAACCTCCACCTGGCCTCTCTCGGTAAAACGCAGAGCATTGGCCAGCAGATTCATCACAATTTGGCGAATGCGCCTCGGATCGCCTTTTAGCCATTGAGGCAACTCGTCGGCGCAAATGAGCGTTAACGTGACCTCACGATGGCGGGGCCGCCCGGACATCAACTGTACGATACTCGCCAATAACTGGCGCGGATCGAACGCCTCTTCGTTGAGCGTAACGCTGCCCTTACCCGCCTCGAGCGCAGAGTAATCCAAAATATCGTTGAGGATCGCCAGCAGGCTTTCACCGGAATCATTAATCGCCTGAACGTAGGAGATATTCTTTATCGACAACGGTTGCTCTGATAACAGTTGAGCCGTGCCCAGTATACCGTGCAGCGGAGTGCGAATTTCATGACTCATCGCGGCCAAAAAGGCGGACTTAGCCCGGTTGGCCCTTTCCGCCTCTGCCCGAGCCTGGTGGTGCTCCATCACCATGGCTTCCAACTCGGCGGTACGTAATTCGACCTGCTCCACCAAGTCTTGGCGCTGGTTTTGTAAGGCATAGGCATTGGCGCGAAAAGCCTCCATCAACTGCCCCATGGTATTTAACTCCCGCACACCGGAAGTCGCCGGAAATGGCGTGTTGAGATCGCCCTCCAATAACCTTTCCAAAGCGGCTGTTTGCTTTGCCAAGGGCAACGTCACCGAGCGCCAAACCACGCGCCACAGGATCAGCGACAGCGCCACCAACGAGAACAAACTCAAGGCAATCAGCCAGAACTTTCCCGTTTCCCGAGCCTGCCGAAGTGCCTCTAACGCCTGAGTATTGCGCAGTTCGATATCGCCGACCTGACGGCTGATTTCAGTACTGAAGCGAGTAAACATATCCAGGTTGTCTTGCGACAGCGCCTGAAGCTGCGCGCGGAGATCCCTTTCCCGCTGATACAGTGCCGCAAGCTGTTGATAACGTGCCAGGGTCTGTAATTCACGCGCTATCTTTTCGCCTGTGAGGGGATCTTCAACTCGCTCCTGCCTGCGCTGGAGAATACGAACGTAGTTGCCGATACGGGAGATTAATTCTGCCGGCACGCGCTCGGCCAATTCCTTCTCCAGCAGCAAAATCAGATGCTCAATTTGTATCGCATTGAGCCGCAGCTCAGCCATTTGATTTTGATATTCATAATCGATATCAATCAGGCGATCTAACGCCTGCTCCGCGGTCTGACTGCGATGCTGCTCAATCAAATCGTAAATCCCTGCCTGCGTAACGCCTGCGGCCGTTGCCGCATTGTTTAACTGCCCTTTGGCCAACTCGGCAATGCGGGCCGCCGCATCCATAATTTCACGGGAAAGATCGCGCTGCTGTTTGCGCAGCGCCAGGCGCTGGCCAACCAATTCACCCTGCAGGCCTAAACTGCGCGTAATGTCGGACTCCTGCTGCTCTATTGCCGCCGTATCAAACCCTTGGCTGCGCAAGCGCTCCAAAAGCCGGTTGATACGTAAACTTTGCACCGTGAGCATTTTCCCTTGTGCCATCCAATCGGCCTGGGTGTCGGCATTGGTCAAACTTTGGGCGGAAAACAATTCGTATGCGCTGGCCTCACTGAGTTGCCGGGCCAAATTCATCGTCGGGATCACTGACCGGGTGCGATTTTGTTCGACCTCGCCCATAAAGCGAAAACCCAACCAACCTATCAGCGAACTGATCAGCGCTAACCCTACCATCAGCAAAAAAGCCAACCAAAGTCGCTGCGTTAATGAAGGGTGCCCCATAGATATCCTGATTATGAAATTAAAGTTGTTTTATCAGTGACGAAACCTCTAGCATAAAGGCTTATTAATTATGAGGCTATTATGCGCAGCGCGATTTTCCGTTTTCTTCTGCCGTTTTTCTGCGGCGCGATAACCTGCTCGGCATTGGCTGTGTCGCAAGCCCCTCTGGTGCGTTGGCTAAACGAGCGGCAATCAGAGCCGGTGGCCGCCATGCCGGTATTGCAGGTGGAACGCCGTTGGAAATTATGCGCCCTCTACCCCAGCCTGAAGGACGCTTACTGGCTCTCCATCAATTACGGCATGATCCGTGAAGCCCAGCGGACTAACGTGCAGTTGAAGATATTTGAAGCCGGTGGCTATTCGCAGCTTGAAACCCAACGCGAGCAATTAACGCTCTGTCGCCAATGGGGGGCCGATGCAATTTTGCTTGGCAGCAGCCTGGCTCAATTCCCCGATCTGGCGGCCTCCGTTAGCGACACGCCGGTGATTGCCGTAGTGAATGAACTGAATTTTGCGGTGGCCAAAGCCCGGGTGGGCGTGCCCTGGTTTCAAATGGGCTACCAACCTGGCCGATATCTGGCCGAACATCCCCCTCACCCTTCACTCCATGTGCTGCTGATGCCAGGGCCAAAGGATGCCGGTGGCAGCCAGGCAATGGTTGACGGGTTTCGCACCGCGGTGGAAGGAAGTTCGATCAAGATCGTCGATGTGGTTTATGGCGATAACGACGTAGAAATACAGCGTAACCTATTACAAGACATGCTGGAAAAACACCCTGAAATCAACCTGATTGCCGGGAATGCCATCGCCGCTCAGGTCGCTATGGGAGAAGCACGCAACCGCCGCCATCCCTTGGGAATTGTCTCTTTTTACCTGTCTCATCAGGTATACCGGGGACTGAAACGTGGCAGAATCATCGTGGCGGCCAGTGACCAAATGGCGCTTCAGGGCGAGCTGGCCGTCGATCAAGCCATACGAGCCTTGCAGCATCAACACGTTGACATGAACATCAGCCCGCAAATTCTGGTGCTGACGCCGGCGAATATTACCCCTGAGAAGGTAAAGTTATCCCTTTCTCCCCTGGGTTTTCGCCCGGTGTACCTGTTGCCTTCAGCTAACGTCAGCCGCCAGAAAGTAACCCTCGCCATGCCGGGTGACAAATAACTCGTGGCTCAATTTGTTTCTCAACCGGCGGATCAGGACATCCACAGTACGAAGATCAGGCTGGTCAACACGGTGAGATGACAACATGCGCAGCAGCCGTTCGCGGCTCAACACCGTGCCCGGGTTGGTGATAAATGCCAGCAGCATTTCGTATTCGGCTCGCGTCAGGCGAATCGGCTCCCCCTCGCATTCCAGCGTATGCCTGGAAGGATTAAGACAATACCCGGCGAACAGATAGCAGTTTTCCTGTTGCCCTTGCCTTGTGGGCGTTTTGGCCAGATCGATGCGCCAAAGGAGGTTTTTGACCCGCACCACCAGCTCACGCAATTCTAGAGGTTTAGTGACATAGTCATCCGCCCCCATTTCCAGCCCTACAATCCGATCAATTTGCTCGCAACGGCCAGTCACGAGAATAATG
This sequence comes from Serratia liquefaciens, assembly GCF_027594825.1. Lineage (NCBI taxonomy): Bacteria > Pseudomonadati > Pseudomonadota > Gammaproteobacteria > Enterobacterales > Yersiniaceae > Serratia > Serratia liquefaciens. The sequence goes on along the minus strand of NZ_CP088930.1, from coordinate 3,280,013 downwards.
CCGACGTTTGAACGCTCACGCAGGGATCGGGTCAGCAACAAGCCATTTTCATTGGGCAGGTTGATGTCCAGCAGCACCAGATCTACCGGCTGAAGCAGCATAATTTCCTTCAGCCCCGCCCCGCTTTCTGCCACAGAAACCTGGTAGCCCTCATGAACAAAATAATCACGTAAGCGCGCCTGGGTAACCGGATCGTCCTCAACGATAACAATGTGATGGCTCATGATTTCACGCTCGCCCCAGCCTGTTCATATCCATTCATATTCTGACTTATTCCATTCATCCAGACCGGTGACCCCGTTCATATTTACTCAATATCCTACCAAAGGAGTACCCATAATAACGAGAAGGTTTATTTATGAGCAAACTTTGGCGAAAACTGACCCGGCCCAGCGCCAGGTGGTCAGTGCTGGCATTGTTAGGGATCGGTTGCATTATCGGGTTGGCCCTCATTATCGTGCCGCATACCGGCATTAAGATCACCAGCAATACGGAATTCTGCGTCAGCTGTCATGCGATGCAGCCGGTCTATCAAGAATACCAACAGTCCATTCACTTCAAAAATGCATCCGGCGTACGCGCGGAATGCCGGGACTGCCATATCCCACCGGATGTTCCAGGCATGCTGTGGCGCAAGCTGGAAGCAGCCAACGATCTCTACCAAAACTTTATTGCCCATTCGATTGATACGCCTGAAAAATTCGAAGCGAAACGCGCCGAACTGGCCAAGCGCGAATGGAAGCGCATGAAAGACAACAACTCCGTCGGCTGCCGTTCTTGCCATAACTACGAGGCCATGGAGCACAGCAAGCAGCACCCGGAAGCAGCCAAACAGATGAGCATTGCGGCGAAAGACAATCAGTCCTGCGTCGATTGCCACAAGGGTATTGCCCACCAGTTGCCGGACATGAGCAGCGGTTTCCGCAAGCAATTTGAAGATATGCGCCTGCACGCCAACGAAAACAGTGACGGCAACACACTGTATACGCTGGACATGAAGCCTATCTACGCGGCCAAAGGTGATAAAGAACCGGCGGGCTCTTTGCTGCCGGCTTCGGAAGTTAAGGTCGTCAAACGTGACGGCGACTGGCTTGAAGTGCAAATCGTGGGTTGGACAGAAACCGAGGGACGCCAGCGCGTGCTTTCGCTGCTGCCTGGCAAACGCATTTTTGTTTCTTCCATTCGCGATGAAGTGCAAAAGCACGCCCAAACGCTAGAAAAAACTACGGTAGCCACCACCGGCACGGAGTGGAGCAAACTGCAAACCACCGCCTGGGTGCAAAAAGGTGACCTGGTCAACGATATCAAACCGATTTGGGCCTACACCAGCGCGCTGTACACCGGCACCTGTAACCAATGCCACGGTGCCCCGGACATTGCGCACTTTGACGCCAACGGCTGGATCGGCACGCTAAACGGCATGGTGGGCTTTACCAGCCTGGATAAGCGGGAAGAACGCACCCTGCTGAAATATTTGCAGATGAATGCTTCCGATACCGGCGGCGCAGACCAGAAGCACTAAGGGAGAATGCACATGAAATCATCACAGAACGTCAGCTTGTCCCGCCGTCGTTTTCTGGCCCAGCTTGGTGGCTTAACGGCCATTGGCATGATAGGCCCTTCGCTGTTAGTGCCGAAAAATGCCCTGGCCCAGGGAGGGTTACAAGAAGGCATCCTGACCGGTTCCCATTGGGGAGCCATCCGCGCCACCGTGGTAGACGGGCGGTTTGTCGCTGCCAAACCCTTCGAAATGGATAAACATCCCTCAAAAATGATTGCGGGCTTGCCCGATCACGTCCATGGCACGGCACGTATCCGCTATCCGATGGTACGAATTGACTGGATGCGTAAACGCCATTTGAGTGATACCACGCAGCGCGGCGACAACCGTTTTGTGCGGGTAAGTTGGGATGAAGCACTGAACCTGTTCTATCAAGAGCTTGAGCGGGTGCAGAACACCTACGGCCCGTCGGCTCTGCTATCCGGCACCGGTTGGCAATCGACCGGCATGTTCCACAATGCCGCCGGCATGCTGGCTCGGGCGCTGGCCCTGCACGGAGATTCCGTCGGTACCGGCGGCGACTACTCAACGGGCGCCGCCCAGGTGATTTTGCCGCGGGTGGTGGGTTCAATGGAAGTGTATGAACAGCAAACGTCCTGGCCGCTGGTGCTGCAACACAGCAAAACTCTGGTGCTTTGGGGATCGGATCTGGTGAAAAACCAGCAGGCCAACTGGTGGTGTCCGGATCATGATGTTTATGAATATTACGCCGAACTAAAAGCCAAGGTGGCCAAAGGCGAAATCAACGTCGTCAGCATTGACCCTGTGGTGTCATCTACCCATGCGTTTTTGGGCCGCGAGCATGTGCAGCACATTGCTCTGAACCCGCAAACAGACGTGCCCTTACAGTTAGCGCTGGCGCACACGCTGTACAGCGAAAATCTGCACGATACCCACTTCCTCAAAACCTATTGCGTTGGCTTCGAGCAATTCCTCCCTTATTTGCTGGGCCAAACGGACGGCCAGCCCAAAGATGCCCAATGGGCGTCGGCACTGTGTGGCGTCGATGCCGAAATCATCCAGGCATTGGCGCGCCAAATGGCGGCCAACCGTACGCAAATCATTGCCGGCTGGTGCGTGCAACGCATGCAACACGGCGAACAATGGGCGTGGATGACGGTAGTGCTGGCGGCCATGTTGGGCCAAATAGGCTTACCTGGCGGCGGCTTTGGCTTTGGTTGGCACTATAACGGCGCGGGGACACCGAGCCGAAAAGGGGTGATCCTGAGCGGTTTTTCCGGCTCAACCACCACGCCAGCTCGCCATGCTAAGGGGGATTTTAAAGGTTACAGCAGCACCATTCCGATCGCGCGCTTTATCGATGCCATGCTGGAACCGGGCATGGAGATCGATTGGAATGGCAAACGCGTCAAGCTGCCGATGCTGAAAATGTGCGTATTTGCTGGCACCAACCCGTTCCATCGCCATCAGCAGGTTAACCGGATGATTACCGGCTGGCAGAAGCTGGAAACCGTCATTTCTATTGATAATCAGTGGACCTCAACCTGCCGTTTTGCCGATATCGTTCTGCCTGCTACCACACAATTCGAACGCAACGATCTCGATCAGTTTGGCAACCACTCCAATCGCGGCATTATCGCGATGAAACAACTGGTACCGCCACAGTTTGAGGCACGCAATGACTTCGATATCCTGCGCGAACTTTGCAAACTGTTCGATCGCGAACGTGATTTCACCGAAGGCCTGGATGAAATGGGTTGGCTCAAACGCATTTATCAGGACGGCGCGCGCCAGGGCAAAGGGCGCGGCGTGGCTTTGCCTGCCTTCGATGAGTTTTGGGATGGTGACGGCTACGTCGAGTTCCAACACCCCGAAATGTTCGTGCGTCACCAGGCGTTTCGTCAAGACCCGGATCTGGAGCCTTTAGGCACCCCAAGCGGCCTGATCGAGATTTACTCAAAGAGCATTGCCGATATGAATTATAAAAACTGCCGAGGCTACCCTATGTGGTTTGAGAAGGCGGAACGTTCACACGGCGGGCCGCTTTCAACGCGCTACCCACTGCATTTGCAGTCGGTGCATCCCGATTTCCGGCTGCACTCCCAGCTGTGCGAATCTGAAACCCTTCGTGCACAGTACAGCGTCGCGGGTAAGGAACCGGTATTTATCAGCCCGCAGGACGCGGATGCTCGCGGCATCAATAATGGTGATGTTGTACGAGTGTTTAATGCCCGTGGACAGGTCTTGGCCGGCGCAGTGGTTTCCGATCGTTATGCGCCGGGAGTGATCCGCATCCATGAAGGTGCCTGGTACGATCCTGAGCATGGCGGCGTGGCGGGTAGCCTGTGCAAATACGGCAATCCGAATGTGCTGACGTTGGATATCGGCTCCTCCGAACTGGCTCAGGCGACCAGCGCCCATACGGCACTGGTTGAGATTGAGCGCTTTACTGGCAAAATCGCACCTGTTACCGCGTTTAATGGCCCATTGGAAATGGTTGCGCAATGCGACTATGTGCCGATGACGCCGGCAAACGTGGCGCAGTGAAGAGGAAGTTCCATGGAAGATCATGTTTCAGCGCTGGGACACCCGCATTATGCTTGCCTCTATGCCTGGTTATCCGGCAGTTTCGCCCGTGAGCTTAGCGACGTGCAAATTGCAGAACTGACCAGCCCTGAACTCACCGCATGGTTGGCAATACTTGAGCCGCTGCCAGAGCTGACAGCGCCGGTAACCCGGTTCAGACAAACCGTTACGGCACTCCAACGGCGGCCCGACGCCCAGCTGGAATTGGCCGCCGACTTCGCCGGGCTGTTCCTGATGACGGAGAAATCCGCTGCGTTACCCTATTCCTCTTGTTATCAGTTGGCATCTGCGCGTTTTAAGCAGGAACCCAGCGCGCAGATGAAAGCGCTGTTGGCACAATCGGGCATGGTGGTGGAGAGTTCCTTTGGCGAACCGGAAGATCATTTAGCCCTGGTTGTCGAGCTGTTGAGCCACCTGAATTTTGCATTAACGGAAGCGGGGGATGAACGCAGGGAGTTGCTTGAACTGCGAAGCGAAGCCTTGATTCACTGTCTGAGTTGGCTGCCGGAGTTTAATCAGCGCTGCCTCAGTTACGACAAGTTTGGCTTCTATGCCGCACTCAGCGGCTTACTGCTAGCGTTGATGCGCCTCGATGCCGGCATGCCCATGCCATAAATCACCGGCTTGGCCCTCATAACCTGAGGGCCAAGCGCGCCTGCGAGGATGCCGGAATAAGTGGCTACGCCCACGAGCGTCGCTCAATTGGGATCGAAGCAAAGCTTGCTGGCATGGCCGAAGGCATTCCGCCACTCATGCTCAACTGAAATACTTAACCATCAGCATGGTACCCGAGGCTAACAAAATCACATTGATTAGCTTCAGGAATTGCTCACGTGACATTTTCAAAGTGAAATGACGCCCCAGGGTAATCCCCACCAACATACCCGGCAGCAGCACCAACGCCAGTAGCAATAAATCAACGTCCAGATAAACACCGGCAAAGGTGAAAATAACCACCCGCGTCAGCGTACTCATCCCGATAAGTGTGGTTTGAGTTATCCGGAAAGCCTCTTTTTTCTCAATACGACCGCTGAGATAGATGGCATAGATAAAGCCGCCGCTGCCGAATAATGCACTGAAAATCCCGCCCACCAGGCCAAAAGGCACCGAAGCCCTGGGCGAAAATTGCCGATCGGGTTTTAAACCGCTTAGTGAATAGAGAGCATAGAACACCACAAAAATGCCCAACGCCAGCAAGAGGATATCCGGCCTGGTTTTCAGCAGGATCGCCGCGCCCAGTAAGCTGCCGATAATCATCACCGGGATCAGCCGCTTTAATTCTCCCCATTGCGCATTGCGACCATCGCGGCTGACGTTAACAATGGCCGCGCACATGTCCAGCAGCGCCAGCAAAGGAACAATTTTCGCCACCGGAATATAAAGCGCCATCACCGGACTGGCGACTAACGCCGAGCCAAAGCCGGCAATACCGAAAATGACATAGGCCACCAGCAAGGTGGCGGCCAGTACCAGATAGCTTGAGAGCGTTAGGGTTTCTTGCATATCCATTTCCGCCTAGTCCATTCCCCTGAAGCGAGCTGCAGGCTAAAACCTAATACTTTAGTAGATAAACGGAGGAACGCTATTTCGCGCTTAAACCAGCAAGTTGCCGATCCTGTCGACGGCCAAGCAGCAACAGCCCACATGCTGCCCCCAACAGGGCACAGAACATGTCAGACTGGGTATCCCATGGGTCGCCCTGTGTTCCCAGAAACTCATCGGCCCCCTGCCCTAATGCCAATGCGGCCCACCATTCGATCAGTTCATAAACCGCGCTGATAGCCAACGCAATGCAGCACACCACGAAACCCAACATTTTCCGGCCTCGGACATAATCCCCACGCAGCAGAATTTCCCGCGCCACCAGCGCAGGCACCAGCCCCTGGAAAAAATGCCCGAGCTTATCGTAGGGGTTGCGCCCCAATCCCAATAACTCCTGCACGTAAAACCCGGCAGGCACGCGCGCATAGCTATACATGCCGCCAAAAATCAAAATTAACGCATGGAGAAAAATCAGCTGATACAACAAGGGGGTTAGCGGATAGCGACGCCGGGTCAGCCACAAAACAACCAGCGCTATCACAACCGGCATGACTTCCATCAGCCAGGTCATTCGGTCATAAGGATACACGCCGCTGTAAATCAGCAGTGCAATCAGCAACAAAGCTGCGGTGGGTAATAAATAACGGGCAGACAAGAGGGACATGCTGAAGTTACCAAAGCGGTGAAAGTTATCGCATTATTATACAGTGGCAAAATAAAGGCGGCATACTTCGCCGTTCGGCAAAGCCGCCAGGCAGCTTTTTTGACCACATAGCCGTTGATGTTACTATACGAAGATCACTATGCTCCCGCACAGGCACCATCTGGCAGCATAACTACTAAGAGCGACGACGTTTAAGGACGATATTTGAGTATGGGAAGCACATTCGCTGTATGGCGGCTGATTGCCGTGTGCGTAGTCAGTCTTGCGTTGCTGGGCTGTGGCTCCAAGAAGGCGAACACCTATGACCGCGACTACGATAGCCTGGCCAGAGGCAGCTATAGCGGCAATACCTATACCGTCAAACGCGGTGATACCCTGTTTTATATAGCCTGGATCACCAATAGCGAAGTCAGCGAACTTGCGCGTCGCAACAAGATCCCCAAGCCTTACAATCTGGAAATTGGTCAAACGCTGGCGTTAAACAATACGACAGCGAAGAAAGGCAAAACGCGCAAAACTAAATCAACGGGCCAAATTGCAGCCGTGACACCGCCGATCCGCAGCAGCATCAAATGCTGGCGCTGGCCAACCCAGGGCAATATCGTCAGTAAATATTCTACCGCCGACGGCGGCAATAAAGGCATTGATATCGCCGGTAACCGCGGGCAGCCGGTATTTGCCGCAGCCAAAGGGCGAGTGGTGTACGTGGGTAACCAGCTGCGGGGCTATGGCAATCTGATTATGATAAAGCACAATGATGATTACATCAGCGCCTACGCCCACAACAATACCTTGCTGGTGCGTAATGCGCAGGAAGTGAAAGCCGGGCAAAAAATTGCCACCATGGGCAGCACCGGCACCGATAAAGTCATGTTGCACTTCCAAATCCGCTATCGTGCCACCGCCCTGGATCCGCTGCGCTTCTTGCCGCCGCAGGGTTCCGCACCGTCCTGCTGATCCTGCATCGGTAAAGGAAAAAATGGACGAAAAAACCCGCTCAAGGCGGGTTTTTCATATCCAGCCAAGTGCCGTTAAGACTCGTTGACCTGCTTTACCTTGCCGGACAAGAAAGCTTGCTCGTAAGCCCGTGCTTTTTTGCTGTCGAACTGGTGCTCCCATTTTGCAACCACCAGTACCGCCAGCGCATTGCCCACCACGTTCAGCGCGGTACGTGCCATATCCAGAATACGGTCAACCCCGGCGATAAACGCCAGACCTTCCAGCGGGATCCCGACGCTGCCCAGCGTGGCCAACAGCACCACAAAGGAAACGCCCGGCACGCCGGCAATGCCCTTCGAAGTCAGCATCAGCGTCACCACCAGGACAATCTCCTGCCCCAGGGACAGTTCAATGCCGTACAGCTGCGCAATAAAGATGGCGGCGATGCTCTGATACAGCGTTGAGCCGTCCAGATTGAAGGAGTACCCCGTAGGCACCACAAAACTGGTGATCGCTTTCGGTGCACCATAGGCTTCCATTTTTTCGATGATACGCGGCAGCACCGTTTCTGAACTGGCAGTGGAGAAGGCCAGGATCAGTTCATCCTTTAAAATACGAATCAACGTCCAGATACGCAGATTGCAGATGCGAGCAACAGCGCCCAGTACCACCAAAGCGAAGAAGGCGATAGCGAAGTACACCAGCACCACCAGCTTGGCCAAAGGCAACAGCGAGGCGAAACCAAAGTTGGCGACCGTCACTGAGATCAGACCAAATACCCCGATCGGCGCATAGCGCATGATCATATGAGTAACTTTGAACATGCTTTCGGAAACGGCTTTAAACACCTTCAGCAGCGGTTCTTTGGTTTCTTTCGGCAATGACGACAGGCCCAGACCAAAGAGTACCGAGAAGAAGATAATCGGCAACATGTCGCCCTTCGCCATCGAAGCGAAAATGTTCGACGGGATCAACGACAGAACCGTAGCAACCAGGCTGTGCGACCCACTTTGCACCTGCTCCGTGGTTTTCTCATACTGCGAGATATCGACTGCGGTCAGCGTCGACATGTCGATGCCGTGACCGGGTTGAAAAACATTAGCCAGCGTCAGCCCCACCACGATGGCAACGGTGGTGATCACTTCAAAGTAAATAATGGTTTTCAATCCGAGCCGACCCAGCTTTTTCGCATCTCCCACCCCGGCGATACCGACAACCAGTGTAGAAATAACGATCGGCACAACAATCATCTTAATCAGGCGAATAAATATATCTCCCGCCGGGCTAAGAATATTGCTGACTAACCACTCCCGTGATTCCGTCTGATTATGGAGCACGGCCCCAACGATAATACCCAGTACCAACGCGATCAGGATTTGCCAAGCAAGACTGATTTTTACACTTTTCATACCCAAAAAGTCCTCAAAGACTCTTTTCCGCGTATTTAAAACAATGCGCCGAAAAGAATACTTAATCATTTAATACAGGCTTATGTTGATGACAACGAAGCGCTCACCTGCCCTTAGTGTGACGCTATTTAAATCTGTACCATCTGGAAGGCATGCTCTGCAAGCCTTGTTTTATCGGCCATTTGTGCAAAATATAATCACCAATGAATTTAGTATTTAATTTCACCAAACATAATTGGTTGTTATTAAAAGCATAATTTTATGCGAGATACATCACGAAACCACCTCATACTTTGCTTTTTTAATCGGATGAAAGTGCGTTTATTCTCGCTAATCTTGCATATTTAGTCCATCGAGAATGTTTATATTTTGTTGCGATAAGGTTTTAAAAATGAAAATAGCAGAGCGTCCAACAGCCTCATTTTATCGTCTATTTATTAGGATAATTCTCAAGTTATTCCCTTATTAACACCGATGACTGACCACCGGGCTATTAATATCCACATCGAATATCAAAAGGGAACTATGTTCCAAAAGGATTTAACCGAGATTTAAACGGTGGTGTTTTATATTAAAAAATGGCAATAAAAATCGGGTTTATTGTCGGATTGGTTATTCTTTTTAGTTCTTTAGATAGTGTTTTCTGGCGAAAACTTAGTATCTGAGCGTTTTTTCCCGCCAAGCAGGTAGATGCTCAACACAAATGGGGCAGAACTATTACAAATCAATATCTTCGTTGCGTGATCTGCCGCGCAAAAAAGAAACAAAGAATCGGAGCAAACTATACTTAACCTTCAGTTGACATATCATTAACAACTTCAAGGAGAAAAGCTATGAGCCAAGTGCATAAACACGCTATTCCTTCTGCAATTGCAGAACACGCCCTGATCAGCCCGACACAATATCAACAATATTATCAACAATCTGTGCAAGACCCAGAAACGTTCTGGGGCGAACAGGGAAAAATCCTCGACTGGATAAAGCCTTATAGCCGGGTGAAAAACACCTCTTTTGATCCGGGCCATATCAGCATTCGCTGGTTTGAAGACGGAACCCTTAACCTGGCGGCCAACTGCCTCGATCGCCATCTGGCCGAACGTGGTGACCAAACCGCCATCATCTGGGAAGGTGATGATCCCACCCAGTCAAAAAAGGTGACCTACAAACAACTGCACCACGATGTCTGCCAGTTCGCCAACGTGCTGAAAAAGCTGGGCGTTAAAAAAGGCGACGTCGTGGCTATCTATATGCCGATGGTGCCGGAAGCCGCTGTGGCCATGCTGGCCTGCGCCCGCATCGGAGCCGTGCATTCGGTTATCTTTGGCGGTTTCTCGCCGGAAGCGGTCGCCGGGCGAATTATCGACTCCAACTCAAAACTGGTTATTACCGCTGACGAAGGCCTGCGTGCCGGACGTTCTGTACCCTTGAAGAAAAACGTCGATGATGCGCTGAAGAATCCTGGGGTGAAAAGCGTCACCAACGTTGTGGTGTTTAAGCGCACCGGCAAACCGGGTTACTGGCAGGAAGGTCGCGATCTGTGGTGGCATGAGCTGACCGAAGGCGTCTCAGCCGACTGTCCGCCGGAAGAGATGAATGCGGAAGATCCGCTGTTTATCCTTTATACCTCCGGGTCAACAGGCAAACCCAAAGGCGTGCTGCATACCACCGGTGGCTATCTGGTCTACGCCGCCATGACTTTTAAGTACGTATTCGATTATCACGATGGCGACGTCTATTGGTGTACCGCCGACGTGGGTTGGGTCACGGGACACAGCTATTTGCTGTATGGCCCGCTGGCCTGCGGCGCCATTACCCTGATGTTTGAGGGCGTGCCCAACTACCCTGGCGTCAACCGTCTGTCACAGGTGATCGACAAGCATCAGGTCAATATTCTGTACACCGCCCCAACCGCCATTCGCGCCCTGATGGCTGAAGGCGACAAAGCGATCGAAGGCACTAAACGCGACTCGCTGCGCATCATGGGATCGGTGGGTGAGCCAATCAACCCGGAAGCCTGGGAGTGGTATTACAATAAAATCGGCAACGGCAAATGCCCCATCGTTGACACCTGGTGGCAGACCGAAACCGGCGGCTTTATGATCACCCCGCTGCCGGGTGCCACCGAGCTGAAAGCCGGTTCGGCAACGCGTCCGTTCTTCGGCGTGCAGCCGGCGCTGGTCGATAATGTCGGCACGCCGCAAGAAGGGGCCTGCGAAGGTAACCTGGTGATCACCGACTCCTGGCCTGGCCAGGCGCGAACCCTGTTCGGCGATCACGATCGCTTCGAGCAAACCTACTTTTCCACCTTTAAAGGCATGTATTTCAGCGGTGACGGCGCGCGCCGTGACGAAGACGGGTACTACTGGATCACCGGCCGCGTCGACGACGTACTGAACGTGTCCGGCCACCGTCTGGGCACCGCTGAAATCGAATCTGCCCTGGTCTCTCACCCGAAAATCGCCGAAGCGGCGGTAGTCGGCATTCCGCATAACATTAAAGGCCAGGCAATTTACGCCTATATCACGCTCAATCACGGCGAGGAACCTTCGCCTGAGCTCTATACCGAAGTGCGTAACTGGGTACGTAAAGAAATAGGGCCGATCGCTACTCCGGACGTGCTGCACTGGACAGACTCCCTGCCCAAAACGCGCTCCGGCAAGATCATGCGCCGTATCTTGCGCAAAATTGCCGCCGGCGATACCAGCAACCTGGGGGATACCTCAACGCTGGCGGATCCGGCCGTAGTCGACAAGCTGTTGGAAGAAAAACAATCAATGAAAGTGCCGTCATAATTTACGCCGCCTCTGGCCGATCGGCGGGAAGATAACCCAATGATCGGCTTCAAGCGCGGCGCATTCGTTCAATACCTACTGGAGACACTCTGATGAATGACACCATTTATCAAGGGATTGAGGAAAACCCGCGCTTTATCGAGCTGGTGCGAAAACGTAGCCGATTTGCCTGGCTGCTCTCGCTGATTACACTGGCACTCTACGTTGGCTTTATTTTATTGATCGCTTTCGATCCTCAGTGGTTGGGCACCCCGATCGCTGAAGGATCGACTATTACCCGTGGGATCCCGGTAGGCGTTGGCCTGATCGTGATCTCTTTTGTACTCACCGGGATCTACGTATTCCGCGCCAACGGCGAATTCGATCGCCTGACTGCAGAAGTCCTGCGTGAGGTGAAGAAATGAAGCGTTTACTGTCCGCCGCCGCTCTGCTGATGCTACCGGGTCTGGTCTTTGCCGATGCCATTGGTGGTGAAGTGAAGCGCCAACCGTTGAACATTCAGGCCATCGTGATGTTCATCCTGTTTGTCGGCGCCACGCTGTATATCACCTATTGGGCCTCTAAACGCACCCGTTCACGTCAGGACTATTATACCGCCGGTGGGAAAATTACCGGTCTGCAAAACGGTCTGGCGATTGCCGGCGACTTTATGTCAGCGGCCTCTTTCCTGGGCATTTCCGCACTGGTATATACCTCGGGCTATGACGGGCTGATTTACTCCATCGGTTTCCTGATCGGTTGGCCGATCATTTTGTTCCTGATCGCGGAACGCCTGCGTAACCTGGGCCGTTACACCTTTGCCGACGTGGCTTCCTACCGGTTGAAACAAAAGCCAATCCGCACGCTCTCCGCCTGTGGCTCTCTGGTGGTGGTCGCGCTGTACCTGATTGCCCAAATGGTCGGTGCCGGCAAGTTGATTCAGCTGCTGTTCGGCCTCAATTACCACGTGGCGGTCATTCTGGTCGGCATTCTGATGGTGCTGTACGTCTTGTTCGGCGGGATGCTGGCCACCACTTGGGTGCAGATTATCAAAGCGGTGCTGTTACTGGCCGGCGCCAGCTTTATGGCGTTGATGGTGATGGAATCGGTCAATTTCGACTTCAACACGCTGTTTGCCGAAGCCGTGAAGGTGCATCCAAAAGGCCTGGCCATCATGAGCCCGGGCGGTCTGGTCTCCGACCCTATTTCTGCGCTCTCCCTGGGGCTGGCGCTGATGTTCGGTACCGCCGGTCTGCCACATATTCTGATGCGTTTCTTTACCGTTAGCGACGCTAAAGAGGCCCGCAAAAGCGTGTTCTACGCCACCGGTTTTATCGGTTACTTCTATATCCTGACCTTTATTATCGGCTTCGGCGCCATCTTGTTGGTCAGCCCTAACCCGGCGTTCAAAGATGCCACCGGGGCGTTGCTGGGCGGTACCAATATGGCTGCGGTGCATTTAGCCAACGCCGTGGGCGGCAACTTCTTCCTCGGCTTTATCTCTGCCGTCGCCTTTGCCACCATTTTGGCCGTAGTGGCAGGCCTGACGTTGGCGGGTGCTTCAGCGGTATCTCACGATTTGTACGCCAGCGTGATTAAAAACGGCAAAGCGACGGAGCGTGATGAACTGCGCGTCTCCAAGATTACCGTGGTGATCCTGGGTATCGTGGCGATAGCTCTGGGGATTTTGTTTGAGAAACAGAATATTGCCTTTATGGTCGGGCTGGCTTTCTCTATCGCCGCCAGCTGTAACTTCCCGATCATTATTCTTTCGATGTACTGGTCGCGTCTGACGACCCGTGGTGCCATGATCGGCGGCTGGTTGGGCCTGCTGACTGCGGTGATCCTGATGATCCTCGGCCCGACGATTTGGGTACAGATTTTGGGGCACGAGAAACCCATCTATCCGTATGAATATCCGGCGCTGTTCTCGATGATTGTCGCCTTCGTCGGCACCTGGCTGTTCTCGGTTACCGACAGCTCTTTGGCAGGGCAACAAGAGCGCGAGCGCTTCCGTTCTCAATTTGTACGTTCACAAACTGGGCTGGGGATTTCCCAGGGCAGTTCGCATTAAAGTCAAAAAGAGAGCGGGTTCAGCATGCTGAGCCCGCTCATTCATCACCTGGCAACAGCCAGTATTGTTACTCTGCTGAGGTTCGGCTTCGTGCAGTCAAGCCAATCGCAGCAACGCCTCCCTTCACCGCCTCATTTGCATATACAAGCGCCAAATAATGCCAGTGCGATAATTTTCAATCATGACAACGCTAAAGAGGTGGGTAAACCGCTGGAGGATATGCTGGACGAGTGCGTTATCGCCGTTGCCAGCGATCGGTTAATCACTGGAAAGGCCAGACTGTTGGACCTTAATGATCCAGAGTGCATCGCTGACTTTATCGCCGACTGGTTAAAAAGCGCAGCCTAGCTGCGCCATTTTTTCTTTTCCGCATAGCAAAAAGGCCATCCTTGCGGATGGCCTCTTGGCTTGATTGATGCCTGGCAGTGTCCTACTCTCGCATGGGGAGACCCCACACTACCATCGGCGCTACGGCGTTTCACTTCTGAGTTCGGCATGGGGTCAGGTGGGACCACCGCGCTATTGCCGCCAGGCAAATTCTGTTTCATTCCAACCGCTACTCACGTAGCCATTGAAACCAATCTCGGAACTTCGCTGAAAATCTGTCTCTCTAAAACACCTTTGGTGTTGTAAGGTTAAGCCTCACGGATCATTAGTACTGGTTAGCTCAATGCATCGCTGCACTTACACACCCAGCCTATCAACGTCTTAGTCTTAAACGTTCCTTCAGGGGCCTTAAAGGCCCAGGGAAGACTCATCTCGAGGCAAGTTTCGCGCTTAGATGCTTTCAGCGCTTATCTTTTCCGCACTTAGCTACCGGGCAGTGCCATTGGCATGACAACCCGAACACCAGTGGTGCGTTCACTCCGGTCCTCTCGTACTAGGAGCAACCCCTCTCAATCTTCCAACGCCCACGGCAGATAGGGACCGAACTGTCTCACGACGTTCTAAACCCAGCTCGCGTACCACTTTAAATGGCGAACAGCCATACCCTTGGGACCTACTTCAGCCCCAGGATGTGATGAGCCGACATCGAGGTGCCAAACACCGCCGTCGATATGAACTCTTGGGCGGTATCAGCCTGTTATCCCCGGAGTACCTTTTATCCGTTGAGCGATGGCCCTTCCATTCAGAACCACCGGATCACTAAGACCTACTTTCGTACCTGCTCGAGCCGTCACTCTCGCAGTCAAGCTAGCTTATGCCTTTGCACTAACCTCACGATGTCCGACCGTGATTAGCTAACCTTCGTGCTCCTCCGTTACTCTTTGGGAGGAGACCGCCCCAGTCAAACTACCCACCAGACACTGTCCTCACCCCGGATTACGGGGCCGAGTTAGAACATCAAACATTAAAGGGTGGTATTTCAAGGTTGGCTCCACGCAGACTGGCGTCCACGCTTCAAAGCCTCCCACCTATCCTACACATCAAGGCTCAATGTTCAGTGTCAAGCTATAGTAAAGGTTCACGGGGTCTTTCCGTCTTGCCGCGGGTACACTGCATCTTCACAGCGAGTTCAATTTCACTGAGTCTCGGGTGGAGACAGCCTGGCCATCATTACGCCATTCGTGCAGGTCGGAACTTACCCGACAAGGAATTTCGCTACCTTAGGACCGTTATAGTTACGGCCGCCGTTTACTGGGGCTTCGATCAAGAGCTTCGCCTTGCGGCTGACCCCATCAATTAACCTTCCAGCACCGGGCAGGCGTCACACCGTATACGTCCACTTTCGTGTTTGCACAGTGCTGTGTTTTTATTAAACAGTTGCAGCCAGCTGGTATCTGCGACTGGCTTCAGCTCCGAGAGCAAGTCTCTTCACCTACGCGCCAGCGTGCCTTCTCCCGAAGTTACGGCACCATTTTGCCTAGTTCCTTCACCCGAGTTCTCTCAAGCGCCTTGGTATTCTCTACCTGACCACCTGTGTCGGTTTGGGGTACGATTCTGTGTTACCTGATGCTTAGAGGCTTTTCCTGGAAGCTTGGCATCAACTACTTCTGCACCGTAGTGCATCGTCATCACGCCTCAGGGTTGAATAAGCGACCGGATTTACCAGGTCACTCCCCCTACACGCTTAAACCGGGACAACCGTCGCCCGGCTAGCCTAGCCTTCTCCGTCCCCCCTTCGCAGTAACACCGAGTACAGGAATATTAACCTGTTTCCCATCGACTACGCCTTTCGGCCTCGCCTTAGGGGTCGACTCACCCTGCCCCGATTAACGTTGGACAGGAACCCTTGGTCTTCCGGCGAGCGGGTTTTTCACCCGCTTTATCGTTACTTATGTCAGCATTCGCACTTCTGATACCTCCAGCAACCCTCACAGGTCACCTTCAACGGCTTACAGAACGCTCCCCTACCCAACAACGCCTAAGCGTCGCTGCCGCAGCTTCGGTGCATGGTTTAGCCCCGTTACATCTTCCGCGCAGGCCGACTCGACCAGTGAGCTATTACGCTTTCTTTAAATGATGGCTGCTTCTAAGCCAACATCCTGGCTGTCTATGCCTTCCCACATCGTTTCCCACTTAACCATGACTTTGGGACCTTAGCTGGCGGTCTGGGTTGTTTCCCTCTTCACGACGGACGTTAGCACCCGCCGTGTGTCTCCCGTGATAACATTCTTCGGTATTCGGAGTTTGCATCGGTTTGGTAAGCCGGGATGGCCCCCTAGCCGAAACAGTGCTCTACCCCCGAAGATGAGTTCACGAGGCGCTACCTAAATAGCTTTCGGGGAGAACCAGCTATCTCCCGGTTTGATTGGCCTTTCACCCCCAGCCACAAGTCATCCGCTAATTTTTCAACATTAGTCGGTTCGGTCCTCCAGTTAGTGTTACCCAACCTTCAACCTGCCCATGGCTAGATCACCGGGTTTCGGGTCTATACCTTGCAACTATTCGCCCAGTTAAGACTCGGTTTCCCTACGGCTCCCCTATACGGTTAACCTTGCTACAAAATATAAGTCGCTGACCCATTATACAAAAGGTACGCAGTCACCCAACAAAGTAGGCTCCCACTGCTTGTACGTACACGGTTTCAGGTTCTATTTCACTCCCCTCGCCGGGGTTCTTTTCGCCTTTCCCTCACGGTACTGGTTCACTATCGGTCAGTCAGGAGTATTTAGCCTTGGAGGATGGTCCCCCCATATTCAGACAGGATGTCACGTGTCCCGCCCTACTCATCGAACTCACAATTAATGCATTTTAGTGTACGGGACTATCACCCTTTACTGTGCGACTTTCCAGACGCTTCCACTAACACAAGAACTGATTCAGGTTCTGGGCTCCTCCCCGTTCGCTCGCCGCTACTGGGGGAATCTCGGTTGATTTCTTTTCCTCGGGGTACTTAGATGTTTCAGTTCCCCCGGTTCGCCTCATACGACTATGTATTCATCGTATGATAGTGCAACGAATTGCACTGGGTTTCCCCATTCGGGTATCGCCGGTTATAACGGTTCATATCACCTTACCGACGCTTATCGCAGATTAGCACGCCCTTCATCGCCTCTGACTGCCTAGGCATCCACCGTGTACGCTTAGTCACTTAACCTCACAACCCGAAGGTGTTTCTGTAAACAGAGAACACTGTCGTGCTGTTTATTTGAGAGACTCTATGACAGGTTAATCCTTACCCCAATAGTTCTACGGAGGGATAAGTTTCAGCTGTCATGTTTCAATTTTCAGCTTGTTCCAGATTGTTAAAGAGCAAAATACTTCGCAGCATACTGTTGCCAGTACACTCTGAAGTATTGATACAGGACTATATGGTGGAGCTAAGCGGGATCGAACCGCTGACCTCCTGCGTGCAAGGCAGGCGCTCTCCCAGCTGAGCTATAGCCCCATACAGTCACTTGCAGATACCTTTGTTACCTCATTCGATTCCAAACAAGACGCGGCGCCACGCGGCTTTACAGCCATGCGGTGAAGCAACGCAGTATGGGAAAGAATTGGTAGGCCTGAGTGGACTTGAACCACCGACCTCACCCTTATCAGGGGTGCGCTCTAACCACCTGAGCTACAAGCCTATTAAAGGTATTTCTGCTCGTTACTTTTTCATCAGACAATCTGTGTGAGCACTACACGCAATCAATATCATTAGGTAAGGAGGTGATCCAACCGCAGGTTCCCCTACGGTTACCTTGTTACGACTTCACCCCAGTCATGAATCACAAAGTGGTAAGCGCCCTCCCGAAGGTTAAGCTACCTACTTCTTTTGCAACCCACTCCCATGGTGTGACGGGCGGTGTGTACAAGGCCCGGGAACGTATTCACCGTAGCATTCTGATCTACGATTACTAGCGATTCCGACTTCACGGAGTCGAGTTGCAGACTCCGATCCGGACTACGACGTACTTTATGAGGTCCGCTTGCTCTCGCGAGTTCGCTTCTCTTTGTATACGCCATTGTAGCACGTGTGTAGCCCTACTCGTAAGGGCCATGATGACTTGACGTCATCCCCACCTTCCTCCGGTTTATCACCGGCAGTCTCCTTTGAGTTCCCGCCATTACGCGCTGGCAACAAAGGATAAGGGTTGCGCTCGTTGCGGGACTTAACCCAACATTTCACAACACGAGCTGACGACAGCCATGCAGCACCTGTCTCAGAGTTCCCGAAGGCACTAAGCTATCTCTAGCGAATTCTCTGGATGTCAAGAGTAGGTAAGGTTCTTCGCGTTGCATCGAATTAAACCACATGCTCCACCGCTTGTGCGGGCCCCCGTCAATTCATTTGAGTTTTAACCTTGCGGCCGTACTCCCCAGGCGGTCGACTTAACGCGTTAGCTCCGGAAGCCACGCCTCAAGGGCACAACCTCCAAGTCGACATCGTTTACAGCGTGGACTACCAGGGTATCTAATCCTGTTTGCTCCCCACGCTTTCGCACCTGAGCGTCAGTCTTTGTCCAGGGGGCCGCCTTCGCCACCGGTATTCCTCCAGATCTCTACGCATTTCACCGCTACACCTGGAATTCTACCCCCCTCTACAAGACTCTAGCTTGCCAGTTTCAAATGCAGTTCCCACGTTAAGCGCGGGGATTTCACATCTGACTTAACAAACCGCCTGCGTGCGCTTTACGCCCAGTAATTCCGATTAACGCTTGCACCCTCCGTATTACCGCGGCTGCTGGCACGGAGTTAGCCGGTGCTTCTTCTGCGAGTAACGTCAATGCACAGTGCTATTAACACTGAACCCTTCCTCCTCGCTGAAAGTGCTTTACAACCCGAAGGCCTTCTTCACACACGCGGCATGGCTGCATCAGGCTTGCGCCCATTGTGCAATATTCCCCACTGCTGCCTCCCGTAGGAGTCTGGACCGTGTCTCAGTTCCAGTGTGGCTGGTCATCCTCTCAGACCAGCTAGGGATCGTCGCCTAGGTGAGCCATTACCCCACCTACTAGCTAATCCCATCTGGGCACATCTGATGGCATGAGGCCCGAAGGTCCCCCACTTTGGTCCGAAGACGTTATGCGGTATTAGCTACCGTTTCCAGTAGTTATCCCCCTCCATCAGGCAGTTTCCCAGACATTACTCACCCGTCCGCCGCTCGTCACCCGGAGAGCAAGCTCTCCTGTGCTACCGCTCGACTTGCATGTGTTAGGCCTGCCGCCAGCGTTCAATCTGAGCCATGATCAAACTCTTCAATTAAAAGCTTGATTTGCTTCAACTCGTGAAGCGATGCTCGAAAATTAACTTTCGTAATAATCAGACCGTTGACGAATCAACCGACTGACTTATTGCTTGGTCACTCTTCAAGACTTGATATTTTTTTGAACCCGAAGGTTCTGGATATCGTCTTGTGGAGTGCCCACACAGATTGTCTGATAAATTGTTAAAGAGCAGTGAGTTAGCCGCCGTAGCTTGCTATCTCGAGGT
Organism: Serratia liquefaciens; assembly: GCF_027594825.1. Taxonomy (NCBI): domain Bacteria; kingdom Pseudomonadati; phylum Pseudomonadota; class Gammaproteobacteria; order Enterobacterales; family Yersiniaceae; genus Serratia; species Serratia liquefaciens. Next base: position 3,260,644 of record NZ_CP088930.1, on the reverse strand, counting down.
GGCGTATAATACGCTTTCCTCTTTCAGAGTCAACCCCTAAATTTCAGGATTTTTTCTCTTCGAACCCCGGAGACTCTGTGAAGTTGTTCACATGTTCCGTGTCGATGGAGGCGCATTATAGGGAGTTCCTCGCAGGCCGCAACAGGTATTTTCGACAAAAACGATCGTTTGCTGCATTCCACAGCAAAAGCCCGCCTTATACCCTGTTGTGCACAAACTTATCCACAGAAGCCATTTGCACGGAAAATTTACGAGCGCCACGCAAACGTTTTCGCTACAATTCCCCGCGACGAAACGCTCCCCTTTTTATGGGGGCGTTACCTGAATTTGTGCCCGATGCCCCCTTTATAGAGAGAAAAACCTTTCCTTATAGAGAGTAGAAGGTGGAAATTCACGTAACGCTCTTTTATTGCGACTCCAAAGCCAAGGGATAAAACCATGCAACAACCTCGTCCAATCCGCCGGGCCCTGCTCAGCGTCTCTGACAAAGCCGGTATCGTTGAATTCGCCGAAGCGCTTTCAAGCCGTGGCGTTGAACTGCTCTCCACTGGCGGTACCGCCCGCCTGCTGGCAGATGCCGGCCTGCCTGTTACCGAAGTTTCCGACTACACCGGCTTCCCGGAAATGATGGATGGACGAGTGAAGACGCTGCACCCGAAAGTACACGGCGGCATTCTGGGCCGTCGCGGCCAGGACGACGGCATCATGAGCCAACATGACATCAAGCCGATCGACATGGTGGTGGTAAACCTGTATCCGTTCGCCCAAACCGTGGCGCGCCCGGATTGCTCGCTGGCAGATGCAGTAGAGAATATCGACATCGGCGGCCCGACTATGGTGCGCTCTGCAGCCAAGAACCACAAAGACGTTGCCATCGTCGTCAAGAGCAGCGACTACGCCGCTATCATTACCGAGATGGATAACAACGACGGCTCACTGCAATACGTCACCCGTTTCGATCTGGCTATCAAGGCTTTTGAACACACCGCCGCTTACGACAGCATGATCGCCAACTACTTCGGCGCGCTGGTGCCGGCCTACCATGGCGACACCGAGCAACCTTCCGGTCGCTTCCCTCGCACGCTGAACCTTAACTACATCAAGAAGCAGGATATGCGCTACGGTGAAAACAGCCACCAGCAGGCCGCCTTCTATATAGAAGAGAATGTTCAGGAAGCTTCTGTCGCCACCGCCGATCAGCTACAGGGCAAAGCGCTGTCGTACAACAACATCGCCGATACCGATGCGGCGCTGGAGTGCGTGAAAGAGTTCGTCGAACCGGCCTGCGTTATCGTCAAGCATGCCAACCCCTGTGGCGTGGCGATAGGCGACGATATTCTGGCAGCCTATGAACGTGCCTATCAAACCGATCCTACCTCCGCGTTCGGCGGCATCATCGCCTTCAACCGCGAACTGGACGCCGCCACTGCGCAGGCCATCATCAGTCGTCAGTTTGTGGAAGTGATTATCGCACCTGGCATCAGCCAGGAAGCGCGTTCCCTGCTGGCTGCCAAGCAGAACGTCCGCGTGCTGGCCTGCGGCCAATGGCAGCAACGCGTTGCCGCTCTGGACTTCAAGCGCGTCAACGGGGGCTTGCTGGTGCAGGATCGCGATCTGGGCATGGTAAGTGAAAGCGATCTGCGCGTAGTGTCCGAACGCCAACCTACCGCTCAGGAATTGCGTGATGCGCTGTTCTGCTGGAAAGTGGCCAAGTTTGTTAAGTCCAACGCAATTGTTTATGCGCGCGACAACATGACCATCGGCATAGGCGCGGGGCAAATGAGCCGCGTTTACTCAGCCAAGATCGCGGGCATCAAAGCCGCCGACGAAGGTCTGGAAGTCAAAGGCTCCGCCATGGCGTCCGACGCCTTCTTCCCGTTCCGTGACGGTATCGATGCCGCGGCAGCCGTTGGCATCACCTGCGTGATCCAACCAGGCGGATCGATCCGCGATGATGAAGTGATTGCCGCCGCCAACGAACACGGCATTGCGATGATCTTTACCGATATGCGTCACTTCCGCCATTAATCCTTTTTGCTGCGTGCGCTGCGGCGCACGCCCTTCGTGGAGCACCTGATGAACATTTTAATTATCGGCAACGGCGGACGCGAACACGCGCTGGCCTGGAAAGCCGCCCAATCACCGCTGGCGGACAAAGTTTACGTAGCGCCGGGCAATGCCGGTACCGCGCTGGAACCCAGTCTTACGAACGTCGAGATCTCCGCGACCGATATTCCAGCCCTGCTCGCTTTTGCCCAGAGCAACGATATCGGCCTCACTATTGTCGGGCCGGAAGCGCCGTTGGTGATCGGCGTGGTTGACGCCTTCCAGGCCGCCGGTCTGAAAATCTTTGGCCCCTCTCAGGCCGCAGCCCAGTTAGAAGGCTCTAAAGCCTTCACCAAAGATTTCCTGGCGCGCCATAATATCCCAAGCGCCGAGTATCAAAACTTTACCGAAGTCGAACCCGCGCTGGCCTATGTTCGCAGTAAAGGTGCCCCGATCGTCATCAAGGCTGACGGCCTGGCTGCCGGTAAAGGCGTGATTGTTGCCATGACGCTGCAGGAAGCGGAAGACGCCGTGCAAGACATGCTGGCAGGCAACGCCTTCGGCGATGCAGGCCACCGTATCGTGGTGGAAGAGTTCCTGGATGGGGAAGAAGCCAGCTTTATCGTCATGGTCGACGGTGAAAACGTGGTGCCGATGGCCACCAGCCAGGATCATAAACGCGTCGGCGATGGCGACACCGGCCCGAACACCGGCGGCATGGGGGCTTATTCCCCGGCGCCAGTGGTGACCGATGAAATCCACCAGCGCGCGATGGACCAGGTTATCTGGCCAACCGTGCGCGGCATGGCGGCGGAAGGAAACACCTATGTCGGTTTCCTTTATGCCGGGCTGATGATCTCTGCGGACGGTCAGCCGAAAGTCATTGAATTCAACTGCCGCTTTGGCGATCCGGAAACCCAGCCGATCATGGTGCGTCTGCGTTCCGATCTGGTTGAACTGTGCCTGGCCGGTGCGGAAGGCAAGCTGGATGAGAAAACGTCTGAATGGGATGAACGCCCTGCGTTAGGCGTAGTACTGGCTGCCGGCGGTTATCCGGGTGACTATAACAACGGTGAGGTCATTCAGGGTCTGCCGCAGCAAGAAAGCGCCGACGGTAAGGTATTCCATGCCGGCACCCGCATGCAGGGTAACGACGTGGTGACCAGCGGTGGCCGCGTGCTGTGCGTTACCGCACTGGGTGAAACGGTGGCTCAGGCGCAACAACGCGCTTACCAGTTGGCGGAAGGCATTCAGTGGCCAGGCAGCTTCTGCCGTAAGGACATTGGCTATCGTGCGATTGCACGCGGCAAATGATCTGAACGCCAATCTCTCAGGGCTCCGCCATGCGGGGCCTTTTTTATAGCTGATCTTCTTTCGGTTCCCAGCGGCAAAAATCTTCGTTTGCCACCAGCAGCAGTTCACGCCCTTCCGGCGCATCCAACCAGGCAATATTCACCGGTTGGCTGCTGTTGCGGGCGCGACGCTCAATCCAGGCTTCGGCACTGCCGTCCAGCCCAGGTTTCAACGTTTGCCCATCGCAGGTTTGCACCGTGCCCTGTTGCCAACGCCCCTGCAGCAGTTTCACATTGCCGGCACGCAACGCATTACTCACTTCAAGCACTCGACGCGCCTGGTATTGGTACAGCGCGATTTCATCGGCGGTCAGTTGTTCACGCCGCGTGGCCAGTTGGCGCTGCATAAAGCTCACTTCGCCGTCATCGGTGAAGCGAAGTTGGATCGAGTCACGATCGCCATCGGCATCGGTGCGTTTAATCTGGCGCAGTTCGCCGTTTTGGTATTCGTACAACGTGGTGACGGTGCCCGGGCCGCGATAAGGACTGTAGACGCTCATCAACACTTGTGGGCGGTGCCGATCGTCGTCTTTGCGCCACAGGCGAATAACGCCCTGGTCGGCCACAAAGCCGCTGGCACTAAAGGCAGGGGGATCTGAATGACTGCTGCAGGCGCTCAGGACACCGGCAAGGCCGATGACCATGAGCGCCTGTCGGATAAACAAAAGGGGCGCTTTTGCCCCCCTGTTTAATCTTTTCACCAACACGCAGTATTACTTAACCGCGTCTTTCAGTGCTTTACCAGAAACGAACGCAGGCACGTTAGCAGCTGCGATTTTGATTTCTTTACCAGTCTGCGGGTTGCGACCAGTGCGCTCGTTGCGGTGGTTGACCTTGAAAGTACCGAAACCAACCAATTGTACTGCATCACCTTCTTTCAGAGACTCAGTAATAGCAGCCAGGGTGGATTCCAGAGCCAGTTTAGCTTGTGCTTTGGAAAGGTCAGCCTTGTCCGCGATTACATCAATCAGTTGAGTCTTGTTCATAAGTTATCCTTACAGTGTGTTTATCGTTTGCAAAGCATCGAGTGCGACGGATATGCCGATTGACAGCACTCCCTGCATACACGCACCGATAGCCACTTTTTTTACGCCCCCCAAATGTAGACCAGACAGGGTGCGGATGTGAAGCCTTAAGGCATGACAAATCAGGCGTTAAATCACGTTTTCTTGCCTTATTGCGTTAAATTTATCCCGATATTACTTACCGCCGCCTCGCGGAGGTCGGAACGCAAGCCTTTGATCAGCTCTAAATCACGTTCTTCGCAGTCAGCCAACAGGCGGAAAATTTCCCATTGAATGTCCCATTCTTCCTCTACCGCAGGCAAAACCTTGAGCTCATCGTCGGTCATTTCTTTACCGGCCTGAGTCATTTCCAACATCGCCACGGTGCGAATTGACGTTTCGCTAATGGCGATGGCGTGCTCTAGCGTCTCCCCGCTGAGTCGCGAATGGATCAGTTCCCCTAATGCGATACAGGCGTCAATAGCCGGGTAAACGCCGTAAAGATCGTAATCTTCTGCCGAAGGTATCGCCTCTTCCAACTTCTCCAGCTGGCTGTCAAAGTTGACCTTGGCGTCCTTGACCACCAGCGTTTCCCACACCAAATCCAGAATACGGCGGTAAATCGCCGGATCGCCAAACTCGGTTTGCAGGCAGAACATCTGGTAATTCGGATACATACGCTCGCACAAACTGGCCATAAAGGTCAAATGTTGCCAGCTTTCAAGCTTTTCCAGACGTAAATGGATCGGGTTACGTAGCATTATTCACTCTCTTACGCGTTATCTGCGCCGCAGTGTACCCGAAATCGGTCATTGCGACACCTCTGGATGCTGCTGCAACCAGCGCTGGAAGGCCGGCCGGCGCGAGGCGATGGCATCGGCCCAGCGCGTAGGTTCCGGCAAACGGTAGCCCGCCATGCAACGTTGTACCCAGGCCAACGCACTGTCGGCCCCGACGCGGTGGCCGGTGGAGATAAACAACGGATTACAACGCGCCTTGCTACGCCACACCCAACCCAACTGCTCGCCTTTGTCTTCCAGTGGCGCCAACGCGCCTGCGGCGGCGTCCAAAGGGGCGAATTTACCGCACAGACGCTTTTTGGCGACGCCAATGGTCGGCACGTCGACCAGTAGGCCAAAATGGCTGGCAACGCCCAGACGTCGCGGGTGCGAGATACCATGGCCGTCGACAAAAACCAGGTCCGGCTTCTGCTGCAGTTGCCCCCAGGCCGCGAGCAACGCAGGGTATTCACGAAACGATAAAAAGCCGGGAATGTAAGGCAGGGTGGTCGCGACACGAGCCACCCGATACTCCACCAGCTCCAGCGATGGATAGCGCAGGATGGCAATGGCGGCACGCGTCACCTCACCTTCCTGTTCAAAGCCCACGTCGGCACCGGCAATAAAGGCCGGCGACTCGGTCCGGAAGTCATCGAAACGAATCACCTCCGAGGCGCGCTGCAATTGCTCCGCGCGCAGGGCTTGGGTATCTATCACATCCAGTCCTTAGCGATGGTATTTGCCCGATTGAGCGTGAACCGCCTCAACAAAGGCGCCGGCATTTTCTGGCGGCACATCCAAATGAATGCCGTGACCCAGGTTGAACACATGCCCTTCACCGTGACCGAAACCGGCCAGAATGGTTTCCACTTCCTGGGCAATACGCTCAGGCGACGCATACAGCATGGACGGATCCATATTGCCCTGCAGTGCCACTTTATCGCCTACACGTCGGCGCGCGTCGGCGATGTCGGTCGTCCAGTCTAGACCCAATGCGTCACAACCCGTGGCCGCCATGGCCTCCAGCCACTGGCCTCCGCCTTTGGTGAACAGCGTGACCGGCACGCGGCGGCCATCGTTTTCACGCAGCAGCCCATCGACAATCTTATGCATGTAATGCAAAGAGAATTCGCGGTAGTCACGGCCGGTCAGCACGCCGCCCCAGGTGTCGAAGACCATTACCGACTGCGCGCCGGCTTTGATCTGGGCATTGAGATACAAAATGACGCTGTCTGCCAGTTTATCCAGCAGCAGGTGCAGCGTAGCCGGTTCCGCGTACATCATTTTTTTCAGCTTGGTGAAGGCCTTGCTGCTGCCGCCTTCCACCATGTAGGTTGCCAGGGTCCATGGGCTGCCGGAGAAACCGATCAGCGGCACTTCGCCTTTAAGCTCGCGGCGGATAGTACGCACCGCGTTCATCACATAGCCCAGCTCCACTTCCGGATCGAAGGCCGGCAACTTGTCCACGTCGGCACGACAGGTAATGGGGGAAGAGAAACGCGGGCCTTCGCCGGTTTCGAAATACAGCCCCAGCCCCATAGCATCGGGAATGGTGAGGATGTCGGAGAACAGAATGGCCGCATCCAGCGGGAAGCGGCGCAATGGCTGCAGCGTAACCTCGCAAGCCAGTTCCGCGTTCTTGCACAGCGACATAAAATCACCGGCCTGGGCACGGGTGGCTTTGTACTCCGGCAAATAACGACCGGCCTGACGCATCATCCATACGGGGGTCACATCCACCGGCTGACGCAGCAGCGCGCGCAGGTAACGATCGTTCTTCAACTCATTCATTATGGGGCTCCCTTATTCATCTGCCGCTATTGTAGCGAGTTATTGCTCGCGGCATAAGGCTACGGTGTCCTCTATCAGGCGGCGCGCCACGGTGCCGGGCGGCGGCAACAGCGGCAACCGATCGTAGCGGTACCAGCCGGCGTTAAGCAGTTCTTTCGGATCGTGGCGGATCTCACCCCGGTGATAATCGGCCATAAAGGCCATCATCAGCGAATGCGGGAACGGCCAGGGCTGCGAAGTGACGTAACGCAGATTTTTGATTTCAATGTTACTTTCCTCCATCACCTCGCGTGCTGCCGCCTGCTCCAGCGTTTCACCGACCTCGACAAAACCGGCCAAGACGGTATGAATGCCGCCACGATGACGTACGTGCTGCGCCAGCAGGATCTCATCGTCACGCCGGATGGCAACGATCACGCAGGGCGCGATCTGCGGGTAGTAACGCTCCCGGCAATTGCCGCACAGGCAGGCGCTCTCGGTACGACTGAGGTGCATCTCGTGGCCACAGTAACCGCAGTAGCGATGGGAACGGTAGAAGTCGGCCAGCTGCACTCCCCGACCAGCCAGTTGGAACAGTCCGCGATCGAGCTCAAGCAGTTGACGCACCGAGCCCATTTCCTGCGGCATCGCCTGACGCACCAGCCAGACCGGCAACCCCTCCCATTCACCAATAGCCCGGGCCATCCGCCCCTGCAGGGAGAATGACGCCGCCAAACCGCACGGCAATTCACCGTTTGGTAACCAAAGTTTGCTTTCATGGCTGACGATCCACCAGCCATTTTCATTACCCGTTAATGCAAGTTCCATATCGTTGTTGCACAACCTCAGCTTCACTGGCACTCTACGAATCGGCCTTGTAACATTTTAATAACTTACTGTTACGTTTTATTACTTACGGAGTCAAACATGCTCAACCGTTTGGAAAGCCTGACTCAGCGCGTTGGTGGTAGTAATGAATTAGTTGATCAATGGCTTCAGGCTCGCAAGCAACTGCTGGTCGCCTATTGCACCCTCGTGGGCATTAAACCGAATAAAGAAAAGCATACGCCGCTGAATGAAAAAGCGCTGGAGAACTTTTGCCATAATCTGGTGGATTACCTCTCCGCCGGTCATTTTCATATCTATGACAGAATTATCAAGCAAGTGGAAGGCGCATCCAGTCCGAAAATGAGTCTGGCAGTCAACATCTATCCCAAGCTCTGGGCCAATACCGAGCAGATTATGGCTTTCCACGATCGCTATACCGAAGTGGATATCGATCAGGACGTATGCCTGGAATTCCATCAGGCATTGTCGGATATCGGTGAAACTCTGGCGGCGCGTTTTACCCTGGAAGATAAGCTGATCCTGCTGGCGGCCGATGCCTGGCAACAAGCGGTACCGGACCAGGCGCTGGATCAGGTTCGTTAGAATTTTGTAGTTTTTTTTATTATCCCTCCTATACTGGGGGGCATCTTGTCGGAGTGCCTAGCGCCTGATTTGTTCATCAAATTGGCCAGGCTGAGACCGTTAATTCGGGATCCGCGGAACCTGATCGGGTTAATACCCGCGAAGGGAACAAGAGTAATCTATCGCTACAGGCAGGTGATCCCAACAGGGATAATCCCGCCCTGTCGGCCAGCATCATTACTCCCTCCGAGCTCCAGACAAGCAACTTTCCCAACCCAACACACTGGTAGGAACTTGCTATGTCTAACGTTAAAAAACCCCGTGCCCGTAAAGAGCAACGCGAAGAAGCCCAGCAGTTTATCGATACCCTTCAAGGCGTTTCCTTTCCCAATTCACGCCGGATTTATCTGCAGGGCTCACGCAACGATCTGCAGGTGCCGATGCGTGAAATCCAGCTTAGCCCGACGCTGCTTGGCGGCGACAAAGACAACCCACGGTACGAGCCCAACGAAGCCATTCCGGTATACGATACCGCGGGTCCTTACGGCGATCCGCAATCTGAACTTAATGTGCATACCGGCCTGGTTAAACTGCGTGCAGGCTGGATAGCTGAACGCGGTGATACCGAAGAGCTCAATGGCGTCAGTTCCGGTTTCACCCAGCAGCGCCTGGCGGATGAAGGCCTGGATCACCTGCGTTTTGAACATCTGCCGCGGCCGCGCAAGGCGCAATCTGGCAAATGCGTCACCCAGTTGCACTACGCCCGCGCTGGCATAATCACCCCGGAGATGGAGTTTATCGCCATCCGCGAAAACATGGGCCGCGAGCGTATCCGCGGCGATGTCCTGCGCCAGCAGCATCCGGGCCAAAGCTGGGGCGCCAACCTGCCGGAGAACATCACGCCGGAATTCGTTCGGCAGGAAGTCGCCGCCGGGCGCGCCATCATTCCCGCCAATATCAACCATCCCGAATCCGAGCCGATGATCATCGGTCGCAACTTTCTGGTGAAAGTTAACGCCAATATCGGCAACTCGGCGGTGACCTCATCCATCGAAGAGGAAGTCGAGAAACTGGTCTGGTCCACCCGCTGGGGCGCGGATACGGTGATGGACCTGTCCACCGGCCGCTATATCCACGAAACCCGCGAATGGATCCTGCGTAACAGTCCGGTACCGATCGGCACGGTGCCTATCTATCAGGCACTGGAAAAAGTGAACGGCGTGGCGGAAAACCTGACCTGGGAAATGTTCCGCGATACGTTACTGGAGCAGGCAGAACAAGGCGTTGACTACTTCACCATCCACGCCGGCGTGCTGTTGCGCTATGTACCGATGACCGCCAAGCGCCTGACCGGCATCGTCTCACGCGGTGGTTCGATCATGGCTAAATGGTGTCTGTCACACCATCAGGAAAACTTCCTGTACCAGCACTTCCGTGAAATCTGCGAGATCTGCGCCGCCTATGACGTCTCACTGTCCCTTGGCGACGGCCTGCGCCCAGGCTCGATTCAGGACGCCAATGACGAAGCGCAGTTCGCAGAACTGCACACGCTGGGCGAGTTGACCAAAATTGCCTGGGAATACGACGTGCAGGTGATGATCGAAGGCCCTGGTCACGTACCGATGCAAATGATCCGTCGCAACATGACCGAAGAGTTGGAGCATTGCCACGAAGCGCCGTTCTACACCCTTGGCCCGCTAACCACCGATATCGCTCCGGGCTATGACCACTTCACCTCCGGTATCGGCGCCGCGATGATCGGTTGGTTCGGCTGCGCCATGCTGTGTTACGTCACGCCGAAGGAGCACCTCGGGCTGCCGAACAAAGAAGACGTCAAACAGGGGCTGATCACCTACAAAATTGCCGCCCACGCCGCCGATTTGGCCAAAGGCCACCCTGGCGCTCAGATCCGCGATAACGCCATGTCCAAGGCGCGTTTCGAATTCCGCTGGGAAGATCAGTTCAACCTGGCGCTCGATCCGGCTACCGCACGGGCTTATCACGACGAAACCCTGCCGCAAGAGTCCGGCAAAATCGCCCACTTCTGTTCCATGTGCGGCCCCAAATTCTGCTCGATGAAAATTTCGCAGGAAGTTCGCGATTATGCCGCCGCGCAGGAAGCCGCCAAACCGATAGAAGTACAACTCACCGGCATGGAAAAAATGTCGGCCGAGTTCCGTTCGCGCGGCAGCGAGCTCTACCACAGCGCAGGCAACCTGCAAGAGGAACTGAGCAATGACTGATATCACCACACCTTTCCCCGCCACCCCGCACAAGCTGGGGTTATACCCGGTAGTCGACAGTGTCGAATGGATTGCTCGCCTGCTGGATGCGGGTGTTACCACGATCCAACTGCGCATCAAGGATCTGCCGGATGAGCAGGTCGAAGTGGATATTGCCGCCGCCATTGCACTCGGTAAAAGGTACAACGCCCGGCTGTTTATCAACGACTATTGGCAATTGGCGATTAAACACGATGCCTATGGCGTACACCTGGGTCAGGAAGATCTGGAGACCACCGATTTGGCGGCCATTCACCGCGCCGGATTACGTTTAGGGGTTTCTACCCATGACGATACCGAACTGGCACGGGCCATTGCAGTGAAGCCTTCTTATATTGCGCTGGGGCATATCTTCCCGACGCAAACCAAAGACATGCCTTCCGCTCCCCAGGGCTTGGCAGAGCTGAAACGCCATATCCTCGGGCTGAGCAACTATCCGACGGTGGCGATCGGCGGGATCAGTATCGATCGCGTGGCGGACGTGTTGGCCTGCGGCGTCGGTAGCGTGGCGGTGGTCAGCGCCATTACTCAGGCGCCGGACTGGCGCGTCGCCACCGCTCAACTGCTGCAGCTGATCGAAGGCAAGGAGTAACCTCATGTTGAACGATCAAGAGTTTCTGCGTTACAGCCGCCAGTTACTGCTGGAAGACATTGGCCCGGAAGGCCAGGAGAAGCTAAAAGGTTCGACGGCGCTGATCGTCGGGCTCGGGGGCTTAGGCTCCCCTGCAGCGCTCTATCTGGCTGCCGCCGGCGTCGGTACTCTGTTGCTGGCCGATGACGATACGCTTCACGTCACCAACCTGCAGCGCCAGATCTTGTACCGCAGCCCCGACGTTGCAAAAAGCAAAGCCGCTTTGGCACAGCGCCAGCTGCAGGCACTGAATCCGATGGTCGAATCCATTGCGCTGGAACAACGGCTGCAAGGCGAAATCTTGCACCACGCCGTGGAACGCGCCGATCTCATTTTGGACTGCTGCGACAACATGGAAACCCGTCATGCAGTGAACGCTGCCTGCATCAGGGCCAACAAACCGCTTATCAGCGGCAGCGCGGTGGGCTTCAGCGGCCAGCTGCTGGTCATTGAACCGCCTTATGCCCACGGCTGTTACGCCTGCCTGTACCCGGAGCAAACCGAACCGCAGCGTAATTGCCGCACCGCCGGTGTACTCGGCCCGGTGGTCGGCGTCATAGGCACGCTGCAAGCCCTGGAGGCGATAAAAATGCTGGCGGGTATGCCTTCGTCACTCAACGGCAAGCTGCGGTTGTTCGACGGTAAGCAACAAAGCTGGAGCACCTTGCAACTCAGCCAGGCCAGCACCTGCGCGGTATGCGGAGGGACAGCATGAAAATCCGGCTTAATGATCAGCCGTTGGCATTGGCGCAGCCACTGAGCGTCGACGCACTGCTCGAGCAGTTGGAGCACCACCAGCCAGGTACGGCGCTGGCTATCAACCAAATCATCATCCCGCGTGCAGACTGGGCTAACCACCTGGTGCAAGACGGTGATGACATCCTGTTGTTTCAAGCGATCGCCGGAGGCTGACATGCTGCAAATCGCCGATACCCTCTTTACTTCACGCCTGTTTACCGGCACCGGCAAATTCGCCACCCCAACGCTGATGCTGGATGCCCTGCAGGCCTCCGGCTCGCAGTTGGTGACCATGGCGATGAAGCGCGTTGATCTGCGCGGCGGCAATGATGCCATTCTGGCCCCGCTGCAGCAGTTGGGCGTTCGCTTGCTGCCAAATACCTCAGGTGCCAAAACCGCTGCCGAGGCAGTGTTTGCCGCTCGGTTGGCGCGTGAAGCGCTCGGCACCCACTGGGTCAAACTGGAAATTCACCCTGACGTGAAATACCTGCTGCCAGACCCCATAGAGACCCTGAAAGCGGCGGAAACCTTGGTAAAAGAAGGTTTTGTGGTACTGCCTTACTGCGGTGCCGACCCGGTGCTCTGTAAACGGTTGGAAGAAGTGGGCTGCGCGGCGGTCATGCCGCTCGGATCGCCAATCGGTTCCAACCGGGGTCTGCGCACCCGCGACTTTCTGGAGATCATTATCGAGCAGGCCAAAGTACCGGTGGTGGTGGACGCCGGTATCGGTGCACCAAGCCATGCGCTGGAAGCCATGGAACTGGGCGCCGATGCGGTGCTGGTGAATACGGCTATCGCCGTGGCACGCGATCCCGTGCAGATGGCGCGTGCTTTCCGTTTGGCATTGGAAGCCGGCGAACTGGCGCGCCAGGCCGGTTTGGGCAGTAGCCAACGCGGTGCTGCGGCCTCCAGCCCGCTGACGGCTTTTCTCAGCCAGGCCGGGGAGGCGCTGTGATGGCCGATGATTTCAGCCGCCGCTGGCAGCAGTTGGATTGGGATGATATCTCGCTGCGCATTAACAGCAAGACGGCGCGGGATGTGGAGCGCGCACTCAATGCGGACAAGCTGACGCGCGAAGACTTTATGGCCTTGATCTCTCCCGCCGCCGCCCCCTATCTGGAACCCCTGGCGCAACGTGCACAACAACTGACTCGCCAGCGTTTTGGTAACGTAGTCAGCTTCTATGTTCCCTTATACCTGTCCAATCTGTGTGCCAACGACTGCACCTACTGCGGCTTTTCGATGAGCAATCGCATCAAGCGCAAAACCCTGGATGCCGCAGAAATCGAGCGCGAATGCCTGGCGATAAAAGCACTGGGTTTCGAGCATCTGCTGTTGGTGACCGGTGAACATCAAACCAAGGTGGGCATGGATTACTTCCGCCAGCATATTCCGGCGATCCGCCGCCATTTCAGTTCGCTGATGATGGAGGTGCAACCGCTGGCGCAAGAAGAGTATGCCGAACTGAAAACGCTGGGGCTGGATGGCGTGCTGGTGTATCAGGAAACCTATCATCCCGCCACCTATCTGCAGCATCACCTCCGTGGGCAGAAGCAGGACTTTCATTGGCGGCTGGCCACGCCGGATCGCCTGGGCCGCGCCGGGATCGACAAGATCGGTCTCGGTGCTCTGGTCGGGCTTTCCAACAGTTGGCGTACCGACTGCTATATGCTGGCCGAGCACCTGTTTTATCTACAGCAAACCTATTGGCAGAGCCGTTATTCCATCTCTTTCCCGCGCTTACGGCCTTGCGCCGGCGGCATCGAACCGGCGTCGATCATGAGTGAACCGCAACTGGTGCAACTGATCTGCGCTTTCCGACTGTTCGCGCCCGACGTGGAGCTTTCTTTGTCGACGCGTGAATCACCGTTCTTCCGCGATCACATGATCCCGGTGGCGATCAACAGCGTCAGTGCCGGATCCAAGACACAGCCCGGTGGCTATGCCGACGACGTGCCGCCTGAATTGGAACAGTTCGAACCGCACGATGGCCGTACGCCGCAGCAGGTGGCGCAAGCCATCAGCGATGCCGGATTGCAGCCGGTGTGGAAGGACTGGGACGGCTATCTGGGACGCAGCCCGCAATAAGCTGCAACGCCTTTGGCATCATGGGAAAAGCGGTGGAGGCACTGCGCAGAAGCGGTTGACGCTGCTGGTAAGGTTAACCCGCCTCGCTATAGTGGCGCTGCTGGTCGCCAAACCTGGCGCCAGCCGGAGTCGCCTTCTTCCCGGTGGCTCCGCCCTACTCCCCCGGATCGCGTCGGATACCTTCCTGCGCGACTCCGGATCCTCCCCCATGAATATCCTCATCGGTTTTTTGACAAAACAATCTGGTTTGACCACAGTTAAAGTCTGACCGTTAAACTGGTCTGACAACCTGGCGGGATAATAACCATGAACCTGTACCTGCGACTGCTTTGGATCTTGATCTCATCATGCTGGAAACCGCGCATGTCGATGGATGCCCTGACCAGCACCCTGCAAACCCGAGTGTGGCTGAATGACATCGATATCAATCTGCATATGAACAATGGTCGCTATCTGACGGTTTGCGATCTCAATCGGGTGGATATGTTTATCCGCACAGGCCTGATGAAGTTAATGCTGAAGCGGCGTTGGTCGCCGATAGTTAGCCAACTGAACATGGATTACAAAAAGGCGCTGCAACCATTCCAGCGTTATCAAGTCAGCATGACCATTACCCACTGGGACGATCGTTACTTTTATGCGACCCACACTTTCAGCGTCGGTGATCGGATCGTAGCGTTGGGTACGTCACAGGCTGTGGTGCTTGGGAAAGAAGGCGTGGTGGCGCCGGAAGAGGTAGTGAAAAGCGTGCAGCAATATCAGCAGGCAAAAGAGAGTAAGCCAACCGCGCCGCAGTGATGGAATGAGTCCCTGATGCTGTAATGGCCCCTGGTGTTGGCCGTGTATCTTTTTGCTGCCTGCACCCGGCTTGAAAACAGATGCAGGCAGCTTATTCTGTGAGACAGGCAGCCCCCCCTAGGAACGCGAATCACACATATGATGCTAATTAATCATATCGACGATAAAATGTGAATGTCTTTTGAGTGTTATTTTTGGCACTGGCGAGTATGTTTTGAGTTTGATTAACAAAATCAAACGGATATAGGCGCAGCCATCCTGACTTCATCTATAATCGAGCCAGCAGGCAACCTCGGGACATCCAATGCTCGTGGTCAGCATCAGAAAAATCGAGGTGATCATGAAAAAAACGCCAAATTATGCAGAGGCCATTAGCGCCTTGTTGACCCAAAAAGGGGTGGGTGACAGGAAGCATGCATCCACGCTGGCGAGCATACTTAACCTTCAATACAACAGCGCCAAGCAGAAGCTGGACGGGAAAAGAGGCATCACTCTCGACGAGGCAAAAAAGGTATTTCAATACTTCAACGAATCGTTTGAAGGGCGCAGAGCCCATAATTGCGTGTTTATCATGAACAGCATACATAAACGATGCAATATTGAAGTGGATGACAAACCGGTAGCTAACATTGAGGATGCGGAAACCTACGCATTCAGAAAAGACGATCTTTTTGTTATTAACACCGGCAGAGATAAAAGCGCGGCTGCCGAGCTGTATAAGGTCAAAAAAATAGACTTTCTGCCGGCGCCAAGAATAGCCATACTCGACAACGACCAGGACATTCTGGAGCTGCTAAAGAAAATCACCACCCGCTACGGGATTGAAACAGACACTTACTCGACGGCGGCAGCGATCATCGACGGCCTGGAGCGGTACGCCTACGAAGCCTTTATTCTTGATTGGTTGTTAGACTTCGGTGAGACGTCCGAAAAGGTCGTAGAAAAGATCAAAGACCGAGTGGATCCCCCTGCACAAATCATCATCCTGACCGGCCAGTTAAACCACTATGAGAAAAACATAGGCGATATGATATTAAACTACGACGTGCATTTGGTTGAGAAACCGGCCAAGCCGCTGATTATCTCTTCACTGCTGCTTTCCCATTTATTTTTCAACTGATTTTATTGGCAGGCAAATCAAAAATGACGCCCCTTTGCCCTCGGCTGATTTCACTCTGATGGTGCCTTTCATTCTGGTCACATAGTTCTTTATAATGGTCAGCCCCAAGCCCAGCCCCTGCCGCGTCTCTCTTTCCAGCCCCTGATTAAACGCCTTGTATAATCGGTCAATATTTTTCACGTTAAAGCCGATACCGTTATCCTTCACCAGAAGATGAAGACGGCTATTATAAACCTTCACATTCACAGTGACCTGACCGCAATACGTATATTTGTCTGCATTGCTCAACAGGTTGACGAGTATTCGATATAGCTTGTATTTATCGGAGTAGATCCCCCCTGTATGGGACGAGTGCCGGACAATAAATTGATTGCGGCCCTCCCCACTCACCGCGGCGACGGCATCGTCAACCACCTCATTGAGTGAAAACAGAGAGTCGTTTATCTTTACCTCCCCCATTTCAAGCCTTGAGTAATCCATGACCTCACGGGTTTGCTCTGCAATTTTATTGCCATGGTGCGAGATTAGCCGGGCTTCTTTTTTCAGCTCATCCTGAACCAGCTCATGCTCCATGATGTCTGCGGCAATCACGATAGCCTGCGTTGAGCCGGCAATCTCATGATAGATGGAGGAAATAAAGATATTCTTATTTTTGATTATCTCCTTCAGCGAGAGCGCATTTTTCAAGATAAGGAACATCATCAAGAAAATCAGCGCCAGCGAGATAATGGCAAATAGCTCGGCTTTGCTCGAATTATCTTTGATGATGTCTTTAACCTCGGTGAAATTCCTTATCTGTATTTTGTAAATTATCTCTTGAATATCGACCAGAGTAATTTCCATATCGCCCATAAAGGAGAGTATATCGGCTTTGGTCTTCGTGCCATTTGCCAGCCCTGCGCTAAGTAGATCCAGCTCGGCATACTGACGCTTCAAAACCGCAAGGGTGTTGATAAACTCTTCGTCGTAATAAAAAGAGTCATTGAATGTGGAACGGTTTTCAAGAATGGCAATTTTTGATGCAAATATTTTCTTTTTGAGCTTAAAAGCGTCGTAGTGATCCTCATCGCCCAGAAGCAGTGCGGTTTTCGTTCTTTCAAAGGATAAAAAGAGAATTTCAGCGACGGAGTAATTATCGAGATTAGGCTCAATCTGCTTGTATCGTTCTTTCACACTGCCGAAATTTACGGCAATCAACAGGATCAAGAACAGCAGCGCCGCAATGAGGGTGATGAGAGTCCCGATAAATTTCTTGCTCATTTCACTTAACCTCTAGCATTTTTATTTGCCAAACGGTCTTTGCGTTCACATCAATCTTGTTCAATTCTGGGTGGCTATCGCGAGGATAGATGATCGCAAACGGCCCTAACTGTGCAACGTCCATCAGCTCGCCATTTTTCTTATAGGCGATAATAACTTTGTATTTATCCAGCTCAGCAACGGGCATTGAATATGAATAATCATCCCAGGCAAAAGCGCGAACCTTGCCTCCCTTCAGGCCATATTCCTTTGCCAGTACGCTAAACTCAACGCCGGTAAAAACGGCCTCAGGGGTGAAATTGGTAGAGGTTTTAATCGAAGAGGATGGCATCGCTTCTAACGCTTGTAGAGTAATTTTGATCTTCTCGCCATCGTTCTTTTTAAGATAAAAATAATCAACGCTCGCATAGAGCGGCGCACTAAACAGGGAAATCATAAATAATGCTATCAGTCCTTTGATTTTCATTACTTTTCACCTTTACGTTTAACCAGTTCCGCCTGACCAAATTCATCCTGGCCAATGGCAACCCAGCCACGCCGCTGATAAAACACCTCAGCCCTGGAGCCCAGATCGGTAGTGAGATGGATTTCTTCGGCGCCATTCTCAAACAACCATGCCGTTACGGCGTTCAGTAAAGCGGAGCCTATACCTTTCGACTGGTACTCCGGCTTGACAAACAGCCCGCCGATCAAGGGGTCAGGAATAAAGAGGCCGAAACCGACACCGGCATAATCTTCACCGTATTTGCAAATCCAGCCACCGCCCTGATTGATATCATCCAGCGCCTGGGTTCTCTGAAGGTATTGGATCTGGTGAGGATGAAGCGGATTCTCTTCGACGGAAAATCTGATTTCATACAGGTAAGGCAGGTGTTTTGCAGCAAGTTTTTCGAAGGTGATCAGGCTGTCCATATCTGCACAATCCTTGGTTGACATAGTACACAGGCGATTTTAGCCATTATCTCGGGTTTCTTCATAGTAGCAAAGATTGCCTCTGGGGGAGCGGGCAAAAAAAAACCGCCCCCGGAGGAGCGGTTTATCTGGCAAGGGCCCGGCAAGCCGAACCCCGGGGCATTCAACGATTAATCGTTGTTGCCACCCAGGCCTGCGTTCAGCAGCTCAGCCAGGTTAGCCGTAGCTTCTTCCGCGCTCACCTGCGGAACAACCGGTGCTTCACCCTGTGCTTTACGGCGCATGCGGTCCTGATGATAAGCGTAACCGGTACCGGCTGGGATCAGACGGCCCACGATGACGTTCTCTTTCAGGCCACGCAGTTCATCACGCTTACCGGCAACAGCCGCTTCGGTCAGAACGCGCGTCGTTTCCTGGAACGATGCTGCGGAGATGAAGGACTCGGTCGCCAAGGAAGCCTTGGTGATACCCAGCAGATCGCGTGAGAAGGTTGCCTCGATTTTACCTTCAGCAGCAAGCTGACGGTTGGCAATCTTAACGCGTGACACTTCAGCCTGCTCGCCTTCCAGGAACTCGGTGCTACCTGCGCTGACGATGGTGCCTTTACGCAGCATCTGACGAACGATAACTTCAATGTGTTTATCGTTAATCTTAACGCCTTGCAGACGGTAAACTTCCTGCACTTCGTTGGTGATGTAGCGGGTAACCGCATGCACACCACGCAGACGCAGAATGTCGTGTGGAGATTCTGGGCCGTCAGAAACAACGTCACCACGCTCCACAACTTCGCCTTCAAACACGTTGAGCTGACGCCATTTTGGAATCATCTCTTCGTAAGCGTCGCTGCCGTCCAGTGGAGAGATGACCAGGCGACGTTTGCCTTTGGTCTCTTTACCGAACGAGATAATCCCGCTGATTTCAGCCAGGATTGCCGGCTCTTTCGGACGACGAGCTTCGAACAGATCCGCAACGCGTGGCAGACCACCGGTAATATCCTTGGTACCGCCGGATTCCTGAGGAATACGCGCCAGGGTATCACCCGCACCGATCTGAATGCCGTCTTCCAGCTGCACAATCGCTTTACCTGGCAGGAAGTATTGAGCAGGCATATCAGTACCTGGGATCAATACGTCGTCGCCTTTGGCATCAACGATTTTCAGTGCCGGACGCAGGTCTTTACCGCTACCGGTACGTTCTGCGCTGTCCAATACTACCAGAGAAGACAAACCGGTCAGTTCGTCGGTCTGGCGTGTAATGGTCTGGCCGTCAACCATATCAGCGAAGCGGATGAAACCACTCACTTCGGTGATAACTGGCATGGTGTGCGGATCCCAGTTAGCAACGGTTTCGCCGCCGTTAACTTCTGCACCGTCACCTTTGCCCATCACGGCACCATAAGGCACTTTGTAGCTTTCTTTGGTACGGCCGAATTCGTCGATCAGCTTCAGTTCGGTGTTACGAGAGGTAATCACCAGCTTGCCTGCGGCGTTCATTACGAACTTCACATTGCTCAGCTTCAGAGTACCCTTGTTTTTCACCTGGATGCTGGATTCAGCAGCCGCACGAGATGCCGCACCACCGATGTGGAACGTACGCATCGTCAGCTGTGTACCCGGCTCACCGATTGACTGTGCCGCGATAACGCCGATAGCTTCACCTTTGTTGATGATGTGACCACGTGCCAGGTCGCGACCATAGCAGTTTGCACACACACCAAAGTCGGTTTCACAGCTAACTACGGAACGGACTTTAACGCTGTCGACAGAGTTCTCTTCCAACAGGTCACAGGTCTTCTCGTTCAGCAGGGTGTTGCGTGGCACCAGGATATCAGCCGTACCCGGCTTGATGATATCTTCTGCTGTCACACGGCCCAGAACGCGTTCGCGCAGTGGCTCTTTAACGTCACCACCTTCGATAACCGGAGTCATCATGATGCCGTTGTGAGTACCACAGTCGTCTTCGGTGACTACCAAGTCCTGCGCCACGTCAACCAGACGACGGGTCAGATAACCGGAGTTAGCCGTTTTCAGTGCGGTATCCGCCAGACCTTTACGAGCACCGTGCGTGGAGATGAAGTACTGGAGTACGTTCAGACCTTCACGGAAGTTCGCGGTGATTGGCGTTTCGATGATGGAGCCGTCCGGCTTCGCCATCAGACCACGCATACCGGCCAGCTGACGAATCTGAGCGGCGGAACCACGCGCACCGGAGTCGGCCATCATAAAGATGCTGTTGAAGGAAACTTGCTGTTCCACAACGCCGTCACGGTTAACCACGTCTTCAACCGACAGGTTTTCCATCATCGCTTTAGCAACACGTTCGTTTGCCGCAGCCCAGATATCGATCACTTTGTTATAACGTTCACCGGCGGTAACCAGACCAGATTGGAACTGCTCCTGGATCTCGGCCACTTCGGTTTCCGCTTCTTCGATGATCTCCGCTTTCTTGGCCGGGATAACCATGTCATCGATACCTACGGAAGCGCCTGAACGGGCTGCGTAAGCAAAACCGGTGTACATGATCTGGTCAGCAAAGATAACGGTCGGCTTCAGGCCCAGGATGCGGTAACAGGTGTTCAGCATCTTGGAGATAGCTTTCTTGCCCAAAGGCTGGTTAACGATCGAGTACGGCAGACCGCGCGGTACGATCATCCACAGGATGGCGCGACCCACGGTAGTGTCGATGATCGAAGTCTGGTGTACAGACTCGCCTTCGGTGTTTTTGATCTCTTCGGTGATACGCACTTTGACACGCGCATGCAGAGAAGCCAGACCGGCGCGGTAAATACGCTCCGCTTCTTTCGGGCCGCTCAGCACCATGCCTTCGCCTTTGGCGTTAACACAGTCACGGGTCATGTAGTACAGACCCAATACAACGTCCTGAGAAGGAACGATGATTGGCTCGCCGTTCGCAGGTGACAGGATGTTGTTGGTAGACATCATCAACGCACGCGCTTCCAGCTGGGCTTCCAGCGTCAAGGGTACGTGTACAGCCATCTGGTCACCATCGAAGTCGGCGTTGTATGCCGCACAAACCAGCGGGTGCAGCTGGATTGCCTTGCCTTCGATCAGAACCGGTTCAAACGCCTGGATACCCAAACGGTGCAGGGTTGGTGCACGGTTCAGCAGTACCGGGTGTTCGCGGATAACTTCGTCCAGGATGTCCCAAACGACAGCTTCTTCGCGCTCAACCATTTTCTTGGCGGCTTTGATGGTGGTGGCCAGGCCACGCAGCTCCAATTTGCCGTAGATGAACGGTTTGAACAGCTCCAGTGCCATTTTCTTAGGCAGACCGCACTGATGCAGACGCAGGTATGGACCTACGGTGATTACAGAACGACCAGAGTAGTCAACACGTTTACCCAACAGGTTCTGACGGAAACGACCCTGCTTACCTTTGATCATGTCGGCCAAAGATTTCAGAGGACGTTTGTTGGAACCGGTGATGGCACGACCGCGACGGCCGTTATCCAGCAGGGCATCTACCGCTTCTTGCAGCATACGCTTTTCGTTGCGCACGATGATGTCAGGCGCAGCCAGATCCAGCAGGCGTTTCAGACGGTTGTTACGGTTGATCACGCGGCGATACAGATCGTTCAGATCTGAAGTCGCGAAACGACCCCCATCCAACGGAACCAGCGGACGCAGATCCGGCGGCAGTACCGGCAGCACGGTCAGGATCATCCACTCTGGCTTGTTGCCAGACTGTACGAACGCTTCCAGCAGCTTAATACGCTTGGTCAGCTTCTTACGCTTGGTTTCGGAGTTGGTTTCGTTCAACTCTTCACGCAGCTGCTCGCACTCGGCTTCCAGATCCATGTTTTTCAACAGGGCCTGAATAGCTTCCGCACCCATTTTGGCGTCGAATTCGTCACCGAACTCTTCCAGCGCATCCAGATACTGCTCTTCAGTCAGGATCTGACGACGCTCGAGGTTGGTCATACCGCCTTCAACAACCACATAGGATTCGAAGTACAGTACACGCTCGATGTCACGCAGCGGCATATCCAGCAGCAAACCGATGCGCGAAGGCAGCGATTTGAGGAACCAGATGTGCGCAGTCGGTGAAGCCAGCTCGATGTGGCCCATACGCTCACGGCGTACTTTGGTCTGGGTCACTTCAACGCCGCACTTCTCACAGATCACGCCGCGGTGTTTTAAGCGCTTGTACTTACCGCACAGGCACTCGTAGTCTTTTACCGGCCCAAAGATACGGGCGCAGAAAAGGCCGTCACGTTCTGGTTTGAACGTACGGTAGTTAATGGTTTCCGGCTTTTTAACTTCACCGAACGACCACGAACGGATCATGTCTGGCGATGCCAGAGCAATCTTGATCGCATCAAACTCTTCGGTCTTAGTTTGCGCTTTCAGAAACTTCAATAAGTCTTTCACGGATTGGCTCCTGTCGGAGTTAAACCTGTTGGGTGCACGCTGACAAATCGCGCACCCGTGTGACCTGAACAACCACCCTCAGGCTCCCTAAGGCCGGGAGCCTGAGCCGGAAAAACGATTACTCGTCTTCCAGTTCGATGTTGATACCGAGCGAGCGGATTTCTTTCAACAGTACGTTGAAGGACTCCGGCATGCCTGGTTCCATGCGGTGATCGCCATCCACGATGTTTTTGTACATCTTGGTACGGCCGTTAACGTCATCCGACTTAACGGTGAGCATTTCCTGCAGGGTATAAGCCGCGCCGTATGCTTCCAGTGCCCACACTTCCATCTCACCGAAGCGTTGACCACCGAACTGCGCCTTACCACCCAGCGGTTGCTGAGTAACCAAGCTGTAAGAACCGGTTGAACGGGCGTGCATCTTATCGTCAACCAAGTGGTTCAGTTTCAGCATGTACATATAGCCAACGGTAACCTGGCGCTCGAATTGCTCACCGGTACGGCCATCGAACAGCGTAATCTGACCCGAGGTTGGGATCCCGCCCATTTCCAGCAGTTGCTTGATTTCAGTCTCTTTCGCACCATCAAACACCGGCGTTGCGATTGGCATACCTTTTTTCAGGTTCTCTGCCAGACGCAGAACTTCGTCGTCGGTGAAGGTGTTCAGGTCAACTTTCTGGCAGACATCGTCGCCCAGATCGTAGGCCTTCTGAATGAACTCACGCAGCTTGGCCACTTCCTGATGCTGCTTCAGCATTTGGTTGATTTTCTCACCAATGCCTTTCGCAGCCATACCCAGGTGGGTTTCCAGGATCTGACCGATGTTCATACGTGATGGTACGCCCAGCGGGTTCAGTACGATGTCAACCGGCGTGCCGTTTTCATCGTAAGGCATATCTTCGATCGGGTTGATCTTGGAGATAACACCTTTGTTACCGTGGCGGCCTGCCATCTTGTCACCCGGTTGGATCTGACGTTTAACGGCCAGATAAACCTTAACGATTTTCAGCACGCCTGGTGCCAGATCATCGCCCTGGGTGATCTTACGACGCTTGGCGTCCAGCTTCTTCTCGAAGTCGGATTTCAGTTCGTCGTACTGCTCTGCCAGCTGTTCCAGCTGGTTTTGCTTCTCTTCGTCGGTCAGGCCCAGTTCCAGCCAGCGATCGCGTGGCAGTTTGCTCAGCTTCTCAGCTTCGACACCGCCGGCAACCAGCACCGCATGGATACGTGTGAACAGGCCTGCTTCCAGGATCTGCAGTTCTTCAGTCAGGTCTTTCTTCGCCTGCTTCAGCTGCATCTCTTCGATTTCCAACGCACGCTTGTCTTTTTCCACGCCATCGCGGGTGAAGACCTGCACGTCGATAATGGTACCGGAAACGCCGTTTGGTACACGCAGAGAGGAATCTTTAACGTCAGATGCCTTCTCACCGAAGATCGCACGCAGCAGTTTCTCTTCTGGCGTCAGCTGGGTTTCACCTTTTGGCGTTACCTTACCGACCAGAATGTCACCACCGGTCACTTCAGCACCGATATACACGATACCGGATTCATCCAGTTTGGAGAGCGCAGCTTCACCCACGTTAGGGATGTCGGCAGTGATCTCTTCAGGCCCCAACTTGGTGTCGCGAGACACACACGCCAGTTCCTGGATGTGGATGGTAGTGAAGCGATCTTCCTGAACTACGCGCTCGGACACCAAGATGGAGTCTTCGAAGTTGTAGCCGTTCCATGGCATGAATGCCACACGCATGTTCTGGCCCAACGCCAGTTCACCCAGGTCAGTGGACGGGCCATCTGCCAGCACGTCGCCGCGCTCGATTGGCTCACCCAGATTCACACACGGCATCTGGTTGATGCAGGTGTTCTGGTTAGAACGGGTGTACTTGGTCAGGTTGTAAATATCGATACCTGCTTCGCCCGCGTGCATCTCGTCTTCGTTAACTTTGATAACGATACGGGAAGCATCCACGTACTGGATCACACCGCCACGGCGAGCTACGGCAGTAACACCGGAGTCAACCGCTACAGCACGTTCCATACCGGTACCTACCAGCGGCTTGTCAGCACGCAAGGTTGGAACCGCCTGACGTTGCATGTTCGCACCCATCA
Source organism: Serratia liquefaciens (assembly GCF_027594825.1). Lineage (NCBI taxonomy): Bacteria > Pseudomonadati > Pseudomonadota > Gammaproteobacteria > Enterobacterales > Yersiniaceae > Serratia > Serratia liquefaciens. The sequence goes on along the minus strand of NZ_CP088930.1, from coordinate 3,235,954 downwards.
ATGCACGGTTGGCGTCATCGTGTTCCAGGAATGGAATCAGTGAGGCACCAACGGAAACAACCTGCTGGGTTGATACGTCCATATAGTCAACCTGATCGCGGCTGAACAGGCTTGATTCGCCTTTGCTACGACAGGTGACCAGGTCTTCTACGAAGCGGCCGTCATCATCCAGGTTGGAGTTCGCCTGAGCGATAACGAAGTTGCCTTCTTCAATAGCAGACAGATAGTTAATTTCATCGGTAACCAAACCGTCACGCACGCGGCGGTACGGAGTTTCCAGGAAGCCATACTCGTTTGTCTGTGCGTACACGGACAAGGAGTTGATCAGACCGATGTTTGGACCTTCCGGCGTTTCGATTGGGCACACGCGACCGTAGTGAGTCGGGTGTACGTCTCGAACTTCAAAGCCGGCACGTTCACGGGTCAGACCGCCTGGGCCCAATGCAGAGATACGACGCTTGTGCGTGATCTCGGACAACGGGTTGTTCTGGTCCATAAACTGAGACAGCTGGCTGGAGCCGAAGAACTCTTTCACCGCCGCCGAAATTGGCTTGGCGTTGATCATGTCCTGTGGCATCAGGGTGTCCAGATCGCCCAGGGACAGACGCTCTTTAACCGCACGCTCAACACGCACCAGACCTACACGGAACTGGTTCTCAGCCATTTCGCCAACGGAACGGATACGACGGTTGCCCAAGTGGTCGATATCGTCCACTTCGCCTTTACCGTTACGGATATCGATGAGCTTCTTCATCACTTCAATGATGTCGTCTTTGCTCAGGATGCCCGAACCTTCGATCTCGTCACGCAGCAGAGAACGGTTGAACTTCATACGGCCAACCGCAGACAGATCGTAGCGGTCTTCAGAGAAGAACAGGTTCTCGAACAGGCTTTCGGCAGCTTCGCGCGTTGGCGGCTCACCTGGGCGCATCATGCGGTAGATTTCTACCAGCGCGCTCAAACGATCGCTTGTTGGATCGACACGTACGGTCTCAGAGATGTACGCACCATGGTCCAGATCGTTGGTGAACAGCGTTTCAATACGCTTGTGGCCTGACTGGCTCAGTTTGGCCAGCAGATCCAGCGACAGCTCCATGTTGGCTGCGCAGATCAGCTCACCGGTATTGGTATCGATATAGTCCTTCGCGACCACTTTGCCCGCAATGTACTCAACCGGTACTTCAATACTCTGAATGTCGTCTTTTTCGAGCTGACGGATATGACGAGCGGTGATACGACGGCCTTTCTCAATGTAGATCTTGCCGTTGGCTTCGATATCAAACGAAGCAGTCTCACCACGCAGACGCTCTGGAACCAGCTCCATCTGCAGCTTGTTATCACGGATCTCGAAAACTACTTTCGCAAAGAACAGGTCAAGGATCTGCTCAGTGGTGTAGTTCAATGCACGCAGAATGATGGTCGCAGGCAATTTACGGCGACGGTCAATACGTACAAACAGGTTGTCTTTCGGGTCAAACTCGAAATCCAACCATGAACCGCGGTAAGGGATGATACGTGCGTTATACAGCACTTTACCCGAAGAGTGGGTTTTACCCTTATCGCTGTCGAAGAATACGCCAGGACTACGGTGAAGCTGAGATACGATAACCCTCTCAGTACCGTTGATCACAAAGGTGCCGTTTTCGGTCATGAGCGGAATTTCGCCCATATAGACTTCTTGTTCCTTGATGTCTTTGACCGTACCTTCCGGAGCTTCACGCTCGTAGATTACCAGGCGCAGTTTTACGCGCAGCGGTGCAGAGAACGTCACACCACGGATCTGGCACTCTTTGACGTCGAAGACCGGCTCACCAAGACGGTAGCTAACGTATTGCAGCTCCGAATTGCCACTGTAGCTCTGGATAGGGAAAACAGAACGGAATGCGGCTTCTAAGCCGTATTGCCCTTCTGGATCTTGCTCGATGAACTTCTGGAACGAGTCAAGCTGGATAGAAAGGAGATAGGGAATGTCCAAAACTTGTGGACGCTTACCAAAATCCTTACGAATACGTTTTTTCTCGGTATAGGAGTAAACCATAGGGTTCCTCAGCTCGCTGGAAAGTCGAACCTATCTGTCCGTCCGGATATAGGACGGTTCACGCAACACCATTTTGTCGACCGGAAAGCGGGAACACTTTCCGCAATACTCGTTTCTATCACGCTTAAATCATTTCGTTGCGCTGTACGGCAGATTTTGCTGCGGCAGGGAGGGCAATATATTAAGTCGTCGATAGAAAGAAATATTGGGGTTAGTCAGTAGCCAAACAGTGTGAAACTCTACTGACGCCCTACAGCGCAAAAAGGCTGGTGACCAAAAAGTCACCAGCCATCAGTCTGTTAGTTAAAACAGACTGCACTCAGAAAGCAGTGGCTTATTTAACTTCAACTTCAGCGCCAGCTTCTTCCAGAGCTTTTTTCAGTGCTTCAGCGTCGTCTTTGCTGATGCCTTCTTTCAGTGCTGCTGGTGCAGACTCAACCAGGTCTTTAGCTTCTTTCAGACCCAGGCCAGTTGCGCCACGTACTGCTTTGATTACTGCAACTTTGTTCGCGCCGATACCTTTCAGTACAACGTCGAATTCAGTTTTTTCTTCAACAGCTTCAGCAGCAGCAGCAGGACCTGCAGCTACAGCAGCAGCAGAAACACCGAACTTCTCTTCCATAGCGGCGATCAGTTCAACGATTTCCATTACAGACAGAGCTGCAACGCCTTCGATAATTTGGTCTTTAGTGATAGACATAACAAATGTTCCTAAAATTCAGAAATAGTTTAAATACGTAAGCAACGGATAAGAAAAAGGGCTTATGCCGCTTCTTTCTGATCGCGCAGTGCAGCCAAAGTGCGAACCAATTTGCCGGCAGCGGCTTCTTTCATGGTTGCCATCAGGCGTGCGATTGCTTCATCGTAAGTAGGCAGAGTTGCCAAGCGGTCAATTTGTGCCGCAGGGATCAGCTCACCTTCAAAGGCCGCAGCTTTAATCTCGAACTTTGCATTCGCTTTCGCGAAATCTTTGAACAGACGAGCAGCAGCGCCCGGGTGTTCATGAGAAAATGCAATCAAGGTAGGACCGACGAACGTGTCTTTCAGGCATTCGAATGGAGTGCCTTCAACTACGCGACGCATCAGGGTGTTACGAACAACACGCATGTAAACGCCAGCTTCACGACCTGCTTTACGCAGTTCAGTCATTTTATCAACGGTAACGCCACGGGAATCCGCAACAACCGCAGACAGCGCGCCTTTGGCTACTTCGGTGACTTCAGCAACAATCGCTTGTTTGTCTTGAAGATTTAATGCCATTAGCTTTTTGCTCCTGGATTTAGCCGGGGGAAATCCCCGGCACTCACATCACTCAACACCTTGTGATAAATCACGCAGTGAGAGCGTTCAAACACGGTGAGCAGAATCCAGCAAAGACAATTTAAAATTTTCTTTAGGCTCTGTCACCGTCTACGCAGGAAGGATTAAGTATCTTTCGATACACCTGCGGTCTTGGACGGAGGCCTGGATAGGCCAGGCTCCAACCGAAAAATCTTTGTTCCGCTTATGGCTATTGCCAATAGCAAAACCTTGGGGCATAAGATTCTAGACGAACCTTAGCCCCAAGTCAAAGCGATAATCGCAGGGCGATTAGTTCGCTACAGCAGTCAGGCCGCTTTGATCGATAGCAACGCCAGCACCCATGGTGGTGGAGAGGCTAACTTTCTTGATGTACACGCCTTTAGCCTGAGATGGTTTTGCTTTTTTCAGCGCAACCAGCAGGGCTTCCAGGTTTTCTTTCAGCTTGTCTGACTCGAAATCAACCTTACCGATAGTGGTATGGATGATGCCGTTTTTGTCGTTACGGTAACGAACCTGGCCTGCTTTAGCGTTTTTCACTGCTTCAGCAACGTTCGGAGTAACGGTACCCACTTTCGGGTTTGGCATCAGGCCACGTGGACCCAGGATCTGGCCCAGTTGACCAACAACGCGCATTGCATCCGGGGAAGCAATAACAACGTCGAAGTTCATTTCGCCTTTCTTGATCTGGTCTGCCAGATCTTCCATACCTACCAGCTCTGCGCCTGCAGCTTTAGCAGCTTCAGCGTTAGGGCCCTGGGCAAATACGGCAACGCGAACGGAACGACCGGTGCCGTTTGGCAGAACGGTAGCGCCACGAACGTTTTGGTCAGATTTACGAGCGTCGATGCCGAGGTTAACAGCAACGTCAACGCTTTCTACGAATTTAGCGGTGGCCAGCTCTTTCAGCAGAGCAACAGCTTCGGTGATGTCATACTGTTTAGTAGCATCAACTTTGTCACGGATCACGCGCATGCGCTTGGTCAGCTTAGCCATTTCTTAATCCTCCACTACCAGGCCCATGGAACGAGCAGTACCTTCGATGGAGCGAGTCATCGCTTCAACGTCAGAACCAGTCATGTCCGCAGCTTTGGTTTCTGCGATTTCACGTACCTGAGCACGAGTCACTTTACCTACTTTGTCTTTGTTCGGCTTGCCTGAACCAGACTTGATACCAGCCGCTTTTTTCAGCAGAACTGCTGCTGGCGGGGTTTTGGTAACGAAAGTGAAGGAGCGATCAGAATAAACGGTAATAACAACCGGAATCGGCAGACCTTTCTCAACGCTGTCAGTCTTAGCATTGAACGCCTTACAGAATTCCATGATGTTAACGCCTTGCTGACCCAGAGCTGGACCAACTGGCGGACTTGGGTTAGCCATACCGGCTGCAACTTGCAGCTTAACGTAGGCTTGTACTTTCTTGGCCATTTACAATTCCTCGGTTTGGGTAATATCGCCTCAATAGAGGCTCCCCGTGTTTCACCCCGCTCAACTCAATGAGCAAGGCCTATAAAAACAAAAGGCGCGAAATTATAGTTCAATTTCGCGCCTCTGACAAGCGGCAAACGCCACTCGCTGCTGATTAATTGATCAGCCTTTTTCAACCTGAGCGAAGTCCAGTTCCACCGGCGTTGCACGGCCAAAGATGGAAACAGAAACTTTCAGGCGGCTCTTCTCGTAATCCACTTCTTCAACAACACCGTTGAAGTCAGCAAACGGACCATCGTTAACACGGACCAGTTCACCCGGTTCGAACAGCGTTTTAGGACGCGGCTTATCACCCACCTGCTGCAGGCGGTTCATAATCGCATCAACTTCTTTGTCGCTGATCGGTGCCGGACGGTCAGAGGTACCGCCGATGAAACCCATTACGCGCGGAACGCTACGTACCAGGTGCCAGCTGGCGTCATTCATCACCATCTGAACCAAAACATAGCCCGGGAAGAATTTACGTTCGCTTTTGCGACGTTGGCCACCACGGATTTCAACAACTTCTTCCGTAGGTACCATCACTTCGCCGAACAATTCTTCCATATCGTGCAGTTTGATGTGTTCACGCAGCGATTGCGCTACGCGACCTTCAAAACCGGAAAACGCCTGAACGACGTACCAACGTTTTTTTGGAGCTTCAGACATTTTAGAACCTCAGGCCAGTAATAAACGATACCAGACGGACCAGAATACCGTCCAGGCCCCACAGAATCAGTGACATCACGGCAGTTACTGCGGCAACGATCAACGTGGTATGTAGCGTTTCCTGACGAGTTGGCCAGATCACCTTGCGCACTTCAGTACGCGCTTCGCGTGCAAACGCAACGGTGGCCTTGCCTTTGGTGGTCATCAGCGCCACGGCGCCAGCAACAGCGATAACCACTACAACGGCCAGCGCACGTAATGGCAGGCTGAAATCACGGTAGTAATAGTTACCGACAATCGCTACAACCAACAGAACGGCGACGATCAGCCACTTAGCCGTTTCCAGGCCGCGCCCGCTCCCTTGAGCCTCGGTATTCGCACTCATAAACCAACCTGTCACAATGAATTCAGAACAGACAACTTTGCCTCGCACAGCAAGACAAACCAAACCGATCAAATGCCGCTCGGCGGCATTTCGGTGTTTTACGCTATGACGTATCTCAGTCAATACGGCTTTAAGAGCCCATCTCACCAATGATTATGACTGCAAAATCGCTGATGAGATAGGTTCTAGTTCACAGCGTAGAAAAAGGGCATCAAATGATGCCCTTTTACCGCGTGTCGCGTCAAACGTTATCAGCGATTAAGCGATAACTTTGGCAACAACACCAGCGCCAACGGTACGGCCGCCTTCACGGATTGCGAAACGCAGACCGTCGTCCATCGCGATTGGGTGGATCAGGGTAACAACCATGTTCACGTTGTCACCAGGCATAACCATTTCAACGCCTTCTGGCAGTTCGATGGTACCGGTCACGTCAGTTGTACGGAAGTAGAACTGTGGACGGTAGCCTTTGAAGAATGGAGTATGACGACCACCTTCTTCTTTGCTCAGGATGTACACTTCTGAGTCGAACTTGGTGTGTGGCTTGATTGAACCTGGTTTAGCCAGTACCTGACCACGTTCGATGTCTTCACGTTTGATACCACGCAGCAGAACACCTACGTTCTCACCAGCACGGCCTTCGTCCAGCAGTTTGCGGAACATTTCAACGCCGGTACAGGTAGACTTAACGGTGTCTTTGATACCAACGATTTCAACTTCTTCGCCCACTTTAACGATACCGCGCTCAACACGACCGGTAACAACGGTACCACGACCGGAGATGGAGAAGACGTCTTCGATTGGCAGCAGGAACGGCTTGTCGATAGCACGCTCTGGTTCTGGGATGTAAGAATCCAGGTAACCGGCCAGCTCGATGATTTTAGCTTCCCACTCAGCTTCGCCTTCCAGTGCTTTCAGCGCTGAACCACGAACAACCGGCAGGTCATCACCAGGGAAGTCGTAAGCAGACAGAAGTTCACGAACTTCCATTTCTACCAGTTCCAGCAGCTCTTCATCATCAACCATGTCGCATTTGTTCATGAATACGATGATGAAAGGAACGCCAACCTGACGACCCAGCAGGATGTGCTCACGGGTCTGAGGCATAGGGCCATCAGTCGCAGCAACAACCAGGATAGCGCCGTCCATCTGAGCAGCACCGGTGATCATGTTTTTAACGTAGTCGGCGTGCCCTGGGCAGTCAACGTGCGCGTAGTGACGGCTTGGGGTGTCATATTCAACGTGAGAAGTGTTGATGGTGATACCACGAGCTTTTTCTTCTGGCGCGTTATCGATCTGGTCGAAAGCACGTGCAGAACCGCCGTAGGTTTTAGCCAGAACGGTGGTGATTGCTGCAGTCAGGGTAGTTTTACCGTGGTCAACGTGGCCGATAGTACCGACGTTAACGTGCGGTTTTGAACGTTCAAACTTTTCTTTAGACATCGATTGTCCCTCTAAGACACGGATAAATCGGTGGTATCACCACATCAACCAAGCATTTGCTTGTTGAATCCAGAACAGAAAGAAAATCAGGGGGCGAGATGATAAGAAGTGGTGCTGATAGGCAGATTCGAACTGCCGACCTCACCCTTACCAAGGGTGCGCTCTACCAACTGAGCTATATCAGCACATCTTGGAGCGGGCAGTGGGAATCGAACCCACATCATCAGCTTGGAAGGCTGAGGTAATAGCCATTATACGATGCCCGCATCCTGGAACTCGGCTACCTGACTTTTCTGTAGAATTTTAAGGGAGGAGAAGGATTGTTTATCGCTTAACTCTCACCCTTCGAGCTGGCTGCGCTACGCGCTGTACAACTCGAACCTTGCGAAGGCTTTCGCCTTCCCCTTCTGCAAGTCAACCGTTGCGAGATTATCGCTGGCCTGTTAACTGCCTAAGGCAAGATATGGTGGTGGGGGAAGGATTCGAACCTTCGAAGTCTGTGACGGCAGATTTACAGTCTGCTCCCTTTGGCCGCTCGGGAACCCCACCAGATTTTAACTACTGTGACTTGATTGGTGCCGGCTACCGGAATCGAACTGGTGACCTACTGATTACAAGTCAGTTGCTCTACCAACTGAGCTAAGCCGGCATCAAGTGCAGCGCATTCTAGGTAGACCGGACGGCCTATGCAACAAAAAAATTGCGTTAGCTGCACTTTCGCTCACAAATTACCCAATTTTGCACAGTGTCTGGCAATTCACAGCGCATAGCGTGCAAAGATTCATCAACTGCAGGAATCATTCTCTACAATTTAATCCACTTTTTGCAAGCATTGACCCTTTCTTTCCCCGTGCCCGTTATCTCAAATCCGTAAACCCCAATCAGGAAACTGTGAGCGGGATCGATGCACCAAAAAAGGGATGAGTGCCCCACGTAATGACATCAACTACCATTATTTTTCACGCCTTTCGTCGCCAGAGCACCCACCGCCGCTCTGGCGCAATTATTGCAAGTCTTCATTACCCCCTCATCCAGGAGGAATGACCGATGAAAATTGTCCTGATTAATGCCGCCACGCTGCCCATTTACCGAGATGAACTGGCTCGCCTGTTGACCGATGCGGTAACGCATGGCGCCTCAGTGGGCTACGACACACTGATCCCGCATGAAGACGCCGAAAGCTATTTCCACAGCCTGAGGCCTGCCTTGGCCAAAGGCGAGCTGTTGTTGTGGATTGCCAGAGACGAGCGCGGCGTTATCGGCACGGTACAACTGGAGCTATGCCAGAAACCGAATGGACGCAACCGGGCTGAAGTACAAAAACTGTTAGTTCACAGCCGCGCACGCCGTAACGGTGTCGGACAAGCCCTGATGAAAGCATTGGAACAGTCGGCACTTCAGCAGCAGCGTGGCTTGCTATATCTCGACACGCAGGCAGGTTCCGCTGCAGAAGCGCTGTATCGCTCATTGGGCTATCGCTGCCTCGGAGAGTTACCCGATTATGCCGCCGCACCCGATGGCTACTATCACCCTACGGTCATTTACTACAAACACCTGTTCGCGGTGAACCAAGCCTCCCCTGCCATTGCCAGCTAGCATGAAAGCGGTATCATTTCCTTGAGATACCGCTTTGCAACGCCTCTGCCATCAACTGAGCGCCGCTTCTCACAATTGACATAAACTGCCGCCAATCGATAACTTTTGCGAAAAAAGTCTACGCCAAAAACCAAGCTGTCTATAATATGCAGCTTGTTTATTATCTGGAGTTGGCGTCCGGCGCCTTTCCCAACCTGCGTTAACAGGCAGAATTTGGCTTATGATAAAAAGAGATCAATCTTTAGCGACGCCCTATCTTCAGTTCGATCGTACCCAGTGGGCTGCGTTGCGAGATTCGGTGCCGCTGACACTGTCAGAAGAAGAGATTGTTAAACTAAAAGGGATTAACGAAGATCTCTCTTTGGAAGAGGTGGCTCAGATTTATCTGCCGCTGTCGCGGTTGCTGAACTTCTATATCAGTTCCAACCTGCGCCGTCAGGCCGTACTTGAGCAATTTCTCGGAACCGATGGACAAAAAATCCCCTACGTCATCGGCATCGCCGGCAGCGTTGCCGTAGGCAAAAGCACCACCGCACGTTTGTTGCAGGCACTGCTTGGCAGTTGGCCGGAACACCGCAGCGTTGAGCTGATAACCACCGATGGTTTCCTCCATCCTAATAAAGTGTTGAACGAACGTGGGCTGATGAAGAAAAAAGGCTTTCCACAGTCTTACGATATGCACAGCCTGGTCAAGTTCGTTTCTGAAGTGAAATCCGGCGCCAAACGTGTCACTGCCCCGGTATATTCCCATCTGATTTATGATGTTGTTCCTGAAGGAAATAAAGTCATCGAGCAGCCGGACATTCTTATTTTGGAAGGGCTCAACGTATTACAAAGCGGTATGGACTACCCTCATGATCCGCATCGCGTATTTGTTTCTGACTTTGTTGATTTCTCGATATATGTCGACGCACCGGAGGAACTGTTGCAGTCCTGGTACATCAACCGGTTCCTTAAATTCCGTCAGGGAGCGTTTTCCAATCCTGATTCTTATTTCCATAACTATTCCAAGCTTCCAGAGCCCGAGGCTGTAAATATAGCCACTCAGCTGTGGAATGAAATTAATGGATTGAATTTACAGGAAAACATCCTTCCGACACGTGAACGTGCGAGCCTGATTATGACCAAAAGCGCTAATCATGCCGTCGAGAGCGTTCGTTTGAGAAAGTAATTTAATTAACGAAAAGGGGCTTTAGAGCCCCTTATTAATAATTAGTTACTCTGCACTGCGTAGCGATATTTCTCCGCCGATAAATGGCTTAATAACACCATTTTGCTCAAGCAATAACGCACCTTGCTGATCGATACCGCGAGCAGTGCCGAATATTTGCTGCTCACCGATTAATAGCTTAACAGGCCGATCAATAAAGTTATCTAACGCATGCCAGCGTGAAATAAAGGGGGTCAAACCCTCAATCTCAAACTGACGCAGCGATTGGCGCAACTCATTAAGCAAAGTCGCAGCCAGCTCATTGCGATCGATATTAATACCCGCTTCCTGCAGGTTTATCCAACCCTGATTAATTGCATTGGCATTGGTTTCACGCATGGCTAAATTGATACCGGCACCAATGACGAGCTGTGCCGCATCACCGGTTTTCCCCGTTAATTCGACCAAGATACCCGCCAACTTACGATCGTTAAGGTATAAGTCGTTCGGCCATTTGACTCTGACATCCTCCGCACCGAGGCCTTGCAACACTTCGGCCATTACTATGCCAATCACCAGGCTCAAACCCATTGCAGCTGCCGGCCCTTGATCAAGACGCCAAAACATCGAAAGATACAGATTGGCACCAAATGGAGAGATCCATTGGCGTCCACGCCGGCCACGTCCTGCTTGCTGATACTCAGCAACACAGGCATCACCCGACTGCAGTTCAGCAATGCGATCCAGCAGATATTGATTGGTAGAATCCACGACCGGCAACACGGTGACACGCTTATCGGCCAGTCGACTGAGAATACGTTCAGCATCCAACAATTGGATTGGGCCAGGCAAGCTGTAACCTTTTCCCGGTACGGTAAACACGTCCAGGCCCCACTCGCGGATGGTCTGGATATGCTTGTTAATGGCTGCACGGCTCATACCGAGTAGCTCACCAAGGTGCTCGCCAGAATGGAAACCGCCATCGGCCAGTATCGCAATCAGCTTGAGGGGAACTTTGGTATCCTTCATGACAGAACCTCTACGGCGTTCAACTCACCATCCTTACCGATAAAGCGAACTTCTGGCTCTAACCATACATCAAACTTTTTCGCTACGGTATTGCGCACATGGCGTGCCAAGGCGACCACGTCCTGACTGGTGGCATTATCCACATTAACCAGTACAAGCGCCTGCTGACTGTGTACCTCCGCCCCCCCCATCTGATGGCCTTTCAACTGACACTGGTCGATCAACCAACCTGCAGCCAACTTCATCTGACCATCCTGCTGTGGGTAATGCGGCATCCCAGGATATTCGGCCATCAGCGCAGTAGCCTTTTCACTACTGACCAACGGATTTTTGAAGAAACTGCCGGCATTACCCATCACCTTAGGATCCGGCAGCTTACTGCGACGCATGGCGCACACTGAGTCAAAGACCTGACGCGGGGTCACCGTGTCCGGATCCAGCTTTGCCAGATCGCCATAATTAAGCATCGGGTTCCATTGCTTGTTCAGGCGTAAGCCTACGCCAACAATGATGTGCCCCTTCTGAAAATGATGTTTGAAAATGCTTTCACGGTAGCCAAACCCACAATCTGACGCCGGAATGCGATCGATAGCTCCCGTACTCAGATCCAATAGATCAACGTAGTCACATACGCTCTTGAGCTCGATGCCATAGGCGCCGATATTCTGAATGGGGGCAGAACCGACCAGGCCAGGGATCAGAGCCAAATTTTCCAGGCCAGGAATGCTGATATCAAGAGTGCGACAAACCAGGCCATGCCAATTCTCACCGGAGCTGACATGGAGAAACCAGGCATCTTTTTCTTCTCTGATATCGATGCCTTTTAATTGATTGATCATGACCGTACCGGCAAAGTCCTCAAGAAACAGGACGTTACTTCCTTCACCGAGTACCAGCAGCGGCTCTTGGCGCTTCTGCGTTTTCTGCCAAACCTTGATCATCAATTCGATGGTGTTGGCAATGACCAGATGCGCTGCGTTGACCGGGAGCGCAAAGGTATTGTGGCTTTTTAATGACGCGCTTTCAGTAGACATAACGATAAATACCTATACGGAAATGAACCTCCACCTAGTCTACTCGATTCGGCACGTCAGGCTAATATTTGTTTTCATTGATATTGCTTTTATCTGGAGAACATCAACGGATTAAATATTTCTAATTGTTTTATAAGGTAATTTCTATATAAATTAATTAGGTAATACATCAATGACAATAATTAAGATGATTAATCACGATTTTCTTAAAGACAGGCTAATTGCTATAAACCTAAAACAATTCTATTCAATTTGACTTATATTCATCCGAGAACAGTTATGTTTTTTAAATATTGTTCATATTTATAACCATAAGTATAACGAGGAGGGATTTATTCACAGGATATTGTCGAGGATCGGCTATCCAGGTACCGACTGGCTGCGCCATTTTTTCTTTTCCGCATAGCAAAAAGGCCATCCTTACGGATGGCCTCTTGGCTTGATTGATGCCTGGCAGTGTCCTACTCTCGCATGGGGAGACCCCACACTACCATCGGCGCTACGGCGTTTCACTTCTGAGTTCGGCATGGGGTCAGGTGGGACCACCGCGCTATTGCCGCCAGGCAAATTCTGTTTCATTCTAACCGCTACTCACGTAGCCATCAGAACCAATCTCGGAACTTCGCTGAAAATCTGTCTCTCTAAAACACCTTTGGTGTTGTAAGGTTAAGCCTCACGGATCATTAGTACTGGTTAGCTCAATGCATCGCTGCACTTACACACCCAGCCTATCAACGTCTTAGTCTTAAACGTTCCTTCAGGGGCCTTAAAGGCCCAGGGAAGACTCATCTCGAGGCAAGTTTCGCGCTTAGATGCTTTCAGCGCTTATCTTTTCCGCACTTAGCTACCGGGCAGTGCCATTGGCATGACAACCCGAACACCAGTGGTGCGTTCACTCCGGTCCTCTCGTACTAGGAGCAACCCCTCTCAATCTTCCAACGCCCACGGCAGATAGGGACCGAACTGTCTCACGACGTTCTAAACCCAGCTCGCGTACCACTTTAAATGGCGAACAGCCATACCCTTGGGACCTACTTCAGCCCCAGGATGTGATGAGCCGACATCGAGGTGCCAAACACCGCCGTCGATATGAACTCTTGGGCGGTATCAGCCTGTTATCCCCGGAGTACCTTTTATCCGTTGAGCGATGGCCCTTCCATTCAGAACCACCGGATCACTAAGACCTACTTTCGTACCTGCTCGAGCCGTCACTCTCGCAGTCAAGCTAGCTTATGCCTTTGCACTAACCTCACGATGTCCGACCGTGATTAGCTAACCTTCGTGCTCCTCCGTTACTCTTTGGGAGGAGACCGCCCCAGTCAAACTACCCACCAGACACTGTCCTCACCCCGGATTACGGGGCCGAGTTAGAACATCAAACATTAAAGGGTGGTATTTCAAGGTTGGCTCCACGCAGACTGGCGTCCACGCTTCAAAGCCTCCCACCTATCCTACACATCAAGGCTCAATGTTCAGTGTCAAGCTATAGTAAAGGTTCACGGGGTCTTTCCGTCTTGCCGCGGGTACACTGCATCTTCACAGCGAGTTCAATTTCACTGAGTCTCGGGTGGAGACAGCCTGGCCATCATTACGCCATTCGTGCAGGTCGGAACTTACCCGACAAGGAATTTCGCTACCTTAGGACCGTTATAGTTACGGCCGCCGTTTACTGGGGCTTCGATCAAGAGCTTCGCCTTGCGGCTGACCCCATCAATTAACCTTCCAGCACCGGGCAGGCGTCACACCGTATACGTCCACTTTCGTGTTTGCACAGTGCTGTGTTTTTATTAAACAGTTGCAGCCAGCTGGTATCTGCGACTGGCTTCAGCTCCGAGAGCAAGTCTCTTCACCTACGCGCCAGCGTGCCTTCTCCCGAAGTTACGGCACCATTTTGCCTAGTTCCTTCACCCGAGTTCTCTCAAGCGCCTTGGTATTCTCTACCTGACCACCTGTGTCGGTTTGGGGTACGATTCTGTGTTACCTGATGCTTAGAGGCTTTTCCTGGAAGCTTGGCATCAACTACTTCTGCACCGTAGTGCATCGTCATCACGCCTCAGGGTTGAATAAGTCACCGGATTTACCAGGTCACTCCCCCTACACGCTTAAACCGGGACAACCGTCGCCCGGCTAGCCTAGCCTTCTCCGTCCCCCCTTCGCAGTAACACCGAGTACAGGAATATTAACCTGTTTCCCATCGACTACGCCTTTCGGCCTCGCCTTAGGGGTCGACTCACCCTGCCCCGATTAACGTTGGACAGGAACCCTTGGTCTTCCGGCGAGCGGGTTTTTCACCCGCTTTATCGTTACTTATGTCAGCATTCGCACTTCTGATACCTCCAGCAACCCTCACAGGTCACCTTCAACGGCTTACAGAACGCTCCCCTACCCAACAACGCCTAAGCGTCGCTGCCGCAGCTTCGGTGCATGGTTTAGCCCCGTTACATCTTCCGCGCAGGCCGACTCGACCAGTGAGCTATTACGCTTTCTTTAAATGATGGCTGCTTCTAAGCCAACATCCTGGCTGTCTATGCCTTCCCACATCGTTTCCCACTTAACCATGACTTTGGGACCTTAGCTGGCGGTCTGGGTTGTTTCCCTCTTCACGACGGACGTTAGCACCCGCCGTGTGTCTCCCGTGATAACATTCTTCGGTATTCGGAGTTTGCATCGGTTTGGTAAGCCGGGATGGCCCCCTAGCCGAAACAGTGCTCTACCCCCGAAGATGAGTTCACGAGGCGCTACCTAAATAGCTTTCGGGGAGAACCAGCTATCTCCCGGTTTGATTGGCCTTTCACCCCCAGCCACAAGTCATCCGCTAATTTTTCAACATTAGTCGGTTCGGTCCTCCAGTTAGTGTTACCCAACCTTCAACCTGCCCATGGCTAGATCACCGGGTTTCGGGTCTATACCTTGCAACTATTCGCCCAGTTAAGACTCGGTTTCCCTACGGCTCCCCTATACGGTTAACCTTGCTACAAAATATAAGTCGCTGACCCATTATACAAAAGGTACGCAGTCACCCAACAAAGTAGGCTCCCACTGCTTGTACGTACACGGTTTCAGGTTCTATTTCACTCCCCTCGCCGGGGTTCTTTTCGCCTTTCCCTCACGGTACTGGTTCACTATCGGTCAGTCAGGAGTATTTAGCCTTGGAGGATGGTCCCCCCATATTCAGACAGGATGTCACGTGTCCCGCCCTACTCATCGAACTCACAATTAATGCATTTTAGTGTACGGGACTATCACCCTTTACTGTGCGACTTTCCAGACGCTTCCACTAACACAAGAACTGATTCAGGTTCTGGGCTCCTCCCCGTTCGCTCGCCGCTACTGGGGGAATCTCGGTTGATTTCTTTTCCTCGGGGTACTTAGATGTTTCAGTTCCCCCGGTTCGCCTCATACGACTATGTATTCATCGTATGATAGTGCAACGAATTGCACTGGGTTTCCCCATTCGGGTATCGCCGGTTATAACGGTTCATATCACCTTACCGACGCTTATCGCAGATTAGCACGCCCTTCATCGCCTCTGACTGCCTAGGCATCCACCGTGTACGCTTAGTCACTTAACCTCACAACCCGAAGGTGTTTCTGTAAACAGAAAACACTGTCGTGCTGTTTATTTGAGAGACTCTATGACAGGTTAATCCTTACCCCAATAGTTCTACGGAGGGATAAGTTTCAGCTGTCATGTTTCAATTTTCAGCTTGTTCCAGATTGTTAAAGAGCAATATCTTAAACACGACTCGCAAGAGTCATCTTTAAGATGTTTTCGGTTATTGCTAACCGGTGATAATGTCTTTCACTCATTATCGGATGGCGTCCCCAAGGGGATTCGAACCCCTGTTACAGCCGTGAAAGGGCAGTGTCCTAGGCCTCTAGACGATGGGGACACAAAATCCGATTAAACCAGGGTTTAACCGTTTCTCGTATCAGCATGAGTCAGTGACTCATTACATCAACAGGTAGCGCTTTGCTCGTTACTTTTCATCAGACAATCTGTGTGAGCACTTCACGCAATCAATATCATTAGGTAAGGAGGTGATCCAACCGCAGGTTCCCCTACGGTTACCTTGTTACGACTTCACCCCAGTCATGAATCACAAAGTGGTAAGCGCCCTCCCGAAGGTTAAGCTACCTACTTCTTTTGCAACCCACTCCCATGGTGTGACGGGCGGTGTGTACAAGGCCCGGGAACGTATTCACCGTAGCATTCTGATCTACGATTACTAGCGATTCCGACTTCACGGAGTCGAGTTGCAGACTCCGATCCGGACTACGACGTACTTTATGAGGTCCGCTTGCTCTCGCGAGTTCGCTTCTCTTTGTATACGCCATTGTAGCACGTGTGTAGCCCTACTCGTAAGGGCCATGATGACTTGACGTCATCCCCACCTTCCTCCGGTTTATCACCGGCAGTCTCCTTTGAGTTCCCACCATTACGCGCTGGCAACAAAGGATAAGGGTTGCGCTCGTTGCGGGACTTAACCCAACATTTCACAACACGAGCTGACGACAGCCATGCAGCACCTGTCTCAGAGTTCCCGAAGGCACTAAGCTATCTCTAGCGAATTCTCTGGATGTCAAGAGTAGGTAAGGTTCTTCGCGTTGCATCGAATTAAACCACATGCTCCACCGCTTGTGCGGGCCCCCGTCAATTCATTTGAGTTTTAACCTTGCGGCCGTACTCCCCAGGCGGTCGACTTAACGCGTTAGCTCCGGAAGCCACGCCTCAAGGGCACAACCTCCAAGTCGACATCGTTTACAGCGTGGACTACCAGGGTATCTAATCCTGTTTGCTCCCCACGCTTTCGCACCTGAGCGTCAGTCTTTGTCCAGGGGGCCGCCTTCGCCACCGGTATTCCTCCAGATCTCTACGCATTTCACCGCTACACCTGGAATTCTACCCCCCTCTACAAGACTCTAGCTTGCCAGTTTCAAATGCAGTTCCCACGTTAAGCGCGGGGATTTCACATCTGACTTAACAAACCGCCTGCGTGCGCTTTACGCCCAGTAATTCCGATTAACGCTTGCACCCTCCGTATTACCGCGGCTGCTGGCACGGAGTTAGCCGGTGCTTCTTCTGCGAGTAACGTCAATGCACAGTGCTATTAACACTGAACCCTTCCTCCTCGCTGAAAGTGCTTTACAACCCGAAGGCCTTCTTCACACACGCGGCATGGCTGCATCAGGCTTGCGCCCATTGTGCAATATTCCCCACTGCTGCCTCCCGTAGGAGTCTGGACCGTGTCTCAGTTCCAGTGTGGCTGGTCATCCTCTCAGACCAGCTAGGGATCGTCGCCTAGGTGAGCCATTACCCCACCTACTAGCTAATCCCATCTGGGCACATCTGATGGCATGAGGCCCGAAGGTCCCCCACTTTGGTCCGAAGACGTTATGCGGTATTAGCTACCGTTTCCAGTAGTTATCCCCCTCCATCAGGCAGTTTCCCAGACATTACTCACCCGTCCGCCGCTCGTCACCCGGAGAGCAAGCTCTCCTGTGCTACCGCTCGACTTGCATGTGTTAGGCCTGCCGCCAGCGTTCAATCTGAGCCATGATCAAACTCTTCAATTAAAAGCTTGATTTGCTTCAACTCGTGAAGCGATGCTCGAAAATTAACTTTCGTAATAATCAGACCGTTGACGAATCAACCGACTGACTTATTGCTTGGTCACTCTTCAAGACTTGATATTTTTTCGAACCCGAAGGTTCTGGATATCGTCTTGTGGAGTGCCCACACAGATTGTCTGATAAATTGTTAAAGAGCAGTGAGTTAGGTTGCTAACTCGAGGTGGCGTATATTACGCTTTTCACCTGAAGAGTCAAGCTTTTTTCTTATTAAGAAACGGTGTTTTCACCGGCTTGAATCTTTCTGGCTGGGCGACTGGTTCTCGTTAGAGGAGTCGTTGTTCCCGGTCAGTGGAGGCGCATTATAGGGAGTTCTCAGAAGGCCGCAACCCCTAAATGCAAAAAACTTTTCAAGCGCGGTATTTTTCGACAAAACGCTGCACAAGCCAGCGTTTTCGTCACTTTTCATACTGAATATGGCCAAACTCCTGGGCAAAACGTTCCACTTGCTGCCAATCGGTGTACTCCACTTCTTTACTGCTGTCTGTTTCGCCCCCGGTCATACGCATAATAAGTTGAATCATTACGCGATCGAGCCAGCGATAACGTGGATAACGCAGTGCGCCGGCAAACACGGCGCACTGTTTTGGCTGCCAAGGCGACGCCAGCAGGAACTTGCGGGTATAAGCATTGGTCTGTGGGGAACGCTTGTCCGCTTTACGGGCGGTCAGGTTGACGCTAAAGAATGCGCTCGGCATGCGGTTCAATTGTTCGGCATGACGTTTGACGAACTTTTCCAATGTCGGATGGAAATGGCCATAACGCACCGATGCGCCAATCAACACCTGCTGATACTGCGTGAGGTCAATATTATCCGCCTGCAGCAAATCGATCACATCGCAGCGCAGCGTATCCTGCAGTTTGTTTGCTATATAAGAGGCGATAGAACGTGTTTGCCCATCACGGCTAGAATAAAGAATCAGTGCCTTCACGGCGTTACTCCTTTTATCAAGGTCATTCGCGCCAGAACGTCGGCGTAAACAGAACCAGCAGTGTAAAGACCTCAAGGCGACCGAACAGCATCGTCAGAACCAGGATCCACTTCGCCGGTGCAGGCATAGTAGTAAAGTTATCTGCCACCACCCCCAACCCCGGCCCCAGGTTGTTCAGCGTCGCCGTCACAGCAGCGAAGG